>NZ_CP045067.1:1235000-1835000 GCF_016864015.1 Lacinutrix sp. WUR7 | reverse complement strand
TTCAATTTTAAGCAAACCTTTAAAAGCATCATTAACAGTATTCCCTTCGTAAAGCACTTTGTAAACCTCTCTAGATATTGGCATATCGACCTTATAATCTTTAGCTAATTCCATAACTACTTTTGCCGTTTTTACACCTTCGGCAACTTCATCCATTTCTTCAATTATTTGATCTAAACTTTTCCCTTGTCCGATTTGAAATCCAACATGATGGTTTCTACTTTTAGAACTGGAACAGGTAGCTACTAAATCTCCCATTCCTGCTAGTCCAGCAAACGTGCGTCGTTTTCCTCCCATGGCAATTCCCAACCTAGTTAATTCAGATAAGCCTCTGGTGATTAACGCAGCTCTTGTATTATCCCCTGCATCTGCACCATCCCCCATTCCTGTGGCAATTGCCATAATATTTTTAAGAGCTCCACCAAGTTCGCAACCTATCACATCATTATTGGTATATACACGAAATAACCCTGTGCTAAATACTTGTTGTAATTCTTTAGCAATCGTTTTATCTACCATCGCAATTACTGCTGCCGCTGCTTGCCCAGCATGTATTTCTTTCGCTAAGTTAGGTCCTGTAAGAACTCCAGCTGGATGCCCAGGAAGTTCTTCTTCAATAATTTGCGTCATGCGCATTTTTGTGTCCAATTCTAAACCTTTAGCTAAACTCACAATAGGAACCCAAGGTCTAATAAAAGGTTTTGCAGCACGCAACACTTCTCTAAAATGCTGCGAAGGAATTCCCATGACAATCACATCTGCATTTTTAACCGTTTCTTCAATAGAAGTAGAAGCTTTTAAATTCTTATTTAATTTTGCTCCTGGTAAATACTTAGAATTGCTATGTTCTTCATTAATTTCTCGAATAGTCTTTTCATTTCTTGCCCATAAAATAGTATCATTATTTTTTGCAGTTAATGATGCTACTGTGGTTCCCCAAGAACCACCTCCTAAAATCCCTACGTTTAGTTTCATAACTTAAAATTAATTTTCTAATTCATTAATATACAAATCTCGAACTTCTTCAATATGCTTATTGATATTTTTTCGTTTCCAAAGGGAAGTATCAACAGGATCTAAAACAACCACTTCTATATGTGTTGGTTTAAACATACTCGTTCCTTTAGGCATGGCCATATATGCATTTTTAATCACGATTGGAATAATTGGTACTCCAGCTTGCATGGCTAAGTGAAACGCACCTTTTTTAAAGGTTCCTAAGGTTTTACTTCCACTCCTCGTTCCCTCTGGCGCGATAGCAACAGAAATACCATTCTTTAAAGCTTCTACAGCTGGTTGCATGGCTTCAATGGCTTTTTCTTTATTAGCACGATCTACATAAATAGCACCTAACGCTTTAAATATAGGACCGAAAGGCGTTCTTTCTAATTCCTTTTTAGCAATTCCTGTAAAATCATGACGAATCAATTTCATGACGATAAAGAAATCGGCAGCACTTTGATGATTAAAACAAAAAACTGCGGGACGTATTTCTTCTAAATTATGCTTTCCTTTTACTGCAATTTCTAATCCTGCCATTTTGGATCCTAAATCGCCAATACTAGAAAAGGTAGTATTTGCGGCTTCTTGCCTAGACATCGTCATTGCTCCTTTTACAATTCCTTTTAAAGCGGAAGGATAAATACTTGCCGCCGCTAATCCAGTTCTAAACCCATTAACCAAAGGTTTTCCTACTGGCTCTTCAAATCTTAAGATAGGCCAATTATTTTCGAATGCTATTTGTGATAAGCGTTGATCAGGATTGGTAGCAACTGGTTTTCCTACAATTTTTAATAATGGATAATCATCAAAGCTATCGGTATAAAAATAACTTTTAGATAAATCGGTATTGTTCTTTTTCGCAAATTTTCTTGCCGCTCTTGCTTTACCTTCTCCCCAACACATTTCGGAAACACGACCAGTAAACTTACCGTTGCGTAATTCCATTTCGGTGGCATAAATATCTTTAATCCCTAAGGCTTTCGCTATGGGTTCTATTTGATAGGTAGTAGCAGCAGATATAATAACGACTTTATGACCTTTCTCTAAATGTTTCTCTATTAACTCCCGCGATTCTGGGTAAATAGTTTCTTCTAGATAATCGGTAAAAACTTGTTCTCCTAATTCTGTAAATGCAGATTCTGCAATCCCTTTTACACCAAGTGCAGCGATTTTGGTAAGCACTTCAAAATCTCTATTTCCTAAAGCAAATACTGCTGCTGTAGCAAACTGTGTGAGATATTCTTTTGCCGTTGTTTTTCCACTAAACAAACGTGTTGTCATGAATTTTTTTGCAGAAAAATCATTGATTAGCGTTCTATCCATATCAAAAAACGCTGTAATATGCGCTCCTTCTTCGATTTCCTCTTCTTGATGTACTTCATCACTACCAGAATCTGGAACTATAATTTGTTCTTGTGGTTCTTCTTTTAATCCTCTTTCATCTTGTACATTTTCTATTTGCTTTAAGTAAAATAATCTTTCAGATAAATCTTCTAACTGATTTTTCCAGCTTTCTAAAGCATCATAATCTATGGTTCTATCTACCGGAATTAAATTTGCATTCTTAGCAAAACGAAGTGCATTAATTAAAAAGGGTTTAGAAACACTATCTAAGCGTGTTATTTTAGATTGCCAATGCAATTCTTTTCCTTTAAACATAGACAATTCGATGAATTCTTTATCTGTAAATTCATCATCTGTATCCCAACTATTCAAGGTATGACAAACCACTTTATCGGCTTCTAAATACGATAAAAGAATTGCTCTAGAAACGAATAAATCTTGCTTTTTTAATAACGCAGAAATATCTCCTTTTGGATTTGCTAAAATGGCTCTCCAGTTTTTATCGAATCGGAATAATTCGGTTTCAATTTCACTGCTAAATTTCGGCTTATTGGTGTAGAAAAATTCAAACTTAAATAAATTACGAAGCTCCATAATTTCTTCCCAGAAGTTCGTGATTCGATTCGCAGATGTATCGTCTTTTATTTTCACCAAAGCCATTTCAATAAAAGCTTGGTGGTATAAATGGCCCGAAGCCATATTTGCATAATACGTCGCTGGTAAATACTCAGTAGCAACCAAACTATATTGTGCCTTTTGTCCTGCCCTACTTTTTTGAATTATTCTAGCTGCCTTTAATAAATTTAGTGCGGTTTGAATGGTAACTCCAATCTTTTTACCACGATCTATAAGTACATCTTCTTTTTTCTGACCAATGTATCCCATCAATCTATTCACCTTGAATTCGATTTCTTTTTTGGTTAAAGCGAAATCATTTAGCAATACATGGCAAATTAAGGAAACTGTAGTTACTGGTGTAATCGCGTTGGTTTTGTGAATCAACTCAAAAGCAAAACGTGGTAGTGTATTTTTATCGGCATAACTATCTTCTTCCATGTCTGGAATGATGGCTTGCTGGTCTTCTTCCATTTCTACAGGGTCTCCAAATCGGATTGCTGCACGACCATAATCATTTCCTAATTTCTTAATATAACTGACAGTCTCTTTTATGTTTTCCGACTTTTTTTCTTGCCCTTTTCCTTCCTCTGTCATTTGTTTGACATCTGGAATGAGATCATAAACAATAGAAACGGGAACATATTTAATATTTCTTGTACTCTGTGCTTCCCCTTCCTTTATATATTTTAAGATTCCCATTTTTGGGTAAATAATTTTTCCGGTTCTAGATCGTGTTCCTTCAATATTCCAAGTTAAATGATCCCCTTTATCTATAATGGAAGCGATATAATGACGTAAAGCTGCTTTATAAATTAAGTCGTCTTTAAAACTGCGACGAATAAAAATGAGTCCTGCATTGTTTCCTAATTGTTTCATTCCTGGAAATGCCAAATTACTTCCACCGAAAGAATATGGAATTGGCATACCATAACGTGCCAATGTTGAAATTAGCACCAAAGTATCGAGATAGGTTTTGTGTGTCATAATGAATGCTACAGAGTTTTTCTGCATCAATTTCATCAGCTTTTTTATCCCTTTTGGATCTACATCAATTTTATCATTATACGCTCTAGAAAGAATATAATCAAAGCTTTTTACGGACATTAATTTTGCAATAGGATGCTGTTGTGCATACAACTCCTTAATACAGTTTGCGCCTTGCTTTTTTACATCTTCAAGATCTAACTTTAGCTCTATAGCAATTTGCTTTAAAGCGTCTTGAAATTTATGATGGGCAATAATATGATCCATATCTTATTATTTTATTACTGGTACAATTGGCTTTTTGGTTTTGAACGTTTTTATAGCTTTTTTCCAGAAATTAGGATATAAATAACGTTCAATATTAGAGCCAACATCTCTTATTTTTTTGCCTTGTATATTCGCGCTAAGCATATTGGCTGTGACGAGTAAAACACTTGCATTGGCGCCCATTCCGGTATGACTACCAAAGACTTCAATATTTTTAATATTCTTTCTATATGTCGCTGCTTCCATACAATGTTTCCAAGGCACTAGACCATCGGTTTTTGTATAAATACAGGTTACTGGAACTATTGGTATTGGTTCTAATTCGGCTAAAAATCTTTCGTTACGTTCCTTTAAAGACTTTCCTCTAAAAAATTCTAGCAAACCGTAAAGCGGTGTTTTCATATCCATAACGCCCCAAATGGGAGAGCCAATAGTTAAAATTTGTTCCACTTGATTCGGGTGTCTATTTGCCATGATTTTGGCAAAAATACCACCGCCACTCCAACCAACAATACTTACTTTTTCTTGGTGTTCCTGATAAATATCTGCTAGTTTTTCTTCTAACCTAGGAATATAATGGGATTTCACCATATTAAATCCTAATTCCCATTTGTAGGTTGTAAACCCCAGAGATTTTAAATATTTCCTTACAAAGGAAGTTGAAAAGTCATCCCCTAAATATGGCGGAATTAATAATACAGGCTTGCCTTTTCCTTTAATACGTTTTGGGATAAAAGGATATAAGCAATAAATGGATGACCATTCGATTAACGACCTACTTTCCATCATCATATTAAATAATGGCGGCAATGGGATTTTTTTATTGATTGCCTTTATTTTTTTCTGAAATCTATCTAGAATGGAATTGGTGTATTTGTATTCGTTTTGATCGTGCCCTTCGGAAATAGAAACGCCTATATTTTTTAATATTTTTATTAGCGTTATATAATCTCTATTTGGACCTAACTCATCACAAACCAAAATAGTTTTTTCTAATAATTGTTCAATAATTTCGTGTTCATCTTTTTTAATGGCACTAATGAGCACTTTGATTTCTTTTTGAAAAAGATGCTCCTTGAATTGTAGATTCGTAAGCTTTTTCGCTTCTTTTAGACTCAAGCCATTTAGCGTTCCCAAAGCAACAGCTAAGCGTGTGAAAATCTTATATATAATTTGGGTTTCTTCCATTTTTTTATTCTTACATACGTGCATTTAGCCAAGCAATAACTTCTTGCTTCACTGCCTCGGCATTCGTTTCTTTTAACATTTCGTGTCTTCCTCCTTCATATAAATTAAAGGTAAAATCATGTATTCCACTTTTCTCAAATTGTTTGGCAACGCGCTTTACGCCTTTCCCCATTTCACCAACGGGATCTTTATCGCCAGAAAACATCAAAATTGGTAAATCTTTTGGTGTTGCTTTAAAGGCTTCCGATTTATTGATTGTTTTCGAGTTTTTAATAATATCTAAAAACACACCCAATGAAAAATCTTCTATTCGATAAGGATCTTTAGCAAAAACATCGACTTGTTTTTCATCGCGACTTAGCCAATCAAACTTGGTTCTATTGGGTTTGAACTTTTTATTGAATTCGCCAAAAAAGACCGATTTTAAAAATTCATTTCCTCTTGCTCTTCCGCGAAAAGCGGTTACTGTAGACGCTGCCACGAGTCCGACATTCCCTAACCCCTTCATAAAACTTGCGGTTCCAGATAAGATTAAAGCATCTAATTCTTCACCATATTTAGTTACGTACATTCTACTAAAAAGGGATCCCATACTGTGTCCAAATAATATAAATTTAGCTTTTGGGTTTTCGGCTTTCATTAGATTGGACAACACGTGCATATCTTCTATACAATCGTCAAAATACGCGTCACCATCATAAAAGCCAAACAAGCGTTTCATCTCGGCGGTTTTACCGTGAGCACGATGATCATTAGCATAAATCGAATAGCCTTCGTCTTGTAAAAGATGTGCCATATCATCATATCTACCAGCATGTTCTCCTAATCCGTGTGCAATTTGTACAAGACCTTTAAAAGGCACTTTGGGGTTTGCTTCCCATTTATAATAACAAATGGATTCGCCATCTGTCGATTTCAATATATGTGTATTATAATGCATTAATTATCGTTCTAGAAATGCTATAAGTAACTTTATAAATTTTGTTTTACTTGCTGCTGTTCCTGTTATTTTAATTCGCCCTTGAATTTTTAATTCCTCTAAAAGCAACTTGCCTTTATACAAAGCAAATAGGTTTTCATCTTCAATTTCTATTAAAACTTTAGGGTCTAAATTTTTCTTTTTCTTAATAACGGCTACTGTTTTTGTAAAATCTAGTTCCCAGCTATCTGTCCTATCTCCTAAATCTAATTGCATGTGATATAAACCCTTTGCCGATTTCACTTCTTTAGGATTTTCTTTTACATATTTTTTTAAAGCCGTAAAAAACGGGCCACTTTTACTTTTAACTTGTTGTACTGTTTTACTAGCTGATTTATCTTTTCCTAGATTTTTAATTTGTTCTTCCAACTCGTTAGCAGATTCTCTAATATATCTAGAAAACACATCCGCATCTGGCATTGTTTTAGAATCTGATGTGGTAGTAATACTTACTTGACCATTATAACTAAATGCAGCAATAATTAGTCCAAAACCATCTAAAACAGGCGTTAAACCAAAAATAGAAACTACTTTATGTCCGTTTAAATACAATAAACCTCTTGGTCCTGGAACATTAGTAATGGTAACATTAAAAGGAGGCCTATGTAAATCTTTAATATTGTATTTACTATATAGTCCAGCAGCTAAATTTGCTAAACCAAAAGGAACCACATCTGCCATTTTAGCCAACGTTTTTGCTCCCATAGTATTGTGCCTTGACTTCCCTAACATGGTTTGTTCTTGAATATATTCTAGACGTTCTAAAGGATCTTCAATATGTGTTGCTAATTGAATCATCATATTAGCAATTTGATTATTCATAGTATGGTCGCTATTTTCTGTACGAATAGAAATTGGCACATTGGCGACCAATGGGTGTAATGGTAATTTTTCTTTTTCTACTAAATATCGACGAAGCGCTCCTGCACAAATAGCAAGAATAACATCGTTAATACTTCCACCCATTGTTTTACGAAGCGCATTGATACGCTCGAAAGATAAAATGGCTGTTCCCCAAGTTCTTTTGGCAGAAATAGTACCATTAAAAATGGTGATTGGAACTGGAAACTTTGTGGAACTAAATTCTCTTTGAATACTTAGTTTCTTGGCGGCTTTACTTTTAATAAAACTGTAAGCCGTTTCTGCAACTGTTCTTGGAATTCTAAACGGATTTTTTAAAAACCCATACCCACTTTTTAACAGTAAACTAAGTTCGTCTGGTAATGGCTCTGGATTAAAAGGCTTTGGTTTAGAACGTTTTTTTTGCTTGCCATCTGCATCACTATCATACAAAACACCCATAATACCAACTCCAGAACTACCATCAATCATTACGTGATGTACTTTTGTAACTATAGCAACAGAGCCTTTAGGCACTTGCGCAATTTCATCTATTCCTTCAATAAAATGCACCGACCATAATGGTCTACGTAAATCTAAAGGTGCAGAAAACAAAGTGGATGTCAAATCTCTTAACGTTTTCCAATTCGATGGATCTGGTAATTTAATACGATTTAAATGCAAGTCGATATCAAAATTTGGATCGTCTACCCAATACGGATAATCTAAATCCATAGGAACACTTAATAAGCGCTGTCTAAACTTTGGTACTAAATGTAATTTAGACGCGACAATCTCTTTAAAATCTTCAAACTTTAAAGAACCTTCCACAATATTCAAGGTTGCAATATGCATCGGACTTGTTGGTGATTCGGCATATAGAAATGCTGCATCAGAACCTGAAATTTGGTGGATTGAAGTATCGAATGCATCTTGCACAATATCCTTCAAATCAATTTTTTTTGCCATTATAAATTACTTGTATTAATGCTATTCTTTTAAGAAACTTGCTAATTCTATAAATTTAATGTGAAAATTTAATGATTTTATCAAAATAAACCACAAAATAAATGGTCTTTTTTACAATATACGATATTTACACAAAATACTATGCGTGCATAATATTTCAAATGCCTTAAAATTATTCGCACTACCGTTTCCAACTATATATTTTGATAGTTATTGATCTTAATGTTTGTCGCTTTTAAATCAAACATTAAATTAAACAATCCGAAAAACGTTCTATTCAAATAAATAAAATGCTTAGAACCTCTATTGGCGTTCATTTTATTAGATCTCGTACTTTTAAAATAACGTTCCCCAATAGCTGCTATTTTCTCAAAAAATGCAGGATCTGAAAAATCAAAAGTTTCTTCTCTAAAAGGCTGTGTAAAAAAGCTTAGTACATCATGAAACATATTGGTAAAGAATACTATTTCTTCTTCGGAATCGTCTTTTCTTAAAATCTCCAATTTCAATAATTGCTTATGAAACCGTTTAGAATCATCCAGTATTTCTTTATTAAATAATTCGAAATAAGGAATGTAAAAATCTTCCGGAATGATTTTCATACAACCAAAATCGATGGCAATTAATTTTCCTTTTTCGGAAACTAAAAAATTACCAGGATGCGGATCGGCATGTACTTTTTTAAGTATATGCATTTGATATAAATAGAAATCCCATAAAGCTTGTCCTAGTTGACTTGCAAGCTCAGCGTTGGTATTTATTTTAGCAAATTCGGAAAGATGCATTCCTTCCATCCAATCCATTGTAATGATTTGTTGTGAAGAGAAACCTTCATAATATCTAGGGAATTCTAAATTTGGAATATGCGCACACGCAGCAACGACTTCTTTGCTTTGTGCTATCTCTAATAAATAGTTTGTTTCTTCTAATAGCTTCCCTTCTACTTCTTTAAAATACACATCGGAATGTTCTCCTTTTATATTAAACATCTTCATAGCAATTGGCTTCACCATTGCTAAGTCGGACAAAATACTATCTGCAACTCCAGGATACTGAATTTTCACAGCCAAGGTTTTCCCATCTTTTTCTGCTTTATGTACTTGTCCGATACTCGCTGCATTTATTGCTTCTGGATTAAAAGCATCAAAAATTTCACTTGGGAATTTACCAAAAGACTTTTTAAAGGTTTTCAAAACTAAAGGAGCAGATAATGGAGGTACTGAAAATTGCGACAACGAGAATTTCTCCACATAGGCTCGCGGTAAAATATTTTTCTCCATGCTTAGCATTTGCGCTAATTTTAAAGCAGAACCTTTTAGGTCTTTTAAACTATCATAAATATCTGTGGCGTTAGATTCATCTAAACGTTCTTTGGCTTCTTCTTCGGAATGCACCATTTTATCGCCATAATATTTCAGATAATTTACGCCAACTTTCGCTCCCGTTTGCACCAATTTGGATGCGCGTTGAATTTTAGAAATCGGTATGTTTTTAAGTGTTTTCATACTCCTGCCCGTGAAAACGGGTATCTTTTTTTAATTTATAGACCTACACCGTTTTAAAAACCCCGCAGGTCTACTATTTCACTTTCTCTTTATATAAAAACTTCGCCAAATCAATTATATTATTCAAAGACTTGGTATTTAACAATTCGAAACTCGTGTTTAGTGATTTCTCAATAAAAATATCTGTTTTTTCAAAAGCTTCCGAAGTATCATCGAGCCAAAATTTCATGGTAAACAAGAACTGAATCCAGAAAGATTCTTTAATGGTTTTCTTTTGAATATTTTCGATAGTATCTACATTCAGACTAATTGTTTCTAAATCTAAATCTTCTACAAATGCCTTAAATCCACGTTTTAATCTGGAAAAGGTAGAAAATGCTTTCAGCTGATTTTCGAAACCTTTCAGATTGATTTTTATAAATTCTTGATTGAGCGACAGGTTTTCAAAAAAGGTATAATACAAACTTAGCATCTTGTCTTTTTTAGTAAACGAAATATACTCTGGCGTTTGCTTTAAAATAGCCACTGAATTTTCAAAAAGCAGTAAATAAATATCCTTTTCTACATCTTTAAAAGAGGTGAAATGGGTGTAAAAAACTTCTTCATCTAAAGCATGTATTTCAGTAAAACTGGTTACCGATTCTGGCTTACTATGGTGTTCTACCACATAATCCATGTACATGGTAAGTATATCTGAAGCTGCAACTTTCTTTTTCTTGGCCATTAATCAATTGTTTGCTATAAAAGTACGAAACGTTTTGACCAAAACGAAGATCTATAAAACAAAAAAAAGGTTGCCTCTACAGACAACCTTTTCAACTAACCAACTTAATAATAAACAAAAAATTTAATACTATGCCATAAGCTTAGTAAATCTTTTTTTGCTAAGTTTTACGTGTTTTTTCATACCTGTTAAAGCAGTAAAAACTAAATCTTGATTTGTTGCAGCTATTTTCAAACTGTCTTTTATTGCTTTGTTAGCAACCGTTTGCCATTGCTCTGCAACAACTATCGTTTCACTAACAACATCTTCTGTGGTATGTAGCGCATAATCGTTAGCCGATTCTGCAACTTTTCTTGTTTTATTTAATGCTTTAAAAACCATGTTTTTTGGAGCATCTAATATTGATTTTGTAAGCATATCAAATTACTTTTTATAAGTTATGGTATTATTTTGTTGCTTCTGTTTTAACTTCAGCAACTTTTGCAGCTACTTCTGTTTTAACCTCAGCTACTTTTGCTGTCGTTTCTTTTTTCACTGCTGTTGCTTTTTTAGCTACAGTAGCTTTTGCTTTAGGAGCAGCTTTTGTTACCGCTTTCTTAGTTGTAGTTGTTTTTTTAGCTACTGGTTTTTTAACTACCGCTTTTTTAGGTGCTGCTTTTGCTACTACCTTAGTTGCTTTAGTAACTTTTGCCGTTGCTTTTTTAGCAACCGTTTTTTTAGCTACTGCTTTTTTAGCTACTGTTGTTTTAGCTTTAACCACTTTCTTCGTTACTTTCGCTTTAGGTGTTTCTTTCGCTTCTTCAATAATAGCTTCTCCTTTGTCAAGAATTTTTGAAGCTTGTTCTAGAACATCTCCCTTAAGTTCTTTAAACTTAGCCATTCCCATGCTTTTAATGTCTTCGGAAACTTTTTCTGCTTTTTGAACCATTGGGTTTTCAGAAACTTTCTCTGTAATATCTTCAACAATATCCAATACTTTTTTAGCTACTGGATTGCGCATTGCCATATCTTTAGCTTTCTCAACCATAGTTGCATCGTAACCAACTAAATCTTTCATTTTATCCGATCCTGTTACAAACTGTCCTTTTACAGCTTCCGCAGTATCAAAAATCATATTGATTTGTTGCTCTCTTATTTTTTCTGACTTCTTCATTAACTTAGAAGCTAATTTTTGCCATTTCTCACCATTATCTACAACCGTATTAATTGTAGCTATAGATGCGTTCACTAATTCTGTATTAATTTTCTTTACAACGTTAGTATCGTTCTTTACTTTACTTGTTGCTTTTTTTGCTACTTTTTTAGTTTTAGTTGCCATAATATATTGTTGTTATTGTGTTGTTATATTTAATTCTGGTACAAACATACAATCAGCGAGTTACAAATGAGTTGCACTTGTGTATGCGTTCCTTTTATTTTTGAAATTATTTAGATTTTGCGATAAACTTTACCGCTTTTCCTTTTACTGTTTCTAAAGTATTAAAAACCATATCTTGGTTTTTAGCAGATGCTTTTAAACCTTTCTTTAGTAGTTTTGCAGAAAGACCTAATCCTTTTTCAGTACATGCAATAGATTTTGTGAATACTTTTTCTGTAGTGTTTAAAGCGAAATCATTTGCTTTCGTAGTTAATCCTAATACTTTATTTGTAGTACTGTTGATTAATGTTGCTTTTGTTTTAGTAGCCATAATATATTGTTTAAATGTGTTATATCTTATTTTATGGTACAAACGTACAATCAGGTAGTTACAACTGAGTTGCAAAAACGATGCTTAGCGATTTTTTATAAGAAGGAAGAATAAAAACTTGAGTAAAAACAAGGGTTTACAGCGGATAATTATTTTTTAAAATATTTTACAATTAAATATTTTCAATTTCTTTTAGAAGATTTTTTGTGGTTGGAAGTGGTTCAATACCATATTCCTTTTCTAGCACATCGGCACATTTTTGATAGGCTTTGATGGCTTGTGGTCTATTTCCTTTTTTAATGTACGCTTGCATTTGAAGTCGGTATGCATCTTCCCAAGTATTATCTATTGCAATTGCACATTGTGCTAAACGAATACTTTCTAACGGGTTTTCATTTAATAAAATTTCAGCAAGTATTACATAAGCGCCTAAAATTAGGATTTGAATTTTCTCGCGTTCTTCGGAAGACCAATCTTCAAAAACCCGATTAGGCAAATATACACCTCGATATAAGGCAATAGCTTCTTTATAGGCTTCTTTAGCAATTCCTTGATCTTCGCCAAAAGCTTCGTTACCTATAATAATATATTGTTCTAAAGCTTCGACATCAATCCAAACTTTTTCTAAATCTAATTGATAACTAATTCCTTGTCGAATCACAAAACTAGGTTCGGTTCTAGAAGGTCTTTCGGGTTCTAAAACTTTATTAACTCCGTGTAATGCGACTTTAAAATCCCTGTCGTCTCCATCTTCCCAAAGATGATCCATGATTTTTTCTTTATGAAGGGCATGCCGTTGTCTATTAGAAATTAAATACTGTAGTAATTGCACGGTTTTATCTCTTCCCCATTTCTTAGAATCTACTTTCTCATTATGTATCCATAGATGAAACTGTCCCAAAGTCTGAATACGAATAATCGCATCCTTTTGAAACTGTTTTAATTCTATTAATCTATCTGGAAGTGGATTCATGTATAAGGCTTACTTCTTTTTAGTAGCTCGTGTAGTTTTAGCTGTTTTCGTAGTTTTAGTAGTTTTGGTTGCTTTAGTTGGAGTGCTAATAGCATCTACTTTAGCATTTAATTTTTTAATCTCATCTGCTAAACTGCTAATAGAATCTTTTATAGTATTAAAATCAGATCGAGAAGCATTTCGCCATTGATCGATATGTACTTTATCCATTAAGTCTTCGCCTAAATAACTAATTTGATCTTGTATGTTTGCGACTTGCTTTCTAGGATCTTTGATGGTTTCTAGGATTACTTTCGGACCTTCCTTAGAAATGGTTTTCCAAAGCGAAAAACTCTTTTTCAATAGAGAATCCTGCACTTCTGGAGTTTCATGTTTTGTAGCTTCCAAAGTTAAATCGGCTAATTTGGACTGTATAAAAGCTACAGCTTCTTTAAAATCTGAAAAACTCTTATCCTCACCACCTTGTACATGCGATACTTTTCCGCGCCATTGTACTTTTGATTCCCCATCTTCTTCAAAAATAATTTGGTTAAACCGAACCATAAAGGATGCTGTTTGGTCTGCTTTTTTAGCCATAATCTTAAAATTTTATCCGTTACAAATTACAATTCTTTTTTGAGAAATGAATTGCTCCGGAAACGGAATACCATATTTAACTTACAAAATAATTCTTATGCACGCATAGTATATTAAAATAATTTCGGTACTTTATGTTTTAATTTCTGAAAAAGTTGTTCATGCAAAAAAAATACGTAATCGCTTTTGATCAAGGTACAACCAGTACCAGGACCATTATTTTTGATGAAAAAGGTACTATTGTAGGTATTTCGCAAAAAGAACTCACACAACATTATCCAGAATCTGGCTGGGTAGAACACGACCCTATCGAAATATACAACGACCAAAAAGAAACTTTTGAAACCGTTTTAAAAGACACCGGAATTCTTCCAGAAGAAATTGCAGCTATAGGAATTACCAACCAAAGAGAAACTACTGTGGTTTGGGATAAAGAAACGGGAGAACCTATCTACAATGCCATTGTTTGGCTAGACAACAGAACCAAAGACATTTGTAAGACTTTAAAAAAAGATGGCTTAGGAACTTATGTTCGAGAGCATACAGGATTAGTTATTGACGCTTACTTTTCGGGAACCAAATTAAAATGGATTTTAGATAACGTACCTGAAGCGCGTATAAAAGCCGGAGCGGGACAACTACTTTTTGGAACTATAGATAGTTGGTTGATTTATAAATTTACCAACGGAAAGCAGCACATTACCGATCATACCAATGCATCCCGAACCATGCTGTATAATATTAAAGATTTAAAGTGGGATGCTACGTTGTTGGCTGCTTTAGATATTCCAAAATCGATGTTACCAGAAGTAAAAACCTCATCCTCTAATTTTGGTGCTGTAACACATAACGGAATATCTATTCCTATTTATGGTGTTGCTGGCGACCAACAGGCAGCTTTGTTCGGACAAGGAGGTTCGGAAGCAGGAATTGCAAAAAACACTTATGGTACGGGTTGCTTCCTATTGCTTAATAACGGAAAAGATTATGTAGCTTCTAAAAACGGACTCATCACCACACTAACTTGCAGCTTACCCAACGAACCTGTCAACTACGCATTAGAAGGCAGTATTTTTATTGGTGGTGCATCTATACAATGGTTACGCGATAAGTTGTTATTCATTAAAGAGGCAAAAGAAACCGAGGCTATTTGTAAAAGTATTCCGCCATTAAAAGATGTATATGTGGTTCCCGCTTTTGCCGGATTAGGAGCACCTTATTGGGATGCGAATGCCAAAGGCGCTATCTACGGAATTACGCTAGATATTGGAAAAAACGAAATCATTAAAGCAACCATTGAAGCCTTAGCCTATCAAACCAAAGATGTTATAAAAGCAATGGAAGAAGATAGCGGAAAAACACTAACTTCCTTAAAAGTCGATGGTGGTGCAAGTGCAAATAATTACCTGATGCAATTTCAATCAGACATGCTTGATGTTATTGTTGAAAGACCAAAAATGCTTGAAATTACCGCTCTTGGAGCTGCCATGTTAGCAGGATTAAAAGCTGGAATATGGACAAGAAAAGACATGGAATCCATTCGAGAAATAGATCAAGTTTTCACTCCAAAAATGGATAACAAAACGAGAACACAAAAATACGCAGGCTGGTTGTCGGCTATTAAAAGAACCAAAACCTTTAATGACGAGGAGTAAATATTGCATTATAAAAACACAAACAATTAATTTATTTCCTGCAAGGTCTCCTTTTGTACCTTGTAGGTATTATACCTAAACAAACAATACCTACAAGGTTTTCAAAACCTTGCAGGACAACCAATGACAACGAATTTTCCATTGGTATTAAATATAAATTTGGTTTTAAAGGAACCTAGCAAACATATATGAAAGCAAAACCATTTTCTATTCTACATAGAGCCGAAGATCTTAAAACCGTAAGCACCCAAAAATTTGACCTTGTTATTATTGGCGGTGGTGTTACAGGAGCAGGAATTGCTTTAGATGCTGCATCACGAGGACTGAAAACTTGTTTGATTGAAAAAAATGATTTTGCCTCTGGAACGAGTAATAAATCCACAAAACTAATTCATGGCGGTTTGCGTTATTTAAAGCAATTGGAAATTGGTCTAGTGAGAGAATCTGGTCGAGAACGTGCTATTGTACATAAGCTAGCGCCACATTTAGTGATTCCAGAAAAGATGCTTTTACCGCTTGTTGAAGATGGTACTTATGGTAAAATGATGACGTCTATCGGATTAAAAGTATATGATTTTTTAGCCGATGTGGAAGGGGATGATCGTAGGAGAATGCTAGATAAAGCCGAAACTTTAAAAAAAGAACCATTGCTTGATGCCGAGACGATTCTTGGTAGTGGTTATTATTCGGAATACAGAACAGATGATGCGCGACTTACCATTGAGTTACTAAAAAAGGCTTCCGAATTTGGAGCAACCATTCTTAATTATTGTGAGATGGATACTTTTGTTTACAATACCAAAAAGGAAATAAAGAGTATTCAATGTATCGATCATAATTCGGGAGAAACCTTTACCATTAGATCTCGGAATTTCGTTTCCGCTACTGGTCCGTGGGTAGATAAGTTAAGAGAAAAAGATGCTTCCAAAAACAATAAACATTTACATCTAACAAAAGGGGTACATATTGTTTTTCCTATTGAAAAATTCCCATTACAACAATCGGTTTATTTTGATGTCGCAGACGGACGTATGATATTCGCAATCCCGAGAGGACGAGCAACCTATGTTGGCACTACAGATACCGATTATTTTGGAAACTTAGATCGCGTAGTTACTACAAAAGCAGATATTCATTATTTGCTAGATGCTGTAAATGATGCATTTCCGGATATCCATTTAAAGGAAGAAGATATTGAATCGAATTGGGCTGGGTTACGACCATTAATACATGAAGAAGAAAAAGATCCTTCCGAATTATCTAGAAAAGATGAAATATTTGTTTCTAAAAGTGGCCTAATTTCTATTGCTGGTGGAAAATTAACAGGCTACAGAAAAATGGCACAACGGGTTATGGATGCGGTTTTAAAAACGATGACTGACAAGCAAGAATCTAAATTAAAAGATTCATATACCGAAAAAATTACGCTTACCACAGATGCTATGACTTCGTCTAAAGAAGTAAAAAAATATCAAAAAGAATTGCAATTAAAGCTTCAAGAAGTCGGAATAGAAAACGATTATTTTGCTTGGTATTTAACTTCCCATTATGGTAAACAAGCGAATGATATACTAGAAAAAATGCAATCCTTTACCGATGAAAATCCGGAATCTAAACTCATTAGAGCCGAGTTATGGTATGGTATACATTATGAAATGATTAATAGCCTTGCTGATTTCTTTATACGACGAACCGGTAGACTGTATTTTAATATTTCTAGCGTTGCAAAATATGAAACGTTAATTACGAAAGACTGCACACAATACTTAAACTGGGATGCTGCTCGAATTACTAAAGAAAAAGAAACATTAAGCATTCTGGTAAAAGATGCTACTCACTTTTATGATGCAGAATTGGTATAAGCTTCCTAAAAATTAAACCCGAAACTACCTGTAATACCAAATTTTCTGGCATCTGGATAATTGGTTTCGTCCAAATAATTTCCTCTAAAATTAAAATCGATTCTAAAGACTTTAAAGATATTATCTATACCAAAACTGTATTCGTAGTACGCTTTATTCGTTGGTGCTTTATAGACTAAACCAGATGCGTTAAGTGCTCTGTTCTCTTTGGATATTTCACCAACAACAGCTCTAAACCCAACTATTTCTCTCCAGTTTAACTTACGTAGAAAAGGAATTCGCGAAAAGAAACGACCATTAAAATTATGTTGTATATGCATAGATGCATACGTATCTGTTACAAACTCGTAATAATCTAGGTTAGAAAAGGTGTTATATATAGAGAAATAACTCTGATTTCCAGGAACGACACTTAATAGTCCTAACGGAACTTCTCCAAATGTTTTTCCTACCTCTAGTGTAGTATATAACCTTCCTAAACCACCAACCGACCAAGGTTGCAAGTAGGATAATTGTACTTTAGTATAATCAAAATCACTTTTAAACATGTTTTGATTACCATTGGTTACTTGCGCAAAAATTCTTGCAAAACCATCGTTTGCTTCTCTACGTTCTACACCATAACCTGTCATTTTTCTTTTTGGAAAATACGAAACAGATAAAGCACTTTCAAATTGCTTGATTTCCGATTCTGTGGTTGTATGTGTTTGGTCTGTATAATAATCTAAACTAAACGTTTTAGATGCCGACTCTAAAGTTCTGTAGTTTCCGCTTAGTCTAAAAACCACATTTCTAACCGGTTCCATTTCAACGGCAAGACTGGTAAGATTAATAGATGTCAATTTATCATTTGTTCCGGTTCCTATAACAGATGACGACGCTAAACTACGTCCTAAAACATCTGTAGATGTAGTTAAACTTGCTCCTATTTGCTCTACATCTCTTCGGTTTCCTCCAGATATAATGAACCTATTTTTTTTGTCTAGAAGTACTTTTCCTGAGATTCCGTATTTAAACTTATCGTCTTTAAAACCATAAGCACCAAAACCTTCAATACGCCAAAGATCATTTTGTCCAAAATAGGTTCTTCCTCCAGCTCTTAAACGCAATCCTTCTACATCATTAAAACCAAATGTGGAAAAAATTGGACCATAATCTAAATTCAAACTTGGCATTTCTATATATCCGGATGCAAGAATACTTCCTACATTATAAAGACGCTTAAACTTTTTAACGGTTTTTAAAGTGTCTAGCATTTTGTAAACCCCTTTTTCGTCTTTACTTAAAGCTTCCATTCGGTTATCTTCCCAAAAGTCGTCTTCTCTATTATAAATATCCTTATCGTAATTATACACTTCCTGACTGTAGAATTTTTCATCTTTTGGAATATCAAAAGCATAATTATCATACAAAGTAGTACGCTTACCGTAAACACCACGAGCTTCTTCCTTTTTATTAAAAGAAAAATCAGACATAAAATAATCTCTTTTTAATAACAATAAAGAGTCATTAAGGACTTCAAATTCCTGCTCTATATAAATCTCTTTTACCCAGTTTATATTGGCACTTTTAGAAGCTTGCATGTTAATTTCCTTAATGGCATAAGTAGTATCTGCAACCCAAAAATCACCTTTAAATGTAAGTTCGTTTTTACGTCTAGGATAATATATAATATTGTAACACCATTTATTATCGCGATAAGTACTATCTGATAAAACGTAATTGTAAGTATTTATTCCCGTTCTAGAAATCGGACTAACAAAACTCTTATCGAAAAACTTTAGGTAGTTATCATAAATATCAAACTCGGAATACAGATCATTTACAAAATCAATTATGACTTGATTATCACTAAAACCAGAGTTTTTATTACCTAATAAATCTTGTTTTTCTTTATTAATAAGGTTGTCTCCATAAATTTTAGAAACCGCTTCATTAATAAATATAGGTAAGTATGTTTTTCCTGTAACACGAGAAGTATCTACCTTGTCAAATACAAACTCCATACCTTTAAACAGCTTACTTTTAATAAGGGAACTATCAATGGTATTTAGATCGAATTCAACTTTTTCGTATTTATCGTATTCGTATTGTTTGAATTGTTTTAAGCCATTTTGACGTTTGTGTTCCCAAACTTTTTTAAGAATAGCAATTGCAGGATTTTCAGATTCTTTTTTGGATTGCTTTCCGGTAACAATTACTACTTCATCTAACGATCCTTCTTCTTCTTTTAGAATAAATTTAAGATCGTAATTAACTCGTTTTTCCAGAGGAACATTTAAAGTAGCAAAACCAATAAAGGAAACAAAAACAGTATCCCAATTGGCATCAGATTCTAAATAAAAAGTTCCATTTTCATCTGTTATTGTACCTTCGGAAGAACCTTTAAAGATAACATTAGCAAAGGCTACTGGCTCATTAAATTCATCGTATACTTTACCGCTAACTTTGGTTTGTGCTACAACGGAAACGATTCCGAAAAAAAACAATAAGAGAATTAATTTAAACTTCATTTAGTCCATCTGATTTCATTATACAAAAAAACTTCATCAACAATGTTGCCAATGAAGTTTATATAACGAAAGAAATTAGTTTTTATTTATACATTACTTTTTTCACCGCTTTAACAACATCGTCACTATTTGGCAACCATTCTGCTAATAAAACTGGTGAGTAAGGTGCAGGTGTATCTGCAGTATTTATTTTTACAATTGGTGCATCTAAATAATCGAAAGCTTGCGCTTGCACTTGGTATGTAATTTCTGTAGAAACATTTCCAAATGGCCAAGCTTCTTCTAAAATAACCAATCTATTTGTTTTTTTAACCGACGTTAAAATAGTATTGATATCTAAAGGTCTTACGGTACGTAAATCAATAACTTCACAAGAAATACCTTCTTCAGCTAATTGGTCTGCTGCTTTGTAAGCATCTTTAATAATTTTACCAAAAGATACTATAGTTACATCTGTTCCTTCTCTTTTCACTTCTGCAACTCCAATAGGAATTACATATTCTCCTTCTGGCACTTCTCCTTTATCCCCATACATTTGTTCACTTTCCATAAAAATTACTGGATCGTCATCACGTATAGCCGCTTTTAATAAACCTTTTGCATCATAAGGATTAGAAGGTACAATTACTTTTAAACCTGGAGTGTTTGCAAACCAGCTTTCAAAAGCTTGCGAGTGTGTTGCTCCTAATTGTCCTGCAGATCCAGTTGGACCACGAAAAACAATAGGACATTTAAATTGTCCGCCAGACATTTGTCTAATCTTAGCTGCATTATTTATAATTTGGTCAATACCAACTAAAGCGAAGTTAAAAGTCATAAACTCTACAATTGGTCTATTTCCTGTCATGGTAGAACCAACAGCAATACCAGAAAATCCAAGTTCTGCAATTGGTGTGTCTATAACACGTTTTGCACCAAACTCGTCTAACATACCTTTACTTGCTTTATATGCTCCGTTGTATTCTGCTACTTCTTCTCCCATTAAGTAAATGCTTTCATCTCTGCGCATTTCTTCACTCATGGCTTCACAAACTGCTTCTCTAAATTGTATAGTCTTCATCTATTATAAATATTAATGGGAACAAAAATAGCAATAAAAGAAAAACTATCTTAGAAAGATTTGTTTAAAATTTACTATGCATGCATAGTAAATAATCAAAATATTATAATTAACTTCGTAGCCTAGAAAATAAAGCTTAGAATTTTAACAACTAAAATGTTTTACGATATCGTTATAGTTCTAGCCTTTACAAAAAATAAAATTTTAATTAAATTATATAATTATGAAAATTTTAGTGTGTATCAGTCACGTTCCTGACACGACATCAAAAATTAATTTTACAGAAGGAGACACAAAATTTGACACCAATGGTGTTCAATTTGTAATTAACCCAAATGATGAGTTTGGTTTAACTCGTGCCATGTGGTTTAAAGAAAAACAAGGTGCTAGTGTAACTGTTGTTAATGTTGGAGGTCCAGAAACAGAACCTACTTTACGTAAAGCTTTAGCTATTGGAGCAGATGAAGCAATTAGAGTAAACACAGAAGCTATAGATGGTTTTGCCGTTGCAAAACAATTATCGAAAGTAATAGAAGATGGAGGTTATGACTTAGTAATTGCTGGTCGTGAATCTATTGATTATAATGGAGGAATGGTTCCAGGAATGATAGCAGGTCTTACCAATGCAAATTTTGTAAATAACTGTATTAGCCTAGAAGTAGAAGGAACAAATGCAACTGCGATCAGAGAAATTGATGGTGGTAAAGAAACAGTTACTACATCCTTACCTTTAGTAATAGGAGGTCAGAAAGGATTAGTAGAAGAAAGCGATTTACGTATTCCAAACATGAGAGGAATCATGATGGCTCGTAAAAAACCTTTACAAGTTGTAGAACCTATTGCTACAGAAGCAGAAACTTCTTCTATTAAATTTGAAAAACCAGCTCCTAAAGGTGCTGTAACACTTGTTTCTCCAGATAATTTAGACGAATTGGTAAACTTACTTCATAACGAAGCAAAGGTAATTTAGTTGTAAACTAAATGTTTCCAAACTGGATTTGGGATCTTTAAAAGTTTACGAAATCATTAATGATATTTCTGCTTAGGTGGAAATAAAAAATAAAGAATATATTATGTCAGTTTTAGTATATACAGAATCAGAACAAGGAAAATTTAAAAAAGTAGCTTTAGAAGTAGCTTCTTACGCAAAAGCAGTTGCTAACCAATTAGGTACAACAGTAACAGCAGTAACCATTAATGCTAGTGATGCAAGTATTTTAGGAAACTATGGTGTGGACAAAGTATTAAATGTTACTAATGAACAGCTAGACGCTTTTAATGCAAAAGCGTATGCAGATGTTATTAAACAAGCAGCTGAAAAAGAAGATGCTAAAGTTGTTATTGTAAGCTCTAGTGCAGACAGTAAATATTTAGCACCCTTATTAGCCGTTGGCTTACACGCAGGATATGCTACTAATGTTATTGAAGCACCATCAAGTACTTCTCCTTTTACAGTAAAACGTACCGCTTTCACCAATAAAGCATTTAATATAACCACTATTAATACCGATGTAAAATTAGTGGCAGTATCTAATAATTCTTTCGGATTAGTAGAAAATTCAGGAAGCGCTTCCGCGGAAGACTTTGCTCCTGCTATTCCAGAATTTGGAGTACATGTACAATCTGTAGACAAAGCAAGTGATAAAGTTAGTATTGCAGATGCCGAAATAGTAGTTTCTGCTGGTCGTGGATTAAAAGGTCCTGAAAACTGGGGAATGATAGAAGAATTAGCAGATGTACTTGGTGCAGCTACTGCTTGTTCTAAACCCGTAAGTGACTTAGGATGGCGACCACATAGCGAACACGTAGGGCAAACAGGAAAGCCTGTTGCAGCAAACTTATACATAGCAATTGGTATTTCTGGTGCAATACAGCACTTAGCAGGAATTAATGCTAGTAAGGTAAAAGTAGTAATAAACACAGACCCTGAAGCTCCTTTTTTTAAAGCTGCAGATTATGGTGTTGTAGGCGATGCTTTTGAAGTTGTTCCTGCTTTAATCGAAAAATTAAAAGCCTTTAAGGCGCAACAATAAATATTTTTTTATAAATTGTATTGTTAAAAAGGACTGTTTAAATTTTGTTTTGTCCTAATTTAAACAGTCTTTTGCGTTTTAAATTATGAGCTTAGTCAAGTTAAACATAAAAGGTATTTCGTATAGCCAAACTCAAAATGGCGCTTATGCCTTGATTTTAAATGAAGTGGATGGAGATAGAAAACTCCCAATAGTTATTGGTGCTTTCGAGGCTCAATCTATTGCTATTGCTTTAGAAAAAGAAATTCGTCCGCCAAGACCACTCACCCACGATTTATTCAAAAATTTTGCAGATCGATTTGATATTGTTGTAAAACAAGTAATCATTCATAAACTAGTAGATGGGGTTTTCTATTCTAGTTTAATTTGCGAACGCGATAAAATTGAAGAAATTATTGACGCTAGAACCAGTGATGCTATTGCCTTAGCTTTACGTTTTCAAGCACCAATTTTTACCTATAAAAATATTTTGGACAAAGCAGGGATTTATTTAAAAGTAAATCCGGAAAAAGAAGACGAAAACCTAGGAGACGATATTCTTTTAGATGCTTTAGTTACGGAAGAATTAGAAACAGAATCACCAAACAACACCTTTGCTAGTAAAACTATTGAAGAATTACACAATATGTTAGAGGAAGCAGTTGCTAATGAAGATTATGAAAAAGCAGCGCATATAAGAGATGAGATCTCTAAACGATAACCAAACACCACCAAATGAAACGAGCATGCTAAAAAGTTTTTCATCCAAGAAAATCATTAATAGCGAACAGCATGTGACGAATAAAAAAAATAAAAATAAGCACATGAAAAATTTTGTATTAGCTATTGTAGCTGTTTTTTTTGGATTTTCTACAACTGTTGCACAAGACCTAGAAAAAAAATGGATAGCAAATAACCAGAACAATAGTTTTGAAACCTTAGAACTACATCAAGGTGAATTTAATACTACAAATGCTTCCGGTGATTACATACATCAAAACAACTTATTGGTTTTTTACTACAACCAACCAAACGATACCATAAGACGGTACAAAATTAAAGAACACACAGATTCTACTTTAGTTTTTTCAGAAAAAAATACAGAATTTCATTTTACAGCATTCAAAGAAAAAGAAGTTGCTGGGGTTATAAATACTACAGATTCAAACAACACCATTATAGACAGTCAAGGGTTTTCTCTACAAAGTTTATGGAGAGGAATCTTAGGTATGGTTTCCCTATTAGTTTTAGCATTTTTATTCAGTAAAAACAGAAAAGGTATCAACTGGAAAACTGTTGGAATTGGTTTAGTATTTCAACTAATAATTGCAGTAGGCGTACTAAAAGTAGACTTTATAAAATCAGTCTTTGAAGTCGTGGGAAAAGGATTCATTTCCATTCTTGGCTTTACACAAGCTGGTAGCGAATTTCTATTTGGAGGCATGCTAGACATTACTTCTTTCGGGTTTATTTTCGCATTTCAAGTATTACCAACAATCATATTCTTTTCCGCACTTACTTCTGTGCTTTTCTACTTAGGTATCATTCAAAAAGTAGTAAAAGGAATGGGTTTATTACTTACTAAAGTTCTTGGTATCTCTGGAGCAGAAAGCTTAAGTGTAGCTGGAAATATTTTTCTGGGACAAACAGAAGCTCCTTTATTAATCAAGGCATATCTAGAAAAAATGAACAAATCAGAAATGCTTCTGGTTATGATTGGTGGAATGGCAACAGTAGCAGGAGCTGTTCTTGCTGCTTATATTGGCTTTTTAGGAGGTGATGATGAATTACTACAATTATTTTATGCGAAACATTTATTAGCTGCATCTGTAATGGCTGCTCCTGGAGCCATAGTAATATCAAAAATTCTTTATCCACAAACCGAAGAAATAAACACCGATGTACACGTTTCTTCAGAAAAAATAGGTTCTAACTTTTTAGATGCTATTGCAAATGGGACAACTGAAGGTTTAAAACTTGCTGTAAATGTTGGTGCTATGCTTTTAGTATTTGTTGCATTTATTGCAATGATAAATGGAATTCTAGGAGGAATGGCTGGTTTTGACGGATTTACAATAGAAGCTTTAAATATCAATTGGCATTTCACTTCTTTAAATGATATCATTGCCAATAACACACCATATCAAAGTCTTTCGCTAGAGTTTATTCTTGGTTACCTCTTTGCCCCTTTAATGTGGTTAATTGGTGTTGCTACAGAAGACATGGCCTTAATGGGACAACTTTTAGGAATCAAACTTGCCGCAAGTGAATTTGTAGGGTACATACAACTAGCAGATTTAAAAAATGCTGCAAATGCAACACACTTAACTTATAACAAGTCCATAATCATGGCAACCTATATGCTATGTGGTTTTGCAAACTTTGCTTCTATTGGTATTCAAATTGGAGGTATTGGTTCTCTTGCACCAGGACAACGTAAAACATTATCCGAATTTGGTATAAAAGCCTTAATTGGTGGTACTATTGCATCACTAATGTCGGCAACTATTGCTGGTATGATAATTGGTTAATAGCGAATCGTCACAGATAAATTATTAATTTCTGTTCGCGAAAATCGTTAATAACTTTATAATAATATAGTAAAGCATCAAGCATCAAATCTTGGTGCTTTTTTTTATTTTAGCTTTTAGTGTCGTGCTGTATTTATTTTCAGCATCTTCCGTATAATTAAAAAGAGATTTCCGCTTTCGCGGAAAAAGTAAACATGAAACAATATTTAGACCTAGTACAACACGTTTTAGACAACGGAAACCAAAAAGGAGATAGAACAGGAACAGGAACAAAAAGTGTTTTTGGTCACCAAATGCGTTTTGATTTAAGTGAAGGTTTCCCAATGGTAACCACTAAAAAATTACACTTAAAATCTATTATTTACGAATTGCTTTGGTTTTTAAAAGGAGATACAAACATTAATTACCTTACCGAAAACGGCGTAAAAATATGGAATAGTTGGGCAGACGAAAATGGCGACTTAGGCCCTGTTTATGGACACCAATGGCGAAACTGGAATGATGATGAAATTGATCAAATAAAAGAAGTAATTCACGCTTTAAAAACCAATCCGAATAGTAGAAGAATGTTAGTTTCTGCCTGGAATCCTTCGGTTTTACCAGATACTTCAAAATCTTTTAGCCAGAATGTTGCTAATGGTAAAGCAGCGCTTCCTCCTTGTCACGCTTTCTTTCAGTTTTATGTAGCTGACGGCAAATTATCTTGCCAACTATACCAACGTAGTGCAGATATCTTTTTAGGTGTACCGTTTAACATTGCATCTTATGCATTGTTTACCATGATGATGGCTCAAGTTTGTGGTTACCAAGCAGGAGATTTTATCCACACTTTTGGGGATGCACATATTTATAGCAACCATATCGAGCAATTAGAATTACAATTATCTCGCGAAACGAGAGCACTTCCTAAAATGAAAATCAATCCAGATGTAAAAGATATTTTCGACTTTACTTTTGATGATTTCACACTAGAAGATTACAATCCGCATCCACATATTAAAGGAGCAGTTGCTGTTTAATTTTTAAAAAACCAAATGAAATATTTATACCTTTTTGTATGCTTTCTATTTACTGTACCCTCTTTTTCTCAAGACCATCTTAAAACGATAAATAAAGTCACAGAAGATACTGCCGAAGTTTCTTTTTCTATAATTGAAAAAGTACCCGTTTACTCTGGTTGTGATGAAAACATGGGAAATCAAGCACTTAAACAATGTATGGGTTCTCAAATAGCGACTTTTGTTGGTAAAAACTTTAACACAAAACTAGTAAAATCACTAAACCTTCCTGCCGGAAAGCATAGAATTAGTGTGCAATTTAAAGTAGATAAAGAAGGTAATATCGTAGGTGTTAGAGCAAGAGCTCCACATCCAGTATTAGAAAAAGAAGCCATTCGTGTAGTTCGACTAATTCCTAAAATGGATAAACCAGGAATTCAAAAAGGAAAACCAGTTATTGTACCTTATGGATTCCCTATAAGCTTTACAGTAGAAGCACCTAAACCTTTATCTAAAAAGGAATTACGAAAATTAAAAAAGAAAAACAAATCTTAAAACTATTAATAAAAAACATATTCCTAGTTATTGTCTGTTTTAGTGGTTTATTACTATTATCTCAAGAGGAAGAAATTGATTTTAAGAATTGTAACACCAATGAAACTGACAAAAACTGTTTTAAAGAAAACTTATACAACTACTTACTGCAAAATCTGGATTTAGAAACGTTAGAAGCTGCTTCAAAAGAAACAAAAACAGACACTTTATATATTTCATCAAGAATAAATTTTAATCAAGAAGGAAAGGTTTTAATTAATCGCTCACAAATTTCATCAAGTAATAAAATAATACAAGATAAATTATCCCCATTAATTAATGATTTCCCAAGTGTAAAAGTAGTAGTCGATTTTAACGCTCACGATTTAAACATTAGTAAATATGAAATTTTTTACTTTCTATTAAATAAAGAAACCCGAATATTAACACAGCTAAAAGATGTTAACTATGAGGATTTTCAATTTAGAAACTCTGGTTCATTTCAATCACCTGTATACAAAGGTTGTAACAAAAAAGATGGTAACATAGAGTTAAAAAAATGTATGAGCATAAAAATTGCCAAACATGTTAGTGAAAATTTTAATAAAAAATTAGCTCGAACTATAGGTTTAGAAGGAAAAGTAAAAATTTTAGTCCAATTCATAGTAGATAAAGAAGGAAAGATTTTTGGTGTAAAAACGAGATCATCTTATGCTATTTTATCCAATGAAGCTAAACGAGTAATTGAAGAAATTCCCGATTTAGAAAGTCCGGGATATCTGGATGGAAAACCCATTCTTATCCCTTATGGTTTTCCTATAAGTTTTGAAATAGAAAACTCAAAAAAAGAGCGTAAACGACTTAAAAACAAAAATAAATCTTAAAATTATTCATGAATAACACTTTCTTTCTTATAGCCTTCTTTTTAGGTTTATCCCCTTTTTCTCAAACAGAAAAAATCAATAAAATAGACAGCTATCCTATATACAGAAGTTGTAGTGAAAAGTTAGATTATCAAGGCACAAAAATTTGTACTAAGGAAAAAATAATAGACTTTATTAAACTTAGTTTTAATTATGAATTAGCAGACAAGCTCTTTCCGCTAGACAAGTCGACACAGTTTTTAGTAGAATTTACCATTGATGAAAAAGGAAAGACTAAAAACATTACCGCTAAAGCACATAAAAAAGAAATTGCTGCCGAAGCGATTAAGCTTGTAAAACGGCTTCCAAAAATGAAAAAGCCTGGTTATTTAAATGGCAAGCCTGTAGAAGTTCCATTTCGAATTTTAATGACTATTTATTTTTAATAACTTCCCTTTTTCATAAAAGACATAAAACAAAAAAAGGTGTATTCTAATTAAAGAATACACCTTTTTTTGTTTTACTAGTCGCGTATTACAAATTTATCACACTATTGTCTGAAGCTGCAAACTCATTCCAAACAAAAGCATCTGCTTGTTCCTCGTTTTGCCATTGCCCGTCAACAACATATTTAAATTCGTAAGAATTGCCACTTTCTAAGTTAACTGTTCCTTTAAATGTTCCGTTTTTTAATTTTTGTAAAGGTTCTGCTTTTGCATCCCAATTGTTCCAATTCCCTACTACTAAAACTTCTTTTGCTTCTTTAGCAGGAACTGTAAATGTTACTTTACAAACTGGCTTACTTTTTAAAAATTGTTTCTTAATTGCCATAATATTATTGATTTAAGCTAGTTCAAATTAAATAAGAAAGTTAGAGGTATCAAAAAAATAAATACCTAATTTTGAATTATTATTTTATTATTATAAATCCCATAGTAAAAGTATTGATTCACTATAAAACAGATTCATAAATAAAGAATACAATAATTACAAAAACAACATAAAACACTGAAAACCAAACTATATCGTTTTAGTGAAAGACAAAAAGGAATTCAGTAACTTTACATAAGAAACCTATTAAATATGTTCGGTAAAAAGAAAAATAAACCACAAATAGACCAAGAGCAATTACAACTTATACAAAATGCACAACGTAGAATAAAACAGAAAAAACGTTTTTATTCTCATGCTATCGTATTTGCAATTTTTGGTTTAATACTATATACTTTTAATGTTGGATTACAATTAGCAGATGAGTTTACCATAGCAACACTTCCTTGGTCGGTAGTAATAATTGCTATTTGGTTTGTGCTATTATTCTGGCATTTTTTAAATGTGTTTTTGTTTCAAACCTTTATGGGAAAAGATTGGGAGCAAAAACAACTAGAAAAACTAGTCGCAAAGCAACAAGCTAGAATTGAAAAGTTAAAAACGAATCTAAAAAAGGAGGCGCCTCATATTGCAAAAACAGAAGTGTACAACGAAGAAGTTTCTGCAAAAAAACAAACCTTAACCATTATTGTTGCTGCTGGAGAAAACGATGCTATTGGTAAAGACAATAAACTTATCTGGCATTTACGTGATGATTTAGTACGCTTTAAAGCATTAACCTCTGGTCATCATATCATCATGGGAAGAAAAACATTTGAAAGTTTCCCAAAACCATTACCAAACAGAACACATGTGGTTATTTCGAGACAAGAAAACTACCAAGTTCCTGAAGGAGTAATTGTGGTAAATTCTCTAGAAAAAGCGATTGCAATTGCTAAAAACGATATACAACCTTTTATTATTGGTGGTGGCGAAATTTATAAACAAGCCATGCCTTTAGCAGATAAGATTGAAATTACTCGTGTGCATGAAGAGTTTGAAGCAGATACCTTTTTTCCAAAAATAGATACTTCTATCTGGAAAAAAACCAACGATAAATACCATCAAAAAGATGAAAATCATAAATTTGATTTTTCATTTTTGACTTATTTACGCAAATAATGATTACTACAAACTGTAAATTAAAACACAGTATAATTGTGTTAATTCTATTTATGGTTTTTACCAAAATCAACGCGCAAGCACTTTACAAAACACCATCTGGTAAAAAGTATCATTTAAGCAGTTGCAGAATGGTCGAAAATGTTTCTAAGAAACTTTCAGATATAGATATATCTAAATATGGTTTAACTCCTTGCAAAATTTGCAAACCACCTATTCAAACAAATATCACAAATAGTTTCTCGAATACCAATAAAGCGGTTGGGACATCTAAAACAGTGCAATGCAAAGGAAAAACTAAAAAAGGCACTAGGTGTAAACATAAAACAAGTTTGGCTAACGGTTATTGCTATCAACATACAAGTCAAAATAGTAATTCCTATAATACCACAAATCAAACTACAAGTTCCACCTGTGGTGCAAGAACAAAATCTGGAGGTTTCTGTAAACGAAAAGTAAAAAATGGAGCTCGATGTTATCAACATTAGCTCCATTATTGTTAAATAAAAACATACCAACTAGTATTTTTTCACATATCTTTGTAGCATGCAACAAGATTTAAAATCAGAAATCACGAAACAAACCATTCTAAACGAATCGTTTAAACTGTTTTATGAAAATGGTTTTAAAACGACGAGTGTAGATAAAATAATGAAGGCTACTAAACTCACTAAAGGTGCATTTTATCATCATTACAAAAACAAAAAGGAATTAGGCCTTGCTGTAATTAGCTTAAAACTGGAAAAAAGAGTTTGTGAAGGAATGATTCTTCCATTATACAAATCAGGCAATACCTTAGAAATTTTAGAAGCCACTTTTTTAGAACGCTTAAAATCTTTTCCTATATACGATAAGCAACATGGTTGCCCAATGAATAACTTTATTAACGAGATTGGCGATCTTGAAATTGCCTATCAAATAGCATTGCGAAATATTATTGAAGATTGGAAGGCAGCTTTAACCCTTTTAATAGAAAGAGGAAAAAGCGAAAACACAATAAACAAAAACATTTCTAGTAAAGCAGTTGCTGTATATCTTATTAGTGCTTTTGAAGGCATTCGAGGTATTAGAAAACTATATGATAATGATGACATTCTAGAGGAATATATTGCAGGCCTTTCGCTATACTTAAAACAACTTAAAGCTTAGTTTTTTTTTAAGCTAAAACATACTACTTGGTATGTTTATAAATAATAACACATGACAAAAGAAAGAAACAACAGAAGAGATTTTATTAAGAAAACAGCAATGATAGGTTTGACCGCGCCTCATTTAGCATTTAGCTCTTCCTTAGAACAACCCACTAAAACAGAAAATATGAACACTAGACCAAAAGTATTATTTTTTGACGTAAATGAAACATTACTAGATCTTACCGCAATGAAAGAAAGTGTTGGTAAAGCGCTAGGAAACAGAAGTGATTTATTACCATTATGGTTTACAACCATGTTACAATATTCGTTAGTTACTACAGTAGGAAGAAAATATAACGATTTCGGAATTATAGGTGCAGCTGCATTACAAATGGTAGCTTCTAACTACGGAATCACCATATCTGAAACAGATGCAAGAGAAGCTATTTTAGGTCCTATTAGATCTTTACCTGCACATCCAGAAGTAAAAGCTGCGCTTCAAAAATTAAGAGACGCTGGATATAAACTAGTATCTTTTACTAACTCTTCTAACAAAGGCGTGCAAACCCAATTTGAAAATGCCGGATTAATCGAGTTTTTTGATGCACGTTTAAGTATCGAAGATATAGGGAAATTCAAACCTCATACTGATGCTTACGATTGGGCTGCCAGAAAGATGGGAGTTTCATCCAACGAATGTTTATTAGTTGCAGCTCATGGTTGGGATATTACAGGTGCGCTTTGGGCAAATTGGAGAGGTGCTTTTGTTAGCAGACCAGGAGCACAAATGTATCCTTTAGCAGAAAAACCAGAAATAGTTGCATCCAATTTAACCGAGATTGCCGATCAACTAATTGCTTTAAAATAAGTAAAACTCAAACCATACACACATGAAACTAGAAAATAAAGTAATTATAGTAACTGGTTCTTCTAAAGGAATTGGTAGAGAAATAGCTACGCTTTTGGCTAAAAACGGAGCAAAAATAATTGTAAACCATTCCAATAGTCAAGAGGAAGCCAACGCCACTTTAAACACGATTGAAACACAAGGCGGAACTGCTATTGTTGTAAAAGCAGATGTAAGTAAAAAAGACGAAGTTACTGCCTTATTTGACCAAGCTATCGCTGCTTTTGGAAAAGTAGATGTATTAATAAACAATGCTGGTATTATGATTTCGAAAGAATTAAAAGATAATACGGAAGCCGATTTCACTAAACAATTTAATGTAAACGTAAAAGGTGTTTTTAACACACTACAAGAAGCTAGCAGTAAATTAGCAGATAACGGAAACATTATCAATATATCCTCAAGTACTGTAAAATTAATGTTTCCTACTTACGCACTATATTCCGCAACAAAAGCTGCAGTAGAACAAATGACACGCGTATTCTCAAAAGAAATTGGAAGAGGAATCTCTGTAAATGCATTGGCTCCTGGAGCAACAGAAACCGAATTGTTTTTAAATGGAAAATCCCAAGAATTTATAGATAAACTAAGCAGTATGAATGCTTTCAACCGACTTGCCAAACCAATAGATATTGCAAAAGTGGCTTTATTTTTAGCTAGTGACGATTCCAAATGGATTTCAGGACAAGTAATTGGAGCTAATGGTGCGTTAGTATAATTCGAAACTCATAAAATCTTTAATCCGCTATCGCAATTTTTCATAAATTCGCAATATGATTAAAGACATCCAACTTCGTGTTTCCTTAAAGGAAGAAGAAATACCAAATATCCTATTAAAGAAAGCTTCCAAAAACTTAGGCATTCCTTATGGCGATATTTCAGGAATTAAAGTATTACGTAAATCCATTGATGCACGTAAAGCTAAAATCATCTTTAATTATAAAGTTGCTGTTTTTATAAACGAGCCTGTTCCGCAAACTTCCGATTACACCTTTGAATACAAAGATGTTTCTAATGCAAAACCGATTCATATTATTGGTTTTGGTCCTGCAGGAATGTATGCTGCACTGCGTTGTATCGAGCTAGGTTTTAAGCCTATTGTTTTAGAACGCGGAAAAAATGTGCAAGACAGACGTCGGGATTTAAAAGCCATCAATCAAGATCATTTTGTAAACGAAGATTCTAATTATTGCTTTGGTGAAGGTGGTGCAGGAACCTATAGCGACGGTAAATTATACACACGTAGTTTAAAGCGTGGTGATGTGCGTCGTATTTTTGAAAACCTTGTATTTCACGGAGCAACAGATCAAATTTTGGTAGATGCCCATCCACATATTGGAACCAATAAATTACCAAAAGTGGTTTCTAATATTAGAGAAACCATTTTAAAATTTGGTGGCGAAATTCATTTTGAATCTCGTGTCACCGATTTTGTCATCAAAAACAATGCGATTCAAGCATTACAATTGCAAAATGGTACAGAGCTAACGGCAAATCGGGTTATTTTGGCTACTGGTCATTCTGCTCGTGATATTTATTATTTACTACATAAAAAAAAGATTGCGCTACAAGCAAAATCTTTTGCAATGGGAGTTCGTGTAGAGCACCCACAACATATTATAGATGCTATTCAATACCATTGTGATGGGAATCGTAGCGAACTACTTCCTGCTGCTGCATACAGTTTAGTGCACCAAGTTAACGATCGAGGCGTGTACTCTTTTTGCATGTGTCCTGGTGGTTTTATTGTTCCTGCTGCTACTGCAAATGGTGAAGTAGTTGTAAATGGGATGTCCCCTTCTAAACGAAATAACGAATTCGCAAATTCTGGTATTGTTGTTGAAATTAATGTCGATAAAGATTTAGCTAAATATGAAAAATTTGGCGTTTTAAAAGGATTAGAATATCAAAAGGATTTTGAAAAACTAGCATTTAATGCTGGCGGAAGAAGTCAGACTGCACCAGCACAACGACTAACCGATTTTGTAGATGGTAATTTATCCTCTAGCTTAAATCCTACCTCATACCAACCAGGATTACAATCGGCACCACTACATTCTTTATTTCCTAAATTTATAGGAAGCAGATTACGTCAAGGTTTTAAAGCTTTCGGTTCTAAAATGAGAGGTTTTCACACCGAAGAAGCCAATATAATTGGTGTAGAATCTAGAACATCTTCTCCTGTAAATATTCCAAGAAATGAAAATTTAGAACATCCAGAAATTATCGGACTTTTCCCTTGTGGTGAAGGTGGTGGTTATGCTGGCGGAATTATTAGTGCTGCCATGGATGGGGAACGTTGTGCAGAATCTGCAATTGTTGGGTTATAAAAAATAGGATAGAGGTTTATTGCTAACAGCATTTAAAATGTTGAGAAATCTCATTTAAACATTTATTTTTTTGATTTTTTTTTAAGAATAATTAAGACGACTGGCTGTTTATTATCAAAAGAAACAAGTCTATATTCTTGATTCTTTAGGCGAAGCGATCTTTTCTCTTTATAAATATTTTATTACTATTTTTGCAACTCAAAATTTAAAACAAATGAAAGCATATATATTTCCAGGTCAAGGCGCACAATTCTCAGGAATGGGTTTAGACTTATACGAAAAATCACCTGAAGCACAACATTTATTTGAAGATGCTAATGCCATTTTAGGATTCAACATTACAGACATTATGTTTGAAGGTACTGCGGAAGCTTTAAAAGAAACCAAAGTAACACAACCTGCTATCTTTTTACACTCTGTAATTTTAGCAAAAACTTTAGGAGATCGTTTTACACCGGATATGGTTGCGGGTCATTCTTTAGGTGAATTTTCTGCATTAGTTGCAAATGGTGCTTTAACTTTTGAAGATGGTTTACGTTTAGTTTCTCAACGTGCTTTGGCAATGCAAAAAGCATGTGAACTACAACCAAGTACCATGGCTGCTGTTTTAGGTCTAGAAGATAAAATTGTTGAAGATATTTGTGCACAAACCGAAGGAATTGTAGTTGCTGCAAATTATAACTGTCCGGGGCAATTAGTAATCTCTGGTGAAATTGATGCAATTAATCGTGCCTGTGAAGCGATGAAAGAAGCTGGAGCAAGACGTGCTTTAGTACTTCCTGTTGGTGGTGCTTTTCACTCGCCAATGATGGAACCAGCTAGAGAAGAGTTAGCTGCTGCTATAGAAAACACTCTGTTTAGCAAACCTAATTGTCCGATTTATCAAAATGTTACTGCAAGTGCGGTTTTAGATGAAGCAGAAATAAAAAAGAACTTAATCTCACAACTTACTGCTCCTGTACGTTGGACGCAATCTGTACAACAAATGATTGCAGATGGTGCCACTTTATTTACAGAAGTTGGACCAGGAAAAGTTTTACAAGGCTTGGTTAAAAAAATAAATAGAGAAGCTCAAACAGCTACTGCAACTATAGAAACGGAAGTATAATGAAACGTTCCTTATTTATCTCGTTTGTAATTATTTTCAATATTGTTATTGATCAGGTTTCTAAAATTTGGACACGTGCCTATGTTGTTCCTGGTAGTAAGTCAGAAATTATTGGAGACTACTTGACCTTACATAATGTAGAGAATTCCGGAGCCTTTCTAGGTATGGGAAGTGATTTAAGTCCGACCATGCGCGTCCTGTTTTTACTTATTGTTCCTGTTGCGGTAATGGCCTATGTTTTATTTCTAGTTTTTAAAAACAAAGACTTAGACACCTTTTCATTAATAGGTTTTTGCTGTATTTTAGGTGGCGGAATGGCTAATATTTACGACCGTTTTATGTATGGTTCTGTAACCGATATGTTTTACATAAACCTTGGCGGTGTTTTTAGAACTGGAATTTTTAACGTTGCAGATATGTCTGTAATGGTAGGATTAGGATTGCTTATTCTTGGCAATTTTAAAAAGAAAGAAGCATAAAAAAAAGCCTCGAAATAATTTCGAGGCTTTTTTTTTTATTATTTACTTAGTACACAATCTTCACAGTCTTTTACTTTTCCATAATAGGTTTCTCTGTATTTGTGTAGTGTTTTAATAGGAATACCAAGTACTTGTTTTTTAATATACGTTACTTTGGCATTAACACGTCCCATGTTGGGTGCGAATCTGTTTTCTTGTCTTGTCTGACGTTTTACTGTAATCCATTTCATTGTTTTCTCATTTTCATTAGCTACAAAGAAAACAAGAATATAAACCAATCCCCAATTAAGAACATTAAAATATTGTTAATCAACATATTAATAGGAATTACATAAGTCCGTTTAGAATATGTTGCGCATTTGATAATGAGACACCAAATACCTAATCATATACTAAAGGGAATTTAGGCTATTTTGCCATTTCCAAGCAGATAGTACCGCATCTTCTAAACTGTATTGTGCTTTCCAACCTAAAACCTCATTTGCTTTTGAGGTATCTGCGTAAGCAGAAATAACATCACCAGGACGTCTATTTACTATTTTATAGTTGAGTTTATTATTTGCTACTTTTTCAAAAGCTTGAATAACCTCTAAAACAGAACTCCCAGTTCCAGTACCTAGATTAAACGTTTCATTATTAGATGTATTTTTATTTTCTAATAATCTTTTTAAAGCAATAACATGTGCTTTTGCAACATCTACCACATGAATATAATCTCTTATGCAGGTTCCATCTGTTGTTGGATAATCGTCACCATAAACAGAGAGTTGCTCGCGAATTCCTGCACCTGTTTGCATGATGTACGGGATTAAATTTTGTGGCACACCAATTGGTAATTCTCCAATTTTAGTACTTTCATGCGCTCCTATCGGATTAAAATACCGTAAGGATATAGCTTGTATGTTACTATTTACCTTACACGTATCTTGTATGATTTCTTCGCCAATTTGTTTGGTATTTCCGTAAGGAGATTCTGCAAATTGTATGGGTGCATTTTCTGTTATCGGCATGGTTTTGGCTTGACCATATACTGTACACGAGGAACTAAAAATAAAATTAGCTGTTGGTAGTTTCTCTAATTCTTGTAACACATAAACCAATGTATTGATATTGTTTTCATAATACATTAAAGGATTTTGCACACTCTCACCTACTGCTTTACTAGCCGCAAAATGGATGACTCCATGAATATCTTGATGTTGCTTAAAGAATTTTTGAACTTTCGCTTTGTCTTTTAAATCTAGCTTTTCAAAAACTGGCGTTATTCCTGTAATGGAAACAATACCTTGTAAAACCTCTAAAGAGGAATTAGATAGGTTATCTATAATCACCACTTGGTATCCTTCTTTTTGAAGTTCTACAACCGTGTGCGAACCTATAAAACCTAAACCTCCTGTGACTAATACTTTCATTGGCTAATGTGTGCGTTAAGGATGGAAGCGGTATCCTTTTTTTGCTTGCCTATATGGCAAAAAAAGATTTAAGTGTACAGCCTGACCCTTGCGGTAACGCTCTAATTATTTGTTATAAACTCTTTAATCTTATCGGTGATAAACTGTATTTGCTCATCGTCTAACTCGGTGTGCATTGGTAAAGAAATGACTTCTTTTACCAATTGGTTAGTAACCGGAAAATCTGCTTCGTTATATCTGGTATCTTGATACGCTTTTTGGTTGTGTAACGGAATTGGATAGTACACACCACATGGAATATCATGGCTATTTAAAAACTTTACTAAGCCATCTCTATCTACATTATTTAGCTTTAACGTGTATTGATGAAAAACGTGACAATCACAATCTTCGCAAATTGCACCACATGTTTTAGAAACCTGCGGTGTTGTAATACTAGCGATCCCTTCTAGAGCTTTACTGTATTTTCTTGCGGCAGATTGTCTCGCCTTATTATACGTATCTAAATGTGGTAATTTAGCATTTAACACAGCTGCTTGAATAGAATCTAACCTTGAATTCACTCCCACGACATCATGATGATAACGTTCGTACATGCCGTGATTTACAATTCCTCTAATGGTATGTGCCAAAGCATCATCATTAGTAAAAATTGCTCCTCCATCACCATAACCGCCTAAGTTCTTGGAAGGAAAAAAGGAAGTAGAAGCAATATGCCCCATAGTTCCTGCTTTAGCCTTTTTGCCATCACTATAGGTATATGTAGCACCAATTGCTTGTGCATTATCTTCTATAACGTATAAATTATGTTCTTCGGCAAGTTTCATGATTGCTTCCATATTGGCACATTGTCCAAATAAATGCACAGGAACTATCGCTTTTGTTTTTGGTGTTATTGCTTTTTTAATCGCATCTACACTAATATTAAAGTCGTTTGGATCTACATCTACTAAAACTGGAGTTAATTGCAATAATGCGATTACTTCAACAGTTGCAGCGAATGTAAAGTCGGCTGTAATAACTTCATCTCCTGGTTTTAAACCTAAACCCATCATTGCTATTTGCAATGCATCTGTACCATTGGCACAAGGGATAACGTGTTTTACACCTAAATATTCTTCTAAGTTTTTCTGAAATTCATGAACTTTTGGTCCATTAATAAATGATGCGTTATCTATTATTTCTTGAATAGTTGGATTAACTATATCTTTTATACCTGCATATTGACCTTTAAGGTCAACCATTTGAATTTTTTTCACCTTCTTAAATTTTGAAACCTAAACATAACATTTAGGGGCATTATATCTCACGAATTTACAAAAAACCATACTGTTTAACAATGAAGATTACTGAATAATAAATAATTTATTAAATACTAGATATGTATATAATTTAAAAGAAATGTATTTTAGCAATAAACAAAAACTATTGGGTTTCATTTATAACATACTTATTTCTTTAACTTCTCTTGTTTTAAAAGGAGTAGCCCTATTTAACACCAAAATTAATAAAGGTGTCCAAGGAAGAAAACAAACATTCGCAGTTTTAAAAAACAATATTTTAAAAACGGATACTTGTATCTGGTTTCATTGTGCCTCCTTGGGAGAATACGAACAAGGACTTCCCGTTTTTAAAGAAATTAGAAAGCTTTATCCGAATCATAAAATTGTGCTTACTTTTTTTTCGCCTTCTGGTTATGAAATAAGAAAAGACACAGAAATAGCAGATATTGTTGTCTACCTTCCTTTAGACACTAAGAAAAATGCTAAAAATTTCATGGATCTTGTAAATCCGGATTTAACCGTATTTGTAAAGTATGATATTTGGCCAAATTTTTTAAAGGAAATAAAAAAACGTCAATTAAAAGCCATTTTAATAGCTGCGCTTTTTAGACCTAATCATTCTTTTTTCAAATTCTACGGAAAAGAACAACGAAATGCGTTATTTGCTTTCGATCATATTTTCACGCAAAATGAAACTTCCAAAACCCTATTGCACACCATAGGCTATAATAAGGTTACCGTTTCTGGAGATACCCGTTTTGATCGTGTTTATAGTCAGTTATCACAAAACAACACCTTAGCTTTTATTGAAGATTTCAAACAAGATAGTTTATGCATTGTTGCAGGAAGCACTTGGCCGGAAGACGAAAATATCTTAATAGATTATATCAATAAAAACGCTTCCGAAAAACTTAAATTCATTATTGCACCTCATAATATTAAAAGTGCACAAATTGATCGTTTTATTAAACAACTGCAAGTACCAAGCATTAAGTATTCTGAAAAAGAAAACCAAGACATCTCTAAATCCATGGTTTTTATAATGGATACTATTGGTTTATTGTCTAAAACCTACAGCTATGCAGATATTGCTTATGTTGGAGGTGCAATGGGCAATACAGGTTTACACAACACATTAGAACCTGCTGTTTTTGGTATACCTGTACTAATTGGCAAAAATTACAAAAAATTCCCTGAAGCTTATGCCATGTTAGAAGAAGGAGGTATATTTTCGGTAAAAAACAAAGAAGAACTAGCCTTAACTTTAGACGAATTGATTAAAAATAAAGAAAAGAGAGAGCGATCTGGAGCCCAAAACTTTAATTATATTAAAAAAAATAAGGAGGCAGTCATCCAAATCATTCGTTATATACGTAAATAGACTAATAAATTTACCTGAATAACGATTATGTTAAAAATTTTAACAAACTAGTGCGAATTTTAACAGGAAGTTGTTACTTTCGTAATATTGAAAATTAACACTAAAACTATTACTAATGAAAAAATTATTATTTAGCGCTGCTTTATTATTAGCATTAAGCGTATCGTTTACATCTTGTAGAGAAGTAAAAGAAAAAACTGACGCGGCTGGAGATGCTGTAGAAAACGCTGCTGAAGCTACTGGTGATGCACTAGAAAATGCTGCTGACGCAACAGGTGAAGCTTTAGAAGATGCTGGAGACGCTGTTGAAGGTGCTGCTGATTCTGCTGTTGACGCTGCAGGTAATGCTGTTGATGCTGCTGGAAATGCAATTGAAGACGCTGCTGACTCTGCAAAAGATGCTGCTGGAAATGCTGTAGACGCTGTTGAAAAAGCTGCTGGTGACGCAAAAGATGCTGCTGGAAACGCTGTAGACAAAGCTGCTGATGCAGTTTCTGACAAAGCAAAAGATTTAAAAGCTAAAGCTGGTCACTAATTATCAGACTTAAATTTAAAAAGCCTTCATATCTATGAAGGCTTTTTTTTGTGCTTATATTTAAAATTGAAATACCGGAAAACACAAAAGCCTTACAGAAATGTAAGGCTTTTGTGTTGAAAACGGGAATTGACTGCGTCCAGTCCCTTATCCTAGCTTAGAGAAGAGCTAATCCATAAAACAGGATTACTCTTTTACTTAAAGAATACTCTTGAAATTAAAAATCAAATGAATTTTTATAACAAAAAATCCTTACGTTTCTCTAAGGCTTTTTTGTTTATGACGGGAATTGACTGCGTCGAGTCCCTTATCCTAGCTTAGAGAAGAACTAATCCATAAAACAGGATTGCTCTTTTACTTAAAGAATACTCTTGAAATTAAATTTTACTTAAATTTTTAAAACACAAAAGCTTTACAGAAAAGAAAGGCTTTTGTATGAAAACGGGAATTGACTGCGTCGAGTCCCTGTTTCAACATGTTGAGAAAAGCCAATCCAAAAGATTGGATTGATTTTTTGTTTTAAAAATATACTTGAAAGCAAGCTTTCCGTAGATTTTTAAAACAAAAAAGCCGAAACTTTCGTTTCGGCTTTTCATCTGTACTGAAGACGGGACTTGAACCCGTACGTCCTAATGGACATTGGATTTTAAGTCCAACGTGTCTACCAATTCCACCACTTCAGCAGGAAACGATATTTTAAATATCGCTTGGTATATTATAATGAAAGTCTCAGAGCGAAAGACGGGATTTGAACCCGCGACCCCCACCTTGGCAAGGTGATGCTCTACCCCTGAGCTACTTTCGCAGTCTTTTGTAAGAACGTGCAATATTGCTATTGCGGTTGCAAATTTAAAATAAATCTATGAATTGCAAAGCTTTTTTTGAAAAAATATTATTTTTTTTTTCAGACCTCCTTTTTCTTCACCAACATTCGTTTTATTTCGTTAAGTTTCATCAACGCTTCTACAGGCGTAAGTGTATCAATATCAATATCTAAAATCTCTTCTTTAATTTCTTCTAGCAATGGATCGTCTAAATTAAAGAAACTCAATTGCATTTCATCTTTTAACGATTTTACTTTATCGGTAAGTTCTTCGCTAGAATGTGATTTTTCTAATTTCTTTAATATTTTATTAGCACGATGTATTACCTGCTGTGGCATTCCAGCCATTTTAGCTACGTGAATTCCAAAACTATGCTCACTTCCGCCAGGAACGAGCTTACGCAAGAACAAAACATTATCTTTTAGTTCTTTTACAGAAACATTGTAGTTTTTTATTCTAGTAAATGTTTCGGTCATTTCATTTAACTCATGATAATGTGTCGCAAAAAGTGTTTTTGGCTTTGCAGGATGCTCATGCAAATACTCGCTAATTGCCCAAGCTATAGAAATACCATCGTAGGTACTTGTTCCTCTTCCTATTTCATCTAACAAGACTAAACTTCGATTACTAATATTATTCAAAATAGAAGCGGTCTCATTCATTTCTACCATAAATGTAGATTCTCCCATCGAAATATTATCACTCGCTCCTACTCTAGTAAATATTTTATCTACTAAACCAATTCTAGCGGCTTTTGCAGGAACAAAACTTCCCATTTGAGCCAAGAGTACTATTAATGCGGTTTGACGCAAAATAGCCGACTTACCAGACATATTTGGACCAGTAATCATAATCATCTGTTGTGCATCTCTATCTAAAAACACATCATTCGCAATATAAGGCTCACCAATTGGTAATTGTTTTTCAATTACTGGGTGACGACCATCTTTTATTTCCAAATCATGAGAATCATCAATAACCGGATAGATGTACTTATTATCTTTTGCTAATTGTGCAAAACCAGCCAAGCAATCTAACTGACCAATTAAATACGCATTTTGTTGTACCGGTTTTATGTATTGATTCATCCAAGTAACCAATTCAGCAAACAACTTTTGTTCTATGGCTAGAATTTTTTCTTCGGCACCTAAAATTTTAGTTTCGTATTCTTTAAGTTCTTCCGTAATATACCTTTCTGCATTTACTAAGGTTTGCTTTCTAACCCATTCTTCTGGGACTTTATCTTTATGCGTATTTCGTACTTCTATATAATAACCAAATACATTGTTAGATGCTATTTTAAGCGAAGTGATTCCGGTACGCTCACTTTCACGTTGTAACATCTTATTCAAATAATCTTTACCAGAAGTAGACAAGGCACGAAGCTCATCTAATTCTTCAGAAAATCCTAACGCAATAGTGCTTCCTTTTAAAACATTAACAGGAGCTTCTTCATTAAGCATCGTTTTAATCTTCTCACGAAGTATATCACAGCTTTGTAATTTGTCACCAATAATCTTGAGAGATTCATTATCGCAATTAGACGATAATACTTTTATTGGCAATATTGCTTCCAAAGAATTCTTAAGCTGAATAACCTCTCTAGGATTTACCTTTGCAGTTGCCACCTTAGAGATTAATCTTTCTATATCCCCAATATGCTTGATGTGATTCTGTATTTTCTGAAGCGTCGTTTTATCTTTAGTAAAGAAATCTACCACTTCATGACGCTGTTTTATTTTCTCAACATTCTTTAATGGTAAGGCCAACCAGCGCTTTAATAAACGTCCTCCCATTGGAGAAATGGTTTTATCAATAACATTTAAAAGTGTCACTGCATTATTGTTGGTCGAGTTATACAGTTCTAAATTTCGAATGGTAAATCGGTCCATCCAAACATAATCGTCTTCTGCAATTCTAGAAACAGAAGTAATATGTTGTAATTTATTATGCTGTGTTTCGCTTAAATAATGCAAAATCGAACCAGAAGCTATAATTCCTTCATGCAAATCGGCAATACCAAAACCTTTTAATGTTTTTGTATTAAAATGCTTAATTAAAGTTTCGTTTGCATAATCGGTTTGATATACCCAATCTTCCAAATAAAAAGTATGGAGGTCGGCACCAAAAGTTTCATTAAATAGCGTTCTCTTCTGTTTGGACACTAATACTTCACTCGGACTAAAATTTTGAAGTAACTTATCTATATATTCTGCATTTCCTTGTGAAGTTAAAAACTCACCAGTAGATACATCTAAAAGGGAAATTCCTATTTTACTTTTTTCAAAATAAACCGAACATAAAAAGTTATTCGATTTAGAGACTAAAACCTCATCATTAAGCGCAACTCCAGGAGTTACAAGTTCGGTAACACCTCTTTTTACAATATTTTTGGTTAGCTTAGGATCTTCTAATTGGTCGCAAATAGCAACACGCTCACCAGCTTTTACTAATTTTGGTAAATAGGTATTTAAAGAATGATGCGGAAAGCCTGCAAGTTCAATTTCGCTTTCGCTTCCTGCGCCTCGTTTGGTTAAAATAATTCCTAAAATACCTGCGGTTTTAATAGCATCTGCACCAAAGGTTTCATAAAAATCACCAACACGAAATAATAATAAAGCATCTGGATGCTTCACTTTTATAGCATTATACTGCTTCATTAAAGGGGTTACTTTCTTTTCTTTTTTTGCCAAGGGTAGATGTTATTTTTAGTAAAAATTCATTTCATTGCGAATTTAGTCAAATTAATAGTTGTTATAAAATAAAGTTAAAAACTAAATTGTAGCACTAGAAATATAATGTTTTACTAAATTTGGTATACATATTTTAAATCAAACCATTATAAATTATGAAAAAAGCAATTTTATTAAGTTTTGCTATGCTAGCAATGACAACAGTAGGAATGGCTCAAAACACCACAAAAGCTAGTGAAGCAAAAACAGTAGCTAATGAAGATGGCGCAAAAATTGAGTTTGAATCAGAAACCATAGATTATGGTACTATTGAAAACAGCTCGGATGGAAATAGGGAGTTTACCTTTACAAATACAGGTACGACACCTCTAGTAATAACAAATGCGAAAGGTTCTTGCGGATGCACAGTCCCAACATGGCCAAAACAAGCTATTGCTCCTGGTGAATCTTCTGTTATTGGCGTACGTTATGCAACAGACAGAACTGGATCTTTTTCTAAAAGTATCACACTAACTTCTAACGCTGTAAATGCTCCTAAAAAAGTAATACACATTAAAGGAAAGGTGAAACCAAAACCAATAGAAGACAAGAATATTTAATTTCTTTTTTTTTGATAACTTTAAAACTTCCTTTTTTATAAGGAAGTTTTTTTTTGAATATTTGCAATATGAGAAAACTAAAAAATAACGAACTAGATCGATTAAGTGTTGAAGATTTTAAAACTTCGGCAAAGACACCTATTAGTATCATTTTAGATAATATTAGAAGCTTAAACAATATTGGCTCTGTATTTAGAACTAGTGATGCTTTTTTAGTTGAAAAAATTTATCTCTGCGGAATTACCGCTACGCCACCACATAAAGACATACACAAAACAGCTTTAGGAAGCACAGACACTGTTGCTTGGGAATATGCGGAAAACACTTTAGATGTTGTTGAAAAGCTAAAAAACGAAAACGTAAAAATATGCGCGATTGAACAAGCGGAAAACGCAACGATGCTAAACGATTTTACACCGGAAGCTAACCATAAATACGCGCTAGTTTTTGGCAATGAAGTTAAAGGTGTTGCACAAGATGTAGTTTCAAAAAGTGATGTGGTTATTGAAATCCCTCAATTTGGAACCAAGCATTCCCTTAATATTTCGGTGAGTTGTGGTGTTGTGGTTTGGGATGTTTTTAGTAAGCTTCAGAAGATATAAAGCTATCCTTCCGAAAGGAATTAAGAGCAATAAAAATCATTACTCACAAATCCTATCTATCAACCAAAGGTAGTCTGCTCTGTATTGACAATCATCTGTTTTCTTATTCAAAACTAATTATTTCATTAATTAGCTCACCGTTTTCTGTAAACCCTTGAATATAAAAAGAATAATCTTGTTGTTGTTTTTTAATTCTTATTTGAGTTTCGCCTAATTCGTTTGTTTTCACTATTGGCTTCCAATCTATTTCTTGGGTTTCCCTTAAAATATTAAAATCTTGAATTGGTGTATAGTATTTTTTAGATCGATTAAAACCTTGGGTAAAGAAATGCTTTTTATATAATTCTTTTATACCTTTTTTGTAATTATCTGTAGTAACTACTAAAATATAAGGAAATCCCCTTTTTATGTGTTTAGACTGAAAAGCAATTACCTCAATATCATTCATGTTAATAGATAAAGCTGAAGGTAATGATAAACCTTCATTTATTGGTGTTATTTCTTTTCCATCAATAGACAATCCATAACCTTCGCTTGAAGCTACTAAGTAATAATTACCGCCAGTATTTCTTTTTTCTAATCCTTTTTCACTTCTTAAAAAACCTCCTAAATTATCGTCGTTTATTAAATACCATTCAGGAACATCTAATTTATAGTACCCACCAATATGAAAATCATATTTTCTATATTTATCATTAAATTTTTTGTCTGTTAAAAATTGTTTGCTTCGTATTCTATTTTTAAGATTTACGGTGTCTAATTCAGTAATGGCCTGACAGTAAATATCGGTTTGATTAATACTTTCTAGTAATGCTTCTTTTTTTACAGTTTTAAAAAAACCACTTGTTTTTGAAACATTATTTATTAATTCTTGCTTTTTTACCTTCAAAGTATCAAAATAAATATTTCTCGGTTTTACAATTTCTTGATTTGGTTTAATAAATGAAACCTTTATAGAATCGCCTTTGTAAACAACAAGGTTTTTGAAGCTGAATTCTGTTTTTCCATTCAAAAATAATCTAACTGCTATTTGGTTGGCGTTATTAATTAACACCATGTTATTAGAGACTAAAGGGCTTACTTTTCCTGACAATTTAAATCCTATTTCAAAATCATATTTGTATTTTGGATTTACAGTATCTATATATTCTGAAATATTATATTGCGTCCAACCCTGTGTTAACAATAACAAGTCTAAATACTTATACCTCTTACTGTTTCCTTCATTAAAATAATACGAAGGATTTTCTATAAAACCATTTATGTAAGGTGTTAATAAAAAGGCAGATTCAATATTGGTGTTTTCTTGATAATCTATTTGATTTGACAAAATTGAAACACTTAAATTAGCCTTGCTTACTGCATGTAAATTATAAACTATAGAGTCTTTTTCTTTTAGTTGTTCTTCAATTTTTATAGCTATTTTATTATTGACTTTTTGAACAAAAAACTTCCGTTCCAATATTGGGATGCTATTTTTAAAAACTGTTACTGTATTTACACCATTAAAAAAGCCTTCCTTCTGTATCTTTAATTCTGTTGTTAATGTATCTTTAAGTGTAACATCTACACGATCAATAAGCTTATTATTCTGATGAAATAAAATACTGAAATTGTCATTTAAATTATTAAGTGTGTTTTTGTTTGTTTGAAGTTCAATATTTAACATATTGATATCTGTATTTAATATTTTTAACCTCAAACCTGTAGGCTTTGCTTTTGGAACATCTAGCTTTAAAATGGTGTCGTTTATTTTTATAATAGCTTTATATTTTTCAGATGCTTTATAATAAAATTCGCAGGTACTCATACCCAAATATTCGTTGTTAAACTGAACTATTTCATTGTTTTTAGAATCCATTATTTTACCCGAATAACTAGATCCTTTTCCGTTTACTAAAACTTTAATTGCAACTACATTTTTTACATCTTCTAGCAAATAACCTCCTTCCGGAAAGAGTTGTATATCAAATAAGTCGTTACTTCTATTACGCATTATTTTTACAACATTGCCAATTTTAACTTTAGTAACAAATGTATTTTCATTACCAAAATTTCTCATATAATTGGTATTTGCTTGAATATAATAATCTCCAGATTTTAAAGCACCAAACAATTCAAATTGCCCTATTCCAACTCCTTCATTAATTAAAATATTTTGAGTTTCTATTAAATCTCCTGTCGCAGAAAACAAACTAACATAAAGCAATGTTGTTTTTAATGAAGGTTTATTCTCGTTTGAAGTAACATAAGCCTTAAACCAAATAGTATCTTCATTATTATATTCACTTTTATTGGTATGAATAAATACTTTTTCGAAAAACAATTGGTCTTTTTGTAAAGCAGTAATCACAGAATCTACAGATTTGTTTTGTGCAATTATTATTGTAGTAAAAAAACTAAGAAATGAAAATAGTAAATAACTGGTAAGCTTCATAAATTACAGATATCTAGAAAAATACAAATAATCACTCACAAATCCTATCTAACAACCAAAGGTAGTCTGCTCTGTTTTTCACAAAGTCTTTATTTGAAATATCAATGATTTTAATATTCAATTCGGTTTGTTCTTTTAAAAATTCTAAATATCCCGAATTGATTTTGTCCAGATAATCGTTTTCGATATCTTTCTCGTAATTCCTACCTCTTTTCTTGATATTTGCCTGAAGTCTTTCGGTATTTTGATATAAATACACATATAAATCTGGCTTTGCTATATCTTTATATACTTGATAAAAGAGTTTTCTATACAATTTAAACTCGTCTTCTGGCAAGGTGATTTTAGAGAATATTAACGACTTAAAAACATCATAATCGCTAACAATAAAATCCTTAAATAAATCTAATTGCGATAAATCGTCACTAATTTGTTGGTAACGATCTGCAAGAAAGGACATCTCTAAAGTAAACGCATAACGCTTAGGTTCTTTATAAAATTTGGGTAAAAACGGATTGTCAGCAAAGCGTTCTAAAATAAGTTTTGCATTAAAATCGTGCGCCATTTTATTGGTTAAACTCGTTTTCCCTGCACCAATATTTCCTTCAATTGCAATAAAATTATACTTAGAAAAGTCATATTGCTTACTTGGGTTTTTCAACCAAATATTTACGGGTTCTAAAACACTAGTATCTTCACATGCTTCTAACAAAACACTAACTTCCTTCCCTAGAACGGGGTGCTTCATTTGCGAAGTTATATTATGTAAAGGCTGCAATACAAACTTACGCTTATGCATTTCTGGATGCGGAATTTGCAACGATTTCGTATCTATAACTTCATCCGCATAAAAAATAATATCTAAATCTATAATTCTAGATTCATACCCTTCCTTTTTAGAGCGAACTCTTCCTAATTGCTTTTCAATATCTAATAGAATCTTTAAAAGCTTACTTGCTTTAAATTCGGTTTCTAGAATTAAGCAAGTGTTATAAAACGCCTCGCCTTCAAAACCAAAAGCTGGTGTTTTATAGACCTTAGAAATAATTTTAATATTACCAACTTGTTCGTGAATACAATCAATAGCGTTTTGCAAATTTTTAAATTTGTCGCCTTGGTTGCTTCCTAAAGAAATGTATGCTTTTTTTGGTTGGCTCATAAGTTATTTAACGAATCTCCTCTTTTTTGTTCCTATGAAATGACTAAAACAAAAAGTGAAGATGCGTTCGTGCAAAATAAGTAAAACAATTTTTAATGCTTTATATTTATCTTAGCTATTTATTCACAATTTAATCTAAAAAGTTTTTGAGCGGAAACTTGTCTAATCTGAATTCATTAAATACGACAGATAGAATATGAAACTAATAAACATTAACAAAATTTAGATTCCTGCCAACATTGGAAACATTATGACATTAAAAGATAAACTTGCTGCACAACGTATTTACCTGTTTTTAGGTGCTCTATTTATAACTTCGTTAGTGGTTTCTAATTTAATATTTCAAAAATTTTTTTATTGGTACCCTGTAAATGTAGAAATTTTTGGATCGAAGTTATTTGAGATTTCAGTAGGTATTTTACCATACCCTATTACTTTTTTAGTAACCGATTTAATAAGTGAAATTTACGGAAAAAAGCGAGCCAACGATATTGTTATCGCTGGAATTTTCGCTTCCTTTTTTTCCATGCTAATTGTTTATGTCGCCAATGCAGCACCAGCTACAAGTTGGTCGCCAGTAGACAACAAATTATTCACCACTGTTTTTGGAAGCACAGCAATTGCTGTTTTTGCTAGTATGATGGCTTACTTATTTGCACAATTAATAGATATTCAGATTTACCATTTCTGGAAAAGAGTCACCAAAGGAAAACATTTATGGTTGCGAAATAACTTCTCCACCTTTTTCTCTCAGTTTGTAGATACTTTTACCATTTTAATATTACTATGCTCTTTTCATATTATAGCTTGGGATAAATTTGCGGGATTGTTAGCTGCAGGATTTATTTTTAAAGTGCTCATCGCTATTTTTGACACGCCTTTTTTATACTTAGGCGTCTATCTTTTTAGAAAACGTTTTAATTTAAAAACTAACGAAGAAATAGATTTACTTTAAATGCTAAACTTATACTAAAGCCTATCTTTGCAACATCTAAACATTGTATTATTACGTAAATACTTGCACAAACTAATTTGTATTTTTTTATGAAGAAAGCCTTAAAAATTATTGGTATTACTTTACTTATTATTGTGGCACTTTTAGTTGCCATTCCTTTTATGTTTAAATCGCAAATTAAGGATATGGTAAAACGTTTTATAAACGAAAACATGAATGCTAAAGTAGAATTTAGCGATGTAAACCTTAGCTTTTTAAGCAGTTTTCCGCAAGCGCATGTTAGTGTAGACGATTTAGTAATTACTAATTTCGCTCCTTTTAAAGACGAAACTTTTGCCACAGCGAAGTCCATTACTTTTAATATGTCTATAAAAGAATTATTTAAAACTGCAGACGAAGGACCTATAATTATAAACGCCATAAATGTAAATGAAGCATTACTGACTTTAAAAACAAACAAACTTGGCGATGTAAATTATGATATTGTAAAGCAAAAAGAAAACCAAAATACAGAAGCTTCTGCAGATGAAAAAGGATTTACCTTAGACATAGAAGATTACGCTATAAACAATAGTGCTTTCACCTATTTAGACGAAAAATCGAACGTTACTTTTTATATCACAGAATTGAATCATTCTGGAAAAGGAACTTTTTCTGGTGATGTTTCTCAGTTAGATACCAATACAGAAGCTAGAGTCAGTTTAAAACTAGACAGCACACAATATTTAAACAACAACACTATTAAATTAGATGCCTTAATTGGTCTAGATTTAGAAAATAGCAAATACACTTTTAAAGAAAATAAAGCGATTATCAATCAGCTACCGCTAGCTTTTCAAGGATATGTGCAAATGGTAGATGAAGGTCAGGATATTGATATTTCTTTTGAAAATACGGGTTCCGATTTCAAAGACTTCCTAGCCATTGTTCCTGAAGCATATTCAAAAAACATAGAAGATGTAGCAACTACAGGAACCTTTAAAGTAAAAGGAATTATAAAAGGACTAAGTAGCGATACCACCATTCCGCATTTAGATATTAAGGTGACCTCTAATAATGCTTCGTTTAAATATCCGGACTTACCAAAAAGTGTAGAAAACATCATCATAAATGCATCGGTAAAAAACGATGACGGAAACGTAGACAATACCTATGTGGATATAAAAGCTTTAAACTTTAAAATAGACGAAGACATCTTTAAGTCATCTGCAACTCTAAAAAACATCACTAAAAACATGTTTGTAAACGCCGACATTGATGGTGTTTTAAATCTAGCAAACATCACCAAAGCGTATCCTGTAACTTTAGAAAAAGAATTAAGCGGAATTTTAAAAGCAAAGTTAAATACTTCTTTTGACATGAATGCTATAGAAACAAACACATACCAACGTATTAAAAATAATGGTACAGTAGGTATTACTGATTTCATCTTTTCTGGAGAAGATATTGTAAATCCGATTCATATTAGTAAAGCAGATATTACTTTTCATCCTGGAACCGTTTCCCTAAACAGTTTTGATGCACGAACAGGAACTAGTGACATAAACGCAACAGGAACCATTAACAACCTATTAGGTTTTTTACTTAGTGACGGTAAATTAAAAGGAAACTTTAATGTAAAGTCGAATACTTTTGCGGTAAACGACTTTATGGTTGCTGAAACAGAAACAGCTACCAAAAACAAAACAACTACAGAGGAAGCATCTCTTAAAATTCCAGCATTTTTAGATTGCAGTATTCAAGCGGATGCAAAAACAGTTTTATATGATAACCTAACCCTTAAAAACGTAAAAGGGTCTCTTAAAATAAAAAACGAACAAGCCAATTTAGAAAATCTAACAACCAATATTTTTGATGGTGATTTAGCCATCTCTGGTTTGGTGGACACAAAAAACAAGACACCACTTTTTAATATGAATCTTGGTATTGCTAATTTTGACATCTCGCAATCTTTTAAAGAATTAGAATTACTACAAAGTTTAGCGCCTATTGCAAAAATTTTACAAGGAAAACTAAACACAACCATTAATCTTTCTGGTGCCTTAGATGAAGAATTTTCACCAGATTTAGCTTCGGTTTCTGGAAATGCAATTGCAGAGTTATTAACTACAAATATTTCTTCCGAAAATGCTCCTTTATTAAGTAAACTAAATGGTGCATTTAGCTTTATCGATTTTGATAAACTAGATTTAAAAGACCTTAAAACAAAATTAGATTTTAAAGACGGAAAAGTAAACGTAAAACCTTTTGATATCAAATACAAAGATATCAATATTACTGTAGATGGATCTCATGGTTTTGATAAAAGCATGGCTTACAATGCCGTTTTACAAGTTCCTGCTAAATACCTAGGAAGTGAAGTCAATCAACTTATTGGTAAAATAAACGATCCTGCCGTAGATAAGATAACTATTCCTGTAACAGCAACAATTGGTGGTACTTTTACTGCTCCAACCGTTAAAACAGATTTAACTAGCGGTGTTACCAATTTAACAAAACAGCTTATTGAGATACAAAAGCAAAAACTTTTAAATCAAGGGACACAACAATTGCAAGATTTAATTGGAGATGCTTTAGGTGGAACCAAACCTAAAAACGATTCCACAAAAACACAAACCAATAATCCAATTAAAGATGTACTTGGAGGTATTATAGGAGGAAACAGTACAAACACTAATACCGCCGATACGACAAACACAGAAACAGCCCCTAAAAAACCTACTGTTGAAGATGGTGTAAAAGACATTTTAGGCGGACTTTTTGGAGGGAAAAAGAAGAAAGAAACTACAAAAGATTCGATTAAGTAAAAAAGAAGAAAAAAAAAGTGAATAAATATTATAAAATATGAATATTTAATTTACTTTTGCATCCACAATTAAAGATTCATTATGTTAAGAATAGAAATAAAAGAAGGAGAAAATATAGAACGTGCTTTAAAACGTTACAAGCGTAAACACAGAAATGTGAAAGTTATGCAAAACTTAAGAGAAAACCAGTTTTTCACTAAGCCATCTGTAAAACGTAGAAGACAAGTACAAAAAGCATCTTACATCCAAGGATTAAGAGACGCTGAAGATATTTAGTAGTTACTTCTTTTTTAATATATACAAAAAACACGCTTTTAATAAAAAGCGTGTTTTTTCGTTTGTTTTAATCTACGCCAATCTCTACAACTAAACCTTCATTAGATCTTATATTAAAAACGGTTTGATCTTCAAAAATGAGGTATTGTCCTTTTATACCTACAAGCTTCCCAGAATAACTTCCTTGTTTTTTAATATTTAAACTTTTAGGTTTTAATGGATATTGCAACACCGGAAACTCGATATTTGTTTCGGCATTATCTTCTATAAAATACTGTTGCGCCTCATCTGGTATATATTGTTTTAAGCGTTCTCGCCAAACCACTAAATCTTCATCTGCAATTTCATTTTTTAACATGGTTCGCCAATTGGTCTTGTCTGCAACATGATCTTTTAAAGCCATCTCCGTAATTCCTGCTAAATACCTATTTGGCACTTCTACAATTTCAATAGCTTCATGAGCACCTTGATCTATCCAACGTGTTGGCACTTGTCCTTTTCTGGTAACACCAACTTTTACATTACTAGAATTAGCCAAGTAAACAATATGTGGTTGTAACTGTACCTTCTTTTCGTATGCTAAATCTCGATCTTCCTCATCTAAATGTGCCTTACTTAACTCTGGACGTATAATCCAATCTGCAGCTTGCGGAATATCAAAAAAACAGCTCTTACAAAATCCTTGTCTGTAAATCTCCTTATTTAAACCACAGTGTAAACATTGGTATTTCACAAACTTTATATGTAACGTTTTGCCCAACAACTGGTTCATATTCAAGAAATCACTTTCAAATACTAAATAATATTGAATAGGCTGCGTAAATTCGGTTATCATTTTTGTTAAAACACCTTGGTAGAACATAAAAAAAAGTCTTATTTTTAAACTTCTTAAAGATAATATAAATATGGCAATTCCTATAGTCAATTCTATTGCTTCCTGGTTTTTAAAAAAACGATTTCATCAAATCGAATTGTTTTTAAAATACCCCAACGAAGTACAGACCGAATTACTATTAGATCTTATAGATACAGCAAAAGATACCGAAATTGGTAAGCAATACGATTTTGCTTCTATAAAAAATTACAGACAATTCGCAGAACGTGTTCCTGTTTCTACTTACGAAGACTTTCAACCAAGTATTGAGCGTTCTAGAAATGGAGAAAACAATATTTTTTGGCCAACACCAATTAAATGGTTTGCCAAGTCTAGCGGAACCACAAATGCAAAAAGTAAATTTATTCCGGTGAGCACCGACTCTTTAGAAGACTGTCACTATGCAGCAAGTAAAGATTTACTTTGTATGTATTTAAATAACAATGAAGACTCACAACTCTTTACAGGAAAAAGTTTACGTCTTGGTGGCAGCAAAGAACTTTATAAAGAAAACGGAACTGCTTTTGGTGATTTAAGCGCAATTTTGATTGATAACATGCCTTTCTGGGCAGAATTTAGTAGCACGCCAAGCAACAAAGTTTCGCTCATGAGTGATTGGGAACATAAAATGCAAGCCATTGTAGACGAAACCATTAACGAAAACGTAACCAGTCTTGCTGGTGTACCTTCTTGGATGTTAGTTTTATTAAACAATGTTTTAGAAACTACAGGCAAAAATAACTTACATGAAGTTTGGCCAAACCTAGAAGTTTATTTTCATGGTGGTGTAAGTTTCACACCTTACCAAGAGCAATACAAAAATATTTTACCTAAAAGCAATTTTAAGTATTATGAAATCTATAATGCTTCGGAAGGATTTTTTGCAATCCAAGATCAAAACAATTCTAGTGAGCTGCTATTAATGTTAGATTACGGTATTTTTTACGAATTCATTCCTATGGATACTTATGGAAGTACTAGTGAAAAAATCATTCCGCTTGCCGAAGTTGAAATTGGAAAAAACTACGCGATTCTTATTACTACTAATGCTGGATTATGGCGCTATAAAATTGGGGATACCGTTCGTTTTACTTCTACCAAACCATATAGAATAAAGGTTTCCGGACGAACAAAACATCATATTAATGTTTTTGGTGAAGAGCTAATTATTGAAAATGCCGAAGACGCATTAAAAACGGTTTGTAAAAAAACTAGGGCTGAAATTATAGATTATACAGCAGCTCCCGTTTTTATGCAAGGTAGAGAAAAAGGTGCGCATGAATGGCTAATAGAATTTAAAACACCTCCTAAAGACATTCACATGTTTAACGAATTGTTTGACAATGCTTTAAAATCTTTAAATTCGGATTATGAAGCGAAACGTTACAATAACTTAACACTCAACAAACCAACCGTTCACGTTGCTAGAGAAAAACTATTTTACGATTGGTTAAAGCAGAACAACAAACTTGGTGGGCAACACAAAATACCTAGACTTTCTAATACTAGAGATTATATAGAAGAGTTGCTAAAGTTGAATGTATAGTTGTAGTTAATCGAAGAAAAAAACAATCTATTTTCTTACAACGAGTATAAGTTATACTTTGTCTAAAACAGCTAATTATTAAATAAATTAGAACTACTTTAGCCTTGCTATTAATCGATATCCATATACTAATAATGTAGTATTAATTATCGTCCATAAATAAAAACCCAAGTAAATTTACTTGGGTTTTTTATTTTTTAATATTTGGATTAGTTCGTCGGGATGTGATAAGTATTGCACCCTTTTATTTTCCATAACACCCTCTAAACCAATTGGATTTCCAGAAACTAGAAGCGGAACATCTCCTTGTTTTAATATAGCATCTATTTTACTGGAAACAGATGCTTCCGTTGGTGTTATAAACATAGACAACATTAATTCTGGTTTTACTTCTTCAATAACTTGCTTAATATTTTCAATAGGTACATTTTGACCTAAATAATATACTTTCCAGCCCATCTCTCTTGCTATATAATACGCAAGTAAAAGTCCAATTTCATGGTGTTCCTCTTCTGTTAAAAACATCAGTATATTAGGAGCCCCTTGGTGAGGATAAGGAAGCAAATCTATAGAAGCAAACATCTTTTTCTTAATTAAATTAGAAATAAAATGCTCTTGCGCTGGCAATACTTTATTAATTCCCCAAAGTACTCCCACCCGATTTAAAAATGGATAAATAAGTTCTGTAGTGGTAGCTAAAAGTCCTTTTTTAACAATTTGCGTTCTCAATATTTCATTAAATGCTTCTTCATCCAAATCCAGCATACTAATAACTAGCGCACTTATTTCATCTTCATAATTCCCTTTTATAATGCTCTCTGCAATGATTTCATGAATTTCCACATCCGACATTTTATCAATTTTAGAAATCCGATATCCATTTCTAGTCAACACACTGATATTCAATAACTTTTTCAATTGACTATCTGAATAATACCTAATATTAGTATCCGTCCGCTCTGGATCTAAAAAACTATATCTAGTCTCCCATTTCCGTAAGGTATGCGCTTTTATTCCTGTTAAAGTCACAATTTGTGCCATTGTGTATTTACTCATTGTCTAATTATTTATAAGTCAAAGTTAAACAAAAAAAGTTAAATTAAAGAATGACGTAAATTTATTTTGTCCAACTTTTATTTAAATTTATTTGACAACTATAAATTTATTCATATATTTGTCTAAGTTATAAACAATTAAATTAGACAATTATGAAAACGAAACTTTTTTTTATCGCAATTTTTAGTCTATCATTATTAACAACATCTTGTAGTAATGACGATGACAATTCAAGCAACGCAACACCTACTCCAAACATAGTAGAACTAGCGCAAGCAACGCCAGACTTAAGCTCTTTAGTCGCCGCCCTTACTAGAGCAGATGGAAACTTAACGACTGTTTTAAGCGGAAACGGACCATTTACAGTTTTAGCACCAACAAATGCTGCTTTCGCATCATTCTTATCTGCAAACGGATTTGCATCTCTTGAGGATGTACCAACAGATATATTATCTCAAGTACTTCTAAATCATGTAATCATGACCGATGTTGCTTCTAGTGATTTAGTAGCTATGGGTTCTGGTTACACATCAGGAAGCGCAAGTGGAGCAGATGGATTAAATATTAGCATCTATTTTGATGCATCTGGAAGTGTGATGTTTAATAACGTTGCAACAGTAACTACCGCAGATGCAGATGCTTCTAACGGAACAGTACATATCATAGATGCTGTACTAGGATTACCAAGTGTAGTAGATCATGCAGTTGCAAATCCAGCTTTCTCCAATTTAGTTGCTGCTTTAGGAGCTGCTGATGGTGACCTAGTAAATGTACTTAGTGGTACTGGACCATTTACTGTTTTAGCGCCAGATGATGCTGCATTTAGCACCTTTTTAGATGGTACTCCTTTAGCTAATGTAGATACTGCTGTACTTTCTCAAATATTATTGAATCATGTAATAATTGGTTCTACAAATACTTCCACTGCTTTAGTAGATGCCGGAGCTGGATATGCAAACACAGGTGCTAGTGGTCCTGGAGGGAATGCTTTAAGTTTATATTATAATACTTCAAATGGCGTAATGTTTAATGGCATATCTACAGTAACCCAAGCAGATGTTGTGGGTACTAACGGAATTATTCATGCAGTAGATACTGTAATTGACATACCTACTGTAGTTACTTTTGCTTTAGCAGATTCAACTTTTTCTACACTTGTTACTGCTTTAACAACTTTAACTCCTGCAACAGATTTTGCTAGCATATTATCGAGAACAGCAACTGGAAACGCAGACACTATAGATCCTAATTTTACGGTATTTGCACCAACAAATGATGCTTTTGATGCTTTAGCTGCAATTCCTGCAGAAGGACCTTTAACGCAAGTATTATTACACCACGTAATTAAAGAAGCTAACATCACCTCTAGTATGTTAAATAATCCTGGTGATACTACTGCGGCTACATTAGAAGGAGATAACATCACGATTACACTACCTGGTTCTGGAACCAATATTGCAGACATTACAGATGGCTCTGGAGCAACAGATATAGGTATTATAGCAGTAGATGTGCAAGCTGGAAACGGTGTAATACACGTTATTAATAAAGTAATGATTAACAACTAAAATAAACCAATCGCCCTATAATTGGTTGAATTAATAAACCGACAACGCAATTATGTTGTCGGTTTATTAAATTAAAAACACAAAATGAGTTCAAAAAAAATTATAATTGTTGGTTCTGGGTTTTCATCCTTATCTGCTTCCTGTTATTTAGCAAGTAAAGGGTTTGATGTAACTATTTTAGAGAAAAACAAAACGGTTGGCGGAAGAGCAAGGCAATTAAAAAAAGATGGTTTTATTTTTGACATTGGACCAACCTTTTATTGGATGCCAGACGTTTTTGAACGTTTTTTTAACGATTTCAACACCTCGACAAAAGACTATTATAAACTCAACAAATTAAGCCCAGCGTATCAAATTTATTTTGGTGAAAAAGATTCGATTAGTATTTCTGATAACTTTGAAGATATTAAAAATACCTTCGAAAATATTGAAAAAGGAAGTGGAAATAAGTTACAACAATTTATTGACAAGGCGGAAAAAAACTACAATATTGCCATTAAGGATTTAGTGTACAAACCAGGAGTACATGTTTTTGAAATAATAAATAGTAAAACCATTTTAAAGCTATCGGAATTTATTTCAACCATAAAAAAACAAGTAACAGGTTATGTAAAAAACAAAAAACTACAAAAAATATTAGAATTCCCTGTGCTGTTTCTTGGTGCAAAACCAAGTAATACGCCTTCTTTTTACAATTTTATGAATTATGCCGATTTCAAATTGGGTACTTGGCATCCAGAAGGTGGTATGTACGAAGTTGTTAAAGCGATGACATTACTATCTGAAAGTCTTGGTGTAAAAACAATAACAGATTGCGCTGTTGACAACATAAACATCGAAAATAAAAAAGTAGTAAGCGTTAGTACTAAACAAGGCGTAATGCCATGTGATATACTATTAAGTGGTGCAGATTACCATCATACAGAAACCTTACTTCCAAAAGAACTAAGACAATATTCCGAAAGTTATTGGAACAAGAAAACCTTTGCGCCTTCTGCATTATTATTTTATGTAGGTTTTAATAAAAAACTAAAAGACGTTTCACATCATACCTTATTTTTTGATACCGATTTTGATGTACACGCCAAAACGATATACGACACTAAAGAATGGGCCGAGAAACCTTTGTTTTATGCAAGTTTTCCAAGTATTACAGATGCTTCCACTGCTCCTGATGGAAAAGAAGCTGGTATCTTTTTAATTCCTATTGCTCCAGATGTAGAAGACACGCCAGAAATAAGAGAACATTATTTTAAGCAACTTATAGAAAGAATAGAAAAGATCACGGGAGAAGATCTTAAAAACAACATTTTATTTAAAGAATCCTATTGTGTAAAAGACTTTAAAGAAGATTACAATTCCTATAAAGGAAACGCTTATGGTTTAGCAAACACGCTAACACAAACGCATGTACTAAGACCTAAACTAAAAAGTAAAAAAGTGGATAACCTGTATTTCTGCGGACAACTAACCGTTCCTGGACCAGGTGTTCCTCCTTCCTTAATTTCGGGTAAAATAGTAAGTGACTTAATTTTAAAAAACATAGCATAATCATGAAAGCATTATTTGATACATCCAGTCTAAAATGTAGCAAGATTGTTACTAATTGTTACAGCACATCCTTTTCGTTAGGCATTAAATTATTTGCTCCTTCCATACGTCCTTCTATTTATGCGATATATGGCTTTGTACGTTATGCCGATGAAATTGTGGACTCTTTTGAAGATTACGAGCAAGAAGAATTATTCCATGATTTTGTTCAAGATTACAAAAAATCATTAGATAGAAAAATTAGTTTAAATCCTATTATTAATTCCTTTCAAGAAGTCGCTCTCAAGTATCATCTTCAAAGCTATGCTGAAGATTTTTTAAAGCGTATGGAAGCCGATTTACAAGTAACAGAATACAACACTAAAGAAGATTACGAAAACTACATATATGGATCAGCAGATGTTGTTGGTTTAATGTGCTTAAGAGTTTTTGTGAATAATGATGATAAAAAATTTGAAGCACTAAAAGCGTCCGCAACTCGTTTGGGTTCTGCTTTTCAAAAAGTAAATTTTTTAAGAGATTTTAAAGAGGATACAGAAAACCTAGGACGTTCTTACTTTCCTAATTTGAATAGCCATTCATTGAATAACGCAAATAAAGAGGAAATAATAAAAGATATTGAGGAAGATTTTAACGAAGCATATAAAGGCATTATACAATTACCTATAGAAAGCAGACTTGGCGTTTATATAGCCTATCGATATTATTTAAAATTACTAAAGAAACTAAAAAAAGCAGATTCTGAAAAAATAAGGAACGGAAGAATTAGAATCTCAAACCAATTAAAATTAGTAATACTTACAAAATCGTATATACGATATAAGTTAAATGCTTTTTAATTTTTTAATAGTTTAAGTAACTTACAATTCCACATGAATATATTACTATACATACTAATAACTATAGCTACATTTACTTCCATGGAAGTAATAACTTGGCTTACCCATAAATATGTAATGCATGGTTTTTTATGGTATTTACACGAAGATCATCACCAACCAAAATATCCACATGCCTTTGAAAAGAACGATGCATTTTTTGTGATTTTTGCCATTCCAAGTATTTTACTTTTATACTATGGCCTTATTCCGTCTTTAAATTACCTATTTTTTATTGGTTTAGGTATTTTTTTTTATGGTGCTAGTTACTTTTTAATTCATGATGTACTTATTCATCAACGTTTTAAATGGTTTAAAAACACGAAAAACAAATATCTTATTGGCTTAAGAAAAGCACACAAAGTACACCATAAACATCTAGACAAACAGGAAGGAGAATGTTTTGGAATGTTATTTGTTCCGAAAAAGTATCATAACACTTTTAAAAAATAATATGCAATCATACACCTATCTTTTTATAGATTTAGCTTGTATCTCGATTCCTCTTTTAGCAAGTTTTTATAAAAAACATGCCTTTTACAAAGAGTGGAAATCTTTTTTTAAAGCGAATATAATGGTTGCAATTCTTTTTATTATTTGGGATTCTATCTTTACAAATATTGGTGTTTGGGGATTTAACACAGATTATTTAACAGGAATTCATTTAGGTAATTTACCAATAGAAGAAATATTATTTTTTATCTGTATTCCGTATTGCTGTGTCTTTACCTATTTCGCCTTACAACATATTATTAACCATAATCCTATAGAGAAAACAGCCTCGGTTTTAAGTTCTTTCTTTATAATTATCCTTTTTGTTGTTGGTCTTTTTCATTTTGAAAAACTCTATACTTTTATTACTTTTTTAAGTACAGCTGTTTTTCTAATCTATTTAAAAATTAAGAAAGTGAATCTTTCCTACCATTACTTGACGTATTTCTTAATTCTACCTTTCTTCTTTATTAGCAACGGAATTCTGACCGGAAGCCTTTTGGTGAAGCAACCTATAGTTTGGTATAATAATACGGAAAACTTAGGAATTAGAATGAGTAACATTCCTGTGGAAGATTCCATTTATGGAATGCTTCTAATTTTTATGAATATAGAATTGTATCGTTATTTTAAAAATAAAAAAACTAAAGCTTTACGCTGAAAATAAGATTATCTGGAAACCCTTCATCGACTCTATCTTGTACCTTTTTAAAATTATTCTTTTCTAACAAAGCGATAGAACCTTTATTGTGTTTACTTGTAAATGCCTCTATTGTTTCTAATTATAATGTATTAAAACCGCAATGCAAAACCTTTTTTAAAGCCTCATGCATGATTCCTTTATTGTGGTATTCTGGTAATAAATCATAACCAACCTCAGCAGTTTTTCGGTCTTTGCTAAAATTCCACAAACAAATGCTTCCTATTTTTATATTTTCAGCATTTAGATAGATTATCCAAGAAATGGATTCGTTGTTATCTATATATTTTACTATCTCTTGTGTTTTTTCTTCCGCTTCAGCAAAATTAAGAGGTTCTCGTGCGATATATTGTATCACTTCAACATTAGAACGAAGTGCAAAAACAATTGCTACATCCGTCATATTTAAAACACGTAATGTTAATCTTTCGGTTTGTATTTTTGGAGTGTCTTTAAATTCCATTCTTAAAGATATAAAAAAAAGCCATTTGTAGTTTTTTACAAATGGCTTTTATAGGTATAACAACAAATAAAAATTAAGAAACTGCTTTCAATTTTTTTATCGTTGTTTTAGTCAATTTTTCTTCTGTGTAAGCTTGTGTTACATTTAACTTCTTCTCTTTGCTGCCTGGCAATTCAAACATAGCATCGGTTAAAATTTCTTCACATAACGAACGCAAACCACGAGCTCCTAACTTATACTCTATTGCTTTACCGACAATAAAATCTAAAGCACCATCTGTAATGGTAAACTCGATATCATCCATCTCAAACAATTTCTTGTATTGTTTAATGATTGCATTTTTAGGCTCCGTTAAAATAGCTCTTAACGTTTTAGCATCTAAAGGATCCATGTATGTTAATACAGGAAGACGACCAATAATCTCAGGAATTAAACCAAAGTCTTTTAAATCTTTAGGAATAATATACTGTAATAAGTGGTTTTGATCTACAACATTATCACTCATAGAAGCAGAGTAACCAACAGCTTGCATGTTTAATCTTTTAGAGATTACACGATCAATACCATCAAATGCTCCTCCAGCTATGAATAAAATATTTTCTGTATTTACTTCTATAAATTTCTGGTCTGGATGCTTACGTCCTCCTTTTGGCGGCACATTTACAACAGTACCTTCAAGCAACTTTAATAATGCTTGTTGTACACCTTCACCAGAAACATCACGAGTAATAGATGGATTATCACTCTTACGCGCAATTTTATCTATTTCGTCAATAAAAACAATACCCTTTTCTGCTTTTTCCAAATTGTAATCAGCAGCCTGAAGTAATCTTGTTAAAATACTTTCTACATCTTCACCAACATAACCAGCTTCTGTTAAAACAGTTGCATCTACAATAGCTAAAGGCACATTAAGCATTTTAGCAATAGTTTTAGCCATTAAAGTTTTACCAGTTCCCGTTTGCCCAACCATAATGATATTTGATTTTTGAATCTCAATATCATCATCACTTGGTGGTTGTAATAATCTTTTATAGTGGTTATATACCGCAACAGACATTACTTTTTTAGTAGCTTCTTGTCCGATGATATATTCGTCTAAAAAACCTTTAATTTTTTTTGGTTTGCGCAATACTAATTCAGCAGAAAGGTCGCTGTTATCGGTTTGTTTTGATTCTTCAATAACAATACCATGTGCTTGCTCAATACAGCGATCACAAATGTGTGCATCTAATCCTGCAATTAATAAGTTGGTTTCTGGCTTTTTACGTCCACAAAACGAACATTCTAAATCTTCTTTTGCCATTATTTAAGTTTAAAAGTATAAAGCTTAAAAGTTTTCACTAGTTCTTCTAAGCTTTACCTTAATTCTTCTATATAATAAAATGGAGCTATTTCGACAACGCCGTAATAGGACATTCCATTTTAATTTATTCGTTTTAGCTTCTCACTAAAATCTCATCAATCATTCCGTATTCTTTCGCTTTATCAGATTTCATCCAGTAATCACGATCTGAATCGTTGTATACTTTGTCGTAATCTTGACCAGAATGCTTACTAATAATATTGTAAAGTTCTTCTTTTAAGATTAAGATTTCACGCGCAGTAATTTCTATATCACTAGCTTGTCCTTGTGCGCCACCTAAAGGTTGGTGAATCATAACACGAGAATGCGTTAAACCACTACGTTTTCCTTTTGTTCCTGCACATAATAAAACAGCTCCCATAGATGCTGCCATTCCTGTACAAATAGTTGCTACGTCTGGTTTAATAAATTGCATGGTATCATAAATACCCAGTCCAGCATATACACTTCCTCCTGGAGAATTGATGTAAATTTGAATGTCTTTATTAGCATCTGTACTTTCTAAGAACAGTAATTGTGCTTGAATAATATTAGCAACTTGATCGTTAATCCCTGTTCCTAAGAAGATGATTCTATCCATCATTAAACGTGAAAACACATCGAATATAGCGATGTTCATTTGACGTTCCTCAATAATATTTGGCGTCAAGTTTGTAGGATACATACTACTAATTATCTTATTGTAATAAGTACTACTAATCCCTTGGTCTTTAATTGCGAATTTTTCGAATTCTTTTCCGTAATCCATATGTTGATATAAAAATTATAGTTATTAAAAAGGCGTTAAAACCGAAAAGTTTCAACGCCTAAATATAAGGATTTATTCTTTAAAATTATGTTAACACTTACATAAGCTAAGTGCAACTAATTTTGCTTATTATTTATCTCCGTAAACTTCTTTTACAAAGTCTTCGTACGTTAATTCTTTAACCTTAACATTTGCCTTTTCTTTATAGATATCTAATAAGCGTTGGCTAACGATTTGTTCTGATATTTTACGAGCTTCTTCTTGGTTAGATAAAACACGAGCAGCAATATCGTCTAGTTCTTTTTCTGAAGGATTCATTTGTCCGAACTGCGCCATTTGTGCTTTAATCATGTTTTTAGCATGTCCTTGAATATCTTCTAAGGTTACTTGAATTTTGTTATCCGTGATTAATTTCCCTTCAATTAATTGGTAACGTAAGCTCTTTTCAGATTTTTCATATTCGTCTTTAGCTTGGTCTTCACTTAATTGTTGTTCACCTGCAGTTTGCATCCATTTTTGTAAAAATGCTGCTGGTAAATCAAATTTAGTATTCGCTACTAAATATTCTGTAACATCATTTAAAAGTTTTTGATCTCCTTGTTGCACGAATTGTTTTTCGGCATCTTCTTTAATCTTTTCTTTTAATTCGGAAACAGAAGTTACACTACCATCTGCAAATAATTTAGAAAATAACTCTTGGTCTAAATCTGCAAGCTCACGCTTATTAATTTCTGTAACCGTAAAAGTTACTTCAATTTCTAAACCGTGTGCATCCTCATGTTGCACTTTTAATGCATGCATTAAATCATGATCATCACTATATAACCCTTTTGTTTTTAAAGTAATTACATCACCAACTTTAGCTCCAATAAATTTCTTTGCGTTTGCAGCTCCTTTAAGTTTATCTAAAGTTAAGGTTACTGTATTTTCAATTTCTTTTTCTTCGTTCTTAAAAGTTCCAGTTATTTCACTGTCTTTTTCGATTGCAGTTTGTGGAATTAATGTACCATATTGTTTTTGGATGTTTATGATTTGATCATCAATCATTTTATCTCCTGCAACAATATTATAGTGTGTTATTGCTTTTTTGCTTTTTAAGTCTACATTAAATTCTGGTGCTAAACCTAATTCGAATTCAAAAGAAAAGCTTTCCGCATCCCAGTTAATTTCGTCTTGTACTTTAGGTAATGGTTGCCCTAAAACATCTAACTTTTCTTCGGTTAAATATTTATTTAAACCTTCTTGTAAAAGTTTGTTAACTTCGTCTACTAAAACGGCTTTACCATATTGTTTCTTAACCATTCCCATTGGCACGTGCCCTTTTCTAAATCCAGGAATGTTAGCAGTTTTTCTATAATCAACTAAGATTTTTTCAATTTTGTCGCTATAATCTTCTTTCGCGATTTCTACTTTTACTACTGCATTTAATGCATCAATGTTTTCTCTTGTAATATTCATTATAAATGATATAAAACCCTAAAAGGGCATTTAACACTAGTTTAGATTTCCGTTTTACGAGAAATAAAATTTAAAAGAAACTTCAAATAATTTCTTTTAAAGGAGTGCAAAAATACTACTTTTTTACACTAGAACAAAGTTTTTAACGTATTGAAAATTAGCCCACTTTTAATCTTGTTTCAAAAAAGATTGTAAGATAGATTGTAAGATGCTTAATAGCACACTAAAAAGCATTGCTGTCCAGAAGCTACTAACCGTAAAGCCATCTATAAAATTATCTGCTAAAAGTATAATGCAAGCATTAATAACAAACATAAATAAGCCTAGTGTTATAATGGTTATTGGCAAGGTTAGAATTACTAAAATAGGTTTTACTATAAGGTTTAAAAGAGAAAGTACAATGGCTACAATAATTGCCGTTTGATAACCATCTACTTGTACACCACTTAAAATATTAGCTAAAGCGAATACGGCTATAGCATTTAATAGAAGTCTTAAAATTAAGTTCATCGTTTTTGTTTATTTAATTAGTATATAGTAACTACAATTCGTTTAGTCTAATTTACAAAATCTATAACAGCTTGATAAAAATCTTCGGGATTTTCTGCATGCAACCAATGTCCTGCATTTGCAATAGTTATAATTTTTGCTAAAGGAAAATGTCTAGTAATTATCGCTTCGTCTTGTAGCGAAATGTATTCACTTTTGTCTCCACGAAGAAACAAAGTGTCTTTATCAAATTTTGCATGCATTGGTAATGCTTCGCCTACTTCACTTACATTTTCTTTTAAAACATCTAAATTTATACGGAGTGCTAGTTTTCCTTTTTCTATCCAATATAGATTTTTAAGTAAAAACTGCCTTGTACCAAAATCGGAAACATAATTAGATAACACTTTATCTGCAGCTCCTCTTGTTTTTAATTCTTCAAAATTCAAATTACTTAATCCTTCTAAAATAGCATCGTGATGTACTGGATAAAATCTTGGTGAAATATCTGCGATTATTAATTTAGAAACTAATTCTGGATATTCTGTAGCAAACAACATCGCTGTTTTCCCTCCCATAGAATGACCAAGTAATACAATATCTTCTAAATGATGTGCTTCACAATAGTTTTTTAAGTCTTCTACTAAAACTTCATAATTAAAAAGATCACTATGAAAACTTCTTCCATGATTACGTTGATCTACAAGATGTACTTGAAAACCAGCTTCGCTAAACTGATTACCAAGGGTTTTCCAGTTATCGCTCATACCTAAAAAACCATGAAGAATTACAAATGGTCTTCCTTCACCTATTATATTTGAATGTAATATTTCTTTATCTCCCACGAACGCTCGAATGTTTTTAACTATTGATTCTTTGGTTATTTTTTACTACTACTTCAGTCGTTGTAAATACATTTGTATTACATTTTCTACACCAAGATAAAGGCTTTCAGAAATTAATGCATGACCAATAGAGACTTCTAATAGGCCAGGAATATTTTCTTTAAAAAACTTCAAATTATCTAAAGACAAATCGTGTCCTGCGTTTATTCCTAAACCTAATGTATTACATAATTCTGCACATGCGGTATATGGCTTAATAGCGTCGTGATTACCTAAACTGTATTGGTGTGCAAATGCTTCGGTGTACAACTCAATTCTATCTGTTCCTGTAGCTTTTGCGCCTTCCATTTGATTTAAATCTGGATCCACAAAAATGGAGGTTCGTATTCCGTTAGCTTGAAACTCTTTAATGACTTCCACTAAAAAACCTTTATGCTTAATAGTGTCCCAACCAGCGTTACTAGTAATGGCATCTACACTATCTGGAACCAAAGTAACTTGGGTTGGTTTTATGGCTAAAACCATATCTATAAATTTCGGAATTGGATTTCCTTCTATATTGTATTCTGTGTATACTTCTGGTTTTAGATCATAAGCATCTTGATAGCGAATATGTCTTTCATCTGGTCTTGGATGAATCGTTACACCTTCTGCTCCAAAACGCTGAACATCTTTTGCAAACTGTACTACATTTGGCAAATCTCCACCTCGAGAATTTCGTAAAGTTGCTATCTTATTAATATTTACACTTAGTTTTGTCATTATATAAAGTATTATAGTACAAAAATACAAACTAGAACAAGCTTATTGTACTATTTTTTTGATTAATTTGCAGAAGTAAAAATGAAGAAAAATGAATCTTTCTAATTATTTAATAAACGACATTAAACCACTTACACTAACAGATAGTGTTCGTGACTTACAAGTACTGTTTAACCAACTTACCTATTCCCATATTCCTATAAAAAGTAAGGAAGGTGTCTATTTAGGTTGTATTTCTGAAACAGACGTACATTGTTTTGAGGCTACAAAACTAGTAAGTGAAATCACGTATTCTGTGGAAGGTTTTTTTGTTAGAGAAGATACAAACTGGTTAGACACATTAGAAGCTTTTGCGCAGAATTCGACGAACATTATGCCTGTTTTAAATAAAAACAATATTTACTTAGGGTATTATGAACTTAAAGATGTTATCGGTTTATTTAATGAAACTCCTTTTTTCTCTGAAGCTGGAGGTATTTTAATAGTAGAGAAAGGCTTAAATGACTATTCCTTTAGCGAAATAAGCCAAATTGTAGAATCTAATGACGGAAAATTATTAGGTGCTTTTATTTCTAAAATGGAAAACGATGTGGTACAAATAACTTTAAAAGTAGGAAACACAGGATTGAATGACATTATGCAAACTTTTAGACGTTATAGCTATAATGTAGTTTCTGGCCATGAAGAAGACAGTTATCTTGAAAGTTTAAAAGAACGATCGGACTATCTTAACAAATATCTAAATATATAAGATGAAGATAGCTATTTATAGTCAGTACTATTCTGAAAAAACCGTGGATGCCTTTCAAATTTTACTTCGCGTACTTTTAAAGGAAGAAGTCGAAATATGCATAGAAAAAGAGTTTTTAAATCATATAAAATCTTCAATAAAAAACGCATTTATTACCACTTTCACAGAATTAAATAGAAGTTTTGATTTATTAATAAGCATTGGTGGAGACGGCACCATTTTACGAGCAATAACCTATGTAAAAGATTTAGACATTCCAATTGTTGGAATAAACACTGGACGTTTAGGTTTTTTAGCAACGATACAAACAGACGATATCGAGGACGCTTTTAAAAATATTTTAAATAAAAATTATAAAATATCAGAACGCAGTTTATTAAGTATTGAAACATTTCCTGAGAATAAGGATATTAAAGATATAAACTTTGCCTTAAATGAAATTGCAGTAAGTAGAAAAAACACCACTTCTATGATTACTGTAGACACCAAATTGAATGGTGAGTATTTAACGTCGTACTGGAGTGATGGCTTGATAGTATCTACGCCAACGGGATCTACAGGATATTCGCTAAGTTGCGGCGGACCAGTAATAACGCCAGACACCAATAGTTTTGTACTAACACCAATTGCACCTCATAATCTAAGCGCAAGACCATTAGTAATACCAGACTCTACAGAAATAGAATTAAAAGTAGATGGTAGAGAAGACCAGCATTTAGTTTCTTTAGATTCTAGAATAGCCACACTAAATAATAACACCATAATAAAGATTAAAAAAGCAGATTTTACAGTAAAAATGCTAGAATTAATAGAAGAAAGCTTCTTAGACACACTCAGAAAAAAACTACTTTGGGGTGAGGATAAACGGAATTAAACAATATTTTAACCGAAATACTGTTTTATTCCCATACAATTTGTCTCAAATTGTTATTGGCTAATCTTATTTATTATATTTGCAAACTTTAATCGTATATGAGGTATTTTATTATTTTTTTAATAAGCGCTTTAACTTTTCAGCTATCGCAAGCACAAACCTATGAAATAGGTGTGTTCGCTGGTGGCAGTAATTTTATTGGTGATGTTGGTGCAACAAAATACATTTCGCCAAACCAACCAGCAATTGGTGGTGTCTTTAAATGGAATAGAAGTGCTAGACATTCTTTTCGTTTTTCATTAATATACTCAGAACTAGAAGCAGACGATAGTAAATCTAAAGATCCAAGAAGGAAAGAAAGAGATTACAAGTTTACCAATCCAATAATTGAAGCTTCATTAGGTATAGAATTTACTTTCCTTGATTTTAACTTACACAGTAGAAAAACAAACTCTACACCATATTTATATACAGGAATAACCGTTGCCACACACGATAATTTTCATTTCAATTTCCAGGGAGAACTAGTAGACGATGAAACGTCCAGCGTTGCTTTTGGAATACCAATGGTTTTAGGATACAAGCATCAAATAGCACAAAACTTAATACTTGCAGGAGAAGTTGGAGCACGTTACACCTTCACAGACGAAATTGATGGAAGTGTACCAGATGCAGTAGAAGCTTATGATAGATTTGCTTTTGGAAATTTAAATAATAATGACTGGTACGTATTTACTGGTTTTATACTAACCTATACTTTTGGTGAAACGCCTTGTTATTGTTCCTTCTAAATGGATTTAAAAGAAAATATAAATATCAACAAATTACCAAAACATCTAGCTATTATAATGGATGGGAACGGTAGATGGGCAAAACAGAAAGGTATGCTTCGTGCTTTTGGTCATGAAAATGGCACAAAATCTGTTCGGGAAACCGTGGAAGCAACGGCAGAACTAGGTATTGAAAACCTAACGCTATATGCTTTTTCTACAGAAAACTGGAACAGACCAAAGCTAGAGGTACAAACATTAATGAAACTTTTAGTTTCTGCACTAAAGAAAGAAATAAAAACACTTCAAAAAAACAATATTAAATTATCTGCTATTGGTAATTTATCCGATTTACCTGCAAAAGCACATCGTGAACTTCTTGAAGTTATAGATAAAACAAAAACGAATAATAGAATGACTCTTACCTTAGCTTTAAGCTATGGTTCCAGAGAGGAAATACTAAATACCGTTAAAAAAATAGCAATTAAAGTTAAAAATAATATAATTTCGCCCGAAAATATTGATGAATCATTTATTAATGAGCATCTTTACACGCAAAATTTACCAGATGTAGATTTGCTGATTAGAACTAGTGGCGAACAACGTATTAGTAACTTTCTGCTCTGGCAAATTGCCTATGCAGAATTGTATTTTACGGAAACATTATGGCCTGATTTTACGAAGCAAAATTTATACGAAGCCATAATAGAATATCAAAAAAGAGAAAGAAGATTTGGGAAAACAAGTGAACAACTTAGCTAAGCTAAAGTATTTAAAAAGAAGTACTAAACATTTTTTAGCAGTAATAGTAACCATATTTAGTTTAAGCACTTATGCTCAAGAAACTACATTTACAAAAGGTAACAAATACACTATTGCAGAAATTACAGTAAATGGTAACACATCATTTAGTGAGCAAACCATTATTACCTATTCTGGGTTAAGAAAAGGAAGCGAGATACAGATCCCTGGTGAGGACATTAGTGCTGCCATTAAAAAACTTTGGAACTCCAATCTTTTTAATGATATCGACATCTATCTATTAAAAGTAGAAGATAACACTGCATTCTTAGAAATTAGATTATCTGATTTACCAGAACTTAATGCTCTTAAAATTACAGGAGTTAAAAAAGGTAAAAAAGAAACTATAACAAAAGAAAACAAACTTGAAAAAGGAGTAAAGGTTACAGAAAACTTAGTAACCACAACAAAAAACTACTTACAAAACAAGTACAAAAAAGATGGTTTTTATAATACGAAAGTTAATATAAACACCATAGAAGTTATAGATACTTTAAATAAAGCTAAAGTCAATATGGTTTTAGCAATAGATAGAGGGAAAAAAGTAAAAGTAAAAGACATTGTATTTACTGGTAATTCTGTTTTAACAGATAAAAAGCTACGTGGTACAATGAAGAATACTAAAAAAAGAATCTACCCAAGAGTTTGGAAGCGTTCTAAATATATTGAAGAAGACTATAAAACAGACTTAACTAGTTTAATAAACAAGTATAAAGAAAACGGTTATAGAGATGCTAGAATATTATCTGACAGCTTAATAAAAAACAATGATAACACCGTTTCTTTAAAAATTAATCTAGAAGAAGGAGAGAAATATAGTTTTGGAGATATTTCATTTATTGGTAACACAGTATATTCAGACGAGCAATTAAAAAGAGTGCTACGTGTTAATAAAGGTGAAACCTACAATGGTGTTTTATTACAAGAAAGAATTGCAGACAACACGAAACCGGATGCAGCAGATTTAACCAATTTATATCAAAATAATGGTTATTTATTTTCTACTATAAACCCAGTAGAAGTTAATGCTGAAGGTAATGTTATTGATATGGAAATTAGAATTTCTGAAGGAAAACCTACCTATTTCAATAGCGTAACTGTACATGGTAATGATGTTACAAACGATAAAGTAATTTACCGTGAACTTCGTACCAGACCAGGACAATTATATAGTAAAGCAAATGTAGTTCGTACTATTAGAGAATTAAGTCAATTAGGATTCTTTGATGCAGAACAAATATCTACAGACTTTAAAAATCCAAACCCTAATGAAGGTACTATCGATTTACAATATGGTGTTGTAGAAACGGGTTCTAGCCAAATAGAACTACAAGGTGGTTATGGTGGAGGTGGTTTTATTGGAACTCTAGGTTTATCCTTTAATAACTTTTCTATTAAAAACATTTTAAACAAAAAAGCATACAAACCTGTACCTCGTGGTGATGGTCAAAAACTAGCACTTCGTTTACAAGCAAGTAAATTTTACCAAACCTATAGTTTCTCATTTACAGAACCATGGTTAGGTGGTAAAAAACCAGTACAATTTTCTACGTCTGTTTCGCACTCTAAGCAGTTTTTATACGATTCAAGTACTGGAAATGCAGATAAAGACAAGCGTTTTAATATTACAGGTCTATCTGTTGGTTTAGCAAAAAGACTTTCGGTACCTGATGATTACTTTACACTTTCTCAAGCGGTAAGTTTCCAACACTATGATTTAAAAAATTATAACACTGGACTATTTACTTTTGGTGATGGTTATTCAAATAACTTAGCATATACCATTGGATTAAGTAGAAACAACACATTTAACGACCCTGTTTTCCCAACTGGAGGTTCTAACTTCAACGTAAGTGCAAAATTATCTTTACCATATTCTTTATTTAATAATGTAGATTATGGTGAATTAGCAGACGAAAGAGCAGAACTAATGGAAACCACGAATGGTAATGACGATGCTTTTAATAGAATATCAGAAATAGATCAAGAGCGTTTTAAAATGTTAGAGTTTTACAAAATAAAATTCAAAGCAGATTGGTATACTAAAGTGGTAGGTAAATTAGTTTTACGTCCAAGTTTAGAATTTGGTTTCTTAGGAGCGTATAATAATGATAGAGGTGTTATTCCTTTTGAGCGTTTCTTCGTAGGTGGAGATGGTTTAGGTAGCTATAGTTTAGATGGTAGAGAATCTATTGCTTTACGTGGTTATGAAAACCAATCTATACAACCAGTAGATGAAGATGGATTTGTAACCAGTGATGGTGGTTCTATATATAACAAGTTCTCTTTAGAATTACGTTACCCAATTACATTAAAACCATCTGCAAAAATTTATATGTTAGGTTTTCTAGAAGGTGGTATTGCTTATAATAACTTTAAAGACTACAATCCTTTTGATCTTAAAAGATCTTCTGGTCTAGGTCTACGTTTATTCATGCCTGCTTTCGGATTATTAGGAATTGATTTTGGTTATGGATTTGATAATATTCCTGGGCAACCAAATCAAATAAGTGGATGGCAAACGCACTTTATTATTGGACAACAATTCTAGAAAATATTGCATTTCAATGCTATAGGTATTGATAACAAATTTTCTTATTTTTCTAACCAAAATAAGAATCTAAAAAAATTTGGCACGATATTTTCTATAAACATTTTGATTATTTAAAAGAAGAATTAAAATTTTTAAAGTTAAAATTCGTTAATTTTGAAAAGCTTAATTCCAAAAATGACAAAAAGCTATAAATAATCGTTTGTCCTTTTTAGAGTTTATAAAGCCAATAATTTATAAAATATAAAACAGATGAAATTAAAAGTTCTTTTTTTACTGGCAATTGTATTCATGCTTAGCATATCTACTACTCAAGCACAACGTGGTGTAAGAATAGGTTATATTGATACAGAGTACATTTTAGAAAACATACCGGAATACCAAGAAGCAACAACGCAGCTGGAAAGCAAAGTTCAAAAATGGAAATCTGAAATTGACTCTCGTTTAGGTGTAATAGAACAAAAACGAAAAGACTTAAGTAACGAAAAAACGCTTTTAACTAGTGAACTTGTTAAGGAACGTGAAGAAGATCTTGATTTTGAAGAACTTGAAATATTAGAATACCAACAAAATAGATTTGGTCCTACTGGTGATTTAATGATTCAAAAAAGACAATTAATCCAACCTATACAAGATCAAATATTTGCAGCAGTACAAGATATTGCTTCTACAAAAAAGTATGATTTTATATTCGATAAATCTGCAGACGTAGTAATGCTTTATTCCGCAGATAGATTTGATATAAGTGAACAAGTAATAAGAGCTATTGTACGTACTTCTAAAAGGGATCAAGCAAATTCTAAAAAAGAAAGAAAAAATGCTAAAGAAGAAGAAGTTGTTCCTGAAGTAAACGAAACATTAGATGCTAGAAAACAAGCATTAGAAGATAAAAAAGCAACCCGTGCAGCAGAAGCAGAACAACGCAGAAAAGAAATTCTAGAAGCACGTGAAGCTAAAAAAGAAGCAGCACAGAACAGAAGAGATAGTATTGTTCAGGCGAGAAAACAATTAAAAGAAGGTGCACTTGATGCAAAAAATAATACCGAAGACCAAAAAGAAGTAAGTGCAGCCTCAGGAGATGAAAAGGATTCTAAAACAACAGAAGGTAAAGAACCTACCACTAGAGAAGAAGCAGCAGCAAAAAAATTAAGAGATAGAGAAGCACGCAAACAAGAGCTAGAAGAAAGAAAAGCGAAAATATTAGAAGAGCGTAGAAAAGCAAAAGAAGAACGCGAAAACAATAATGCCGAAGAAGAAGAAGAAGAAGGCGAAGATAATTAACAATTTATAACACACATTAAACTATTAAAAATGAAACAAATTAAAACTTTATTATTAGCAGCAACATTATTTATTGCAGGAACTAGCTTTATGCAAGCACAAACTAAAGTTGCGCATATAAACACACAAGATCTTATTGCTGCAATGCCTGCAATGAAAACGGCACAAGCAGAAATGGACAAACTAGGTAAAACCTACGAAGCGGACATTAAAGCAATGGTTACTGAGTACCAAAACAAAATGAAGTTATACGATGCAGAAGCTGCTACTAAAACAGCAGAAGAAAATCAAAAACGTATGGTAGAAGTACAAACAATGCAACAAAACATTCAATCCTACCAAGGTCAAGCACAACAAGACATGCAAAAGAAAGAAGTAGACTTACTTAAGCCTATTACTGAAAAAGCAAAAGCTGCAATTTTAAAAGTAGCAAAAGCACAAGGTTTTGACTATGTTTTAGATTCTACTCAAGGTGGTGGAGTTATCATGGCAGATGGTAAAGATTTACTTGCTGATGTTAAAAAAGAATTAGGTTTCTAATTAACATTTACACGAAACAATTAAAAAGCTGTCTTTTAAAAAGACAGCTTTTTTTATGCCATAAACTTTAAAACTATTTAAAAGGAATTATTTACTTTTATAAGCAATAAACAAAACATGAGCAAACAAGCTATTGGTATTTTTGATTCTGGTGTTGGTGGCACTTCTATATGGAGAGAACTTAACGCTTTACTTCCGCATGAAAACACAATTTATTTAGCGGATAGCAAATATGCTCCTTATGGTAATAAAAGTAAAGAAGAAATAATTGCATTAAGTAAAAAGAATACAGAACTATTATTAGACAAAGGCAGTAAACTCATTGTCGTAGCTTGTAATACAGCAACTACTAATGCAGTACAACATTTACGCGAAAACTATAATGTGCCATTTATAGGCATCGAGCCAGCGATTAAACCTGCAGCTTTAAATACAAAAACAAAAACCATTGGTATTCTTGCTACAAAAGGAACCCTTTCTAGTGAGTTGTTTCATAAAACAACCGATTTATTTACTAATGATATCCAAGTTATAGAGCAAGTAGGCGAAGGTATTGTGCCTTTAATTGAAAATGGTAATGTGGATAGCAAAGAAATGAAAGCGCTTCTACAAGTATACTTAAAACCGATGCTGGATGCTAATATAGATTATCTAGTTTTGGGCTGCACACACTACCCGTATTTAATTCCGCAGTTATTAGAAATACTACCAAGTCATGTGAAAATAATAGATTCTGGTGAAGCGGTTGCTAAACAAACCAAAGCGGTTCTAAGACAACATGAACTTTTAAACAACACTACCAATAAACCAAAACTACAATTCTATTCTAATGGAAACCCAAAAGTGATGTCGCAACTTTTAGGGGAAGGCTTTGATGTGGATTATTTAGATTTTTAAATATTCTATTTTACTATTGAAGTTCTATTTGCAGTGACATACTTTTTCACGTCAGTTCGAGTGATACACTAAAGGAGCATTGTATCGAGAACACGAAAAAAAGATACAACGGAAAGCGCGCCCCCTGTGGTAACCTGCCTGCCAGCAGGCAGGCGCCAAAAAATTACTCCTTAAACCAACTAGAATATTTTACATAGTTTTCGGCAATGCGATTAATCTCCCCATGAATTAATTCTTTGCTAATATCTTTTACTTTCTTAGCTGGAACTCCTGCGTAAATAGTACCTGCTTCTACTCTAGTGTTTGCGGTAACTACTGCTCCCGCTGCTACAATACTATTACTTTCTATCACACAATCGTCCATAACAATACTTCCCATTCCTATTAAAACATTATCGTGAATCGTGCAACCATGCACGATGGCATTATGACCAATAGAAACGTTATTCCCAATGGTTGTTGGGGACTTTTGATAAGTGGCATGTATTACTGCTCCATCTTGAACATTGACTTTGTTGCCCATTTTTATAAAATGAACATCGCCACGAATGACTGCGTTAAACCACACGCTACATTGGCTTCCAAAACTTACTTCGCCAACTATGGTTGCGTTTTCTGCTACGAAGCAGTCTTCTGGTATTTGTGGATGTTTATTGTTTACTGGTAGTATTACTGGCATCTTTAATTGCTTTATGTTAGTTTTAATTTATTCTTAGAGATTTCTCGACATGCTCGAAATGACAATAGCTGTATTATATAAATTCTTGCTTCGCTCGAATATTTTAGACCTTCTTAATCTGTTACAGCATCATTCTTATTAATTAGATTTCTGCCTAACGCAGGAATGCATTACTTAAAATACGAAAGTAAATCGGCTTTTCGAGATGCAGAAACTAATATTTCTTTTCCGCTACTTAAAACAACGTGTCCTCCTTTTCCTTTTACGTATTTGGTGATTTCGTTAACGTTTATCAAATAGCTTTTATGTACTCGTGCAAAGCCGGAACCATTTAAAGCTTCTTCAAAATATTTTAGCGTCTTGCTTACTAGTTTCTTTTTATTGTTATTTAAATATATTTCGGTGTAATTATCATCTGCCTTGCAATACAAGATATTCGCAGTTTCTAAAACTTCAAAACCATCTTGTTGCGGAATGGTTATTTTTCCGTTTACGGTATTTGTTTTTGGCACTAACACTTCATCTTGTAATGCGTCTTCTTTGGTTTTAATTTCTACAACATAATCTACTGCTTTTATAAGTTCGTCTATAGAAATTGGTTTCATTAAATAATAGCTCGCGTGTGCATTTAAAGCATCTATTGCATAATAATTGTAAGCGGTTACAAAAACGGTTTCGAAGGTTCTGTCACCAACTTTATCAAGCAAATCGAAGGCATTACCATACGGCATTTCTACATCTAGAAAAACCAGGTCTAAATCGTTATTCCGAATTAATACCAAAGCTTCTTCTACATTTGCAGCTTCGCCTAGAATATTGACATTAGGACAGTATTTAGCGAGATAGTTTTTTAAAATATCTCTGCTTGTTTTTTCGTCTTCTACTATGATGGCGTTTAGTTTCATGGTCACTTCCTGCGAAGGCAGGAATCTTATTAAGGTTATTACTTATGTTTTTTTAGATACGGAATCCATTTAAGAATGATAAATATTGTTGCATCAACAATCGCAAATCTTCAATCGTTAATCCTTTTTCAGCGTTACTACCACTCTAGTTCCTTTATCTCCTTCCAGTTTATAATCATCAATAAAAACATCTACTTTATCTTTATACATTTCGTTTAAAATGGCAACACGTTTTTTAATGTTGTTCATCCCTTGCGAATTTTGTTTTTTCTGGTTTTCGGTTTTTAGGCTTTTCGACTTTTCCCTTCCTATTCCATCATCTATAATAGCAATGGTAATTTCATCTGCACTCTTTTGGCTTATATTTATTTCTAGTTTTCCTTTTTCCTCTTTATAGCGTAAGCCATGCCAAACCGCATTTTCGATATATGGTTGTAGTAACATTGGCGGAATTTGAAATTCATTAATAGCCACATTATCCTCTACGGTAATGCTATAATCAAACTTATCTTTAAATCTAAAATGTTCTAATTGTGTATAAAGTTCTAATAGATCGACTTCTTTTTGTAATGGAATAAAGTCTTGTTCGCTATTTTCTAAAACGGCTCGCATGAGTTGGGAAAAATCGGAAAGATATCTATTTGCCGTTCGCTCATCATTGGATGCTATAAAACTATTTACCGAGTTTAATGCATTGAAAATAAAATGTGGATTCATTTGGCTTCGTAGCGATTTTAAAGCCAAAAGATTGTTTGCTAGTTTTTGTTGTTTGATATATTTATACATTAAATATGCTGCAATTAGCAATAAAAGCATACCTCCAAAAAGGGAATAAATAATCAGTTTTTGTCTTTTACTTTGTTCTATAGAAAGTTGGTAATTACTCAGACTTAATGCTCGATCACTTTCTAAGCTGGAAATTCTGTTTTGCTTTTCGGCAATACTTTTGTTAAATCTTCTTGCTTGCGTAATTTCCTGATCCATTTTAGCGTACAAAGTATCTACTGCTTCTTGGTAAGCGATGTAGGTTTCTAGTGCTTTGTTATAATCTCCTGCATCTCTATGGGTTTCAGAGAGCTTACGGATAGCATCTTTTTTCACTAAAAAATCTTCTCTACTTTCTGCTTCGGCAATACTTTTCTCTAAATAAGGAACCGCATTTACATAATCTTTTTGTTGGTAATAGGCGTTTCCAATCTTATAGTTTTGCTTTTGTAAGGTTAAAGCACTTTCGTTATCTATTAAGGTATCGGACTCTAGTTCTGAAATTTCTTCAATGGCTTCTTTACGTAACTGAATTTCATCGTCGTAAGCCATATTATCATTCTGAAAATCGGCAACCTTCACCTTCTCTTCTACTGCTCTTTTTTTGTTTTCTTGCGACGCTAAGTCTAACGCATTTTCAAAATAGTTATTTGCTTCCTTTAATTCTCCGCTTGCATTATATGCTTCACCAATTTTAGAATTCAAGTCTGTGATTTTTGGTTTAATAAGATGTTTTTCGGCAATAGCCAGTCCTTTTTTGTAGTTGGAAATTGCGGTATCTAGTTGTACAATTTTCTTGTACACATCTCCTAAACCTTCATAATAAACCGTTTTTTGATAGTTAGAAAGACTAGCTAGATTTATGTTTTGATAGGTTTGTAAGCTTTCTTGGTAATCTTTATTTTTATAATATGCTTTTGCTAATTTTAAAACGACTTCATTTAAAGTATTGTTTTGAAGGCTAATTTTATAGTTTGAAATTGCTAAATCATATTGTTTCCAATGTAAATATACATCTGCAAGAACCTCATACGCTTCCGCATTTTGTTTGGTAGCGTTGCTTTGTGATAATGCTTCGGTTATAAACTGAATACTTTTTCCGGCATCTTTTTTTAAATATACTTCCGCAGAATCGATGATACTATTAAATGGTTTAACTGCTATTTTTCGCTTATATAAAGCGCCTTCTTCTGATTCTGGATGTACTTGAACAACGATTCTTTCGTCATTTTTAATCGTATAATTAACAGTAATAAAATCTTTATGACTAATTATTAACTTATCTCCTTTTTTAACTTCAATTCTAAAATCTCCAGTAAGATTAGTAGTTGTATAAGCGCCTCCATTTACAGAAACTTCTACATGAGAAATTGGTTTATGAGTTTCCACTTCATTTACAGAACCTCGAACCACAAAACTTGTTTCTTGTTTCTCTACAACACTTTCATCCTTTTGTTGCGAAAACAAAAAGTGACTTAAAAACAAAAAGCTGAAGAGGATACTATATTTTTTTATGTCTTTCATTTATTATAGTTACAAAGTATAAACTTACACACTTTAATTAACACTTAAAAACATCAATCCTTGTCTTTTGTTCTTTTTTAAGTATTAAAAGGCCTGTTAACTAATTATAAAAGTTACTTGACGCACTCATTTGCCTGTTTTACTAATTGTTGCTTTTAATTGAAAAACTTTGGTCATAGGTTTACTAGGAATTAAAAAAACAACACCTATGAAAACAGTATTTAAAATGAGTGTACTATCCTTATTTTTTGTTAGCCTCACAGCATGTCAAGCCAAAGAAAAGAATCAAAACACGGCTTTAGTGATTCACGAAACCAAAACTATTGAACCTAGCAAGCAGTTTATAAAAGTGGCTTTGTTACTAGACACGAGTAATAGCATGGACGGATTAATAGACCAAGCAAAAGCACAACTTTGGGAAATTGTAAACGAGCTTTCGTATGCCAAATGTGAAGATGCAAAACCAAATCTTCAAATCGCTTTATACGAATATGGTAATGACAATTTAAATGGCGACGAAGGTTACATCAGACAAGTATTAGCGTTTAGTCAAGATTTAGATGATATCTCTAAAGAATTATTTTCTCTAACTACAAGAGGCGGAAATGAATTTTGTGGCTATGTTATAAAAACGTCCATAGATCAATTAAAATGGGGAACCAATCCAGACGACCTTAAATTAATATTCATCGCAGGAAATGAGCCTTTTACACAAGGAAGCGTTAGTTATAAAGACGCTAGTACATTAGCAAACAGCAAAGATGTTACCGTAAACACTATTTTTTGTGGAGATTACAACCAAGGTATTTCTAGCTATTGGAAAGATGGTGCCGATTTAACACATGGTAATTATATGGCAATAAACCATAATCGAGCAACCGTACATGTAGCTTCTCCTTATGATGATTCTATTTTGCAACTAAACAGAAAGCTTAACAAAACCTATGTTGCTTATGGAAGCAATGGAAATAAAAAAATGGAAAATCAAGCAGAGCAAGATGATAACGCACAAGGTTATAGTGAAGCAAATGCGGTGAGTAGAGCTGTGAGTAAAAGTTCGCATTTATATAAAAATGCTTCTTGGGATTTAATTGATGCTAGTGAAGACGAATCCTTTGCGTATGAAACATTAAAAGATAGCGAATTACCAGAAGAACTAAAAGGGAAAGAGGAAGCAGAAATAAAATCCTATTTAGATACCAAACGAAAAGAGCGTGAAGCCATACAAACGCAAATTCAAGATTTAAACATAAAGCGTAAGCAACATCTTGCAAAACAACAAAAAGGGGATAGTGACAATCTAGAAAACGCAATGCTTGGTGCAATAAAAACACAAGCCAAAAAGAAAAACTATACCTGGGAGTAATTTTTAAAAACTACAAGTTTATTAATAAGAACTCGTTTTAGAATTTAAAATAAAAGCAATAAAAAAGCCTTCATAAATTATGAAGGCTTTTTTTATATTTTGGAATTCCTTAGTTAACTGCAGGACAGTTACAGTGGTATTTCTCTTTTCTACAATTAAAGTTTAAACCAAGTGTTATTTGATGAAAACCTGCATTATTAAATACTACAGAGTTGGCTTGATATGCATACGTATATGCAACCATAAAGTTATTATAATCTAATCCTAGTATTGGCGAAATGTATTGTAATTTCTGACTATTAATACTAGTACCATCAATATATTCTGCACCATCTAAACTACGTCTGTAAGATAACCCTCCCCAAAGTTTACCAAACTCCATTTTCTTGTACGCTTTTAGGTTAATATCAAAAGAAGCTTCTTTTGTTCCATCTTTATATTGAAACAATATAGAAGGCTCATAAGACCAATCGCTACCAAACTTACCAAAACCATAACCAGCAGAAAGTAAATAACGTCTTAGGTTACTTGTAACATGTATGTCGTTATTAATCCCTTTATTGTTTAGCACATTCTTTACTGTTGCATGCGCATAAAAATTATATAAGTTATAAGAAAAACCAAAGTCCATATTAAAGTTGGTAGAGCTTTGCTCTATTCCTGCAATAATAGGATCAAAAGGCTCATTTAAAAAAGCAGTCTCATCTAATTTATATTGTATCATTCCTATACTTAATCCAAAAGAAAGTTGATTTAAATCAATTTCATTTCTAGAAAACATTAAATGATGCGCGTAGGTTAAATAAATTCCATTTTGAGAATGATATCCATTTTTGTCTGAATATACAATAGCTCCAATACCAGATTGTGTTTCACCAATTCTGCTATTAACACTTACTGTTGCTAGTTGTGGTGCATCTTCTTGACCAAACCATTGTTGTCTTCCTGTTACTCTTAGCTTTGCACAAGTTGCAGCTCCAGCCATTGATGGGTGGATCAAATAGTAATTATCGGTTAAATAATCGGTATAAATTGGGAGTCCTTCTTGAGCGTTTACAAACTGTGTACAAAATATAACAACAGCTAAAAGGGATAACTTTTTTAAATTCATAGTTTTATTTTTCAAGGCAAATTGGTAGAAATGCACTTTCTTTCATGTGTTACAACTTAATATTTCCTATTAAATTATATTATCAGTCACCAAATATATAAAATTTAGTCTTTATAAATAATGATATAAAAGTTAAAGATTTGAGTTCTTTGTCGTAAATCCATAATAACACACATAAGAAAAGCTAAATATATAGATAACTGTTGAGTTCTTTTAGTATTTTTGCAAAAAAAATTGATAGACAATGAATACGTTTAAAGTCTCTATACAAGAAACCAACAATCCTACTATAATTAAGTTTGAGTTAAACCAATTTGTAACCAAACACCAAAGCTTTGAGTTTAACAACATTGACGAAGCAAAAAACTCTCCTTTAGCACAACAATTATTCTATCTTCCTTTTGTAAAGAAGGTATATATAACTAGTAATTTTATCGCTGTAGAACGTTTTAACATTGTAGAATGGAAAGATGTACAAGCTGAAGTTGCAGAACAAATAGAAAGTTATTTAAATAATGATGGTATTGTTGTTGAAGAAGAAGCAACGCCAAAAAAAGTTCCAGTAACGGTTTATGCAGAAAGTACACCTAATCCTTCTGTAATAAAATTTGTAGCGAACAAAAAATTAGTTGCTGCTACTTTTGAGTTTACTTCTATTGATGAAGCAAAAGCTTCTCCTCTAGCTTCCGAATTATTTCACTTTCCTTTTGTAAAAAGTGTCTTTTTAGATGAAAACTACGTTTCTATTACTAAATATGAAGTAGCAGATTGGAATGATATCACGATGGAACTTCGTGAATTTATTAGAACATTTATAGAAAACGGAAAAGAAGTAGTAATAGCAAATGCACCAGAAGTAGTAAAAAAATCTACGGAAGCATTAGACAAGACCTATGAAAACCTAGACGATACCTCTAAAGAAATAATAAATATTTTAGAAGAATATGTAAAACCAGCTGTAGCTAGTGATGGAGGAAACATTCAATTTGAATCGTATGATCCTACTACCAAAACAGTGAAAGTAATTTTACAAGGTGCATGTAGTGGTTGTCCTTCTTCAACATATACTTTAAAAAGCGGTATTGAAAACATGCTTAGAGAAATGATGAAAGGTAGAGTAGAGATTGTGGAAGCGATAAACGGATAAACCTCCTTTTAACAGCGAAAAAGGCTTTTTATCTAATAGTTCGATCCGTATTAATTACATTTCACTTTTGCATTAATTATTCGTAAATTTAGGTTTCAAACAAAGTTTAACTTAAATAAATACATATTATGGCAATAATGAAAGTAATTGAAGTACTTGCTAATTCGGACAAAAGTTGGGAAGATGCAACAAAAAAAGCAGTAAAACATGCTTCAAAAAGTGTGAAAAATATTAAATCTGTTTTTGTACAATCGCAAAGTGCAGTTGTTAATGATGATGAAGTTACAGAGTTTAGAGTAAACTTAAAACTAACTTTTGAAGTAAAATAATTTCAAAAGTATATAATCTTATAAGCGTTCTATGCATAGAGCGCTTTTTTTTTGCTTTAATTTAGCTAACTTTGGCTATAACCTTTTATAAAAACTTTTATAGATATGACCATATTAGCAACCGTATTAGTAGCCTTTGTAGCTTTTGAACATTTTTACTTTTTAGTACTAGAAATGTTTTTATGGACTACACCTAAAGCAATTAAAGCCTTTGGTATTGAAAGTACAGATTTTGCGGAAAAAACAAAAGTATTAGCAGCAAACCAAGGATTATACAATGGTTTTTTAGCCGCAGGATTAGTTTTTGGGGTACTCTTTAATAATACCAATATGATAGTCTTTTTATTAAGTTGTATTATCGTTGCTGGTATTTACGGCGCATATTCTACTAAAAAAATTAAATTGTTTTACTTTCAATCTGTTCCTGCAATACTAGCATTAGTATCTGTGTTATTCTTTTTCTAATTACACCGATGAAATAAGAATTTCAAAGAATAGCTTTTTAAATAGTACTTGTTTAACACTACTCTTTAATTAAGTACTTATTTTTGCAAAATAAATTATTAATTAATCACAAAATAAAATTATGGAAATACAAAAATGGACAGACATGGGCATCGAGTTCTTAAATACTTATGGTATTAAAGTTCTTGGAGCGATTGCAATATGGATTATTGGTTCTTGGGTTATTAAAAAAATAATAAAAGCTACTAGTAAAATAATGGATAAAAGAGACTATGATGAAAGTCTTAAAAAATTTCTATTAAACCTAATTGGCTGGATTTTAAAAATACTTTTAGTAATAACTATTCTTGGAAAATTAGGAGTAGAAACTACTTCTTTTGCTGCACTTTTAGCTGCTGCTGGTTTAGCAATAGGTATGGCTTTACAAGGATCTCTTGGTAATTTTGCAGGAGGTGTTTTACTTATGATTTTTAAACCAATTAAAATTGGTGATTTAATTGAAGCACAAGGTGAAGTTGGTGTTGTAAAAGAAATTGAAATTTTTACTACGAAATTAACAGGACTTTCTAATCGTGAAATTATTATTCCTAATGGATCTTTATCTAACGGAAATATTATTAATTACAGTACAGAAGGTACACGTCGTGTAGATTTAACTTTCGGAGTTGGTTATGATTCAGATATCAAAAAAACCAAAGAAGTTTTAATGCAAGTTTTAACTGCTAATCCAAAAGTACTTAAAGATCCTGCTCCTACTGTAAATGTTTCCGAATTGGCAGATAGTTCAATTAATTTTGCGGTAAGACCTTGGTGTAAAGCAGAGCACTATTGGGATGTTTACTTTGAAACTACAGAAAATGTTAAAGAAGCTCTTGATGCTGCTGGAATAGAAATTCCGTATCCACATCACGTAGAAATACATAAAGAATAATTAAGCTTTTGTTTTCTAAAAAGAAAAACCTTTCTACTTTAAAAGTGGAAAGGTTTTTTTATGTTTTATACATATTTATATTTTATACTTTAGGTTTGGGCTTTAAAGCCACAAAGTCTTTTAAATAATAGGGTTCAAAATAAGCAACATCTTCTATGTCATTATTTTTGTACTTATGAAAAGCTATTACAGACATTTCATTTGCCGATGGCAATTTATCATCTATAAAAACGGCATTTTCATGGGTGATAAGGGTTTTAGTTTTCTCTACACCGTTACCAATAAAATATACTTTTCCCTTATCTAAATAACTAGCAAAAGACTGCTCCTCCAAAATCTGTGCTTCAATCTTTCTAACGGTATTGTAATTCGCATCAAAAATAGCAGAATAGACCTCCATACGTCTTGCATCCAACATTGGTACAATAAGACCTTCTTCTACTTTAACCTGTCTTGCTAACGCTTCTAAGGTAGAAATAGATATTAATGGCTTGTCTAACGCAAAACACAATCCTTTTGCTGCAGACACACCAATACGTAATCCGGTGTAAGAACCAGGACCTTTACTAACCGCAATGGCATCCAGTTCTGTGGGTTTTATGTTATTTTGTTGTAACAAGTCATCTATATACACATGCAAACGTTCTGCATGCGAGTATTGCTTACTATTATCTTCTTGTAAAGCAAAAGTCTCTCCTTCTTTAGAAAGAGAGACTGAGCAGTTTGTTGTTGCTGTTTCTATGTTAAGTATTATTGCCAAAATATGTATTAATCGTCTTGGTTTTTATCTTTCGTTTTTTCGACTTTCTTAATTTCTACATCATCCCCGTTTTTCAACGATTTTGTTACTGTATTATATGGTCCAGTAATAATCTCTTCATCTTCTTGTAAGCCTTCAATAATTTCAATATTAGAATTATCTTGCACTCCTGTTTTTACTACTCGAAGTTTTGCCTTACTACCATCTTTAATAAAAACGCATTCAAATTTTTCTTCGTTTTCACTTTTAATAGCATCTTTTTTTCTAGTTTGTTTAGTGGAAGATGTATCCGTTTTAATAACAATGGCACTAATTGGTACACCAACTACATTTTCACGTTTATTGGTAATAATATCTACTGTAGCTGTCATTCCTGGTCTAAAAGGGGAATAACTTTCGTCTTTACCTTCTAATAAATCTTTGTAAGATTCTTCAAGAATTCTAACTTTTACTTTAAAATTTGTTACTTGATCTGCTGTTAAAACACCATCTGCAGAGTTTGCAATTTCTGTAACTAATCCTTTAAATTCTTTCTTTAAATATGCATCTACTTCCACAATTGTAGAATCACCAATGTTTACTTTAACAATATCATTTTCGTTAACATCTACCTCTACTTCCATGTTGGTTAAGTTTGCAACACGCATAATTTCTGTTCCAGCCATTTGCTGTGTACCAACTACACGTTCTCCAAGTTCCACATCTAATTTAGAAATGGTTCCACTCATTGGCGCATAAATATTGGTTCTATTTAAGTTATCTCTAGCTTCATTTACTGTTGCTGCAGAACTTTGCACACTGTAATATGCCGATTGTTTGCTTGCTTGTGCAATTTCGTAAGAAGATACTACTTTGTCCCAATCTGCTTTAGAGATAATTCCTTTATCATATAATTGTTGGTTTCTGTCGTAGTTAGACTTTGCCTCTTTAAGGGAAGCTTCCGCTTGATTTAAACCAGAACGAACATTTTGTAAAGATGCTTGCGAACGGTTTAAACTAGACTGATAAATATCTGGGTTTACACGTGCTAATAAGTCTCCTTTTTTCACCTGTTGCCCTTCCACAATTGGAAGTTCAATAACTTCCCCAGAAACTTCACTAGAAAGTTTTACTTCTATTTCTGGTTGAATTTTCCCAGTAGCAGAAACGGTTTCAATAATATCAATTCTAGCAATTTTTTTGGTTTCTACTTCCTTAAAATTACCTTGTTTACCAAACCATCCTGCTTTTTTTCCTCCTATTAATAGGGCTAGTACTGCAATTACTGCAATAACAAGAATAGTTACTGTTTTCTTACTCATGGTTGTTAGTTTAGGTCTGTAATAGGAATTCCGAAATAGAATTCTAATACTTTAAGTTTAAATATATAATCGTATTTGGTTCTTACTACTTCGCTTTCCGCGTTTTCAAGTCTGTTTTTAGATTGGCTAAAATCGAAAGCATTTAGCATACCAACATTATATCTTTCTTGCGAATAATTAAATGCTTCTCTTCTTGCTGCTTCCGTTTTTAAAGCAGCTTCATATGCTTTTAAAGTTCCTTTTGCATCATTATATGCTTGATATACATTCGTTTCTAAATCTAGATTTGCTTGTTGTAATTGATACTTTGTACTCTCTAAATTTATTTTACTTCTGCTAATATTATTTTTAACTGCAAAGCCATTAAAGATAGGAATACTTAATTGTACTCCAAAATTATGACCATCATTAGCGCTAAATTGATCAAAGATTGGATCTGGACCTCCCAAAATTGGATTAAGATTAGGAGAAGTATTAAATACAGATTGCCCTGTACCTTCTACAACACCAATTTGAGTCGTTGTTGTAGGATTACTTGAATCTACACTAAAACCAGTTATCTGATCACTATAGGATGCTCTAGTACTATAACTATAGAACCCTGAAAGTGTTGGCTGTAAAGCTCCTTTTGCTATTTTAAGATTATATGCTGCAATTTCACTATTGTTTTCCGCAATTTTAATCTCATAACGTGCTTCTTTAGCTTTTGCTATAATAGTCTTAGGAGACTCGTTTAAAATATTAGTTGGAGGTACTTGGTACTCATTATCAACAATATCAAAAGTTTCATAATCCTCTAATAAAAGTAATTGTGCTAAACTTATTTTAGATAATGAAATTGCATTTTCAGCAACTACAACTTGTTGTTCTTGTGTTGCAATGGTTGCTTGAATTTCTAACAAATCTCCTCTTGGTAAGGACCCAGCTTCTACTAAGTCATTAGTACGTTGCAATTCTTGTTGAGTAATTTCTTGTTGCGCTTGTAATACTTTTAGTTGTTCCTTATTAAATAATATTTGAAGAAAAGCATTTGCTATGTTTAGCGACATGTTATCTTTTATATTATCTAATTGGTATTGACCCGCTAATATTTCTAGATTAGAACGTCTTAATTGATTGAAGTTTCTTAAACCTTTATAAATATCCACACTAGAATTTAATCCTAACGAGCTAAATTGGGTCGTTTGATTTTCAAGTAAACCAGTTGTAATATTCTGGTTTAATCCAATATTCCAAGAATGCGATCCAGAAGCATTAAGACTAGGTAAAAAATTACCAAAGGCATCTTTTTTATTAAGTTCTGCATTTTGTAAATCTAACTCACTTTGTTTTACAGAGATATTGTTATCTAATGCATAGTTTACGCACTCTTGAAGCGTCCACTTTTTATCTTGGGCTTGCGTTGTAATGCTTAAAAAAGCAAACAGTATAAAAATTATTTTTTTCATGTTTCAATTCTTATTGTTATTCACGTTTACATGCTCGTTTCAAAATTAAAATATAAGTCTATATAAATGTAAATGTGTTACAGTTATTTATTAATTCTTTTTTGCGTATTCAGGAACTCCTTGAACTTGGTTCCAAACCTTAATCTTATCTTCTTTAGAAATACCACTTTTAATTTCTACAAAAATACCATCACTAATACCAAGTTCGACATCTTTTCTCTCAAATTTTTGATCACCCGTTTCTAATTCTACAAAAGGCTTTTTTGTTTCTTCATCATATTGTACTAAAGCTTCTTTAATCGCTAGAACTTTATCTGCTTTATCTAAAATAATAGATGCATTTGCGCTTAATCCAGCTCTAATAAAAATAGAATCTATTTTTTGAAGTGTTCCTTTTATTTCAAATTGAATGGCTCCATTTTCGGCAACACCTTTTGGTGCTATATAATCTAAAACAGCGTCAAATTTTGTATCTTCAATGGCCCCAACGGTGATTTCTAATGGTAAACCTTCTTTTATTTTACCAACCTCACTTTCATCGACTTTCCCTTCAAAAATCATTTTTTTCACATCTGCTAAGGATGCAATAGAAGTACCTTCGTTAAAGTTATTCGCTTCAATTACTTGGTTTCCTTCTTTTACTGGAACATCTAAAACCATTCCTGAAACCGTTGCTCTTACTTGTGTTTGCGCAATATTACCTACACCACTTGTAGTTCCTGTTTTTACAATATCATAGTTTTGTCTAGCGGTATTCACATTTATTTTTGCTTGAGTAACACTTTGTTTTGCTTGTAAATACGTGTTATTAATAGCTTCAAAATCATTTGCTGAAATTACGCCTTTATCAAATAATGCTTTTTGACGATCATAACTTACTTGTTGCGTTTGCAGATTAATATTAGCCGTTTGTAATGCGGTTTGATTACTAGCGATACTTCCTTTTGCATTTGTTAAAGAAGACACATTAGGAATTACTCTAATTTTAGCAATTAAATCTCCAGCGGTTACATACTCTCCTGCTTCCACAAAAATTTCTTCTACTACTCCAGAAATATTTGATTTAATTAAAACTTCATCTTTTGGCACAATACTTCCTGTTGCTACCGTTTTTACGATTATCGTTTGTTCACTAGCAGTATCTGTGGTATAACTAACTGGATCTTCTTGATTTTTTTGCCATAAGTAATATAGCGATCCACCAAAAACAGCAATAATAATTGCTAGTACGATTAGGGTTTTGGTTCTTTTCATGAGTTTGAATTTATTGTTTTTTGATTGTAACGTATAACATCCTTCGTATGCATTCGGGATGGTTTATTAATTATTTGATTTCTTTTTTTTCTTTACGGAATACCTTCTTACTCCATACGTAAAGCGTCTACTGGCTTCATCTTTGTTGCACTATTTGCCGGAATTAATCCTGCTAATAAACCAGAGATTACTAATATAAATAGGGCAATAAATATTACCGACATACTTACACTTGGGTTTGCAAAATTATCTACTGGACCACTCTTATCTAAAATGTAATTTAAAATGAAAATCACAAATGCAGCAAAAGATATCCCTACCATTCCTGAAATAATAGTTAGCAATAAACTTTCCTGTAATACCTGTGATTTGATAGTCCAAGGCGAAGCACCTAAAGCACGTCTTACTCCAATTTCTCTGGTACGTTCTTTCACTACAATAAGCATGATGTTACTAATACCAATGATTCCAGACATTAGTACCAAAGCACCTACAAAATAACCAACAACTCCAAGTATAGAAAACAGACCATTTACACGGCCAAATGCTTCCGATAAATCGAAATTACCAATAGCACGTTCATCATCTGGATGCACTTTGTGGCTTGCTCGCATTAATTCTAAAATCTTAGCTTTTACCGAAGTTACGCTAGTACCATCTTTAGCAGTAATAGCCATCCAACCTACACTATCTCCTCTATTAAAAGCTTGTCCGAAAGTAGTAAAAGGCATAAAAATAGTATTTGCATCTTCTTCTTCATCACCACTATTGGAAGCTTTAAAAGTTCCTATAACTAAAAAGTTTACGCCATTAATTTTAATATAAGTACCAAGCGCATCTTCGTCTTTATCATACATAGCCTTCACTACATCCTGGCCAATAACACAAACTTTACGTTTACTATCGATATCGGAATAACTTATAAAACGTCCTTGAAGAATATCCATAGGTTGTTGTTTGATAAATTCCGGATAATCTCCATAAATGGAAAACGCGCCAGTTTTTGTTCCTCTTATCACATTATTTGCGCCATTAAAACCACCTAATTGATGTCTAGGAGAAACATATCGCAATTCTGGTATCTCACGTTTAAGTGTTTCTACATCATCCAATTTAAAATTAAAACGTCTTCCTTTTGGTAAACCTTTGTATGCTTTTGTGGTTCCTTGCGTCCACATAAACATAGAGTTTGTAGCAAAGTTTCCAAAATCTGCGGTTACCCCATTTCTTAAACCATTTGTTAATGCAAGAAGTAGCACTAGAATGGTAATTCCCCAAAACACACCAAAAGCAGTCAAAAAAGTTCTAAACTTATTTGCTGTAAGTGCTTGTAATATTTCGTCCCAACGATCTCTGCTAAACATATTATTCGTCTCTAAGTGCTACAATTGGTCTAATTTTAGCGGCTCTATATGCTGGAATAAATCCTGCTAAAGCACCTGCAAATACTAAAATAAAAACGGTTGTTATTGCGGTATTAAAATCTACTTGTGGATATTTTATAAAATCACTTTCTATGAGTGGACCAACGAGTTCTAGTAAACCTAAACCAAGAATAAGTCCGAATAAGCCAGAAAACATAGTTACAAAAACAGATTCCTGTAAAATCATCCCTACAATAGACCAAGGTTGTGCACCAAGTGCTTTACGTATTCCAATTTCTTTGGTACGTTCTTTTACTATAATAAGCATAATGTTACCAACACCAACTACTCCAGCTATAATAGTACCTATACCTACAAACCAAAAAACAGCGGCTATGGTGTCTACTAAAGAATATATTTTTGTTGCCTGTTCCAGTGTGTTATTCACTCGTATAGCATTGGTATCATCTGGAGCAACGGTTTGTCTTAACTTTATTTCATTTTCTATCGCAGCAGCGATCGCTTGAGATTCTGCAACTGCTTGATCAAAATCGTCTGCCATTTTTAACGTAAACATCATGTTACGAATATTATCTGCTCCATTAAAAGCTAATTGCGCTGTTGGTAATGGCAAGAATACCTTACTTTCATCTCGTTCTCCTCCTGGATCATAAAAAACACCTACTACTTTAAAGCTAATACCATAAAGTGTGATGTATTTATCTATAGGATCTTCTCCTTTAAACAAGTCTTCTGCTACTTTATTACCAATTACTGCTACTTTTTTAATGTTATCAATATCTGAAATATTGATAAAGCGTCCTTGGCTTACATCTGCATTTTCAATGAATTGATTTCCTGGTAAAATTCCTTGAATTCTATAATTTCCAGATTCATTTTTGTAGTTTACTAATCCGCCCCAAATAGTATAGAAAGAAGATTCATGTTCAATATTATCCGCATATTTATTAGATACCGCATTAAAATCATCATTTTTAAGCTGGATACGTCTTCCTGGGTTTAGTCCTTTATATTCTTTAGTAGTTGTTCCAGCCCAAATACTCACCAAATTGGTTGCGTCTCTTTGAAACTGAGACTTAACACCATTTTGAATTCCGGTACTAAAACCTAAAAGGATTACTAATATAAAAATACCAGAAGCTACAGAAAGCCCTGTTAAAAAAGTACGAAGCTTATTTTTACTTAAGGTATCAAATATTTCTTGCCAACGTTCTAGATCAAACATGTGCTGAAGCTCTTATTTGTTCTACTTTACTATCGTCTATAATTAAACCATCTTTTAAGTTTACAATACGTTTTGTCATTTGCGCAATATCTGGCTCATGTGTAACGATAAGTATTGTTTTCCCTTCGTCATTAATCCCTTGAATAAGATCCATAACTTCATAAGAGGTTTTCGTATCTAATGCACCTGTTGGTTCATCTGCTAATAAAACTTTAGGATCACTTGCTAATGCTCTTGCTATTGCAACACGTTGTTTTTGACCACCAGAAAGTTCGCTTGGTAAATGGTGAGACCATTCTGCCAAACCTACTTTTTCTAAATAGTGCATTGCTTTATCTGCACGCTCTTTTCGTTTTACACCTTGGTAGTATAATGGTAAGGCAACATTGTCTAATGCCGATTTGTAGTTGATTAAGTTGAAGGATTGAAAGATGAATCCTAAAAACTTATTTCTATAGTTTGCTGCTATTTTTTCGTTAAGATTTTTAATGGGAACGTTTCCTAGCGTATATGAACCTGAGTCTGCTTCGTCCAACATACCCAAAATATTAAGTAAGGTGGATTTTCCAGATCCGGAAGAACCCATTATAGACACAAGCTCTCCTTCTTCCACATTAAAATTAATACCTTTTAACACGTGAAGAGAATTATTCCCCATGTGATAAGATTTGTGTAAATCTTTGATTTCTATCATGATGATTGATTGATGATTGATTAGCATTGCAATATTACATAAACCTTGAAATGATTTATGCTAACAAACTGTTAAGAAATTTTAACACTATAGTAGTAAGACTGTTTTTATGTAGAAATGTTACAGAAAAATGAAATTATTCTGCATTAGCTTTAGAAAACTTTTTATAAATGAAGAATGCAATTCCACCAACTAGAATATAAGGCAAGGCCATTAAATATATAATACCATCATTAACACCGGCTGCTGTAGCTTGGCCATCTTCACTTTCTAAGACTGCTCTACACATGGCGCATTGCGCGTTAGTCTCTATGAAAAAGAGGAAAGAGAAAATAAAAAACAATATTTTTTGTTTCATAACTATTGAAATAAAAGTTGCTTCGACTAGCGTAGCATGATAACCAATTTAAACATAATAAGGTGCAATCATAATATACACAATAACTCCTGTAACTGCAACATATAACCATAACGGGAAAGTGATGCGCGCTATTTTTTTATGTCTTTCAAAATTTTCGGTAATAGCTCTTACATACGTAATTAACACAAATGGTATAATTATTATAGAAAGTAAAATATGTGTTATTAAGATAAAGTAATAAACATATTTAATAGCACCTTCTCCTCCAAATTTAGTAGAATCACTAGTCATGTGGTACGCGACATAGAGTACTAAAAACACAGCAGAACAAAGTACAGCTGTAGTCATGAGGTTTTCATGAAGGACAATATTCTTCTTTTTAATGGCAACAAATGCAATCACTAAAAAAAGTGCAGTGAACCCGTTTATGGTAGCATAAATAGGAGGCAAAAAAGATAAAGGTGCTACATTTGGTATTCTAACGCCAAATAAAATAGCTACAACAATAGGAACAGCTATAGATAAAATAACAATCCATTTATTATACTTTTTTTCTGCCTGTAATTTTTCTTCTTGATTCATATTTTAACCCTTCCGTATTTTGTTTTTTTTTAAAAACAAAATGCACCTTCCCTTAAATTAGACAAGGCGTTTAATTATTAATGCTACTCGTTTAGTAATTTATTGATATCTTCTTTAAGCATGGTTATTTGCTGTTCTTGACCTTCATCATCTACTTGTTCTTCTTCCGAGATCATTCCGTTGTAATAAATAACTAGATTTCCGTTTACCATTCTAGAACGTATAAAACCATTTTTATCTATTAGCGCAAAGTTTCCAGAATGTTCAAAACCTCCTTCAGCTTCTGCTTCTACTGCTGTATATAAATTAAAACCTTGATTCGCCAGTTTATAGATGGCTTCTTCATCTCCTGTCATTAGATTCCAATTCGGATTTGTAATTCCATATTTTTCTGCATAAGCCTTTAATACTTCCGGAGTATCATGTGTAGGATTTATAGTAAATGAGGCAACACCAAAGTTTCTATTATCTGGAAATGTATTTTGAATCTCTACCAAGTTACTACTCATTCTAGGACAAATTGTAGGACATGTTGTAAAGAAAAATTCTATAACGTAAACCTTTCCAAGATAATCTTTATCTGTTATGGTTCTACCATCTTGGTTTGTAAAACTAAAGCTAGGTACTTTTTTTGCTTCGCCATTAATTTCAAGAAAAGCTAAATCGGAAGTTCGCATCGTTCTATCTTCATTAGACACACTAACACTTCTACTCTCTTCTCTTGTAATATCATTGCTTGTAACTCTATCTACTATTCTAGGAATAAAAATAATTCCGAATACTAAAACGGTTAATGCGATACCTATATATGAATAATTGGCTTTTTTGCTCATAACTTATATTTTAAACGAATGTATTTTATAGATTTCTCGACAAGCTCGAAATGACAAATTTATTCGGTTACGTTTTTTAAATCGTTGGCTCTTCTGGTTTCGGAGTTAAAGTTTCCTTTTCGTTTTTGTCTGTATTCTGTAAAAAGGATTCTTACATCTTCACTCATTTTATTTTTCAATTCGGCAACCTCAATACAATCATACGATTTCATTTGATATGCTGGCTTGTTCTTTTGCTTTTCGCTGTCGGATCTATCGTCTATCCTTCCTCTTAAGTTTAATTCTTTATCAATAATAACCACATCATTAGTTGCAAGATTTGCATCCAAATCTTTAATTAAATGCAAACTTCTATATAGTTTTTGAATTTCTTCATCGGAAGCCGAAACGTATTTCCAATATTCTAAATACTCGTATTTACTTAGTTCGGTTTTTAGTTGTTCCACTTCCGCTTTAGCGCTATCTGGAAACACCATAACAATCTGAAACTTTTTAAAACCTTTAAACTTATCATACATCAACTCCTTTAAGTTAGACATTGCAGTAAGCTTATCTAAGGGATTATTTCCTAGAAATCCTAAAATAGTTATATGATCTTTAAGTAAGATGCTTTCGTTTTCTGTGGAAGTAAAAGAAGCAATGTCTAATACATTTTCTTCTAAAATATCTAAAGCAATATAATTGTGTTTTGCAGGATATAAAAACAAGAGAAATACTACTGGAAGGAAGAATAAAATTCCAAGAATTACATTTCTTTTAATCAGTTTTTTGTTCATAGTACAAAAATAAAAAAAGACGGTTTAATAACCGCCTTTTATATATAATTTAACTGAAAAATTATGTTTTAAAAATCATTTTTAATAAAACCTGAAGCATATACAGATTCTATATAACCTCCTTCTTGTAAAAGAATAAATACAAGGTATAATATTAAGAACACTGCTGTCCATACTACCATACGTCTTAAAGCTTTTACTTCATCACGCATGTGCATGAAATCCCAAGTAATGTAATATGCTTTTACAATGGTTAAGATGATAAATATCCAGTTTAAGATTTTCATCCCTAAAAACTTACCCATTAAAGCTTCTGGTTTAGCAATACCCAATGCTACTTCAATTATTGTAACAAAAGTTAAGAATGCTAAAACACCCCAGATTTTTGCTGTATTGGATTTAAATTTAACTAAACCTCTAAATATTTCTAATTTATGTTCGTGTGCCATTCTATGTGTTTTTTAGATTTCCTTCTTCCAGGAAATGAAAAATAAATTTTTAATTAATTAAACTAGGTAGAAGAAAGTAAATACAAATACCCAAACTAAATCTACAAAGTGCCAGTAAAGACCAACTTTCTCAACCATTTCGTAGCTTTTACGTCTTTCATAAGTTCCTAAAATAACATTAAAGAATATAATGATATTAAGTACCACCCCAGAAAATACGTGAAAACCGTGAAAACCTGTGATAAAGAAAAAGAAGTCCGCAAACAATGGAGAACCGTATTCATTTACATGAAGGTTTGCTCCTTGCACAAATAATCTTCCATTTTCTTTTAGTTGTTTAATAGACTCTTCTCTAGATAAGACCGTCTTTTCACCTTCTGCGTTAATAATTTGAGTTCTTACTAACACATCTGGATGTGCAGCTAAACCATTATTTATTTCCGCCATTGTATATGTTGGTAAAGCACCTTCATCTACAAACCATAAACCGTTTTTGCTTTCGTGTTGTGTTCTTGTTCCTGTTTCCACTTTTGCGAAATCTGCTACAGCAACACGGTGTCCTTCTGCATCCACAAACTGTAAAATGTTTCCACCTTTAGTTTGTACCGCTCCAAACTCCCCTTTAATAAAAGTATTCCATTCCCAAGCTTGAGAACCAACGAATATAATACCACCAATTACAGTTAAAAACATGTAAATAGTAACTTTTGCTTTATTCATATGGTGACCTGCATCTACGGCAAGTACCATGGTTACAGACGACATAATAAGTACAAATGTCATAAATGCAACATAATACATTGGTGCTTCTACACCATGTAAGAAAGGAAAGTGAGTAAACACTTCATCGGCAATTGGCCAAGAATCAATAAATTTAAATCTTGAGAAGCCATAGGCTGCTAAAAACGCTGAGAAGGTTAATGCATCGGAAACGATGAAAAACCACATCATCATCTTTCCATAACTTGCTGTTAGAGGTTTATTCCCTCCACCCCAAGTTTTACCTTCTGTTCCAGTAGCTACTGTAGTATTCATATAATTGGTTTAGTTATTAAAAGTTGCACAAAAATAATCATTTTATTTTTCTAACGAAACATCCAACCCTAAATTTTAAAAGACTCTAAGTAAGCTTTAGCTAATACGCTAAAAAAGAACCTTAAAAAAGCGTTAAAATTATCTCACGAAATATAAAAACAAAAAGAGATATACCCAAAGTATATCAATAAAATGCCAAAAGGTTGCAGCTAGCTCGAAGCCTAGCATATTTGCAGCATTATACTTTTGTTTAAAATGATTATAAATTACCACCAACAAGCAAAACAAGCCAACAATAACGTGCAAAATATGCACCATTGCGATTAAATAGATATAAGACATGGTTACATTACTAGTTGGACCAGTGAAGTTATACCCTAAATCTATGATTTGCTGAAAGCCTTGAAATTGATTAATTATGAAAACAACACCTAAAACTAAAGTGGTTAATAACCATATAGTAGTTTGTTGTCTGTTATTGTTTTTTAAAGCACGTTTTGCTAAAATAAATGTGATGCTACTTAGTATAATTACAATGGTACTAACTATAAAAGCATTAGGTAATACAAAATCTTTTAACCAATCTGGTCTAGCACTACTTACTACAAAAGCACTTGTCCATCCTGCAAAAGACATCACTAATGAAATTATACCAAACCAAAGCATCATCTTTTTTGCTCTGCCATGTTTTTCTTGTAAAGTACCTTGAGTTAAATCCATGATTAACGTATAAATTTATCTAATACATATACTATTTGTAGCAATGTAATATAAGAAACACTAGCAATCATTAATGTTTTTGCTGCTTGTGTTGTCATTTTTTTAAATAATTGTAAAGCAAAATAAAGCAATCCTAAACCTAAAAGTCCAACAATAATTGCCGAAATTGGGGTTAGGTATAATTTTCCTGTAAAACCAAATGCTGGAATTAGCGAAGCTAAAACCGTCCATACCGTATATACAATAGTTTGTACTGCTGTACCTTTATCTTTTTTTCTAGTAGGTAACATAAAGAAACCTCCCTTTTTATAATCGTCGTATAAAAACCAGCCAATAGCCCAGAAATGAGGGAATTGCCAGAAAAACTGTATAGCAAATAAGGTCCCTGATTCGATACCAAAATCATTAGTAGCAGCAACCCAACCTAACATAAATGGAATTGCTCCTGGAATAGCACCTACAAACACAGATAATGGTGTTTTTGTTTTTAATGGTGTATACACACAAGCATATAAAAATATAGAAATCGCTCCAAACATGGCTGTTTGCGGATTTATTATATATAAAATAACGATTCCTAAAACGGTAAAAATAGAAGCAATGGCAAAGGCCGTATTTACAGACATACGTCCTGCAGCAACTGGCCTGTCTTTGGTTCTATCCATTAAAGCATCTAGATCTTTCTCTATAATTTGATTGAACGCATTAGATGCACCAACCATAAAATAACCTCCAAAGGCTAATAGAATAAGGGTTTTATAATCTACCGTATCTACACCTAATAAGTAACCAGCAAGCGAAGAAAACACGACACTTAATGCCAAGCGCATTTTGGTAATTTCTTTAAAATCTGAAATTATGCTATGTTGTACTGTAGATGTGGCTGTTGTACTCAAATAAAACGCTTTGTTTTGCGAGTGCAAAGATAGATTATAAAAGCATATTTAAAAAGAAAAAAACCACAAGGTTTTTACTTGTAGTTTTTAGAGTTACTGGATGTTGTTTAAATTATCTGTTTTTGAAAGTGTATTCTATAGATTCCTTCTTTCGAAGGAATTGTCTACAAATCAAAATACCAGTTAAACAAGTCGGTTCTAATTCCAAAATTAAACCAAACGGTATTATTTTTAAAGGTAGTGGCTGTTTGTGCTTCCGGATTAAAATCTCTAACACTTATATCTGCAAATATTTTTAGATTGGTTGCAGGATTAATTAGGTAACCAGCTTGCAGGTTGGAATAGAATGTTTTAGTCTTGTTTCCTTGTCCTACTGTAATTCCTGTATCTCCTGGTCTATCGTTATAACTTTGGTAAATATTATTTCCATAACTAACATTATTATCAAAATCTAAACCTCTAACTCCTAGATTTATTTTTGCATTTGCAAACCAGCGTTTATAGTGGTAACGACCAATTAAAACCAACTCACTAAAATTGGCTCCCCAAAGATGTGCCATCGATTGGTTGTTATGTCCGTAATTTAAAAAAGTACTGTTGTGCGAGTAGGTATATGGTCGTACTCTATTATATTCTGCTTGTAACATCAGGTTGTCCACTTTAAAAGCATTGTAATACTTTACACCTAATTGATATCCAAATTTGTTTTTCCAGCTTTGTTCTCCTCCTGTAATATCGCTTAATGAAAATTCATCTAGCACAAACTGACTGTATGCATTGATGTTATCGTTAATTTTATATTTAGCAGATAAACCCATTATTGCATTTCCTGCATCTTGCCCAGTTTCAAACTCGATAGCACGATAAAATATAATTGGGTTGATGTAATTTATATCAAAACCTCTGTTTTGCGATTTTGCCCAAACAATGGATTCGAAAAAACCAACATTTAAACGTTTTGTGGCATTCCAACTTAAAAAGTGCGTTGCCATGTATTTACTTAAATAAGCACCTTCTGCATCTGTTCCTGCTGGTGTAACATCTTTTAACCACATCCAAGTATTGGTGTACTTTATCTTCCAGAATTTAGTGTTAATCTTTAAAAACGGGGAAGGACTAGCAACATCACTTACAAACAGTGAACGATACCCATCTCCAATAAAGTTTTTACCATGACCAAATTGTACGTTTAAAAAATCGGTAGGTGAATACGATAAATATGCTTCAGCAACAGGATAATCATAAGAATCATCTTTAAATCGTTTTGCAATTCCTCTACCCGGAATTATAGCAACTTCATCGGAAGCTTTTATAGATTCCGCATATTGGTTATAATATTGTGCAAAGCGTCCTTGACTTTCAAAAACCGAAGCATAGAAACTAAACTTCTCCCCTAATCCTCCTTGAATATTAATTCCTCTTGTATTATTATAGGTAGAACTAAAATCGGCGTCGGTATCTTTACCAACTTCAAAATCAAAAATAGGATCTATAGTAAACCAGTAGTTTTCTGCCTGATAACGCACAAGATGTTCGTTCCATAATTTTCTAGAGACTAAGGTTTCCTTTCCTTTTGTTAATGCTTCTTTTTCTGCTTTAAAATCGTAATATTTAGAAACGTCTTCATATACAAATGGCTTAGATGCAGTATGGCTATTTGTACCAACTAGATTAATATTTCTATCAAATTTAGCATATCCACTATGTGTAAAAGGTATATTTAACTGACTCGTATATTCTTTATTCGTGTATGGAACCAGCTTTTTATTAACGCTATCATATTCGGTTTTAATAGCTTCTTCAATAGACATTTTCTCTTCTTCCTTTTCAAGATTTTTAGATGCAAGACTCTTGGTTGCAACCGCTTGGTTTACAATAGGAATCTGAATAGGAATAGAATATTGTTTAAACGTTGGTTTCCCATTATAGGTTCCTGGTTTAATTTTTGGTAATGCATCAAAAACACGCGTTGCTTCGTCTTTTAGTTCATCATACATGGCATCAACGTATATAACACGAAAAGCACCTTCCTTATCTACTTCAAAAAGCACAACTACTTCTCCTACATACTTTTCTTCGGAAACGACTTCCGGTGTTTTAAATGTATTGAAAATATGATTTAACACGTTCGCATCAAAACAATTTTGAAGGCTTTCTATTTCTGAAGCTTCGCAATTTGGAAAAACGGGAGGCTTTTCGAAAAAAGAATCTTCTTGTGAAAAGGTAACGTATGGAATAAGAAGAAGTAAAAAGATGAATTTCTTCATAGTGTGTTTGCTGTTTTTAATAAAGTGGTAAGATACTATTTTTTTACAATCCGTTAAATTAAAAAAAAGTCGTTAATAATAACTTATTAACGACTTTGATTTAAAAACTAATATGATTACCCCTATTAATTTACATTAAAAATAATAGGTTGTGAATAGACAACAGAAACATTTTTATTATGTTGTTTACCAGGAATCATTTTTGGTAATTTACCTATTACATCTTCTGCCTCTAATTTTAATTCTTTGTGTTTTGTAATTGCAGTAACTTCTGTTATATCTCCATTTTGGTCAATCTTAAAAGCTACATTAATTCTTTGTCTTCCAGATAAACCTAATTCACTAGCAATATCTGTGTCAAACTTTTTCTGAATGTGTCTTGCTATTTTTTTAGACATACATGCTTTACGTTCTGCATTGGTTGTTGCTTTTTCACAACCTGGAAACACAGGGGTCACTTCCACCTTAGCATAAGGAAGAGTTACTTCTTCTGGAACTTTTTCTAAACCTCTAAAATCTGGCTCGCTTGGCACTACATTTGTTATTTCAGGTTCTGTGATGATTCCTGCTGTTTCTTTGGCAATAGTATCATCATCATCAACAACTTTTACTTTATCTACAAATTTAGGCTCCTCCTTCTTTGGCGTTTCTTTTACCTCTTTAACGGGTTCCTCATAAACCTTAAAGGTATCTGGAACATAATCTACTGGTAAATCATCTACCCAAGCTACTGCGGTCGTGTACGTTTTGCTAGCAAACTCCATTTCTAAAAGTCCGTAGCTAAATAGTAAACATACAATTAAACCTATTTGAAAGTAAATAGTAGTGTTTTTTTGTAAATTTACATCATGCTTTTGTGATTTTTTTACGCTTTCCTCTTTTTGGTCATTGAGGTCGTAAGAATTCTTTAGATTTCTCATAATATTAAAGGTTTTAATGTTAATATTTTGATAAAATCACAATAAGCATACCAAAAAAGAAATCCCGTTACATTATTTGTAACGGGATTTTAATATAATTTAAAAAGAAATTCTTTTTAGTCTTGTACTTGGAATGAGATTGGGAAACCGTAAGGTACTGTTACCGCTTTACCACGTTGCATACCTGGCTTCATTTTAGGTAATTGACTTACCACTTTTACAGCTTCTTGCTCTAATTTTGGATGTGGAGCTCTTGCTCTTACACCAACAACATTTCCATTTTTATCTACTTTAAATTGAATGCTAATTCTGTGCTTACCTGCATTTAATCCTAAATCTTGTGCTAAGTCTGTGTTGAATTTTTTATTTACAAACTTGCTGATTTTTTCAGACATACATTTTTTTCTTGCATTGTTGTTCGCTTCCTTTTCGCATCCTGGAAAAACAGGAACGTTTTCAATAACCGCAAAAGGAACTTCAATATCTTCTTCTACTTCTTCGATTTCTTCTACTTCTTCAACCTCAACAATTTCTTCTTCTTGATCTGTTTCTGTAGACTCTATAACTGTTTCCTCAACTTCTACCTCATCTTCAACAACCTCAATAACTTCTGGTGCTGCTGGTGGTGGTGGTGGTGGTGGTGGTGTTTGTATTTGCTCTGTAATAGGCACTTCTTCGTCTAAATCTTCACCTAAATCTAATTGTCCGATATCTATAACAGACTTATCGTATGTTTTATAATTAATTGCAAAATTTGTTAAAAATAACATTAGCGCTAAACCTATTAAAAAGTATAGACCACTATTTCTACCAACGTTTGCTTTTGGATTTTTCTTAAGTTCCATGATTATATGTTTTTACTTGTTGCTAAAATAACCATTTATTTGGCAAATAAGCAAGGGTTTATTATTTTTTAACTAGACTTTTTTTAAATAGCAATAAAAGAATAATAGTTAAGCTTACCCCTAAAGTGTTCGCTAAAATATCATTATTATCTGCTACTCTTGTATTAGTAAACATACTTTGCATAACCTCAATAAGTATACCAAAAATAACAGAAACAATTGCTGAAACTAGCAATCCTTTATTAAAAGACCATTTAAATTTACTATAAAATACTTGAAACCAAAACCACGTTAAAGCACTATACGCTATAAAGTGAAATATTTTATCTGTATTGGAATAATTGATTTCTGGTAAACCTGAAACGTTGATAAGACTTACTATTGTTAAAGCAATAGTATAGCACAAAGTAACAAATAATACATATTTTTTAAGCACCTATTAGTGATTTATAATCTTCTGCAGACATCAAGTTTTCTACTTGTGATAAATCAGAACATTTCATTTTTATCATCCAACCATCTCCATAAGGGTCTGCATTTACCTTTTCTGGTTCATCTTCTAAAGCTTCGTTAAAAGCTGTAATTTCTCCAGATAATGGTAAAAACAAGTCTGAAACGGTCTTTACAGCTTCCACGGTACCAAAAATTTCTTCTGCTTCTAGTGTTTCGTCTACAGTTTCTACTTCCACATAAACAATATCACCTAATTCGCTTTGCGCGAAATCTGTAATACCTACTGTTGCTACATCACCTTCTATTTTGATCCACTCGTGATCTTTAGTATATTTTAATTCTGTTGGAATATTCATTTTATTTTTTAAATTATTGTTATTCGCAAATGTATTTAATTGTCTTTTAATTTTAAACTTTTAATTACCAAAATTATATCTTAATGTTAAACCAGATCTAATTGTGGTTTGTGGAAACGCTGTAGATATTGCATATTCTGAAAACGTATAATCAAAATAGAAAATCCCTGTTAAGTTTTTACTAAATGCATAATCGGCTGTAAACTTACCACTCCATAGCGATTGACCCGATGTTATTTGATTGTTTTCTAAATCTAAATATCTAATTATTGTTTTATTATCTCTAAAAGAAACATCTGCCTTAAGGTTGATGTCACTAATTATGGTTTTAGTTGGCCCTGCAAGTTTAGATTTCATTCTTACATCTTTAATTCGGTACCCTAAACCTACTACGTATTCTTTACCTTGAATTTCTGTCATTAAATTATTATCGAAACTTAAGGATAGCATTCTATCTTTTTTCATTTCTAAAAGTACTTTTATAGCACTTTTAGATTCAAAATCTATACGAAATAATGGACTAAACATTTCTGTTAAGTTAATATTACTGTATAATTTTTCATTTTTAAAATCCCCATTTTGGTCTAATGCTTCTGTTGGTTGGCTAGCATAGTCTACGCCTGGAACTGGAGCCTCATTATCATCTGGATCTAAATTTAAATCTAGGTTTGTTCTAAACTGATTAATAGTATATGCAGAGCGATACCCATGTGATAAAGAAAAACGCTTAAATCGTTTTTTAAACCATTTTAATTTCATGAAACCTGTATACTTTAAATCCCAATTAGGAATTGGTATATTTCTTAAAGCACTAGTTTTTGTCTTGCTAGCATCTTGACCTTGGTATGCAGATACAAAGGAAGGTAATAATACGGCTTGACTAGATTTACCAAATCCTTCTGGATAACCATCTGCATCTCTATTAAAAGTTGCATTACCATAAAATTTATTCGCTAATCGATTTGCAATTACTAATCTATTTGTTCTAAAAACATCAAAAGTTTTAGATTCATTTTCATCACTTTTATTAAATGCTGTTTTAATTAAAGCTGTTGAAATTGTAAAGTTACCGTATGTATTTGGTGTTTGGTGCACATATTCGTAATCACTATTTACGTTATAGTTTTCGGTTAAATTCTCAGCATATATTCTATTACCAACAATATCTAGTTTCAAATCGTTAAACGGCTCTACATTAATCGCGTAATCAAATTGCTTAGAATGTGTTTCTGTATACTGTTGATTAAATTCTGGGTATTGCGTTAACCATCCATTTCGTGCAGCTAAATCTCTAATATCACGTTGACTACCAAAAGTATAACCAACAGTAGGTTTTAATGTACCTGCAAATCCTGGTGATTGTTTATAACCTGGAAGATACGTACCATTAGCTTCGTTATAATTTAACTGAATACGTTTTACACTTGTCAATAAGCCTATTCCGAAATTTGCTAGTTTTCCTGTTTTCTTAGCTTGTTTCGGTTTTTTTGTTTTATCCTCTGCACCAGGAGGTGTTGCTCTTTGCGGTCTACTAATTTTACTACTGGTTCTAGATTTTTTTTGCGATATCCCAATATATTTATACAACTTTTTCATATCTAAAGATGTATTAATATTATGCTGACTTGCATTAGAAATAGAATTTCCTAAATCATACGTTCCAGACAATCCTCCACCACTGGCATCTACATACTCTATATCCCCATATAAATCAGATCCTTTTTGCCATTGAAACTCACCACTATAAGTATATGTTGCATCAATAAAGCTAAAGGTTGGTATTTTATTTATAGGCAATTGGTAGTTTACGCCAAGTTTTTGGTATAATCTGTTTGGGTCTCCAAAATCGAAAAAGCCATCCCAAACGGTTAATTCTGGATCTTGTCTTCCGTTTAACTCATCATCAATATAATAGTTTCTTACAATTTTATCACTTGAAGAAGTAAAGTCTAAACTTAATGATTTTGTTAGATTGAAATTTAATGTATATTGAAAATCGTAGGTGTAATTTCTTTTATATAATTCTTCTAAACCTATATTAGAACCTCCTAAATCTATGTCTCTAAATTTCTGTTTATTAAACTGTCTGTTAAAATTAGAATTAACGGTAAAGCTTGAAGGTAAAGGGTTGATATTAAAATCTTTTAATATTTTCCAGTATTTTCCAGTAAATAAAGAATCGTTCTTTTTAAATGGTTCTATAGAAAATGGCGCAAAACTATAAGCATAAGTTGCTCCTGTTCGCACTTGTTGGTCTAGAGAGCGTTCTATTTCAAAATCACGATGCTCTACTTTGTTATAAGAGTAACTTAATGTTAAGTTTTCTACATCATAGAATTGCGGTTTTTTGTCTGTAGTTCTATTTTTTCTTACACCAATAAAATTGATACTCTTTCTTTTAGTATAAGTTTCAGATTGCTCTCTAATAGTTTCTTTTTCCTCGTTAGTTGTTGCCGCATCTATTCTTGTTTGCAACTCAATATCTTCGTAAAGTTGATCGTATTTAGGAGTAATACTTTCCTCTCCTTGGCCATAATTAAATGGGATTTGAATTCCCCATTTTTTTGGTAACAACTGCCCTGCGTTTATATTGGTAACTACATCATATTGTTGCACATCTTCTAGACTACGCTCTTGAGGTCCTTGTTCTATAGAACCAAAACCAGAAGTGCTATATCTACCTGTTGCGCTAACATTTGCAAAATCTGCAATGTTTGCATCTGCACTTACTACAGTTGCCCAACCACCTTCATTATCCATTTCTGCAAGACGAAGCTCATTAAACCAAATTTCCCCACATTTTTCTGTCGTACTAGCGTTTTTAACACCAACCATTAAACTTCTTATGTCTCCAAAATTAGGATTACCAAATATTGCTACACGTTGTTGTCCAACTACATAATCTGAAAATTCTGCAACCGCATTCTCACTTAAGTTTCCGTCTATAACATCATAAAAGGTAGCTTCTGTTGCACTAAAATTATCTGAAATAGCTTTTGCTTTCATTTCTTGTAAAAGCGCTAATTCAATATTTAACTCATTAGCTTCAGGCCAAAGATCTGTTCTAGATCTACCTGTTGATACTACAAGAGGTACTTCAATTTGGTAATAGTTTTGTGAAAGGTCATTACCCATTCTTATAAAACCAACTAATTCTCCGTCGGATAAAGAAGAAAAATCTTCTCCTGCTTCTGCATGCATAAACATTTTAAGTTGTTTATACTGCCTCATATCTACATTTATATTTTTGTAAACAGCCCTTGCATCTTCTTCTTCCAAATCGCAAACATTAACCACTAAGGATTGTTCGTTTTGTCTAATTACGGTATTGTTGTTATATAATTCTTCTGGATCTACTCCTGGAGGAGAATCATAATCCCCATCATTTTCTAAAGTACTAATTACACCAATACTAAAATTAGTATCATCATCTGTAGGATCTACATCATCTAAATCTAAGGTTTGCGAGTACCTTCTCCATTCACTACGTACTAAATCTAAAGAACCAAATCTAAAAAATGTAGGCTCTGTAAACTCTTTAACATACATACGTGCAAAACGCATAGAACGAATATCACCTCCTTGATCTGTTGTAGGTTCTGAAATAGGAACCCTAAATTGATACCAATTTACGGTTTGTGATGTTCCGTTTGGCATATTTCTAGATGCTACTTTAGAATCTACAATTAACGGATTACTATCTACATTTAACGTTGCACGAGTAATATCTAGCTCATATTCAAAATAACCATCAATGGTATTCATTGTGTTATCTCTATTAATATCTTCAACATCTGGTTGTGTAGAGCTTCCTCTGTTGGTATCACTAAAGGTATCTGGTGAATTACCATCTACTCCATTATAACGTTTATATCTTTCAAAAACATCTCCATCTGTATTTAAAAAGTAAGAGTAGTTATCATTTGAAGGATCATCCAACCCTCTAAAAGGACGATAAATATCATCTAATACTGGATCATCTATAAAATTTGGAGGAAGAACAGCTTCTTCACTATCATCAAGCCCATCATAACCAACATCTTGATTGGTACGTTCCTGCCCTGTGGTATCAAAGGCATAAATTAAAGATTGATTTTGTGGTACAACGGTTCCCCAACTTGTACTTGTAGTTCCTAAAGCAATATTACCATCTTGTGGTAAACCATTTTCATATATTTTTCTACCATCTTTAATAATATCTTCTGAAATATTACCAAGATTAAACACTAATTTACCTCCTGGATTGGTAGTGTTTTCCTGAAAAGGATCTTGTAACCAAAACTCAATATATTCTACATTTGCTTGCTCAAAATCTGTAGAAGTAAGTTGTCGTGAAATTCCTGCCCAAGAATTTTGAGGTGTATTTAAAGTACCACTTTGAGCTCCTAGTTCAAAGTTATAAGGACCACGTTCTTCCGGATAGTAAGCCAAGTCTAACGTATTTAAAACGGTTGTTTGTCCTTGTGCTATATCTTGTTGCGGGAAAAGTTCATTAATAAATACTCTTGAAGAATATAAACCAGACATATCATCATCACTAATCCCATCTGGTCTACTGCTACTATAAAAAATTGGATCTACATGATACCAGTTTAACATTGCTCTACCAAAACCATTTTGAATTACATTATCTTCTGAAGAACCTGGTGATGTTAATCCTTTTGGTCTACTAGATAAGTACCAAGAACTAGCCGATTTTAAATCTATTGCACTTTGTGACCCTTCAAAATCATCTATATAAGAAGTTGCTTCTCCATCAAAATCTGTTCCGCTAGGCGATCCTGGTTTTAATGCAGCAACTTCTCCTCTTATGGAAAAGTTAGAAGGTGCATCGGTATCAATATTTGGTAGTTTATTTACTAATCTAGTTAGAAAAGGAACTTCTGTAGAGTAGTTTACATTTAAACCATAAATTTGATTGTTTATTGGCTCACTATTGTAGTTTGCTTTTTGGGTTACCGGCCTTTCTTTTAACCCTATATAAGTTGCACCAATAACAAAATTTTCATTAAACTTATGCTCTACATTTAATCCGAAAAAACGCTTTGATGTTTGTCCGAAAATAGAATTATTCTCTGTAGATACTTGAATTGGTGTATTGGATGCTTTTAGCGCTTCGTCTAAAATTTGCACGGTACCTAATTGATAGTTTACGGTATAATCGATACCTTCTACTAAAACACGCCCTCCAGCTGTAACAACCACAGAACCTCTTGGCACATTAAACGCACCAATGGAAATACCTCCTCCACTACCAGAGGATGTATAACGCCCATTAATTTGGAATTTATTTTTCTCTACTTCCTCTAAAGCAGCGGTTTTGGTTTCTTTATATAGGATATCATATACAAATTTTGCCTGATTAGGATTATATGACGTTGACATTTCATAATCTTCTGTTCCTAAAGAAAGTTTATCAAATATATACTCACCAAAAGGCTCCACTTTTGTAAATACAATTTTTCCGTTTTGCGGAATTACGGTAATCCCAGAAACAAAATCGAAGAAACCATCTCCACCAACTTGCGGATCATTATTGTAGTTCAATTTGTCTAAATGAAACAGACGAAGTAAAGGATTATTTTCTATTAAATCTTCTGAAGGTGTACTTGCAGTTATAATACTCCCATTAATATCTACACCAAAAGTTCCGCCTTCTGGCGTAATAAAGTTTACTGGAGAACCTTCGTTATAAAAAATATTTAATTTAAAATCTTCTTGACTTAATTGATACGCTCCTGTATCATAAATATTTTTCATCATTAAATCCCAAATTGGTTGGGAAGTAGATGTAATTGGACTTTTTATTAATTTTAAAACTAAGTTGTTATTGGTAACCGATGTAACGTTTCCGTCCACATCTGTAGTAACTCCAGTAGCATCTACACCATCATTTGCAAATTCACCAACTTGATATACTACTCCTGCCACGGTAAATTGAAAGGCAACGGCTAATACTTCATCATTATTTAAACGTTGGTTTAAAGAAATATAACCTAATTGCGTATTTAACACATACTCTTGCCCTTCTAATAGTTTTCTTGCGTTTTCTAGTTTTGCATAATCTGCTCCTTCAGAAACACCTGGAACTGTAATACCATTTTGTACAGTAGCAATATCTCTAATTAGATCATTAAGCTGAGATCCTCCTCCGCCAATGTTTGTTGGATCGAAAGCATTATTATCATTATCTGGATATGCATTTGGATTCGGATCTAGGATATTTACAGTAGAACCTATATTATTTGGATTGGATTCTCCTAAATCTTGTAATGCAACAATATTTCTTACGTTTTCTGTTCTGTTACTTCTATTTGTAATCCAAGCTTCTATTCTAGTAATTTGTACTTGGGAGTTTATAAAAGGATAGTTATTTAAGGCATTATCATAATTATCTCTAAAATAATGTGCTAAAAAGAAGTGTCTGTTTTCATCATAGTCTCTAGCATAAAAGTCGAACTCTTCCAATGTTCCTCCTCCTTGAGCAACTACGGTTTTAGTATCTGATTTTTGTTCAGAATAAACGGCTGTAATGGTAGTTTTACCAAATTGCAATTGTGTTTTTACACCAAATAAACTTTGTGCTCCCGTAATTAAAGAACTATTAAGTGGCATACTTACGTTACCTACTTCTATTTTTTGAATAATATCATCTTCCGTTGGTGTGTATTCTAACTTTACTAAATTTTGAAAATCGAAAGTAGATTCTGTATCATAGTTTGCTGTTACTTGCAAACGCGTTCCTACTTTTCCTAATAAACTTAAGCTAATACGTTGATCAAAATCAAAAGTAAAATTACTTCTATTTCTAGGAGAAAATGAAGGATTATCTTGTTTGGTGAATAGCACTCCTAAATCCATTTCTACAGATCCTTGTGGCACCACTTCAATGGTATTACTTCCAAAAATAGTTTCAAAAAGCCCGGAGTTTACATAAAATTCTGGCAATAGGTTTTTTTGTTCCTCTTCACTTCCTTCTTTTTTACCATCAAAAGCATCTATTTTTTGTTTGTAGTAGCTTCTTTGATTTTCTTTTGCAACTAGACTTTGAAATTCTTTTGGAGTTAAAATTACCGGATAGTTAATATTGAATGTTCCTACAGATTCTGTATAAATATATCTATCTGTAACAGGGTCATAGGTGTATTGCGAAACAATACTGGTAGGATTAGGCATTTGCAAATTACCTAAACTGTACCCTGTGCTTGTAGAATCTTGCGGTGTTGGTTCTTGTGACCAAGCTACAAAAGACAATAAAATTGCAGCTATAGTAAAAAGTTGCGTTTTAATTTCGATTGCGGACTTATAGTTAGTTGTATTCAAATCTTATTATAAATTTTTTAAAGCTTGTTTTATAATTACTTCTACGGTAGCATCTGGCTGGATAGCAATAACTTTATCCACCACACGCTCTGCCTGCTTTTTATTAAAACCAAGAACTTCTAAAGCAGATAACGCTTCATCTTTACTTGTATTGTTTTGAGATACTGAAACTTCATCAATATCATAAATCTTTAAAACCTTGTCTTTTAAATCTAATATAACACGTTGTGCTGTTTTTGCTCCAATTCCTTTTATAGATTGAATTAAAGCTACATCTCCAATTGCTATTCCTTCTCTAACCTGTTTTGGCGTTAATGAAGAAAGCATAGTACGTGCAATACTTGCACCAATACCACTTACAGATATTAGCAATTTAAACATTTCTCTTTCTGCTAATGAAGAAAACCCAAATAAAGTATGCGAATCTTCTTTCACTTGAAGATGCGTATACAATTTTAGGTTTTCTTGATCTGGTATTTGAGAATATGTATGTAAAGAAATATTAAGCATATAACCTACTCCATTGCAGTCTATAACAACATCTGTTGGATTTTTCTCTACTAATTTTCCTTGTATGTGTGTAATCATGTAAAAGTTCGCATTAAACTCTCAAATGTAATAAAATTATTGTGCAATACCATTGTGATATGTTAAATCACAATAAAATGTTAATTTAATCGGTAAAATACTTACATGTTACTTAACTTTTTCTTCTGTTTTAATTTCCATTTTTCTTTTTCTTGTGCATCAATAACAGCAATTGCAGTCATGTTTACAATTTCGTCTACACTTGCACCAAGCTGAAGAATATGAACAGGCTTGCGCATTCCCATCATTATTGGCCCAATAGAATCTGCTTTATTAAGCACTTTTAATAATTTGTACGTAATATTTGCTGCATCTAGATTAGGAAAAATCAACGTATTTACTTTTTTTCCAGCTAATTTAGAAAAAGGAAAAACTTCTTTAATTTTTTCACTATTTAAAGCAAAATCGGTTTGCAATTCACCATCTACTGCCATTTCTGGGTATGCTTTATGAAGTATAGTAACTGCATCTCTTACTTTGGAAGCTTTCTCATTTGTGGAAGAACCAAAGTTAGAATAACTAGTCATTGCCATCACAGGATCCATACCAAACATTTTTACTGTTCTAGCAGTCATTTGCGCAATAATCGCTAGATCTTTTGCTGTTGGATCAATATTAATTGCGGTATCACTTAAAAATAAAGGTCCGCGTTTGGTCATCATTAAATTGGTAGTAGCAACACGCGTTGTTCCGTGTGCCATCCCAATAAGTTCTAACATTGGTTTTACTACCGAAGGATAACTTCTAGAATAACCAGAAATAAGTGCATCTGCATCGCCTTCATTCACCATCATGGCTGCAAAATAGTTACGCTCACGCATAATTTTTTGCGAAGAATACAATGTAATTCCTCTACGTTTACGTTGTTGCCAATAGGCATCTGCATATCTGTTTTTACGTTCTAATTCTTCGTCCGATTTAGGATCGATAATTAACACATCTGCATCAAACTCTATTTCTTCTTTTAGTCTTTCAATTTCATCTCTTCTTCCTAAAAGAATTGGATGTGCAATCCCTTCTTCATATACAATTTGTGCCGCTTTTAAAACATCTAATTGATCTGCTTCAGCAAATACTACACGCTTTGGGTTTGTTTTGGCTCTATTTAATAAAAGCCTAACTATTTTATTATCACTACCAAGACGATCTAATAATTCGTCTTCATATTTTTGCCAATCTTCTATTGGTTCTTTTGCTACACCACTTTCCATAGCTGCTTTTGCTACAGCTGGAGGAACCGTTGTTATTAAACGAGGATCAAAAGGTTTTGGGATAATATACTCTTTACTAAATGTTAATCTAGTTTCGCCGTAAGCAATATTTACTTGTTCAGGAACGGCTTCTTTTGCTAATTCTGCTAGCGCTTTAACTGCTGCCATTTTCATAGCTTCGTTAATTGCAGTAGCTCGAACATCTAAAGCACCTCTAAAAATAAATGGAAATCCTAGTACATTATTCACTTGATTAGGATGGTCACTTCTACCTGTTGCCATAATAATATCATCTCTAGTATCTACTGCTAGTTGATAGCTTATTTCTGGATCTGGATTAGCCATTGCAAAAACTATTGGGTTTTTGGCCATGACTTTTAACATGCTTGGTGTTACCACATCTGCCCTTGACAAACCAATAAACACATCTGCATCTTCCATTGCTTGGTCTAAGGTGTCAATTTTTCTATGGGTTGCAAATTCTGCTTTTTGTGAGGTTAGATTATCTCTATCATCACGAATCACACCTTTACTATCTACCATGACAATATTTTCGCGTTTTGCACCAAAGGCTTGATACAATCGCGTACATGAAATTGCCGCGGCTCCAGCACCACTAACCACTATTCTAGCATTTTCAATCTTTTTTTCTGAAAGTTCTAATGCATTTAATAATGCTGCCGCGGAAATGATTGCTGTACCATGTTGGTCGTCATGCATTACCGGAATATCTAACTCTTCTTTTAAGCGTCTTTCAATTTCGAAAGCTTCGGGAGCTTTGATATCTTCTAGATTAATTCCTCCAAAAGTTGGCGCTATATTTTTAACAGTAGCTATAAATTCTTCAACATTTTCGGTGTCTACTTCAATATCAAAAACATCTATTCCTGCAAATATTTTAAACAGAAGTCCTTTTCCTTCCATCACTGGTTTGGATGCTTCCGGACCAATATTACCTAATCCTAAAACTGCTGTTCCGTTAGATATTACCGCTACAAGATTACCTTTTGCGGTATACTTATAAGCGTTTTCTTTATCTTTTTCTATTTCTAAACAAGGCTCTGCTACACCTGGCGAATACGCTAAAGACAAGTCTCTTTGTGTTGTATATTTTTTTGTAGGTACTACTTCTATCTTTCCTGGAGTTGGCTTTGCGTGATATACTAAAGCTTCTCTTCTTTTGCTTTGTTTACTCATAATTACTATCGTTTTATGGAACTAGCAAATATAAACTATTAGTAGAACAGAGCATAGAAAAAAGCAAACAGAAATAGTATAATAACGGATGTAATAAACCCCTTCATATGGAAGCAAATAAAACCTGTTAAAAACAAAAAGCCTTAGTAATCACAGGAGGATTACTAAGGCTTTTATTATACTATTCGTTATTAAAACTAATTCTTTAACACTTTTGCTCCTTCTGGTTTAGAAAAGAAATTCTCTTCTACAGTTGGAGAAAAACTAAGATCACTAACACTTATTTTAGTGATATATTCCCCTAGTCCATCTTTATCATTAGTTGACCAATAGGTTTTAAACCCGGTTGCAAAAACAATTCCGTCTACAGTAGTCGTTCCTTGTGTAACCGTAATTTTTTCTGGTGCGTGCCCTCCATTTGGAAAGTACTTTGGATAAGAAACAATATATTTAAAGGCGTCTACCAAATTCGTCTTTGTATTTATATACAGAATATAATAATCATCTGGAGCAGAACCTACACCTGCATCATAAGTCGCTTTTATTACCTTTTGCATAGTTCCTTGAAATTCCTGTTCTGGTAATAATTCTAGATTCACACCTTCACCATCCAAGACAAATGGATGCCCTGAAAAATACAATGGTGTTAAAGCCCAAAATTTAGTATCATAGGCAAACGATGTGCTATCTTTTGCTTTTATCCAAGCTTCTTGACCATCCCAACCAAAAATAGATGTTGTGTCTGTAATACTATTATGTCTTGCCTTATTACTCCAAGTGTCTATCGTTTGATAAGAATCTCTAATTCCTTTACCATCTACTGGTTCATAATTAAAACGCATAGAAAAATAACCATTCCCATACCATTTATCTAATCCTCCATGTGCTTCCATAGCACTCCATAACACTTTACCTGCTTCTGTAGCATTTAGTCTTTTATTTGCTTTTGCAACTCTTTCTTGCACCCAAGAATCTGGAATATTATATTCAGCTTCCGTTATTTTCACTTCCGTACTAGTAGCTGTTTCTTTTTTTGTAGTTTCTTTACATGCTACAAGATTTAGTACTAAAAACAAACCTAAAAGGTTATGTGCTATTTTCATTTTTTATTTTCTTTTTTTAATTAATCGATAGTAGTCGAGAAAATTCTTCAGACATTTCAAAATTAACTAATTTTATTTTGATGTCGTATGTTACTCTTATCTACAACCTAATGTTTCTATCGTTACATACCTAATATTTGATTCCGTAGTTTTTCCTATGTGAAATAAAGAAACTAATCGTATTCATTAATTCCGTAGAGGACTTGTTTCATTTTACTTCCATTAATTTCAACAGGTTTGTAAGCCGTATTAAACTTATCAATACTGATTTTAATATTTTCTTTTAAGGTTTTATACTCTGCAGGTATTTTTGAAGCACATTGCTTTTCATTTTCATAACTATTAAGCATAATACCAAACTTTTCATAGAATTTTGCACCTTGATTTATATGCGAATTATATTGGGTAATAAATTGCAATAACCTATCTATAGGAAACTCTAGATTTATTTGCATTTTATGCGCTTTATAGCGTTGTGCCTCGTCACTGATCACTTTATTTAATTCTTCTAAAAACCCATTAAGATTTTCTCTAACAGCGTCCCAATCGTCTGCATTTCTGCATTCCTTTAAAGGTGTTTTATACTGAATAGGTTTTGTAAAATCTACAAATAACTGTTCTAACTCTATAATAATATTATCATTACTCTTTTGCAAAAAAGCAGTTTCAAAATAGATGGTATTTAAATCATTATGCATACGCAACGTAAAATCTAAAATACATTCGACATCTTTTAAATCTGTTTCTTTTTCTATCTGACTAGAACTAGAATTTGTAAATAAGGATACTATGGAATGCACGACAGAAGTATATATATTATCTCCTAAAATGCTAGATAAGTTAAATCCTGTTTTTTTATCTTGCTTACTACTAATTACGTCTTTCATCTTAGCAAACTCTGGATAGTTGTTAGGATTGCTCAAATTATTAATTTCATTAAAAGTAGCCACGGTTGCAAAATGATGATCTAAACTCAAGGTTTTTTCATATAGTATTTTAATAATCTGCAAGCCTTTTAAATAGCGTATTTTACTAATATCACTGGCTTCGGATAAAGCGCTTAAATTTAATTCTTCCTTTAATTTGTCTTTTTTTACAAGAAGTGCAACTTGCTTGGTTGTATTATTTGTTGTTGCGAGTTTTGTGTTTATAACGATAAGTCTTTGCTGTAAACTAGTGTTTTTCAAATCATAATGTGAAGTTACAGCTTTTGTTTCTTGTTCTAATTCGTTTAAAACAATAGCTATATCATTTTCTGGTTTTACATGTGCAAAACCAGAATAGGATATAAAGAACAAGAGTATAATTGCTATTAAATGTTTTACAAATTGTACCATATTATTCTAGTCTTAAAGTTATAGTAAACGTCTCTTTTGTAATTACTACTGGATAATTCCCCTTTGCTATTTTGGTTAGATGGTTTGCTGTTTTCAAACCTGTTTTGGTTTCTGCTTCTAGCGTTAAATCCTCCTCCATTATAAAGGTTAATTCATTTACTTTAGAGGTTGCGGTTAGGTGCTGCCCAACAATTTTATATTCTTCCTCTTTTGTAATTTTAGTTCTATCTATAATTAAAGTTATGGTGTTCTCTTTATTATAGGTTATTTGTGTGTTTGCTTGAGCTTTGTTTGTGCTACTTATATAACACAAACCATTACTACCATTACACCTTTTCCCTTCCCAACTTGTATTTACAAAAATAGTTTGTCTTACTGTTTTCTCTTGAGAAAAGGCAATAGTGGTTAGGCACAGCATTGCTATGTGTATTATTTTTTTCATTTGAAAATCTATAGAAAAGAAGAGAAGCATGCTTCTCTTCTTTATATTGAACTACTTTTTCAATTTCTTATTTAAGTAAAAAATCAAAACACCTGCTAGTGTGCCACAAATTAAGCTAGAAATAATTGCTTTTTTTTCTAAAAGTTCAAAGCAAATATTCATGAATAGCATTAAAAAAATAAAAGATAATACAGAAACTGATAGTTTTTGATAATTGTTCATAAGAAATATTTTAATAAGTTAAATTTAAGATTGGTTTATATATGCATTAACAGAACAAATTACTGCTGTACCAACAGCTCCACCTGGACCAGCCCATAATCCAGCAAACGAACCTACAAAATCACATGCTGCTATTTTCCAATAATCATCTGGATCAACTTTATAATTGCTATTTACTGCACCAAATCCTTTGTGGGTTGTAATCGCATCCATTTGTTTAGAAGACCACAATTCTAATGACCCTTTAAATAAAGATATTGATCGTTTTAAATTTTTTGATTCAACTTCATTCAACTTTGAATACGTGTTTTTATCAGTTAATATTTTATCTAAAACACTAACAATTTCAGCTTTTTTAAGCCCTTCAGTTTTATTTAAAATACTCCTCATTGAACCAAACATGTTTGCAGAAATATTCTTTTCACATTCATTAAGTAATAAATATGGACTAGATAGAGTTTTAGAGTCTAAGTTTTTGACAATTTGTGCGGAATATTTTTTTGCAACATACTCATTTATTATTTGTTGATTTTTTGAAAATGAATTTTTACCAGAGACTCCTGAATATTCCATTATATCTAAACACATCTCATTGTGTTGTCTAGAAATATCATCAGGAATAGTTGAATTCCCTGGATCTAAAATAATCGGTCCCGTTTTTTTATTCTGCGCATTAACATTAAATGAAACCAACATCACCATAGTCAAAGTAATAACCGACACTACATTTTTAAAATTTTTCATATTTATATATTTTAAATAAGATCACCTACTCTATACGTTTTTCGGTATGCACGGCTTTTTAAAGTGTGTAAGCTTTACACTCTTCAAAACAAACTTGCTTTTATCTTATTTAATTTTTTTGTATCTTTATAGAAGATAAACACTGTTTATTTTGGTTTTAGCGAACCTATGAGAGCCTTTACCTAGTAGAGGCTTTCTCTTTTTTAGTTATTTCCTTTCTGTTTCGTATTCTACTTTTATGATTAACAATAACTAAATATAGAAAATTTTCTATACAAAACAAAATGTTTTTGTTCTAAAACATTAATTATTAGACGATAAGATGAATTTTATTCTTTAAGGAATTGAATATTTCGCGTTAACCCAGAGAACTTGGTACGCTTTACTGCAGATTTTTGAAACACTTTACTAAAGGTTTCTTGCGTAATTTCTTCCCAGTCTTTTTTTGTCATTGCTAACAATTCTGGATGCGGATTAAAAAGTGGCTCCTTATGCGGTTTTGAGAATTTATTCCACGGACAAACATCTTGGCAAACATCACAACCAAACATCCAATCGTCAAAAGCACCTTTCATGCTGTTTGGTAGTTGCTCTTTTAACTCGATAGTAAAGTAGGAAATACATTTACTGCCATCTACTACATACGGTTCTGTAATGGCTTGTGTAGGACAAGCATCAATGCAAGCAGTACATGTCCCGCAATGGTCTGTGGTAATGGAATCGTATTCTAAGTCTAAATCTACAATAAGTTCGGCTATAAAATAAAAGGATCCTGTTTGTTGCGTGAGTAGGTTGCTGTGTTTGCCTATCCACCCTAAACCAGATTTTGCAGCCCACGCTTTGTCTAAAACTGGAGCAGAATCCACAAAGGCACGTCCCGAAACTTCCCCAATTTCCTCTTGAATGTATTGTAAAAGATGTTTGAGTTTATCTTTTATTACGAAATGATAATCGGTACCATATGCGTATTTCGACAGTTTATAACTGTCTTGATTTTGTACTTCTGAAGGATAGTAATTTAGTAATAACGAAATCACAGATTTAGAATCGCCCACCAATTTTGTAGGGTCCAACCGTTTATCAAAATGATTTTCCATGTATTGCATTTCGCCATGCATGTTTTGATTTAACCAATTTTCCAATCTTGGTGCTTCGGTTTCTAAAAATGTAGCTTTACTAATACCACAAGACAAAAAATCGAGGCGTTTGGCTTCGTCTTTTATCATTTTTGTGTATTTCGCTTTATTATCTATCATTATGCTCTTATCTCAAACTTTAGAAACGCATTTTTGGGTTTTAATGTGATTAATGGCGTAATTTCTATTGCTTCAAATTGGGCTTGAATTTTAAAACTCTTCACTAGTTCTTTAACTGCCAAAATCATTTCAAACATAGCAAAGTTATTTCCTATACATTTTCTTGGTCCAGCTCCAAATGGAAAATACTGGGAGGAGAATTTCCTGCTTCCTTCCCCAAATCGCTCTGGCATAAACTGTTCTGGTTGCTCCCATAAATCAGGATGGCGATGTATTTCGTAAACAGAAAATAATAAATTAGAACCTGCTTCTAAATCTAAACCGTTAAAACTATCAGATTGCACATTTACACGATCTATAAAATAAGCTGGAGGATACAATCGCATGCCCTCTTCTATTACTTGTTGCGTTACTTTTGAAGACATAATCTGCGTCATTAAATCATCGGTTTCTGCATCCACTTTAACTATTTCTTCATGAATTTTTTCTTGCCATTCTGGATGTTTTGCTAACAATTGAAATATAAAGGTTAGCGCATTAGATGTGGTTTCATGTCCTGCTGTAAAAAGAATTAGAATTTCATCAATGAGTTGCTCCTCTTCCATGGCTTGACCATCTTCATATCTAGCATCTAAAAGCATATCTAATAAATCGTTATGTTTTTCAGCGGAAGCTTTGCGTTCATTAACAATACGGCGTAATATATTTCGTGCTTCTTGTGTTAAATCCAATTCATGCTTTAATTTCCCGCTTAACTGAAACCACCATCCTAAATAAGGTTGTCGCAATTCTTTAACCAACATTTTTTGTCCAGATTCTGTGATATGTTGTAATCTGTTAATCTCTTCCTGATTTACGGCACTACTAAATAGCGATTTAACCACCGTTTGAAATGCTAAATCATTGCATATAGGAAAAATATCTATAGTTTGGTGCAGTGTAATTTTTCCGTATTCGGAAAGAATAGCATCACGAATACTATCTAATAGATTATTTAATTGGTTTTTATGAAAAGCTGGCTGAATCAGTTTACGTTGTTTTCGCCAATGCTCTCCTTCCGAAGTTAGCAAACCCTTACCAACATACTTTACTAAATCTTCTGTTTGAATTTTTGACTTAATATAATTCTTTTGGTTTTTCTGAAGTGCATATTCTGCCAATGCTGCATCTCGACTAAAAACAACTTTAGATTTAAAACCTATTTTTAAACAAAAAACATCTCCTAATTTTTCAAAATATTTATGATGAAAAGGAAGTGGGTTTTTAAGGATTTCTAAGGAATGCTTAACGAAACTAAAAAGAGAAACTTCTGGTATTTTATTATTCATTTATATATTATATAAATATTTTATACTCCTCTAAGTTACGCATTTACTAAATCCTTTTAGGATTCATAGTTGGATAATAAAATACTTTTCAATCGGTTATAAATTAAAACAAACCGCCTTGCGTAGGACCTTTAACTCTTCCTAAATGTTTATAAGCAAGTTCTGTTACTTCTCTTCCACGAGGTGTTCGCATAATAAATCCTTGTTGAATAAGAAAAGGCTCATAAACTTCTTCAATAGTTTCGGAGTTTTCACTTACCGCTGTTGCCAATGTGGTGATACCTACTGGTCCTCCTTTAAACTTATCGATTAAAGTGGTTAGAATTTTATTATCCATTTCATCCAAACCATGTGCATCTACATGCAGTGCTTCTAATGCATACCGGGCAATTTTAATATCTATGCTACCGTTTCCTTTTATTTGCGCAAAATCACGAACGCGACGCAGTAATGCATTGGCTATTCTAGGTGTTCCTCTACTTCGTCCTGCAATTTCTATAGCAGATTCCATAGAAATGGGTACATCTAATATTTCGGCACTACGTTGTACTATGGTAGTTAGTAATTCGGTTTTATAATATTGGAGTCTACTTTGAATTCCAAAACGCGCACGCATTGGTGCTGTTAATAATCCAGAACGAGTGGTTGCTCCTATTAGTGTAAATGGATTTAAATTGATTTGAACCGTTCTTGCGTTGGGTCCGGTTTCAATCATAATATCTATTTTGTAGTCTTCCATTGCAGAATATAAATACTCTTCCACAATTGGACTTAATCGATGTATTTCATCTATAAATAGCACATCTCTTTCTTCAAGATTGGTAAGTAATCCTGCGAGGTCTCCTGGTTTATCTAAAACAGGCCCTGAAGTAATTTTAATTCCGACTTCTAACTCATTTGCAAGAATATGTGCCAAGGTTGTTTTACCTAAACCTGGAGGACCATGAAAAAGCGTATGATCTAAAGCTTCCCCTCTACCATTTGCTGCTTGCACAAAGATTTGAAGATTTTCTAATACTTGATCTTGACCAGTAAAATCGTCAAAAGATAGTGGTCTTAACTGTTTTTCGACATCAAATTCTTCAGGTGAAAAATTCTCGTCGGTTGGATTTAGGTTTTCGTTCATGTTTACTTCCCACGAAAGTGGGAATCTCTTTTAATTTATCTAATACAAAGTTGAAGTGCATTCAGCTCAAAACAAATATAATGAAAAAGACCTTTGGAATATTATATATATCCAAAGGTCTTTTCGTAATTGTTATGATGTTCCTGTTAATACAGGTATATCTTAATGTTGAAGTTCTTCTTCACCTTCTTTTAAAGGAACGTTTTGAGGAACGAAATCTACATCATGTCCTGGTTTAGAATAGTCATAAGACCATCGGTATACGTGAGGAATATCTCCTGCCCAGTTACCATGTATGTGTTTAACTTCTGTTGTCCATTCAAGAGTCGTTGCTCTCCAAGGGTTTTTCTCTGCTTTCTTACCAAAGAACATACTGCTAAAGAAGTTATATAAGTAAATCAATTGTACTGCTCCACCAACTAAAGCAAAAACGGTAATGATTACGTTTGTATTTGCTAAATCGTCAAATAATGGAAAGTTTGAGTTTGTATAATAACGTCTTGGTAAACCTGCCATTCCAATAAAGTGCATTGGGAAGAAAACACCGTAAGCACATATTGCAGTAATCCAGAAGTGAATATAACCAAGGTTTTTATTTAACATTCTTCCGAACATTTTTGGATACCAATGGTAGATACCTGCAAACATTCCGTAAAGAGCAGATATACCCATTACTAAGTGGAAGTGTGCAATTACAAAGTACGTATCGTGTACATTAATATCTAATGCAGAATCTCCAAGAATAATACCCGTTAAACCTCCTGTAATGAAAGTAGAAACAAATCCAATAGAAAACAGCATGGCTGGATTCATTTGAATGTTTCCTTTCCAAATCGTGGTTATCCAGTTAAAAGCTTTTACTGCGGAAGGAATTGCAATCAATAAGGTTGTGAATGTAAATACAGATCCTAAGAAAGGATTCATACCTGAAATAAACATATGGTGACCCCAAACGATTGTTGAAAGGAAAGCAATTGCTAAAATAGAAGCAATCATTGCACGGTAACCAAAAATAGGTTTACGGGAATTGGTTGCCATAATTTCGGATACTAGACCCATTGCAGGTAAAATTACAATATATACTTCTGGATGCCCAAGGAACCAGAATAAGTGTTCGAATAATACTGGTGAACCACCTTGATAATGTAAAACTTCACCTTGAATAAATATGTCAGACAAGAAGAAGGATGTACCGAAACTTCTATCCATTATTAATAATAAACATGCCGATAATAAAACAGGGAATGATACTACACCAATAACAGCTGTAATAAAGAATGCCCAAATAGTTAAAGGTAGTCTAGTCATAGACATTCCTTTAGTACGTAAGTTAATTACGGTAACTATATAATTTAAAGATCCTAATAAAGAAGAAGCAATAAATATAGCCATAGAAACTAGCCATAACGTCATCCCCATACCAGAACCACCGGATGCCATTGGCAATGCAGATAATGGCGGATAGATTGTCCATCCTGCTGCTGCTGGTCCTGCTTCCACAAAAATGGAACCTAACATAATCACACAAGAGATGAAAAATAACCAATAGGATACCATATTTAAGAACCCGGAAGCCATATCTCGTGCACCAATTTGCAACGGAATTAATAAGTTACTAAAGGTACCACTTAATCCTGCTGTTAATACAAAGAATACCATGATGGTACCATGAATAGTTACCAATGCAAGATAAATATCTGCATCCATAACTCCTCCTGGAGCCCATTTACCTAATAATGCTTCAAAAATTACATTTGGCTCTTCTGGCCATGCAATTTGCATACGAAACATAAGAGACATGATTACTCCAATAACTCCCATGATTGTACCAGTAACTAAATACTGTTTTGCAATCATTTTGTGATCTTGGCTAAATATATATTTAGTTACAAAAGTTTCTTTATGGTGATGCTCTTCGTGTGCTTCGTGATCGTGTGTATCTGCGTGTGCTGACATAATTTAATATTCTTTTGTCTTATTAAATTTAGTTAATTAGTGAGTTTTTGAAAGCTTTTTGTTCTTTCATCCAAGCGTCATACTCTTCTTGAGTTTCTACAATAATTTTCATTTGCATGTTGTAATGTGATTTTCCACAAATCTTATTACATAATAACAAATAATCAAAATCATATCTTTCTAGAGCTTCTTCTCCTTTAGCAATTAATTTCTTGCTTTTTTCTACTCTAATACTGTTAATATTAGCCACCTTATCTACCATGTCTGGGTTTTGGCGCATATCTGCAGTAGTAACTGTTGGTGTAAATCCAAATTGTGTTATCATACCAGGAACACAGTTCATTTGTGCTCTAAAGTGAGGCATGTATGCAGAGTGTAATACATCTTGTGAACGCATTTTAAATAATACAGTACGACCAACTGGTAAATGCAACTCAGAAGTAATTACATCATCTTGTGCATTTGGATCCGCTTCGTCTAGACCTAAAATATTAGCTCTATCGATATCGATTAAACGAACATTTGCTTTTCCTAAAGTATTATCTGCTCCACCATATCTAGCTTTCCAGTTAAACTGTTGTGCATATAATTCAACTACTAAAGGATCATCATCTTCATTTACATTCATTATATCTGACCAAGTGAACAATCCGTAGATTATTAAACCTGCTAATACAATAACTGGAATGATTGTCCAGATAAACTCTAATGTGTTATTGTCTGCAAAGAATAATGCTTTCTTACCTTTTTCTCCTTTGTATTTAAAAGCGAAATAATGTAAAAGAAATTGTGTAATGGTTTGCACTATAAAAATAAGTGCCATGGAGATAATCATTAAATTATCTACTTCAGGACCATGTGCTGATGCCGAATTAGACATTAAAGGTAAATCACCTAATTCTACAACACTCCAAATAGTTATTAAATAAATGAAGGCTAAGAAACCTATCATTAAATAACCGTTTAAGGTATTATCTTTATCTGTTGCAACTTGGCTATTTGATGTACCTACTTGAGCTAAATCAAATATTTTAACCATCTGCCAAATGGCAATTGCTATAAATACTAAAACTAAAATTGTTAATAAAGCAGTCATTGTTGTCTATCGTCTTTATTTATATCTTATTAATAATGGAAATGTTCACTTTCTTTTACAAAAGGATTACGTTTTGCTAATAACGGTGCTTTTGTTAAAGCATTAAATACTACATATATGAATAATCCTGCGAATAAAAATACTGCGCTTATTTCAGGAATTCCTATAAACCATCTATCTCCTACTGTTGCTGGCATAATCATATTGAAAACATCTACATAGTGCCCTATTAAGATTACAATACCTGCCATAACTACAAACCAAGGAATACGTTTATAATCACTATTCATTAATACTAAGAATGGGAATACTAAATTAAGTACTAACATTCCAAAGAATGGTAATCTATAATCTTCAATTCTAGTTACAAAGTATGTTACTTCTTCAGGAATATTAGCATACCAAATTAACATGAATTGTGAGAACCATAAGTAAGCCCAGAAAATACTAAACCCAAACATATATTTAGCTAAATCATGTAAATGACTATCATTTACTAGTTCTAAATACCCTCTAGATTTTAAGTATAGTGAAATAAATGCAATTACAGTAATACCGCAAACCATCATTCCTGCTAATACATACCATCCAAATAAGGTAGAGAACCAGTGTGGATCCACACTCATAATCCAATCCCAAGACATCATTGATTCAGTGTATAAAAAGAACACTAAGAATGCTGCTGAAATACGGAAAGTCTTTTTAAAGTTTTTGTCATCTGTTGCATTATCCTGAGCAATAGAGAATTTACGAGAAAATTGTCTATATAAAACCCAACCACCTGTAAAGACTAAACCTCTAACAATAAACCAGCCAATATTTAACCAGCTAGATTTTCCTTGTATTAATTTATCATGTGCAACTACTTCAGGATCCATCCAAACAAATATATTGTTGTGACCAATAAAGTGGGATGCTGCTGCAACACCTATAACTATTAAAGCACCAGGAAGTAAATATGCTGTGATACCTTCCATTACTCTAAATAAAACAGGAGACCAACCAGATTGGGAAGCCCATTGTACTGCATAAAAAGCTAAAACTCCAAGTGCAATCATCATAAAGAAGAATGCCGCTACATATAATGCAGCCCAAGGTCTATTTGCAATTTGATGTTGTACATGTTCTACATGTTTTTTGTGTTCGTCTACATGTGCACCAGCTTCCGTTCCATGCGAATCCTCTGCATGTGCATTTTCTGTTGCATGTGTATCATGTGCGTTTTCTGTTACTGCAGCATGTGCAGCTTCTTCGCCATGACCACCTCCATGATGTGCTTCTTCCGCTAATATGGCTTCCACGTCTTCAAAGGATTTATGAGATGTCATAAAACCATATCCAACTCCTAATAACCCTAAAATCATTAGTGCGAAAGAAAATGTCTTTAATTTATTTGAGAATGTGTACATATCTATATATAAACTTTATCTAATCTTATTTTTCTAAATCAGCTTTCAACGTTAAAACATAAGCAACTACTTGCCAACGTTCTTCTTCGTTAAGTTGGTTTGCGTAAGAACCCATTGCATTTTTACCATAATAAATAGTATGGTAAATACTTCCTGCATTAATAGCTCTTCCTGCATCGTCATAACTTGGTATACCTAGTATTTTTTCACGTTTCACTAAGTTTCCTTGTCCGTTACCTTTATTACCATGGCAAATACCACAATAAATATTGTATAAGTCTTTCGCCTTATCTTCGTCATATTGACCAGCTGCCAATGGACTTACTAAATTTGCTTTAGCTTCTTCGTAACCTGCTGTAGTATTTGCTATTTCAAAAGGAGTAAATCCTCTTGGTATAGTTCCTTCTACTGGTAATTGTGCTTCTACTCCATTTGCAAATGCAGTAGACTCGCCATACGCCTCATAAGGTACAGGTTCATACATGTTAGGCATGAATTGATAGTTAGGTCTCGAATCTTTTTTACAAGATACTATTGAACTTACTACAAGTACGAATACAAATATTTTTATTAAATGCTTCATATTAATGTTCATCTTCTTTATCAATAATATTTACTTCTACAGCACCTGTTTTGTTTAACAGTGTTGTTAGTTCATTTTCATTACCATGAACAGCAATTTCCATTAAAAAATGATCATCTGTTGTTCTAGGATCTGGATTTTCTGCTTTTTTAAAGGGCCACATTCTACTACGTAAATAAAATGTAATAACCATTAAGTGTGCAGCAAAGAATACCGTTAACTCAAACATAATTGGCACAAATGCCGGCATGTTCTCGATATAACTAAAACTAGGTTTACCACCAATATTTTGTGGCCAGTCTTCAATCATAATGAAATTCATCATTAAGGTTGCTACTGCTAAACCAACACATCCATACATAAAGGATGCAATTGCTATTCTTGTTGGAGCTAATCCCATTGCCTTGTCTAGTCCGTGAACTGGAAAAGGGGTATATATTTCTTCAATGTGATACTTTTCGGCTTTTACGGCCTTAACAGCATTCATTAACACATCGTCGTCTGTATAAATAGCGTGAATTACTTTTGAAGCTTCCATATGCTACTTTTAGTTTATTAGTTGTTTAGCTTGTCCTGCCCAATCGTCACGTTCTGCTCTTCCTGGGAATGATTCTGTAATAGAATCTAACAAGTCGTATTCATTTTTAGTCATCTTACTTACTTGTAAGAAAGTATAAATACCAATGCTATTTAATACTTCTTCCATTTTTGGTCCAACACCATTAATCTTTTTAAGATTATCTGCTGTTTGTGTATTGGGATCAAAAGTTCCTATAGTTCCTAAAAGGTTTGTTACTCTATTAGAAGTATCTTCCTTAGGAGCCGCTGTTACTTTATCCGCTTTAGGTTTAGAAGCTGTAACTGGTTTTTCAGATGTTCTAGAATCTGCTCCTGTTCCAACTAGGCTATCTCCTCTTTCTCTAATTTTCTTATAACGTTCACCAGAAGATTTTAAAATGGTCTTAACCTCTGCTTGTGCAATTACTGGAAAAGTTCTAGAGTATAATAAGAATAATACAAAGAAGAACCCTATGGTACCAATAAATATTCCTATATCTACAAATGTAGGAGAGAACATTGTCCATGATGATGGTAAGTAATCTCTATGTAATGATGTTACAATAATTACGAAACGTTCGAACCACATACCTATGTTTACCACAATAGATATAAAGAATGAGAACATAATACTTGTTCTTAATTTTTTAAACCACATGAACTGCGGAGAAATAACATTACATGTCATCATTGACCAATATGCCCACCAGTAAGGTCCTGTTGCTCTATTTAAGAATGCGAATTGTTCATATTCTACACCAGAATACCAAGCAATAAATAACTCTGTGATATATGCTACACCAACTATAGAACCCGTAATCATAATTACAATGTTCATTAACTCGATGTGTTGTACTGTAATATAATCTTCAAGGTTACACACTTTTCTCATAATAATAAGAAGTGTATTTACCATTGCAAATCCTGAGAATACTGCACCTGCAACAAAGTAAGGAGGGAATATGGTAGTATGCCAACCTGGAATAACAGATGTTGCGAAATCAAAAGATACAATCGTGTGTACAGAAAGTACTAAAGGAGTTGCTAAACCAGCAAGTACTAAAGATACTTCTTCAAAACGTTGCCAATCTTTAGCACGTCCAGACCAACCAAAACTTAATAAGGCATATATTTTCTTTTGAAAAGGTCTTGTTGCTCTATCTCTAATCATTGCGAAATCTGGTAATAAACCTGTCCACCAGAAAACTAATGATACCGATAAATACGTAGAAATCGCAAATACATCCCAAAGTAATGGGGAGTTAAAGTTTACCCAAAGAGATCCAAATTGATTTGGTATTGGTAATACCCAATATCCTAACCATGGTCTTCCCATGTGTATAATTGGAAATAAACCTGCTTGAACTACTGAGAAAATTGTCATTGCTTCTGCAGAACGGTTAATTGCCATTCTCCATTTTTGACGGAAAAGTAGAAGTACTGCAGAAATAAGTGTTCCTGCGTGACCGATACCTACCCACCAAACAAAGTTAGTAATATCCCAAGCCCAACCAACGGTCTTGTTTAGACCCCAAGTTCCAATACCTGTAGATACGGTGTAAAGTATACATCCAATTCCCCATAGAAAAGCGACTAATGCAATAGAAAATACTATCCACCATTGCTTATTTGCTGTACCTTCTATAGGTCTTGCCACATCCACAGTAACATCGTGGTATGATTTTTCACCTGTAACTAAAGGTCTTCTAATAGGTGCTTCGTAATGAGACGCCATAATGCTTTATAATTGATTCTTAATTAATTTTTATGCTTCGGTTGTATTTCTCACTTTAGTATGGTACTGCACGTTAGGCTTAGTTCCAACACTCTCTAATAAGTGATACATACGGTTATCTTCTAAAAGTTCTGCAACTTTAGATTCTTTATCGTTGATATCTCCAAATACCATTGCTCCACTACTACATGCAGCTGAACAAGCGGTTTGGAATTCACCATCTTTAATCTCACGTCCATCACGTTTTGCGTCTAAAATGGTTTTTTGTGTTTTTTGAATACACATAGAACATTTTTCCATCACACCACGAGAACGAACAACAACATCTGGGTTTAATACCATACGTCCTAAATCATCATTCATGTGGTAGTCAAACTCATCATTCCCATTATATAGGAACCAGTTAAAACGACGCACTTTATACGGACAGTTGTTTGCACAATATCTTGTACCTACACAACGGTTATATGCCATGTGATTTTGACCTTGACGACCATGCGATGTTGCAGCAACTGGACAAACAGTTTCACAAGGTGCGTGATTACAATGTTGACACATTACTGGTTGAAAAGCTACCTGAGGATTATCTGACGCATGCTCCAATTCACCAAATTCACTTAATGAACTACTTAATCCAGATATATTATCTTTCTTTTCGTTATCTCCTGCAAAAGTAGTTTCTGAAGAATAATATCTATCAATACGCAACCAGTGCATATCACGACTACGTCTTATTTCTTCTTTACCTACAACAGGCACATTGTTTTCTGCATGACATGCAATAACACATGCTCCACAACCTGTACAAGCATTTAAATCAATAGATAAGTTAAAGTGATGTCCGATAGAACGATCAAACTCATCCCAAAGATCTGCATCTTTTGAGGTTACTGGAATTTCATCGTGATTATATGAAACTACAGGAATTGCATTCCAATGTTTTTTATCTTTCGTATTAAATACTTCTAAAGTTGTTTCCTTTATAATATCTCCACGACCCATTAATGTGTTGTGTAATTGAACACAAGCAAATTCATGCTCACCAGGTACAAGTTTTACAGATACATCATTTTGCACTGTATTAAAGTCTTGGTAAAAAGGGAATGCATTCTTACCCGTTTGCATTTCTTCTTTTAATCCGTTTTTACGTCCAAAACCAAAAGACATTCCTAAAGATCCAACAGCTTGACCTGGTTGAATAATTACTGGAAGAACTTCTGTAATACCATTAACGGTTAATTCTACTAAACTAGAGTTTAAACCACCTGTTGCAACATGCCAGTTTCTAACACCAAATTTCTCGGCATCTTTAGCAGACATTGTTAAGTAGTTATCCCAAGTTGTTCTTGTAATAGGATCTGGAAATTCTTGTAACCATGGGTTATTGGCTTGTTGACCATCTCCCATTCCTGTTTTAGAATATAAGGTTAACTCTAATGGAGATGTTTTCGCTGAAGCTACTAAAGCTCTTGCTGCATCACCACCAGATTTAGCAGATATTCCGGCTACAGAACCACCGTTTGATGTTGTAGTAGAAGATGTAGTAGTTGTATATGTATCTTTATCTTCTTCTTTTATTCCAACTCCAACAGCAGCATCATGAATGACACCACCAACCCAAGTTCTATCTTTTTTATCGTTTAATTCTGTAGAAGTACTATGCACAGTATTAGATGAAGCACCATTTGCTCCTCCTAGAGTAGATCCAGTTACAAAAACACCATCATGTAATGCTTTGTTAAAAGAACCGCCACTTACGACACTAGACTTCCAATTTTGTTTAATATAATCATGAAATGATACTTCACTTCCCGTCCACTTTAATAAAGTGTCTTGAAATTGTCTTGTATCAAACAATGGACGAATTGTTGGTTGCATTAAAGCGAATTGTCCTTTTTTCATTTCTACATCTCCCCAAGATTCTAAATAATGAGGTGCTGCCGCAATATATGTTGCAGCTGTAGCTGTTTCATCTGCTTTCATTGAAAAACAAACAGAAACTAAATCTTTATTATTTAATCCTTCAGCAAAATCTGAAGCATTTGGTAAGGTATATAATGGATTTACTCCACTCATAATTAAAGCACCAACTTTACCTGCTTTCATATCAGCAACTAAAGCATTTACTGCTTTATCATTTCCTTGTCTTGTTTGTATTGGCGAAGTAGTATCGAAGGCTTTAGAGTTTAAAGCTTCGTTTATTTCTAAAACTACTGTTTGCGCATCTACATCTTGTAAACCAGTTACAACAACTCCGTTTCTTCCTGCTTTTTTAAGCTGAGAAGCTGCTTGACGAATTGCTTTATCCGTTGCTTCTGGTAACGTTCCTGAAACAGAACCACCAACCACATAAGAATATAGTTTAGCTAACGCTACTTTTTGTAAACTTGGTGTTAAAGGAATACGTTTATCTGCATTTGCTCCAGATAAAGACATATTAGACTCTATTTGAATATGGCGAGACATTTTTCCATGTGTTGGAATTTTGTTCTTCGCATATCCAGAATCAAAACCTCCACCTTGCCAATCTCCTAAAAAGTCAGCACCAACAGAAACTATGGTCATTGCTTTAGAGAAATCATAATTTGCTAAAGCACGTTCACCGTACTTCGCTTGGTAAGCATCTAATGCAGCAGATTCTGAAATAGCATCATAAACTACATGACGAACATTACCATACTTTGATGTAAACTCTGAAATTAATTTTGAAGTTGATGGACTAGCAAAAGTTTGTGTTAATAAAACAATGTCTTTACCAGAACCTTTAACAGCTTCTAGTTTCTGCATCATTGTGTTATCAAGTTCTGTCCATGAAATAGCGTTTTCGCCTTGCATTGGACCTTGAACTCTTAAACTATCATACAATCCTAAAACCGAAGCATTCACTCTAGCATTAGCACTTCCATTAGAAGGAGCCATGGTATTGTTTTCGATTTTAATAGGACGACCTTCGCGAGTTTTAACTAAAACAGATGCAAAATCAAATCCATTTGCAATGGTAGTTGCATAGTAGTTTGCTACTCCAGGAATAATTTCTTCTGGTTGCACTACATAAGGAATCGATTTAATAACTGGTCCTTCACAGGCAGCAAGAGATGCTGCTGCTGTACTAAAACCAACATATTTTAAGAAATCACGACGTGTAGTTGAAGAAGACTCTAAAGTGTCTTTATCTCCTAAAAATTCGTCTGTAGGAATTTCTTCAACAAATTCGTTTTGTTTTAGCGTCTCAACAATAGAGCTATTTTCGTTTAGCTCCTCAACACTTTTCCAGTATTTCTTGTTTGATGACATATTATATAATTGAATTACTTCTTATTAATTATTTTTAAATAAAATCTCTTTTTAGGGAGACTACCGCTTTCGCGGAAATACTAAAACGTTGTTTTAGTAGTGACATTTACCACATTCTAATCCACCCATTTGCGCTGCAGTTAACTGCTCAACACCATATTTCTTAGATAATTCTTCGTGAATTTTTGTATAGTATGCATTGTCTTTTACTTTCACATTAGTTTCTCTGTGACAGTTAATACACCAACCCATTGTTAGAGGAGCAAATTGGCTAACAATTTCCATTTCTTCAACAGGACCATGACATGTTTGACATTCTAACCCTGCAACCGTTACGTGTTGTGAGTGATTAAAGTATGCGAAATCAGGTAAATTATGAATACGTATCCATTTTACTGGTTGCGGATTTCCTGAATATTTTTGATCTGCATCATTCCAACCTGCTGCTGCATATAATTTCTGGATTTCTCCATCGTAAAACTCTTTAGTATATTCTGCAGATGTTTCTCCAGTATATTCATAAACCGATTTATGACAGTTCATACAAACATTTAAAGAAGGTATTCCTGATGTTTTACTAACTCTTGCAGAAGAGTGACAGTATTTACAATCGATACCGTTATCTCCAGCATGAATTTTATGTGAAAAATGTATTGGTTGTACTGGTTGGTATCCTTGATCTACACCTACTTGCATAAAAAAACCATAAACAAAATAGCCACTAGCTAATAAAAAGAAAATAGCAGTAACCAATACTAAGAATTGATTTTGAGCAAAAGCTTTCCATAAAGGCACACTTTTATCGCTTGAAACATCTACTCCTTTAGCATCGGCAAATCTGCGAAGCGTTTTATTTACTAAAACTAATGCTAATGCTAAAAGACCAAACAATACAGCTAGGGCTCCTAGAATTAACTTATTAGAAACAGTATCTCCACTTCCTGAAGCTGGAGTCATTCCTACTTGCGTAGATGCTCCTTGCGCTGGCGCTTTTGCTTCTTCAGCAGTATATGCTAAAACATTATCAATATCTTCATCTGACAATTGAGGGAAGGCAGTCATTGCAGCTCCTCCAAACTCATTGTAAATCTTGTTTGCGTATGCATCTCCAGACTTAATTACTCCTGAACTATTACGAATCCATGCAGCAAGCCATGCTTTATCTAAACCTTCATCATCTGACAAACGTTGCTCTACATTACGTAAAGCTGGCCCGGTCATTTTCTTGTCTAACTTATGACAAGCAGCACAATTTGCATTAAATAAAGATTTACCCTTTGCTGGATCACCTTCTTGAGCAGAAAGCGCCATGGAAAACGTTAGTAAGATAATTAAGCTTAAACGAAGAATAGTTGCACTTAATTTACGGTGAATCACCTGTTTCATATTATTTGTTGAATTAACTTCTAAACTTTGGTCTGGTTTTTTCATTTACTAAAAGAAAAAATACAGTTATAAAATCTCAAGCAAAAGTAATATTAAAAGTCGATTTTAGAAATGTTAGGGAAGTGTTAATTGCTAATTTAGAGAAATTCTAAATAATAAAACAGCTAACTATTTAGTTTAGAACATTTACATTTGCATTAAACAGGACAAAAAATGAAATTATTAAAAATAAAAGAAACCATTCTTTCCGTATTTATAACATTTGCATTAACAGGTATTTGTAGTGCACAGCAAGGTACTGTAATTGTTAATCAGGATCCGGAAATCACGGAATTATTAGCGCTCAAAAAAGAAATAAACACCAATGAAGACGCTAGTGACCGATATAAAATACAGATTTATTCTGGACGAAGAAGTACCGCAGAAAGCAACCAAACCGATTTTAAAGGTAATTATTCGCAATGGTCTAGTAAATTAGTTTACGAAACACCAAACTATAAGGTATGGATTGGTAGTTTTAGATCTAGATTAGAAGCAGAAAGAGCTTTATTGAAAGTGAAAAAGAAATTTCCGAATGCTTTTCTTTTTAAACCCAAAAAGAAGAAAGAGTAATAATTCAATAATAATTAATTAAAAATCGACTTCGTTAGTTAAAACTAATGAAGTCGATTTTTTTTATATAATGGTATAAATAATATTCATTAACAATTTTCTTTACTACTTCTCTATCACCTATTCTTAAAGCTACAAAGTAATGTCCAGAATTAAATTCTGAAACCTCTATAGTACTTGAATGATTTGTACTAAGCACGCTTTTGCCTAAAACATCATATAGCAAAACATTATCTATATTACTATGGACAGACTTAATATGAAGTGTGTTATTTACTAGATTAGGATATAGACATATCTCATTTTATAGTTGTACATCTGCTACACTTAAATTCATGTCTTAAACATCTCCCATCAAACTATTAATTAGTCCCTAAAGTGATTGTGTTACTTAGGTATCTTACTCCCAAATACCAAAAGTTAAACTTGGAGGACTTGGCAATGATGCTTCGGCATTATAATACAAAACAGAGGAGTTTAAAAAGGTGACGTTTCCATCATTTGCAACGACTTACTCACATAGATTAGTTGCATTCCAATTAATATAAAATTTGGAATTTCTTATTTTACCATAAGACATATTTTCATCTAATGGATTCGCTTCAAAAGTATTTCTTCGTGTTACAACTAATATTTCAAATTCAAATGCATAGTCTGCTATTTCTATTAGTGAATGCCAATTATTAATTACAATTTATTTGAGAGAAAAAATTTGAATAAACCATTTATGAAATCCTTATTAAACCTTTTTTGTTTGATATAACACATTCTAATTTAGTGAAGAACAAAACCTGTAAGGTTATGATAAATGGCACCGTTTGATACATTTGGATTTTAATTTTACTAACATAATTATCTTATGCATTTATTGTATTACTATAAACTAAGGATCTTCTTAACCCTAAAATTGACAATTAGCTTTCCAATGAAAACAAAAAAAAGCGACCAATTGGTCGCTTTTTAAATTTTATATAATAGAAATTACTTCAATTTCTTTTTTACTTCTACTTCATGGAATGCTTCAATAATATCTCCTTCTTTAATATCGTTATAGTTCTTGATTTGTGTACCAAAATCATAACCTTTAGCAACTTCTTTCACATCGTCTTTAAAACGTTTTAATGAAGTTAACTCTCCAGTGTAAATTACTACACCATCACGTATTAAACGTATTCCTGAGTTTCTAAATATTTTACCCGTTAATGCCATACAACCTGCAATGCTTCCAATTTTAGAAACTTTAAAGATTTCTCTAATTTCTGCAGTACCTGTAATTTCTTCTTTAAGCTCTGGAGATAACATACCTTCCATAGCGTCTTTAAGATCATTAATAGCATCATAAATAATCGAGTACATTCTGATATCGATTTCTTCGTTATCTGCTATTTGACGTGCATTACCCATTGGACGAACATTAAATCCTATAATAATAGCATCTGAAGCAGTTGCTAATAATACATCACTTTCTGTTATTGGTCCAACACCTTTATGAATAATATTTATTTGAATTTCTTCCGTTGATAATTTTTGGAAAGAATCTGTTAATGCCTCTACAGAACCATCTACATCTCCTTTTAAGATGATGTTTAATTCTTGGAAATCACCAAGTGCGATACGACGACCAATTTCATCTAATGTAATATGACGTTGTGTACGTACAGATTGTTCACGTTGTAATTGTGTACGCTTAGTAGCAATTTGTTTTGCTTCACGTTCGTCTTCAAATACATTGAATTTATCTCCTGCTTGTGGTGCTCCATCTAAACCTAGAATAGATACTGGTGTTGATGGTCCAGCTTCTTTAACCTCATTACCACGCTCATCTTGCATTGCTTTTATCTTTCCACTGTTTTTACCAGCTAAAACATAATCTCCAATACGTAAAGTACCTGCCTGTACTAATATAGTAGATACATATCCACGACCTTTATCTAAGAATGCTTCTACAACCGTACCTTGTGCTAATTTATCAGGGTTTGCTTTTAACTCTAATAATTCCGCTTCTAATAATACTTTTTCTAATAGTTCTTTTACACCTGTTCCTACTTTAGCAGAAATATCATGAGATTGAATTTTCCCACCCCAATCTTCTACTAATAGGTTCATTTGTGCTAAACCACTTTTAATATTTTCTGGTTTTGCGTCTGGCTTATCAATTTTATTAATTGCAAATACTATTGGCACTCCAGCTGCTTGCGCATGTGAAATAGCCTCTTTAGTTTGCGGCATGATATCATCATCTGCTGCGGCAACAATAATTGCTATATCTGTTACTTGAGCTCCACGAGCACGCATTGCTGTAAAGGCTTCGTGACCTGGAGTATCTAGAAATGCAATTTTTTGTCCGTTATCTAAAGTCACACCATATGCACCAATGTGTTGTGTAATTCCTCCAGACTCTCCTGCAATCACATTCTCTTTACGAATATAATCTAGAAGGGATGTTTTACCATGATCTACGTGACCCATTACCGTTACAATTGGCGCACGAGGTTTTAAATCTTCTGGTTTATCTACAACCTCTTCAATAGACTCTTCTATATCTGCTGTTATAAATTCTACTTGATATCCAAACTCATCTGCAACAATTGAAAGTGTTTCTGCATCTAAACGTTGGTTCATCGTTACCATCATACCAAGTGACATACATGCCGATATAATTTGGGTAACTTGAACGTTCATCATAGTAGCAACTTCGTTTGCTGTAACAAATTCTGTAACTTTAAGAATTTTGTTTTCTGCTGCTTCTATTTGCTGATCAATTTCAGTTTGTTCTCTGTGTTGATCTCTTTTGTCTCTTCTATACTTAGCACCTTTTCCTTTATTAGACTTCCCTTGAAGTTTTTCTAAAGTTTCACGTACTTGTTTTTTAACATCTTCTTCACTAGGCTCTTCTTTTACAATGGCTTTTCTACCTCTTCCTCCTTGGCCTGGTTTTCCTTTAAATCTACTGTTACCTCCAGTATTTCCTCCTGGTCTATTATCTCCTGGTTTAGAAATTCTACGACGTTTACGTTTATTATCTGAAGATTTATCGTCTTTCTTAGCGTCTTCTTTTTTCTTTTTAGGTTTGTTAAATTGGCTTAAATCAATTTTAGTACCTGCAATTTTCGGACCTGTAAGTTTCTGATATTTTGTTTCTACTCTTTCTTCTACATTAGGCTGACCTTCTACTTTAGTAGCTTCTTCTTTTTTAGTAGATACTTCTTTTTTAGCAGCGATTGGTGTTTCCGTTTTTACAACTTTTTCAACCTTCTCTACCTTTTCTACTTTTTCCGTTTTAACCGGTTTTTCCGTTTTCTCAACTTTCTCTACCTTTACTGGTACTTCAGGTTTTTCAACTTTAACTGGTTTTACTACTTCCGGTTTTGGTGCTTCTTTAGTTTTTGGAGCTACCTCTTCTTTAACCGTTTTTTCTTGCTTAACTTCTTCGGTTTTAGGTTTTGGTTCCTCTTTCGCTTTTTTAGCCTTCGGATTTAAGTCTATTTTACCAACTTGTTTTGGTCCAGACAGCGTAGATTTCGCTTTAACAATTTCTTGTTGTTTTGCTTCTTCTCTTTTCGCTTCAGCCTTTAGCTTTTCCTCTTGTTCTTTCTCACGTTGTTCACGCAAAGCCTCTTTTTCTTTGAGTTTTGCTTCACTAACTTCTTGAGACGCCATCCTTTTGGAAGCATCTGTTTGAAATTCATTTGAAAGGATTTGATAAACTTCTTCTGAAATTTTTGTAGTAGGACGCTTCTCTATTTCGATGCCCTTAGATTCTAGAAAATCCACTGCACGATCGATAGAGATGTTAAGCTCGCGTAATACTTTATTTAATCTTACTGTTCCAGCCATAAATTGCTTTGTAATATAACCTAAAAATGTGTTAGTCTTCGAATTCTGCTTTAAGAATTCTAACGACTTCGTTTATTGTTTCTTCTTCTAAATCGGTACGTTTTACTAAATCTGCAACTTCTTGTTCTAGTACACTTTTTGCGGTGTCTAGTCCAGCTTTGCTAAATTCAGCAATAATCCACGCTTCGATTTCGTCAGAGAATTCGCGTAACTCTACGTCTTCTTCTGCTCCTTCTCTAAATACATCAATTTCATAACCTGTTAGTTTTCCTGCTAAACGTATGTTGTGTCCTCCACGACCAATAGCTTTACTTACTTCTTCTGGTTTTAAAATTGCTTCTGCTCTTTTATTCTCTTCATCAATTTTAATAGATGTTACACGAGCAGGACTTAATGCTCTTGTAATATACAATTGTAAATTGTTTGTGTAATTAATTACATCTATATTTTCGTTTCCTAATTCACGAACAATACCGTGAATTCTAGATCCTTTCATACCTACACATGCTCCTACCGGATCAATTCTATCATCATACGAATCTACAGCTACTTTTGCTTTTTCACCAGGAATTCGCACAACATTTTTAATAGTAATTAAACCATCAAAAACTTCAGGGATTTCCTGCTCAAATAATTTTTCTAAAAACAATGGTGATGTTCTAGACATAATTATTGCTGGCTTGTTTCCTTTTAGCTCTGCACTTTCAATAATTCCTTTTACATTATCTCCTTTACGGAAAAAATCTGAAGGAATCTGTTTGTCTTTTGGCAAGATGATTTCATTTCCTTCATCATCTAAAAGTATTACCGCTCTGTGACGAATATGGTGTACTTCTGCTGTATAAATCTCTCCAACTAACTCTTGAAATTGCTTGTATATATTCGTGTTATCGTGTTCGTGAATTTTAGATATTAAGTTTTGCCTTAATGCTAATATAGAACGACGACCAAGGTCTATTAATTTTACCTCTTCGGATACATCTTCACCAACTTCAAAATCTGGCTCTATTTTTTGTGCTTCTGTTAACGATATTTCTTGATTTGGCTCTTCTACTTCACCATCTGCTACTACTATTCTATTTCTCCAAATTTCTAAATCCCCTTTATCTGGATTGATAATAATATCAAAATTATCATCATCACCAAATTTCTTTTTTAAAGCGTTTCTAAAAACATCTTCTAAAATAGCCATTAAGGTTACACGATCTATTAATTTGTCGTCTTTAAATTCTGAAAAAGAATCAATTAATGCAAGATTTTCCATAACTCCTTTAAATTAAAATTTAATCATAACTTTTGCTTCTACAATATTTTCGTAGGCAATATCTGCCTGTTTTTGGACTGTAACTTTACCTTTACCTACTGGCTTAGGCTCTCTGCTTTTCCACTGCAAAGTAATTTCATTTTCAGTAGCTTCTATTAAAGTACCTTCCATGTTTTCTGTTTTTGTTTTAACTTCTAAAAGCCTACCTATATTTTTAATATATTGACGTTTATGTGTTAACGGAGATGTTGCTCCAGCAGACGCTACTTCTAATGAAAAATCTACTTCTTCTCTATCTAGATTATTCTCTATAGCTCTACTAATAAATATGCAATCTTCTACAGTTACACCATTATCACCATCTAAAATAACTTTTATCGCGTTATCTGTTGCTATAGATAATTCTATAAGGAATAGATTTTGCTTTTCTTCAAGCGCTGTTTCTAATAAGTCTTTTACTGTATTCTTAAACATTTTTTGGTATAAAAAGAGGGGACTTTTCGTCCCCTCATCTTTTTCTTTTTCGTTTCAACGCTGCAAATATACAATTTTTATATTGATTTGCAAAAGTTGTTGAAACACAATAGTTAGAATACGCTTAATTTATAGTATTTGAAGGAATAATAACTTCTTTATATAACAAACTGCTATCTTCATTAATACTATTCATTATAATACTCAAACAGCCATTACCCTCTTTAACTTCTCAATAAAATCATCTTTAATTGGCGCTTTCGTAAACTCTAGTATGCAACAAATTACTAATCTTTATACATCTTAGTAGCTAACCACTAAACAAAAGCAACCTGTTGCTAAGCTTTCTAGACAACTAAAAATAAAAGAAAATAAGGTAAGTTCTTTCATAAAATAGACTAGGTTTCCAAATAAATATATGAAAATTCATACAAAACAAAAAATTGTCATTTTTATTTCTTAAATTTAAGAAGCTATTGTTCCTAATTAAATCTTTAAATGATATGAAAAAAATACTTGTACCAACAGACTTTTCAGAACAAGCAAATTACGCTCTAGAAGTAGCCGCCCAACTTGCAAAAAGATACGATGGAGAAATCTACTTACTACATATGTTAGATTTACCATTAAATCAAATACCGGAACTTGGAGGAGATACCGTAGGTAATATCCCCGAGGCTATGTTTTTCATGAAATTAGCGCATAACAAGTTTGAAGAAATTTTAAGTCAAGATTTTTTAAAAGGAATTACTATCCACGAAACCGTTGATTTTCATCAAACTTTTCAAGGCATAAAAAACACTTGCAAAGAGCATGATGTAGACATGGTTATCATGGGCTCACATGGCGCAAGCGGTTTAAAAGAAATGTTTATTGGCTCTAATACCGAAAAAGTAGTACGCTCTGCTGAAGTTCCAGTACTTGTTATTAAAAACAACCATGAAAATTTCACGATTAATGATTTTGTATTTGCTTCTGACTTTAAAAACGATAGCAGAGAAACCTATAAACAAGCAACAGAACTAGCACAAACTTTTGAAGCTAAAATTCATTTATTATTTGTAAACACACCTAATAGATTTACAACTACAGCAACAGCCAACGCCAGAATATTAGACTTCATTAAGGATTCTGATTTTAGCAACTATGAGATTCATATTTTTAATGACGAATCTGTAGAAAATGGAATTTTGAACTTTTCACACATTATTGGAGCAGATTTAATTGGCATTAGTACACATGGCAGACAAGGAATAGCTCACTTTTTTAATGGAAGCATTAGCGAAGACCTCGTAAATCACGCTAAAAGACCAGTAATTACTTTTAAAATATAATTCACCAAAGTATAGGAATTAAAAAAGTCTTCCCGAAAAGGAAGACTTTTTTTTTGGCCCACTAAGGCTCACTTCGACTGCGCTCAGTATAAACTTCTCGCCAAACAAATTATAAAACAAAAAATCCCTACTTCATTAAAGTAAGGATTAATTTGATTAATGTTGGCCCACTAGGGCTCACTTCGACTGCGCTCAGTATAAACTTCTCGCCAAACAAATTATAAAACAAAAAATCCCTACTTCATTAAAGTAAGGATTAATTTGATTAATGTTGACCCACTAGGGCTCACTTCGACTGCGCTCAGTATAAACTTCTCGCCAAACAAATTATAAAACAAAAAATCCCTACTTTATTAAAGTAAGGATTAATTTGATTAATGTTGGCCCACTAGGGCTCACTTCGACTGCGCTCAGTATAAACTTCTCGCCAAACAAATTATAAAACAAAAAATCCCTACTTTATTAAAGTAAGGATTAATTTGATTAATGTTGGCCCACTAGGGCTCACTTCGACTGCGCTCAGTATAAACTTCTCGCCAAACAAATTATAAAACAAAAAATCCCTACTTTATTAAAGTAAGGATTAATTTGATTAATGTTGGCCCACTAGGGCTCACTTCGACTGCGCTCAGTATAAACTTCTCGCCAAACAAATTATAAAACAAAAAATCCCTACTTTATTAAAGTAAGGATTAATTTGATTAATGTTGGCCCACTAGGGCTCGAACCTAGACTCTTCTGCACCAAAAACAGACGTGTTGCCAGTTACACCATGGGCCAATATCTCAAAACGAGAGTGCAAATCTAACACAAAGTTTTATTTGCACAAACTTTTTTGAAGAAAAAAAAATAAAATTTTAATCTTTCTTTAAAAACAACAGTAAATCAGATATTTGAATCCAGGCAACAAGCTCACATTTATATCATTTTAGTTATGAAAACCTTAAAATCTATGCGCATTACATATTTATTATTAAATTCGCCATGTTAACAAGATAGATACATGACACAATTTAATTTTAAAAAATGGAACACCATTTTAGGCTGGTTTTCTTTTTTAATAGCTTTAATCACTTATAGCTTAACTGTTGAGCCTACAGTAAGTTTTTGGGATGCTGGTGAATATATTTTAACCGCTTCAAAATTACAAGTAGGACATCCACCTGGAGCTCCTCTTTTTCAAATGCTTGGTGCTTTTTTCTCCATATTTGCTTTAGAACCCTCACAAATTGGGTTATTAATGAATATGATGAGTGCTGTTTCTAGTGCTTTTACCATATTATTTATGTTTTGGACTATTAGTCTTTTACTTAAAAAGGTAGTTGTTAACGATTCAGAATTAAATCAAAATCAATCTATAGCTATTTTAGGTTCTGCCTTAGTTGGTAGTTTAGCTTTTACTTTTACAGATTCATTTTGGTTTAATGCTGTAGAAACAGAAGTGTATGCCATGGCAACTTTAATTATGTCTGTTCTATTCTGGCTTGGATTACGCTGGGAACAGGAAATGGATGCGCCTAGAGGGAACCGTTGGCTAATTTTAATAGCCTTTGTTATTGGTCTTTCTTTTGGAGTCCACTTTATGGGTTTACTTACTATTCCTGCTATCGGATTGATTTATTATTTCAAAAATTATAAAGAAATCACTGTAAAGAATTTTATAATTGCAAATGTGGCTACCGTTGCTATTCTTCTTTTTATATTTAAACTTCTTGCTCCTAATATTCTAAGATTCTTTAGTGTTTTAGAAATGTTCTTTGTGAACTCTATTGGCCTTCCTTTTAATTCAGGATCTATAATTGCTGGTATACTTTTAATTGGACTTATTTATTTTGGACTACAATACACCAGAAAGAAAAACTACGTACACTTAAATACAGCAGTACTTTGCTTAACCTTTATTATTATAGGTTTTTCTTCATGGACCATGCTTCCTATTCGTGCTAACGCTAATGTGGTTATTAATGAAAACAACCCTTCTAGTGCTAGAGAATTATTAGCATACTATAATTTAGAACAATATCCTGAAACACACTTGTTTTACGGACCACAATTTACAGATCAATATTCTGGTTTAGATGACATTGAACCTTATGTAGACGACAAACCTAAATACGAAAAAGACTTAGTAAAAGGAGAATATGTTATTGTAAACGATTATAAAAACGCGAAGCAAAACTACAATCATAAACACGCTTCTATTCTTCCAAGAATGTGGAGCGCTGAAAATGCCGAAAACTATTTAATGTTTACTGGTATTTTAGATTTTAAACTAAAACCAGAAGTCTCTTTAGATCACGAACAACGCTCTAATATTTCTGAAATTATTGGACGTTATCAATCCGGAGAGATATCGGAAAGTGATTATGAAAACTTTATTACTTCGAATAGAGGATTAATTTCTGCATATTTTAAAGAAACAGAACTTAAAAAAACGATTAGTGATTTTAAATCGGATGTATCTCAAGGACTAATTGATTATGAAGATTACAATAATTTTTTAAAGCAGTTTGGACAATACATAGATATTGAAAAACCTTCTTTAATGAGTAACATTGTTTACATGTTTGAATACCAATTAGGCTACATGTATTGGCGTTATTTTATGTGGAATTTCACAGGAAAACAAGATGATATTCAAGGTAAATACGACAATCATGGAAACTGGATTAGCGGTATTAACTTTATCGATTCTTGGCACTTAGGTCAATCACAAAAAAATCTTCCTGGGGATGTAAAAAACAATAAAGCTAGAAACACCTATTATTTCTTACCATTAATTCTTGGGCTAATTGGCTTGTTCTTTTTATTCCATAAAGACAAAAAATTATTCTGGACAATGCTTGTTTTTTTCCTATTTACAGGAATAGCAATTCAAGTATACACTAACGTAAGGCCTTTTGAACCTCGTGAAAGAGATTACTCTGTTGTTGGTTCGTTTTATGTATTTGCATTATGGATTGGCTTTGGTGTTTACGCCATTTATGATAGCCTTAAGAAACATACATCTTCAAAAATGCTGGCTCCAGGAATCACATTAGTTTGTCTAATATTAGTTCCAGGGATTTTAGCCGCAAACAATTGGGATGATCATGATAGATCTGGAAAATACACAGCAGAAGCAATGGCTAAAATGTATCTAGACTCCTGTGACGAAAATGCCATTCTATTTTCTATTGGAGATAACGACACCTTTGCGCTTTGGTATGCCCAAGAAATTGAAGGATACAGAACAGATGTTCGTGTAGTAAACACTAGTCTTTTTCAAACCGATTGGTATATAGACCAGATGAAGCGTAAAGCTTATGAGAGCGACCCAATCCCTTCTCAATTTACCCATGACCAATACAAACATGGAACACGAGATTATATTATGAAAAGAGCAATCTCTAAAGACACCATGTTAATTAAAGATTTCTTAGATTTTGTAGGAAGTGAAAATCCTAAAACAAAATTCAAATATATTATTGAACAACAAGGTGACAATCCTAATGATTACCCTAATCAATATATGAATTCTAATTATTTCCCTGTGGAAGACGTGGTAATTCCTGTTAATAAAGAAAATGCTTTAAAATACGGGATTGTAGATGCGAAAGATGCAGATAAAATTGAAGATCATATTCAGATTAAAATTACAGATGGTGTATTATACAAGAATCGCCTTCTTATGTTAGATATTGTTGCTAATAATGATTGGAAAAGACCTATTTATTTTACAGGTGGTGCTTTCGCTGAAGACGATTATATCTGGATGAAAGATTACCTTCAATTAGATGGTATGTGTTATAAATTAACTCCTATTAAAACGCCTGTAGATAGAGCAAACCCTTTTGATATGGGAAGAGTAGATAGCGAGAAAATGTATAACATTGTTAAAAAATGGGATTGGGGAAATAGTAACAGTCCAGACATTTATCACGATATAGAAACCAGAACAAACTCGATTACTTACAGAGGAAATCTTGCGCGTTTAATGGAGCAATTTATCAATGAAGACCAACCAAAAAAGGCTGAAGAAATTGCAGATTTAGCAATGGATAAAATGCCTGTAGACTATTTTGGCTACTATACCTTACTAGAACCATACATAAGTGGTTATTATGAAGTTGGCGCTAAAGAAAAAGCACGTAAACTTTTTAAAGATGTAAGTATTAAATATCAAGAAAACCTAACCTATTACAGTACGCTAGACCAAAGAAAACAGCGTGAATTAGGCGAACAAATAATTACAGATATAGAACGCTACAAAGCACTTGTAGATGTTGTTTTAGATTATGACGATGAACTAGCAAAAACCGAAGCTAAAACCTTTACTAACTTCTTACAGTTATTCGATCATTTTAATGCTGGCATTTCTAAGGAAGCACCTAGAACGCAAGAAAAAGATATCGATTTAATTCAAAAAGACACGGTTATTGCACCAGAATAAAATCTGGAAAACATGAATTTAACACCAGTAAAAACACCTTTAGTTGTACAGAAGATATTCCCAAATTATACTTGGGAAGTATCTTCTAATACGAAAGAGATTTACTTGACTTTTGATGATGGCCCAACGCCAGAAATCACCAATTGGGTTTTAGAGTTATTAAAACAATACAACGCAAATGCTACTTTTTTCTGTATTGGAAATAATATTGAAAAGCATCCAGAGATCTTTCAAAATATTATAACGGAAGGTCACGCCATAGGAAACCACACGCAAAATCATATTAAAGGTTGGAAAACTTCGGTTGCAGATTATTTAGAAAACGTAAAACAAACGCACAACTTAGTACTAAATAAGAATCAAATCAAGCTGAACTTATTTCGTCCTCCTTACGGACAAATAACTCCAAAACAAGGCACTGAAATCATAAAACTTGGTTATAGAATAATTATGTGGAGTGTACTTTCTATAGATTGGGACGACTTTGTTTCCAGAAAAATCTGTTTAAACAATGTAATTACAAAGGCGAATTCTGGAAGTATTATTGTTTTTCACGATAGCATAAAAGCTTCAAAAAATATGCAATATGCGCTACCTAAGGTGTTAGAACATTTTAGTAATAAAGGCTATACTTTTAAAAGTATTACGTAGTTACACATACTCTTGAATCAATCCAATAAGCGTATCCGAATCCTGCTCACCGGTTTGCCTCCATTTCATTTCTCCATTTTTATAGATAATTAAAGTCGGCACATTTTTAACTCGCAAAGCTTCAGCTAATTCTTTATTTTTATCTACATCAATTTTAATCACTTTTGCTTTATCGCCAAGAGCAGCAGCAACATCTCTTAGTATGGCATGCATATTACTAGATTTCTCATCTACTGCAAAAAAGTCTAACAGTACAGGAATCTCTACGTCTATAAGTTCTCCAAATTTTGACATATACTATAGTTTTTTAATCCAACACGTATCTACTTAAAATCCAAATACCTAATAACGGAATTGCGTGTTATTTATAAAAATAAGCATTTTCATATTAAAAATAACATTTCTTAGAAATTATGTGTTGCTAGAACCTCTTTTAAGCTCTATTACCGTTACTTCAGGCCAAATCCCAACTCTCCCAGGAAAAGCATGATAGCCAAAACCTCTATTTACATTAATAAAACGCCCAAATTCATTATATAAACCAGCCCATTGTTTATACACATATTGCGAAGGACTCCATCTAAAAAAACCAGGAATCTCTATTCCCATTTGTAATCCGTGCGTATGCCCACTTAAGGATAAGTGATAATTGAAATCATGATTTTTCACTTTATATTCCCAATGCGAAGGATCGTGTGTCATCAAGATTTTAAAATCGTCTTTATCAATTCCTTCCGAAGCTTTTTCTAAATCCCCAGCTTGGTTAAAACCTTTACCCCAATTTTCTACACCTACTAATGCTATTTTTTGTCCGTCTTTTTCAATGTACCTGTTTTCATTCAGCAATAAATCAAAACCTATTTTTGGGTGAATATCTTTTACATCTTGAAAGTTCTGAATCTTATCTTCTGGTTTTTCCCATTCTACATAATCTCCATAATCATGATTTCCAAGTACCGAATATTTTCCCATTGGCGCTTCTAGTGTTTTAAAAACGTCAATCCAATCGTTCATTTCATCTGCTTTATTATTTACAATGTCTCCTGTAAATAAAATAATATCCGATTGCTGATCATTAATCATTTTTACACCATATTCAATTTTCTCCTTATTGGTAAAACTACCAGAATGAATATCGGATATTTGTGTAATTTTCAACCCATCAAAAGCTTCTGGTAAATCATTAAACGTTAATTGGTATTTAAGTACTTTATAGTTGTAACGCCCTTGAATTATTCCATATAAAAAAGAGGCAAAAGGTATTGCTGCCAATCCCAATGCTATTTTAGAAATAAACGCACGTCTTCCTGCTATAGATTGTGTTTCACCACTTGAAAAAACAGATATTAGTTTTTGAAAACCTCTAAAAATATCTTCTCCAAACATCACTGCTAAAATCAATATTTTAGGAATCAAAAACGTAAGTAAAAACCCTGTCGCTAATTGAAACCCGTTGGTTTGTCCTGCACTTCTAGGTGTTGTAAAAACAATATAAAATAAATGGGTATAAATGGCTACTGCAATAAGAATCCAAATCCATCTTATTATTTTGTTATTTGTAATTGTTTTTAAAGCCTGAAAGGCATAAAACTCTACAAAAAATAAGACTAAGGAAACTATTACAAGGGTGATGACAAATCTCATTTAATGAATTTTCATCAAATGTAATTCTTTAAAGCTCATTTTAACATTCCATATTTATATTTAACTATACCTTAAGATTTATTATATTACAATTCGTAAAATAATAAAACCACCTAAATGAACAATCAAAATAACAAATCAGCACTAACTACTTTAGTTACTGTTTTCTTTTTTTGGGGATTTATAGCGGCGTCTAATGGCGTGTTTATTCCTTTTTGTAAAACCTACTTTAACATCGATCAATTTCAATCCCAATTAGTCGATTTTGCATTTTACGGTGCATATTATCTAGGTGCTTTATTATTATTTGTTTTATCTAGTTCTATAAAAAAAGACATCCTAAATTCTTGGGGGTATAAAAACGGAATTGTTTACGGTTTGCTACTTTCTGCCATTGGTGCATTTGTTATGTATCCAGCAACTATGGGAGCAGAACAAGGACAAACACAAGTTTTCTACTTTGTTTTAATCGCCCTTTTCATAGTCGGCTTAGGGTTTTCGCTACAACAAACCGCAGCCAATCCTTTTACCATTGCTCTTGGTGATCCAGAAACGGGATCACACCGACTAAATTTAGCAGGAGGAATAAACTCTTTTGGAACCACTATTGGACCAATAGTAGTTGCATTTATCATTTTTGGTTCTGCGCCTTTATCTGGTGAAGAACTAACCACCATGATTAAAAACAATGAAATAAAACTAACCACCATTCAAGCACTATATATTGGTGTTGGTTTATTATTTTTGGTAGCTGCAGCATTATTTCATTTTTCAAAAAAACTACCAGCTTTAAAATCGGAAACAGCTTTTGAGCCTGCTAATAAAGCAAAAAACACGCTACTCGTTTTAACGGTAATTATTATCGCTTGTTTCGGGTATATTTTTAGCACCTATTCTAGCGGAGAAATATCTTCGGAAGCATTAGAACACAAAAGATTGATCTTATTATTAATTGCTTTAGTAGCAGTCATTGGAAGTCTTATTTTTGCGTATTCTAGTTCTTCTAAAAAAGCCGAAGGTTGGGGAGCTATGAGATACCCACAACTTGTTCTAGGTATGTTGGCCATCTTCACCTATGTTGGTGTAGAGGTTACTATTGGTAGTAATTTAGGCGAATTATTAAAACAAGCTGTAAACGGAACAAACTTAAACGCATTAGGTTTAGCAACATTAAATGACGGACAATTAGCACCATACATTTCGCTATATTGGGGAGGTTTAATGGTTGGTCGTTGGGTTGGAGCAATAACGGTTTTCAATCCTAGTAAAGGACTTAAAAAAGCATTATTAATTATAGTACCATACCTTGCGTTTGGCGTTATTTTACTAGTCAATTTTGGTAAATACTCATCAGATCAAATACTCTTTTTCGGAATTTGTGTAGCAGTACAGATCTTTGGTTTCTTTTTAGCGAAAGACAACCCTGTAAAAACTTTAAAAATATTTAGTCTCTTCGGTGTTTTAGCTATGCTAATTGGTTTATTTTCTTCTGGAAATGTGGCTTTATTTGCATTCTTATCTGGAGGATTATTCTGCTCTATTATGTGGCCATGTATTTTTACTCTAAGTATTGCTGGTCTAGGAAAATATACCTCTCAAGGTTCTGCTTTTTTAATTATGATGATTCTTGGTGGTGCAATTATTCCACCACTTCAAGGAAAATTAGCAGATGTTTTTAATATTCAATCGTCGTACTGGATTGCTGTTTTATGTTTTGCCTATTTATTATTCTATGCCTTTAGAACAAAAACGGTATTAGACAGACAAGGCGTAAAATACTAGTAAGTCTTTTGTTTATTTTTCAAGAAAAGAAACCATCTATACAGAAAACAGAACCAACTATACAATAAGAAAGTAAGCGCTTACATTTTATAGCTAATTGATTTATATTTAACACTTTAAAAATATAAATTATGAAAAAAAGATACTTTTTTATTCTCATACTAATTTTAACGCAATTTACATTTGCGCAACCTGCAAATGACGATTGTTCTTCTGCAGCATTAATAACGGTTACAAATACAGCCACTAATTTCACTTTTGATATTAATACTGCTTTAGTAAACAACCAAACCATTTGTTCCTCCACAGAAGATTTTGCAGACGTTTGGTACGAATTCTCCATGCCTTATGATGGGAATATTCATGTCGATGGGAGTTTATTCTGGAATGGTTTTGCCCTCTACGACTCTTGTGGTGGTGCAGAAATAGATTGTGGTAGCTCCAGTACACTTTTTACGAATCTATTATCAGGAAACACCTATTTTCTTCGTATTTATAGAACCGCTGCAACAGCATCCAATACCACCTATCAAAATTTTAGTATTAAAGCTTTTCCAACAGCAACAAATGACGATTGCACTTCGTCTACAAACATTGCAATTTCTACCGCTTCAACCACAGTAAATTTCGAAATTGGAGGAGCATCTATTAATAATGAAATTGGATGCAACGGCACAACAGCATTCGATTATGTAGACATTTGGTATGATTTTAACATGCCTGTAAATGGCAATGTATATATTGATGCTGGTATCAACTGGAACAACATAGCACTTTATGATACATGTGCTGGAACAGAAATTCAATGTGGTTCTAGTAATGAACTCATAACAGGGCTTACCGCTGGGACTAATTATAAATTGCGAATTTTCAGAACGACTCCAAATGTAAACAAGACCTATTTAAGCTTTAATATAACCGCGTATGAAGAAGCAACAAATGAGGATTGTATTTCTTCCGAAAACATAACCGTTTCTACAACGATAGCAACTATTAATTTTGATATTGCAGGAGCATCTATAAACAATGAAATTGGTTGTAGCGGAACTACGACCCAAGATTACACCGATATTTGGTACGATTTCACCATGCCTGTAAACGGAAACTTATTTATTAACGGAGCGATTAATTGGAATAATTTTGCGCTATACGATGCTTGCGGCGGAACAGAAATACAATGTGGCGCAGCAAATGAACTTATTGAAAATTTAACCTCCGGAACCAATTATAAACTAAGAGTATTTAGAACTTTAGCACGAACACCAGAAAACGGTTATAGAAGCTTCACTATTCAAGCATTTGAAAATGCAACTAACGACAATTGTGTTTCTTCCGAAAACATAAACGTTTCCACAACCGAAGCAACTATTAATTTTGACATTGCAGGAGCATCCATAAACAATGAAGTTGGTTGTAGCGGAACAACACCTTCCGATTACACAGATATTTGGTACGATTTCACCATGCCTGTAAACGGAAACTTATTTGTAAACGGAGCGATAAACTGGAATAATTTTGCGCTTTACGATGCTTGCGGTGGAACAGAGATACAATGTGGCGCAACCAATGAACTTATTGAGAATTTAACCTCTGGAACCAATTATAAACTAAGAGTGTTTAGAACTTTACCGCGAACAACAGAAAACGGCTATAGAAGCTTTACTATTCAAGCGTTTGAAATCATAAATAACGACGATTGTACCTCAGCAGAAAACATTACAGTTACTAATACACCAACAACCGTAAACTTCGGGATTGCTGGAGCCTCCATTAATAACGAAGTAGGTTGCTCCGGAACAACCGCAGAGGATTATGCAGATATTTGGTATGATTTCACGATGCCAATTGATGGATATATCGTTATTGATGGATCTTTAAGTTGGAATAATTTTTCGCTCTATGACGCTTGCAGTGGCAATGAATTAGGTTGTTTTTCTAGTCAAGGTAATATTGCTGGTTTAACAAGCGGAACAACATATAAACTTCGTGTATTTAGAACTTTAGCACTTGCAAATAATGATGGATATAAAAGTTTTACCATTCATAGCACGGAAACCTTGAGCACTAACAACACAGCTTTAGAAGACAATATTCATGTGTATCCAAATCCAGCAGATGCTATTCTAAATATTGCTAGTTCTAAAAACCAAACGATTTCTTCTATTAGCTTATTCAATATATTAGGGAAAAAAGTTCTGACAACAAAAGCAGAAACAATGGATATTAGCTCCTATCCATCCGGAATTTATCTTTTGAAAATTGCTACTGAAAAAGGGGAAGTCACCAAAAAAATTGTCATTCAATAAAACATAAAGACGCTATTAGTCTAAAAAGGGAGAAATTAAGTAATCTTAATAATCCCTTTTTTTATTAAAACCACTTGATAGTTAAGTCTACCAATTTCTGTTTAAAATTAGTATAAGGCGGAAACAAAAATTCAATAGATCCTACGGTATGTTGCTTCAATACAGAACGCATGTTCGAGAATTCCTGAAAACCAAAAATACCATGTGATTTACCAATCCCGCTATTATTACTTCCTCCAAATGGCAGATTATGATTGGTATATTGCAATACGTTATTGTTAATTGCCGTACTTCCTGCTCTAGTATTTTTTATAACCGTATTTATATTCCTTTTACTCTTAGAATATACATAAAGCGCCAAAGGTTTTTCTTTAGCATTAATATAAGTAATAGCTTCTTCAAGTGTCTTATATGTTTTTATTGGAAGAATAGGTCCAAAAATCTCGTCTTGTAAAAGCGAAGCACTTTCTGGTACGTTAGAAATTACGGTTGGTTCTATAAAGTTATCTTCGGAAGCTGTTTTACCTCCAATTTCAATCGTGGCATTATTGGATTTCGCATCTTCTAAATGCGCTACTAAACGCTCATAATGTTTTGCATTCACTACACGTGAAAGGGAATCGGAAGCCGAAGCATCGGCCGTATAAAAGGTTTTCAACTGTTCTCTTAATTCTGTAACAAAAGCATCTTTCACCGCATCTTTTACCAAAATATAATCTGGAGCAATACAGGTTTGTCCGCTATTTAAAAACTTTCCCCAAGCAATCTTTTTAGCTGCAGCTTTTAAGTTCGCCGTTTCGTCAATAATGGTCGGTGATTTCCCACCAAGCTCTAAAGTCACCGAAGTTAAATGCTTAGAAGCGGCTTGCATTACAATTTTTCCAACTTGTGGAGATCCAGTAAAAAAGATGTGATTAAAAGGAAGTTTTAATAATTCTTGCGATACTTCTACTTCCCCTTCTACTAAAGCAATTTCGTTTTCATCAAACAAATCGACAACAATCTCTGCCATCACTTTAGAAATGTGTGGCGTCATTTCACTAGGTTTAATAATCACCGTATTTCCTGCTGCAATTGCAGAAACTAATGGTCCGAAAGTTAAGTTTAAAGGAAAATTCCAAGGAGAAATAAGCAAACAAACGCCTTTTGGTTCGTTAATATAATACGAAGACGACCCTAGTAAAGACATTGGTGTGTCTACAATTTGACGTTTCAGCCAGGATTTTAAGTGACTTTTAGCGAATTTAATTTCACCAATAACCGGATAAATTTCTGTTAAATCCGTTTCTGTAAAAGGCTTTTTAAAATCATCAAACAATGCTTGACGGATTTTATCCTTATACGTAAACTCCACCGCTTTTTTTAAGGCATTCAGTTTTGCAATACGCTGTTTATAGGTCGTGTTTCCTATGTGGTATTGGTTTGCTTTTTGGGTATTAAATAAAGTAGCGTATTTATTATCGGAGTAATTCATAGTTAACTAAATATTATTTAAAATCAACGAGAAGCTGACTACAAGGTTTATAATCAAAAAATGTCATATTAAACGCAGTCCAAATACTTTAAAAGATAAAACATTAAGGTTTCCGACTGCGCTCAAACTGACATTATATATTATTTTCGAAAGCTTTATTTTTAATTAATCCGCGTAATTCAATTCACCATTCGCTTCTTGTTCTTTAAACTTTTTCACTAGTTCTAAAGCATCTGGAATCACATCACTACACAAAATAATCAACGAACCTTTCACCGCGTTTTTAACTGCAAATTTAATGGCTTCTTTTTCCGATGGAATAATGGTTGTTTTCTTATTCGGATCTTTCATTTTAATACCATCATTCAGCATTTTAATAAGCTCCTCTTCGGTTTTTCCGCGTAAGCGTTTGTCTTGCCTAATAATAATTTCATCAAACATTTCGGCAGCAATACTACCCATTTCATTATTATCTTCCACACGTCTATCACCAATTCCTGCAATAATTCCCACTTTCACCGTAGCATCTAATTCCTCCACAAAATTTTGAAGGGCACGCATTCCTGCTGGATTATGTGCATAATCTAAAAGAATGGAAAAGTTATTAAATTCGAATAAATTTAAACGACCAGGAGTTTGTGTTGCCGAAGGAATAAAAGTTTCTAAAGCGGCTTTCATATCTTCAATACTAATCCCTTGCACATGTGCAGCAAGCACCGCACCAAGTACATTTTGAATCATGAATTTTGCTTTTCCTCCATAGGTTAGCGGAATATTCACCGCTTCCATAATACGCATTTTCCATTCGCCTCTACAAATAGTAACCCAACCGTTTTCGTACACAGCAGTGATACCATTAAGACGTTGTAATGCTTTTATATGCGGATTGTTTTCATCCATAGAAAATAGGGCAACGTTACAATCTAAATTACGACGCATATCATACACCAAATCATCGTCTGCATTTAAAATAGCATAACCATCTGGTAAAACCGTTTCTGGAACAACCGCTTTCACTTTTGCTAATTGTTCTACGGTATGAATTCCTTTTAAGCCTAAATGATCTGCTGCAACATTTGTTACCACAGCGACATCACATTTTTTAAAACCTAATCCAGCACGAAGCAATCCACCTCTTGCACATTCTAAAACTGCAAAGTTTACGGTAGGATCTTTCAGTACAAATTCGGCACTTGCCGGACCTGTACAATCACCCGTCATTAGTAATCTATTTTGTATATAAACACCATCACTTGTGGTGTAACCAACACGATGGCCATTCATTTTTGCAATATGTGCAATAAGTCTTGTTGTGGTTGTTTTTCCATTCGTTCCAGAAATAGCTACTATAGGAATACGTCCTGTTTCGCCTTTTACTGGAAATAACTTATCAATTACTGGAGCAGCGACATTACGTGGTAATCCAGTAGTTGGTGCTAAGTGCATTCTAAATCCTGGACCAGCATTTACTTCTAAAACAGCACCACCAGTTTCGGATAGTGGTTTAGAAATATCGGTGGTCATGATATCAATTCCGCAGATATCTAAATCTATAATTTTAGAAATACGTTCTGCCATAGCAATATTTGCAGGATGAATAATATCTGTAATATCTTCTGCAGTTCCTCCTGTACTCAGATTTGCAGTATCTTTTAATATCAGTCTTTCATCTGCTGCTAAAACCGACTCTAAAGTATAACCAGCATCTTTAATTATGGTTTGCGTTAACTCGTTGGTAGTAATTTTGGTCAGTACATTTTCATGTCCAAAACCACGACGAGGATCGCTATTCACTTTATCTATTAATTCTTGTATTGTAGATTTTCCGTCACCAATAACATGTGCAGGAGTTCTAATGGCTCCAGCCACTAACCTATTATTAATTACTAGAAGTCTATAATCTTGACCAGTAATAAATTTCTCTACAATAATAGCACCGCTACGAGAGCTTTCTTTTGCATGATGAAAAGCAGCTAAAGCATCTTCATAATTATTAATATCTACGGTAATTCCTCTTCCATGATTGCCATCTACAGGTTTAATCACTAAAGGATAACCAACATAACGACATGCTTCCTCTAGACTACGTTCGCGTCTAATAATATCACCACGAGGCACTTCTACTTCTGCTTGTTCTAACAAGTATTTGGTATCTTCTTTATCACACGCTAATTCTACACCAATACTGCTTGTTTCACTAGTAACTGTTGCTTGAATACGTTTTTGATTTGCGCCATAACCCAATTGGCAAAGCGAATATTTATTTAAACGAATCCAAGGAATTCCTCTAGATTCGGCTTCTTCAATAATAGATCCTGTACTCGGACCTAATCGATCCGATTCGCGAAGTTCTCGCATTTCTTGAATATCATCGGTTAAATCATAGTCTTCGCCAGCAATTAAAGCTTCGCAAATTCGGACTGCAGATTTTGCTGCAAAGCGACCAACAGATTCTTCCATATAAGAAAAAACAACGCTATACACGCCATGTTCTCCATAGCCTCTGGTTCTTCCAAAACCAGTATCCATTCCAGCCAATGTTTGAATTTCTAAAGCAATATGCTCTATAATATGTCCCATCCAAGTACCTTCATCCACGCGCATAAAAAAACCACCTTCGCAACCTTCTGAACATCGATGCGAATACATCGTAGGAAACATTGCTTTTAATCTTTCTGGAAATCCATCAATTTTATTCGATGGTAATTCTTCCATTTCTTCCAGATCAAGAACCATTACTATTAGTTTGTGACGTCTTATAGACCAGTAGTTTGGCCCTCTCATGGCATTTATTTCGCGTATCTTCATGCAGATTTTGGTTTAATTAGTTAGTGTGAAAGATTATAAATATATACAATTTCTGTAAAAAAATTAGCCTATTTTTGCACATTATAATTTTAAGTGATAAATAGATGCATAGATTTAACGGAACGTTAATTCCTATAGGAGGAAATGAAGACAAAGGAATTGAAGAAAGTGAACAATACACGCTAGAGTTTATAAGCGAAGGTATTTTGTTTCATGTAGTTGAAGAAGCTGGAGGTATAGACTCGAATATTGTGGTGATACCTACCGCATCTAGTATTCCTGTAGAAGTTGGTGAAAATTACATGGAAGCATTTACTACCTTAGGTTGTAAAAACGTTACTATTCTAGACATTAGAAGTAAAGAAGACTCTGAAAAACAAGCAGCTATAGATTTAATAAAAGGTGCAGATTGTGTCATGTTCTCTGGTGGAGATCAATCTAAAATCTCCGATAAAATTGGAGGTACTACCATTCACACTATTTTGGTAGACCGCTATAAAAACGAAGAAGGTTTTGTTATTGCAGGTACCAGTGCTGGTGCTATGATGATGTCTCAAGAAATGATTGCTGGAGGATCTGCTTCAGAAGCATTTATAAAAGGAGCAGTTACTATGTATAAAGGATTAGCTTTAATCCCGGAATTAATTATAGACACGCACTTTATTAAAAGAGGTCGTTTCGGACGCATATCGGAAGCGGTTGCACAATTCCCAAAGCTTGTCGGACTTGGCTTAGCAGAAGACACCGGACTTATCATTAAAAATGGTTCCCTAGAAGTTATAGGTTCTGGAATGGTAATTATTTTTGATGGAAGAAAACTAAAACACAACAACCACAAAGTTTTAAAAGAAGGCACACCAATGTCTCTAACCAATTTAAGAACGCATATTCTATCTAATGGAGACCGTTTTAATATTAAAAATAAGGAAGTAGAAGTATTACCTATCGAAGCTCCTTTTATCTGAACTCCTAAATTCCTGCGCAGACAGGAATCTCATACCTATTAATATATTTATTTTTTGGTTAGCCAACCGAAGTTTTAACATGGGTTGGGCGTTACCTTTTGCTCCTACCTACAAGGTTAACAAAAACCTCGCAGGATCGCAAAACGTCAGGCTTTCCGCTATATCTTTTAATTGTCACTTCGAGTGATTTGTGAAGCATGAACAAATTGTATCGAGAAGTCAACACGATAGTTCTCGATACAATGCTCCTTTGGTCGCATCACTCGAACTGACAATGAAATCCAATTAAAATACTACTTGTCACTTCGAGTGGTTTTCGAGGCATGAGAAAATTGTATCGAGAAGCAAACACAAATAGTTCTAGACACAATACTCCTTTGGTCGCATCACTCGAACTGACAATGAACTTCAATCAAAAAAATACTGCTTGTCACTTCGAGTGGTTTTTGAGGCACGAGAAAATTGTATCGAGAAGTCAACACGATAGTTCTCGATACAATGCTCCTTTGGTCGCATCACTCGAACTGACCATGAAATCCAATCAAATACTACTTGTCACTTCGAGTGATTTGTGAAGCATGAGCAAATTGTATCGAGAAGCAAACACAAATAGTTCTCAATACAATGCTCCTTTGGTCGCATCACTCGAACTGACAATTAACTTCAATCAAAAAATATAGCTTTTGTCACTTCGAGTGATTTTTGAGGCACGATAAAATTGTATCGAGAAGTCAACACGATAGTTCTCGATACAATGCTCCTTTGGTCGCATCACTCGAACTGACAATAAAGATCAATCAAAAAATATAGCTTTTGTCACTTCGAGTGATTTGTGAAGCATGAACAAATTGTATCGAGAAGCAAACACAAATAGTTCTCGATACAACACTCCTAGCGTCGCATCACTCGAACTGACAATGAACTTCAATCAAAAAAATACTGCTTATCACTTCGAGTGGTTTTTGAGGCACGAGAAAATTGTATCGAGAAGCAAACATTTTTTTACTAACTTTAAACATGAAAACATATTACGTTTACATATTAGAGTGTTCCGATAAAAGTTACTACACCGGATTTAGTTCTAGATTAAATATTAGAATTATAGAGCATAAAACAGGTAAATACCCAGACTGTTACACCTTTAAAAGAAGACCAATTACGCTAGTTTTTCATACTACATTTTCAAATCCAAATCATGCTATTGCTTGTGAAAAGCAGATTAAGAAATGGTCTAGAGCGAAAAAGGAAGCTTTAATAAATAATACATTCGAAAAACTACCTAATCTCTCAAAGAAGAAGTTTGATAATAGATAGGTTCTCGATACAATTTCGATAAAAAATCGAAATCACTCGAACTGACAATACAACCAACTTGTCACTTCGAGTGGTTTTCGAGGCACGATAAAATTGTATCGAGAAGCAAACACAAATAGTTCTCGATACAATGCTCCTTTGGTCGCATCACTCGAACTGACAATGAAATCCAATTAAAATACTACTTGTCACTTCGAGTGGTTTGTGAAGCATGAACAAATTGTATCGAGAAGCAAACACAAATAGTTCTCGATACAATACTCCTAGCGTCGCATCACTCGAACTGACAATACAACCAACTTGTCACTTCGAGTGATTTTCGAGGCACGAGAAAATTGTATCGAGAAGCCTTTTTTTTATTTATAAATAGAAACCTCTTCCATTCCAGTGGAAGATTTACTAGCGCGATACATACCCTCGGTATTAAAAGGCATTGCGATATTTCCTTTGGTATCAATAGCAATTAATCCGCCATCACCTCCTATTTCTAGTATACGTTTATTTATTACTTCGTTAGCTGCAGCTTCTAAAGACATTTCTTTATGCTCGATCAAACAAGCAACATCATAAGCAACCACACCACGAATAAAAAACTCGCCACTTCCTGTACATGAAATAGCACAAGTTTTATTATTGGCATAGTTTCCGGCACCAATCATCGGACTATCTCCTACGCGTCCCCATTTTTTATTGGTCATTCCTCCTGTAGAAGTTGCAGCAGCAATATTACCGTCTTTATCACAAGCAACAGCGCCAACGGTTCCAAATTTAGAATCCTTCTTTTTGGCATGATCCAACTGAAAACTATCCGTGTCTTTTATTTCTAACCACTGATTATGTCTTAATGCATCGTAAAAATACGATGCGTCTTCTAAGGTATAACCTAACTCTTTAGCAAACTGCATAGCACCTTCGCCTGCAAGAAAAACATGTTCGCTTTTTTCCATCACATCCCGAGCCAAACTAACTGGGTTTTTAATTCCGGTAATTAAACTAACCGCTCCTGCATTCAATGTTTTTCCATCCATAATAGAAGCATCCATTTCATGAGATTCGGTTGCAGTAAAAACGCTTCCTTTTCCCGCGTTGAATAATGGAGAATCCTCCAAAACAACTACTGCTTTCTCCACTGCTTCGGTTGCGGTTCCATTATTCTCTAGCACTTTATAACCTTCGTCTAATGCTAATTGCAAAGCAGCTTTATACTTCGCTTCTAACTCCGGAGTCATCATTCCTTTTACTAAAGTTCCTGCACCACCATGTATGGCAATTGAAAATGTATTCATCTATAAATATTTTCAGCAAAAATACGTAGCAATTTTTTAATAACTTTATTAATAATGAGGTTCTTTAGTTTTTAAAGAAATTGTAATTTGCAGTCGGACTGATTTCTAATTTAGAATCGTCATTCTTTTGTCTCTTCGAGCGCAGTCGAGAGGTTAATACCACCCAAAAGAGAGTTCTCGACTGCGCTCGAACAGACAAACACTTATACTCAAAATCAAATGTCAGATAACAAACGTGTATTTCTAGTTGATGCTTTCGCATTAATTTTTCGTGGCTACTATGCCTTTATAAAAAATCCGAGAATCAATTCTAAAGGCGAAGATACCTCAGCTATTATGGGTTTTATGAATTCGCTTTTAGACGTTATTAAGCGTGAAAGACCAGATCATTTAGCGGTATGTTTTGATAAAGGCGGATCTGCAGATCGTGTAGAAATGTTTGAAGCCTATAAAGCGAATAGAGACGAAACGCCGGAAGGTATAAAAACTGCCATTCCGTATATCATGGAGATTTTAAAAGCCATGCATATTCCAATTGTAGTAAAAGCAGGTTTTGAAGCCGATGATATTATTGGAACCTTAGCAAAACAAGCAGAAAAAGAAGGCTACCAAACGTTTATGGTTACTCCGGATAAGGATTTTGCGCAGTTAGTAAGTGAAAACATATTTATGTACCGACCAATGTTTGGTGGTGGTTATGAAACTTGGGGAATCCCAGAAGTACAAAAGAAATTTGAAGTTACCGATCCGTTACAAGTGATTGACTTTTTAGGAATGATGGGCGATGCTTCGGATAATATTCCTGGGCTTCCTGGTGTTGGAGAAAAAACAGCCAAGAAGTTTTTAGCTGCTTACGGAAGTATGGAAAATCTTTTTGCAAACACCCACGAGCTGAAAGGTAAAATGAAAGAAAAAATAGAAGCCAATCAAGAACTTGGTTTACTTTCTAAAAAACTAGCAACGATTATGCTAGATGTTCCGGTGACTTTTGATGCTAAAGATTTTGAACTAGACCAACCAGATGTTCCTAAAGTAGTAGAAATTTTTCAGGAATTAGAATTTAGACGATTAATAGATAATTTCACCAAAACATTTTCCGTGGAAGCACAAGCTACTGCTACCGAAAAACCTTCCGTTAAAGCAGAAATAAAAGTAACACCAAAGGAAGCGGAAAGTGCTGGAGCAGGGCAATTTAATTTGTTTGGAGGCGAAACCAATTCCGCGGAAGCGACAACACAAGACCCATTCGCCAGAAAAACCATAGCCACCTATTCGCATTTCTACCAAAGTGTAGCGCCAGGAATGGCAACCAAGTTATTCATTAAAAACTTAACGAACCAAACTAGTGTGTGTTTTGATACCGAAACCACAGGCTTAAATCCGTTGACCGCAGAATTGGTTGGGATTTCATTTTCTTGGGAAATTGGCAAAGGATTCTATTTACCGTTTCCAGAAGATCAAGAAGAAGCACAGACTATCATCGAAGCATTACGATGCTTTTTTGAAGCAGAAAACATTCAGAAGATTGGTCAGAATTTAAAATACGACATTAAAGTATTAGCAAAATATAACCTGCAAGTTAAAGGTCCGTTGTTTGACACCATGATTGCGCATTATTTGATCAATCCAGACATGCGACACAACATGGATATATTGGCAGAAACCTACTTAAACTACACGCCAGTTTCTATTGTAGAATTGATTGGTAAAAAAGGTAAAAACCAATTATCGATGCGTGATGTTCCGTTAGAAAAACAAACCGAATATGCAGTTGAAGATGCAGATATCACCTTGCAATTAAAAGAACATTTTGAAAAAGAATTAGGCGAAGCAAACACCAAAAAATTATTTGAAGATATTGAAGTGCCGTTGTTACGCGTGCTAGCTGCCATGGAATTAGAAGGAATAAAATTAGATGTTCCGTTTTTAAATGGCTTAGCCGAAGACTTAAACAAAGACATTGAAACTTTGGTCGCTAAAATTTATGAAGTTGCAGGTGAAGAGTTCAATATCGCATCACCAAAGCAATTAGGAATTATCTTATTTGAAAAACTCAAATTAGTAGACAAACCGAAAAAGACAAAAACCGGGCAATATAAAACTGGGGAAGATATTTTATCTGCTTTAGCAAAAGAGCACGAGATCATTAGAGATATTTTAGAATATCGCGGATTGGCAAAACTAAAAAGCACCTATGTGGATGCCTTACCATTGCAAGTGGAAGAAGCAACCGGACGTGTACACACCGATTATATGCAAACCGTTGCTGCTACGGGAAGACTGAGTAGTAACAACCCGAATTTACAGAATATCCCTATCCGTACCGAACGTGGACGACAAGTGCGAAAAGCGTTTATTCCGCGAAATGACGAGTATATTTTACTTGCTGCCGATTACAGTCAGATAGAACTGCGAATCATTGCTGCTTTAAGTAAAGAAGAAACCATGATTGAAGCCTTTAAAAACGGCGAAGATATTCACGCTTCTACTGCTGCAAAAGTATTTGGTGTTCCGCTAGCCGAAGTAACCAGAGCGCAACGTAGTAATGCCAAAACGGTAAACTTTGGAATTGTGTATGGTGTTTCTGCTTTTGGACTGAGTAACCAAACCGATTTATCGCGTGGGGAAGCCAAAGAGCTTATTGATACCTATTACGAAACCTACCCAAAACTGAAACAATACATGAGCGAACAGGTAGATTTTGCTCGGGATCATGGCTATGTAAAAACGGTTTTAGACAGACGTCGTTATTTAAAAGATATTAATAGTGCCAATGCCATTGTGCGTGGTGCTGCAGAACGTAATGCGGTAAATGCGCCTATTCAAGGTTCCGCTGCAGATATTATTAAAATCGCCATGATTAATATTTACAACAAACTGGAAGCTGGTAATTATAAAACCAAAATGCTGCTACAGGTACATGATGAATTGGTTTTTGATGTCTATAAACCGGAACTAGAAGAAATGAAAACGTTGATTAAAACAGAAATGGAGAGTGCTTTTGTTATGGATGTGCCGCTTGATGTGGAAATGGATGTTGGCGTTAATTGGTTGGAGGCGCATTAGGAAACCTGTTTGTTAAAATATTATAGCGTAATTGAGGATACCCGTAAAATAAAACAAAAGCATTAATTTACTTTTATTATTTAAAATAAATAGGCTTTTCATTTACTTGTTTACAAAATCACTAATTTGATAAAAATCCATCAATGCATATAATAGAAAAAACTTTAGATGATATTCTAAATAGAGTTTTTACCGAACTACTAAAACTACCATTTGATGTAATCCCGACAAAAGGAGCTAGTTCTGAAATATTCGGTTGTTTGATAGAATTAAAAAACCCAAGAGCAAGGTTAAGTATTACTGAAACAAAAGGTAAAGCTTTTAGTTCCCTAGGCGAACTCTTCTGGTATTTAAGCAAAACGAATGCATTAAAATATATCAAGTATTACATACCTCAATATGTAAAATCTTCTGATGATAATGAAACAATTTATGGAGGCTATGGACCAAGATTATTTAAAAAGGATGGTCATATAAACCAAGTTAATAATGTTATTGAAATTTTAAGAAAAAAACCAAATTCTAGAAGAGCTGTAATTCAACTATTTGATGCAAAAGATTTGATTGAGCAACACAAAGATATTCCATGTACAACAACATTACAGTTTACTGTTAGGAATGGAAAACTAATTATGATGACATCTATGAGATCTAATGACGCTTTTCTTGGACTGCCTCATGATATTTTTTGTTTTACTATGTTACAAGAAATAATAGCGGTTTCACTCGGTATTGAAATAGGTTCTTATCATCATGCTATTGGTAGTTTACATTTATATAAAAAAAACAAACTAAATGCTGAAAAATATTTAAGCGAAGGGACACAATCAACAAACTACCAAATGCCGAAAATGCCAATAGCAAATCCATGGGATTCTTTACAAAAAATTATTTCTGCGGAGAGATTAATACGAAAAGAAAAATTCGACCAGACAAATACTAATGAGCTTGATCCTTACTGGCAAGATTTAACATCTTTATTAAAAATTCACACGCTATTAAAGAAAAAAAAATATATTAAAATTGAAGAAGTGAAAAAAGAAATCAACAATACACTTTACCATAGTTTTATTGACCAAAGAGTTAAAACAAATCAAAAAATCAAAAGACATTAGATGAAGCAAAAAATTCTTGAAGTAATAAATAATACTTTAACAGATGCAGATATAAAATATGCAGATGTTATACCTTGGAGTACACCAATATACTCTTTTGGTAATATTTCTAATTCGAAAATTGCTACTCTTGGTATTAATCCTAGCAATAGAGAATTTGAAGATTTAAATGGTGTTGAATTAAACGGAAACAATAGACGGTTTCATACTCTAAAGTCTTTAAAAATAAATAGTTGGACCGAAATTGATAGTGCCAAAACAAATTATATAAAGACTCTTTGTGATGAGTACTTTAGTAGAAATCCTTACGACCAATGGTTTAAAAAGTTAGATTATTTAATTTCTGGTTCATCATATTCATATTACTTTCCGTCAACTGAAGCATGCCATTTAGACTTAATACCTTATGCTACATCAAAAAAATGGTCAGACCTAAGACCTAATCAAAAACATTTTTTACTAGATAAATCATCTTTATTATTAGGTCACCTTTTAAAAAACTCAAGTATTAATTATTTAATATTAAATGGAAGTACTGTTATTAAAACCTTCGAACAAATTAGCGATGTTACATTCAGAAAAGAACTTCAAACAGATTGGGTCTTAAATAGAAAAAACGGTAAAAACGTAAATGGATATTCATTTGAAGGTGATGTAAATAAAATAGGTGGAATTAAATTAAAACAAGCTATTAAAGTCTTTGGTTTTAACCATAATATTCAAAGTAGTTTTGGTGTAACAAGTATTGTCCAAAAATCTATTAGAAATTGGCTTTCAAATAAAATTAAAGTATGAGAATAAAAGACAAAGCATTATACAACGATTTAGACAAAAAACTGACTGAATTTATAAAAATTCATAGCATGCCTGGAATAAGTGATTCTTCGGATAAAGAATGTTTAATTCATCAAATAATTGATAGTGATAGAAGAATTAAAATTGCTCAAATTTTTAAATCAAAGAGTTATAGCAGTATCGTTTGTGATCCAAGTAAAACCACTTTTAACCCATTAAAAGCTGCATGTTACCATTTTCAAAATGGGGACATCGACGAAGCGTTTTGGTTAGTCTTTTTAGCTATACATTATGGTAAACACAGAGAGCATGGATGGAATTTAGTAAGGTTTACCTATAATGGATTAGGCACTTCAATAGTTTGGGATTGGCAAACCATATCTAATGACCCTACATTATTTAGATCATGGCTAAGAAGAAATCATCAAAATTTAAAACAAAAAGGAACATTCAGTAATCACAGAAAATATGTAAGTATAAAAGATAAAGGTACAGGAGCTACATTTGAAAGTTATGTTAATTGGATAGGACCAGGTAAAAGTCATGAAAAGTTTATTCAAGATTTAATTGATACTGTAGGTTCTGATCCTAAAATTTTATTCAACAAACTTTATAATTCTATGAGCTCAGTGAAATATTTTGGTAGACTTGGGAAATTTGATTATTTGACAATGATTGGGAAGCTTGGAATTGTTAATATAGAACCTGACTCTACTTATTTAAATGAATCCACAGGACCATATGAAGGAGCTAAAAAACTTTTTAACGACACTTCAAAAAGAAGTCTAAATTTTAAACTTAACGCCTTAGAAGCTCATTTAGGTTTAAATTTTGGAATGCAAATAATTGAAGACTCAATATGCAATTGGCAAAAAAGCCCAAGTAATTATATTCACTTTAGAGGATAATTATGAAGATTTTTAACATACAACCAAAAACGTGGCAAGAACTTCAAATTAAATGTGCCAAAATTATAGAAGATATTGGTTTTGAAACTGAAGTTGAGAAAAACATAAATACCGTTAGAGGTGTTGTAAATATTGATGTATTTGCCATAGATAAAGAAAACTATTCGAATCAAACTATCTTAATTGAATGTAAAAACTGGAAAACTAAAGTTCCAAAAAGTGTTGTACATTCTTTTAGGAGTGTTGTTTCTGATTTTGGAGCAAACTCTGGATATATAGTTTCAAAAGTTGGATTTCAATCTGGCTCCTTTGAAGCTGTAAAAAACACCAATGTATATTTGATGGAATTCGATGAATTTCAAGAACATTTTAAACTGAGATATTTAAATCATATTACATCTAAATTACAGAAAATAGGATACCCTTTGAGAAAGTACTCAGATTGGTTCAAAGGAACTTGGCACTCAGAAGTTAAAAAACTAACTTATGAAGAACAGAAAACCCATCAACAACTTAGTGCTAAGTATGATACAATTTCTATTGCTTCAATAATCATCAATTACAAAAATGTTATGACTGGAGAACTTGAACTTGAATACTTAGATGATGTCATAAAAATGCAGTCAAAAAAATTCCCAAAAGATGTAAAAATTAATAGTTATTCAGAATATTTTGATTGGTTGATTAATTTCTGTGAAACTGGAGTTCAAGAATTTGATACACTCTTTGGTAAAAAATTAAGGAAATAAAAATTTAATTAAGACAGCTTCAAGCTTTCTAATGTTTCATTTATATCCGACCAATCATATCTTCTTTTGTAACCATTTAAATATTCAAACCTAATAATCTTTAAGTGTTGTAACTGACCTATTACTATACCTGGAGATACACCAGCTTTAATTGAAAAACCAACTATTTTCTTTTTATTACCTCTGATTTTCATCATCTCTTCTTTCAAATAGTAAGGAATTAGAACTTCTTGAGCAAAATCATTTGCTTCTTTTTCCTTTTCATCAATTACTTTCTTATCAATTTCTAAAATAGGATTTTCTGGATTATGTAAAATTAAATGTCCTGCCTCATGAAAGAAAGTAAACCAGAACTGATCATCTGATAAGTACCTAAAACTCATTTGTATCAAAGCTCTATTACCTATAAACTTAACTACTCCACTAACTGGGCAATTTTTAGGAGTAGGAACTATTGCAAGTACAACTCCGCAATCAGAACAAATAGAAATTAATTTAGGTAAGAATTTTTTTGGATTTTTCTCTCTGGTTAAAGTCTTAATCTCATCTAAAGAATCTAAAAACTTTTGTTTATTCCATTCATTTAAAGGATACTTATTAGAAAGTAATTCTCCACGTCTTATCCAACTAAAAATAGATGCTAAATCAGATTTATAAGTCTCTGTTTTTCTAAAAGATAATGTATTTGTATTAGTATACTTAGTATACCACGCATAAACATCGCTGACACCAAAATAATTCAAACATTCTTTTTCTAAATTATTAGAATCTTTAATCCAGCCAAACTTAATCATATCCTTAATAGGTAGCGAACTGATCCAATTAGACATAACTTTTGGTTGATTAACTTTCAATAAACTTCTATAATGCTCTTCTCGATTAATCCAGAATGAACGAGAAGTACCTAATTCATTTGACAACTTAGATGCCAACTCATTATTTATTTTGATAGAACCTTCAATAAGCTTGATCACTAAATCAGTAGATTCATCAATTTTTTTAGCAAAAACGGGCACTTCAATACTTCTATTTTTTAAAATATCATTTATTGTATTTCCTGGTGATGAAGTCCAATTTGGCTGAAAATTTATCATTATATCTTTTTATTAATTGAAGTAATTTTTATCCTTGTAATTGCTGACCAATCTATACCATTTTCTAAATTAAAATCTTCTAAATCGGTATGATTAGGGACTAATTCCAATACATAATTCTCATTAAGCTCTAATTGAAAGCAAATAAGATCATTCAATCTTATTTCTTTTAAATTCCCTACTAAAACATCTAAAATACTTTCAGCTGCAAATAAATCTAAAAGTCTATTCTGTAATTGAATAGTTGCTTCTTCACCATATATAAGAATACATTTACCCTCATCTTCACATAAATCCCTTAAATTCCTATCTTTAAATGCAACAATCAAAAATTACTTATTTTAAATATTCTTTATGGATTCTAGTAAAAAATTTATTAGCTAATTTATAAACAAAAGTTGAGATTAAATACTAACTTAACAATAAAGGTATAATTTTATTAAGTTAAAGGGTAAATCTCAATTTATTTAAACGATGCATTGTAATTAAAAACATATTTAGTTTACAACACAAAAACTACTAAACACCATCCAACTCCAGAAGCTCTTCAACTTCTTCAGCACGCCAATTTTGATCTCGTTTTATTTTAGGCTATTTCAAATGTATTTTATAATTTAAAAAACTACTTACTACCTCCCCCTAAAATACTCCAAACACTTAACAGCAGGATTTGTTTCCCGATTTATAAAAGCATGCGCAAAACTGCTAAGCATTAAAATAGCAGCAGCAATTACAGCAGCATACGCTACGGTAGTATTCCCATCGTTGTTGGCAACATAAATAGCAATTAAAGCCCAAGCACCAACAAGTGCAAACTCGCGCATGTTGCGTGTCCAGGTAATCATTAGGTTTATTACCATGGCGATACCAATAAGTAAAACGGTCCAAACGGTTGGCGAGAGTCCAAAGCCATCCCAGTTGTATTTCACTAAAACTGCGGAGACATTTGCTATACTAGCCACGGTAATCCAACCACTATAAATCACAAAAGGCCACCATAAAAAAAGAATAACAGAAATGGGCTCGTCTACCAATTCCATATTATTTTTAAGTACAATTTTTATTAAGGAGAATAGCAGTATAAAAATAAATATAGAAGATAGTAATGTGTAGCTATAAATCCACGTTATAATCCACAAACAATTAGCCACGCAAGACAGTAAAAACCACCAACCTGTTTTTAATACAAAAGCATCGTCTCTTACGTGTACAAAAAGACTTCGTCCTTGGTAAATAACAAAACCTAATGCGAGTACATAGATAAGTCCCCAAATGGAAAAGGCATAACCTGCCGGTGTAAATAAGGTATTGTATTGCTTAGAAACTTCTCCTATGGTGGTATTGTTTAATAATCCGGTGTTGGATAAATAATTCATTACAATAACACAAACAAATGCAATACCGTTAATTATTTGTAGTCGTTTTTTCATAGTAGTAATATAATTAAAAATGGAATGCTTAGAAAATGGTTTTCCAAAAAATTAGGATTTCCTTTTTAATTCGTACTATAATATCTCAAACAAGAAAGCTATGTGTAGGTCTAAGCACCTACCAACTCCCAAAGGGCTACTTCTTCCTCTGCACGCCAATTCTGGTCGCGTTTGGTTTTTTCTAAGGCACCTTTCACTTTTCGTTTTAGGCAGTTTTCTAATTTAAAACGTTAACCTTCTATTAGTTCTTTTATATTGCATGTCTTTCTGTAGCATTCGTTATTTCTGCCAAATTATCAATGGCATAATAACTAATCACAACACCCAACTTAAACACTCATAATCAAACAGATATAAAAATAATTGCTTAAATTAGATAGGTAAAGATTACAACGCTATTAATCCACCTTCCACCAATGAGCAAAAGCAATTTAAACACCTTAGACCTAAGTTCTGTTTTTTCCTTTAAATCCATACTATTAAAAATAATTGGCGTCTCCTGCACGGTTATAGCTATTAAAGGATTTATGATTCCCAATCTTTTTTTAGATGGTGGCCTTTTGGGTATTTCCATTCTTATTCATGAGTTTTATCATATCGATGTTTCTATTCCGTTAATACTTCTCAACTTACCTTTTGTATATATTGGCTATAAAAAATTTGGAAAGAATTTTGCCGCACACACCTTTCTATCGCTAATATTTCTTGGTTTATTTTTAAGCCTATTACCCGTTCCTACCGTAACCCAAGATCATTTTTTAGTCGCTGTTTTCGGCGGTGTTTTTGTTGGACTCGGCATTGGTTTAATCATTAGAGGTGGCGGTGTTATTGATGGATTAGAAATCATTGCCGCTTACACCAATACCCGATTTGGTATATCTACCACCGAAATTATTATGGCCATAAACACCACCATTTTCTTAATTATTGCCTTCTTCTTAGGTTTGGAAAAAGCAATGTATTCGATTATTACTTTTTTTACGGCTTTAAAGATTTCGGATTATGTAGTGGATGGCTTTGAAAAATTAATTTCGTTAACTATTATCTCGCCTAACGACCAAGTGATTAAAGAACTGATTGTGAATCAATTCAACAAACCCATAACCATCTATAAAGGCGAACGTGGCAACTTGCCTGGAAGCTATGATATAAAACATGATTGTGAAGTTATTGTAACCGTTGTTACACGATTAGAAGTACATAAAATGAGAAAAGCAATTGCGAAAGCAGATCCAAAAGCATTTATGTTTATTCAAAACATAAAAGAAGTAGATGGTGGTGTGATTAGCAGAAAATCTGGTCACTGATGAAACCGAGTATTAATGAAATACAGAAAGATGTTGTACGTTTTTTAAACGAAAACCTACCGAAACATTTTACCTACCATAATATCAAACATACTTTGTATGTATATGAAAAGGCAATACATATTGCGAATAAAGAAAAGGTAAACAGCCAAGATATCGCCTTACTAAAAATAGCTGCTTTGTATCATGATATTGGTTTTACAAAATCGCATCTAGAACACGAAAAAGCAAGTTGCGAAATTGCTAAAAAGCAGTTGAAAAACTATGGCTATTCTAAGGAAGATATTCATACTATTTGCGGAATGATTATGGCGACAAAGATTCCGCAAAGTCCGAAAAACCTACTGGAACAAATTTTAGCCGATGCCGATTTAGAATATTTAGCGACTTCCAAATACCTAAAAACCAGCACTTCTTTGTATCAAGAGTTATTGCATTTTAATCCGGATTTAAGTGAAGACGATTGGATTGATATTCAAATTAAATTTATAAAAAACCACAGGTATCATACCTCCTATTGCAAACGCTATAAAACCTTCAGAAAAAATAAAAACTTAGCGCTTTTGGAGTCTACGACTTAACAACTACAACAGCACTAACGTATTCCGTTTTAAGACGATAAACCCTACAAGATTCATTTACAAATAATTATTCACTATATTTATTAGCCTTTAGCAATCGCTTCAAATCACACCAAAACATATACTACTTATACGTGTGAACGCTATACGGTTTTCAAATTATTCAGTTAGTTTGAATGTCGTTATAATTAATCAATTCTAACTTATTCACTAATGAAAACGTCTAAACGATTATTTCAAGTACTTCTTGTTGCGCTATTTTTTAATATTGCAACAACCTTTGCACAAGACACTTATTACGTTACCATTCATGTAGAAACCGACAAAATCACAAGCCGCAATAAATTGGAGGTTTGTTATTTTACATGGGAAAAGCCAAACGGAGAAATAACAAAATCTGTTGGTAATATTGAAGATTTTAACATTGAAGTAAACCCGGAAGATTTAATCGTATGGAATGGTGTTTCTACCACCAATCCACAAATAGATATTGTTAACGTGACCTCCATAAATCACCATGGTGGTTATAATGTTTTTGGAAGAAATGTCTTAAGGGGAAACGGCCAAACTCCCGAAGTTGTTATTGGTAAAGTTAACCCCAACACCAAAGGACGCATTCAAAAATACACCATTAAAATTACCGTGTATTTAGGTGGTAGAAAACGCGGAAACTTTAGTATTGATCCAAAAATCACGGTGAAGCTTTAATAATATTTCAAATTATTTTATCCTAAAATGAAATTCCATTCCGCATTTCCTTTCGTAACAACAATAAAGACCTGTTTTCTTATGGGCTTATTTTGCATATCTACTATTTGCTTTAGTCAGGAAAAATCAGAATCCCTCCTTTTAGAACATAGGTATACCAATAATAACTATTCTAAAAGTGAAAAACTGACGCTATTAAACGAATTGGCACAAAACCATCCAGATCCACAGAAAAAACTACACTATAGTTTAGAATTAATTAAAAATGCCAAATTACTAGATTCTAGTAAACTCCTCTTTCAAGGTTATATGCACAAAGGTGTTTCCCTTCGATTAAAAAGCGATTTCACACAAGCATTAGAAAGCTATTTTGAGGCAGCAAATATAGCTTCCAAAATTAAAAACCAACGGGATTTAGGATTGGTTAATATTTCTATTGCAGATGTTTACTCCATTACGAGTAATCATAAAAATGCAGTGAAATATTATAAAATAGGAATGGATATATTAAAAAAAGAAAATGATCTTGAAAATTATGCGAATGGTTTATCCAATTTAGGGGACGAGTATTTTAATAAAAAGGAATATGACTTAGCCATGGAATGTTTTATGGAATCTGGTTTAATATTCCGAAAAATTAACTCTTTAGAAGGGAATGCTTTTGTTTTAGGAAACATGGGAATGGTCTATGCAGAAAAGGGAAAAGATGACTTAGCGGAAGCCAACATAAATGAAGCCATCCGCATCATGGAAAATCTAGAATTGTATTATCCTATTTCGGTTTACCTTAGGTATATGTCAGATATATATGCATCTAAAAACAATAGAAAAGCAGCAATTGCATATTCCAAAAGAAGCTTAGATTTGGCCACAAAATATGGTTTAAAAGAACAAATAAGTGATGCTAATTTACAACTTTCAGACTTATACGAACAAAATGGTAGTTATAAAAAATCGTTAAGTCATTTTAAGAATCATTCCACCTTTAAAGACAGTATTGCTAATATTGAAAAAGTCCAGAAAATGGCAGATCTGCGTACCGAATTTGAAGTTTCCAAAAAACAAACCGAAGTCGACTTATTAACGCAACAGCAAAAAACGCAAAACATTCAAGTTGCATTATTAAACCAACAAAATAAAAACAAACAGAATGTAGTGATAGCAACCATTATCGCTTTGTTTTTAATTGTAATGCTTGCCTTCGGATTATATAGACGTAACAAATACATCAGTAAAACAAAATTAATAATTGAAGAAGAAAAGAGCAGATCAGATAATCTGTTACTAAATATTTTACCTGAAGAAACAGCACAAGAGCTGAAACAAAATGGCAAAGTGGAAGCAAAACGATTTGATTCTGTAACCGTTTTATTTACCGATTTTAAAAGTTTTACCAGTTATTCCGAAAAGCTAACTCCAGAGAAATTGGTAAAAAGTGTGGATTATTATTTTTCGAAGTTTGATACTATCATCGAAAAATACAAACTCGAAAAAATAAAAACGGCAGGAGATTCTTATATGTGTGCAGGAGGATTACCATTTCCAACGAAAGATCATGCAATTAAAATGACACTGGCAGCATTTGAAATTACACAATTTGTAGAAGATTCTAAAAACTTAAACAATCCGGAAATAGCACATTTTGATATTCGTATTGGTATAAATACAGGCCCAGTTGTAGCCGGAGTTGTAGGTACAAAAAAGTTCGCTTATGATATTTGGGGAGACACTGTTAATGTAGCTTCCAGAATGGAATCTAATTCTATAGCAGGAAAAATTAATATTGCAGAAAACACCTACCAATTAATTAAAGATGCTTTTGCATGTGAGTATAGAGGTGAAATAGATGTAAAAAACAAAGGTGCCCTGAAAATGTATTTTGCAAAAAGCATCCATGAAAAAACCTTTTATGCTTTTATGAATGAACAAAAAGAAGGGGTTTAAAAAACACCCCTAAGATCCCCTCAAGGGGACAGGCTAAAGCGATGAACTTTATCAATACTTATCTAAATATAGTAACAACCGTAAACCAATACCCCCTTGAGGGCTATCGAAATGAAAATACATTTTCATTGAAGATACTGAGCGTCGCTCATAGGGGTGTACAAAAAACTTTATGAAATCCGCTTAATAAAAACTCTAAAAAACACCCCTAAGGTCCCCTCAAGAGGACAATCTTAAGCGAGAAACTTTCTCGTTAATTTTCTAAATGTAGTAACGAACGTAAACAAATATCCCCTTGAGGGGATTATAAGTTGTACAAAAAAGTATTAAACGCCTGTCAACTCCCAAAGCTCCACCATTTCTTCTCCACGCCAATTTTGATCGCGTTTGGTTTTATCGGAAGCTCCTTTTACTTTTCGTTTTAGGCAGTTTACTAATTTAAAACGCCCGCCTTCCGCAAGTTCTTTTTCTATTGGATGTGTTTCTGTAGCATTTGTTATTTCGGCTAAATTGGAGAATATAATAACCAACTTACCTTCTGGTAATAATCGCTTTTTAGCTTCTGCAAAAAACTCTGGAAACAGGTTCTCGTTATAATAAATAGCTTCGTCATTGGTATCCATTTCTTGGGATGCTGGTAACCAAGGCGGATTAAAAACTATCAATTCTGTTTGCTTTTCAAACTTCCCAAAAAGAGGTGCAAAATCAAGATCTATTTTTCTAGATAACTTTGTATCGCCTAAGGTTTCTGTAAGTCCGACAATAGCATTAGGATTCGTATCTGTACCAAATACTTTTTGAAAACCATGTTTCACCATTTGAAAAGACAAAACACCAGAGCCAATTCCAACATCGATTGCCGATTTTTTTGGTCCTTCATAACGCTTCAGCCAATTATCGAATAAGATTAAATGATCAAATCGCGTTGGGAAATACACACCATAATACGGATGAATTTTGTTTCGTAATACAGGAAGCGTAATTCCGTTAAGGTTCCATTGCCAAGCACTATTTAGTCCTTGCACTTTAGTAAACGGTAATAAAAAACTCTTATTTTCAGGATACAACTTTTCTAACCAACCAATAGAAGGTGCTTTTTTTACATTTAATTGATGATCTACAATTTTAATATAAATAAGACTAGACAACTCTCTAAACGCCGAACGATATGCACGTTGCTCTGTAAAAGAATCTCCTGGGAATTTCTCTTTAAGATGCATTTGCAACTCTTTAAGCAACTGTAATCCGTTACTATAAAATTCTGTAATCATTATAGGTTTACCAGCTTCCAAACCTCTAATAGTACGTTTAACATTTATAGATCTGTTAAATTGCGGCAAAGGTTGTTCTGGTAAAAAAGGTTCTGGTTTATTTATAGTTATTTCAGAAATCATAGTTTGTATCGTGTTAAAGTGAATTGCTCACCAGTATTTTATTAATTACTGAAATGCTTTATAAAAAGACTTCAAATTCCGCTGAAAAAGGGCGAAAACACAATTAATTACAACTGATAAATAATACGGCACAAAGGTACTTTTTAAAATCGACTATATAGGCAACACCATAATGATTTCTATGAGGTATTAAACGGAAAACGGTATTGCTTGCCCCTTCAAAAAACACAAAAAACGTAGATTAACGACAAACATAACTGACTTAATACAAATCTTAAACAAAGAAAAAGCCATAACTTTACACTTTATTAGACCTATTAAAACCTAATAAAGCACAAAAAATACACTTTTGGAAAGTTTAAAGGCCATATTATATTTTTCTATTTTTAATTATCCGCTGAAAAAAGACGAGATTTTTAAATTTTCTAAAACGGAAAAAACGGAAAATCTAGAAGCAGAATTACAAGAACTAGCATTTAAAAAAGTAATTAAAAATGTTGATGGTTTTTACATTTACAAAGACACAGATTCTATTGTAAAAAGAAGACTAAACGGAAACGAACACGCCAAACAAGTGCTCCCAAAAGCTTTTAAAAGAGCAAAATTTATTGCGAAGTTCCCTTATGTAGAAAGCGTGAGTCTATCTGGAGGACTTTCTAAAGGGTATTATGATGATGATGGGGATTTCGATTTCTTTATTATCACCAAAACAAAAAGACTATGGATTGCTAGAACGCTTTTAATACTCTATAAAAAAGTGTTTTTACGAAACAACAAAAAACACTTTTGTGTCAACTACTTTATAAGTGATCAGCATTTAGAAATTCACGAAAAGAATATTTTTACAGCTACCGAATTAATGACCTTGATTCCTATCACTGGAAAGGCTATTTTTCAAAAGTTTATGCTACAAAATACGTGGCCAAAAAACTACTTACCTAATGTAACGATTAACAATTCCGAAGGCATTATAGAAGTTAAAAAACCTGTATTAACTAAGATAATTGAAGCGATCTGCAATTCTAAACTAGGAAATATGCTAGAAGCTTTTTTTAGAAAAGTAACCTTAAACAAGTGGAAAAATAAATTTACAACACTCAGTAAAAAAGAGCTGGATATTGCTATGAAATCTACAACAGATGTATCGAAACATCATCCGCAGAATTTTCAGAAAAAAGTAATTAATGCTTTAAATAAAAAGTATCTTGAAGTAAAAGAACAACACGAAATAATGCTAGAACCAGAACATGACTGATATTGTATTTTCACATTCGTATTATTATAAATTTGATGCCAAGCAATGGAAAAACCAAACCCCTTTTCCGCCGTTAGGTACTATTTATGCTGCTTCTTATTTAAGAGAAAATGGATATACGGTTAGTCTTTTTGATGCGAACCTTTTAGAAGATCCAAAAACGATAAAACCATTTCTAGAAAAACACCAACCAAAAACATTTGTAATTTACGATGATGGCTTTAATTATCTAACAAAAATGTGCTTGACCAAAATGCGTGAAGCTGCTTTTGAAATGATTCAAATTGCAAAAAAGTTAAATTGTAAGGTTATTGTTTGTAGTTCGGATGCTACAGATCATTATGAAAAATATCTAGAAGCTGGAGCAGATTTTATTATTCAAGGAGAAGGAGAAGTTAGCTTAAAAGAATTGTTAGATGCACTCACTAAAAACGACGATACTTCCATTATAAACGGTCTTGTTTACCAACAAGATGGAGAAATTATAAAAACTAAAAAACGAATAGTAACCAAAGACTTAGATGAGTTTCCGCTTCCTGCTTGGGATTTGGTAGATATGGAAGCGTACAAAGCGATATGGAAACAAAGCGGAAGTGATTTTACCTTAAATATTGCCACCACAAGAGGTTGCCCTTACAAATGCAATTGGTGTGCAAAGCCTATTTATGGCAATCGTTATAATTCGCATTCGCCAGAATACATCACCAAACATATTAAACACCTCAGCGAAACGTATGACGTACAACGCTTTTGGATATGTGATGATATTTTTGGACTGAAACCAAATTGGGTACAACATTTTAATACATCGCTTAAAAAAGAAAAGCTTTCCATTTCTTATTACATACAAAGTCGTGTCGATTTATTATTAAAAGAAGACACTATTGATGCGCTAGCAGAAAGCGGATTAGAAGAAGTTTGGGTTGGTGCAGAAAGTGGTTCTCAGGCTATTTTAGATGCCATGGATAAAGACACCAAAGTCGAGCAGATCTATGAAGCAACAAAATTACTAAAGGCGAAAAATATTCGTGTCGCATTCTTTATTCAGTTTGGCTATTTAGGAGAAACCAAAGAAGATATTGCTAAAACCATTAGCATGATTAAAGAACTTGTTCCAGATAATATTGGTGTTTCGGTTTCCTATCCTTTGCCAGGAACCAAGTTTTATGATCTAGTAAAAGACGATTTAAAGTTAAAGGCAAATTGGACAGATTCTGATGATCTTGCCATGCTTTTTAAAGGCACGTATAGCTCTGCTTTTTACAAAAAACTGCAACGCTATGTACATAAAGAATATAGAATTAGCCAAGGCTTGGAGAATCTAAAGCATTTTAATACGAATCATATAAAATCGATACTAAAACTAGTGTATTATGTGCCTTCTGCTTTTGTAGATAAATTGCAATTAAAAAAAATGAAACCTTCAAATGCATAACGATTTTGACAATGCGTCTAAACAGTATGACGATACGTTTACATTTTCGAACATTGGAAAAGCGCAACGAAAGCGTGTATTTACGTATGTCAATCCGTTATTAAATACAGAAAAAAAGCTTCGTGTTTTAGAACTCAATTGCGGTACAGGAGAAGATGCCATTCATTTTTCAAAATTAGGACATTCTGTTATTGCTACCGATATTTCGGAAGGAATGATTAAAGTTGCCAAAGCAAAAAATAATGCAGACAAGGTAACTTTTCGAGTGCAAGATATCAACCTTTTAAGTACTGCTTCGTTTGACCAAAAGTTCGATCTTATTTTTTCCAATTTTGGTGGTTTAAACTGTTTAGCTAAAACGCAACTGGAGCAATTCCTGAAAACAGCGAACCAGCTACTTGCACCAAATGGAAAGCTCATCTTAGTTATTATGCCTAAAAAATGCCTTTGGGAAAAAATTTACTTTTCGGCAAAAGGCCAATTTAAAAAAGCGAATAGAAGAAATACCGACCAAAGCTTAGCCGTACCTGTGGATGGCGTTACTGTAAAAACGTGGTATTACAATCCTAAAGAAATCTTATCTTTAACAAAAAAAGGATTTACGGTAAACAAGATAAAACCTATTGGTTTGGCTATTCCGCCTTCGTATCTTGAAAATTCCATTTTGGCAAAAAAACCGTTATTATCTATTTTTAAAGGAATAGACACTATTGTAACAGGTGCTTTTTGGGCAAAATATGCAGATCATTTTTTAATAGAGTTAACCAAAAAATAAAATACAGAATACCATAATGAGTATCGTACTTACACATGCCTATTACATATTCGAAGACCCAAAAGAGCAGCTTATCATGAAGCCTTATGCTCCGCTTGGCTTGTTATATATTTCTGCATTTTTAAACGAAAACAACACTACCAATCACTTATACGATTCTACATTTTATACCAAAGAAAAACAACTTGCTTTTATAGAAGAGAAACAACCAAAGGCCGTTGCTATTTATACGAATTTAATGACAAAAATTAATGTTATTAAACTGGTTAAAACATTAAAAACAGAAGAAAAATATGGCTTTCCAAAAATTATTTTAGGAGGTCCAGATATTACCTATAACTGCAATAACTATTTAAAGACAGGAGCAGATTTTTTAATTATTGGCGAAGGAGAGCAAACTACTTTAGAGCTTTATAATGCCATTATTGAAAACAAGCCATATACCGAAATTACCGGAATTGCATATCTAGAAGCTGGTGTTGTTAAAAAAACACCACCAAGAGTAAAAATGAAGAGTCTACAAGACTTGCCTTTACCTAACAGAGCGGCAATTCCTATAGATAAATATTTAGAAACTTGGAAAACGCACCATCAAAAAAGCTCGATGACGGTAAGCACACAACGTGGTTGTCCGTATACCTGCAAATGGTGTAGCACAGCTGTTTACGGACAAAGCTATAGAAGGCGTCCAGCAGAAATGGTTGCTGCAGAGTTAAAAATATTGAAAGACACCTATAATCCGGATAGCATTTGGTTTGTAGATGACGTGTTTACGGTGAGTCATAAATGGATTAAAGAATTTCATGAAGAAGTACTAAAACAAGATGCTATTATTCCTTTTGAATGCATTACCAGAGCAGAACGTTTAAACGACGAAGTCTTACAACTTTTAAAAGAAGCAGGTTGTTATAGAATTTGGATTGGTGCAGAAAGTGGATCGCAAAAAATCATTGATGCCATGGACAGACGTGTCGATGTGCATGTGGTTAAAGAAGCCATTCAAAAAACCAACGCTTTAGGCATAGAAACCGGCACTTTTATTATGGTTGGCTACCCTGGAGAAACTTTAGAAGATATTCAAGCTACAACCATTTATTTAAAAGAAGCAAATCCGACACATTTTACAATTACAAAGGCATATCCCATAAAAGGAACATCCCTATATAATGAAGTGGAAGCCAAAATTACCGTGCAACCAAATTGGGAAACATCTACAGATAGAGATATAGATTTTACCAGAACGTATCCATCTAAATTTTACGATTATGCTATTAAACACATAGTTAATGAAGTAAACTATAACAAAGAAAGATTAAAACCAAAAGCAAATAAACGGAAGCTATTTAAACTAAAAGCAAAATCTTTTACTGCTTTCAAAATAATGAAATTAAACCAATGAGAACAACGATACTTCTACTAATAACTTGCCTTTTGGTCTCTTGTAAAAGTCCGTATACAGAAGACATCGAGGTGACTTTTTTAAAGATAAAATGGAATAAATCTTATGAAGAAGATACTATAGATAAAGCGGTTATTGGTCTAGAATGGGCTTTATCTTATGTTGGCGCAAACACACCTTGCAATGCTTCTAAAAACATGCAAGTTTCTGAAAACACAATTACTTTGCAAACACAAAACATAGGTTTCAGTCCTACTGCAAACAAAGTATTTGAGAAACTGATATTAAAAATAAAAAAAACGGAAGCATACCGAAAAAACAAAACAATAGATCTAGGTCGCTTTATCACATTACTTCTTGCGAGTCCGGAGCATTATTACGCACTTATAGAAACGCCAAAAACTTTAAAACAGTTAAAGGAAAATTATACGCTTAATCCGCAAAAAGGATACATCAATAATTCTAGTATTGGTCTCCAAGATCGCGTAATTTATTTTTCGGAAGCATCCGAATTTAATCAACTTTGGATTTCGGAAGAAATAGATTCGATCACTAAAATCATTTATGAGTTTGAAACTATTGAATTACTAAAAAATGGACAATTACGATTTGGGATTTACGACGAAAAAGGAATCCGAAAAAATGTTGCCGATAAGAAACATACCAAAGCTGGAAAACCAGGAAAATGTATTTGGTGTCACGAATCTAACCTAAACCAATTATTTAGAGACCAAAAAGATGTAAATGGATTTTTAACTACGGAAGCATTACAACAAAAAATGATTGCTGCTAGAGATACTTTTCATGCGAATAAAAAACAGTTAAAATACAATGTAGACTATTCCAAAAAGCAACAACATACACTCACCGAATTATTATATATCTCTTTTCTAGAACCTTCTTCGCAACGATTAAGTTTAGAATGGCAAATGGAAGAAAGGGAAGTAAAAAAGAAGTTGAAAGGTTTAAAAACACATCAACATCATGAATTTCCGTTTTTAGGAGATTTATACCATCGAATAGATGTGGCGCCCTTTTCGCCATTAAAAGCAATAGCAGTTTCTGGGGATGTTAGAGAGCATTCCACCCAAGAAGTAAATCATTTAACTAGTGATAAATAATAAGAAAATAGTTGTGGTAATGCCTGCATATAATGCGGCAAAAACCATCGAACAAACCTATAAGGAAATTCCTTTAGATATTGTGGATGATGTTATTCTTACCGATGATTTTAGTTCTGATAATACGGTAGAAATAGCAAAATTACTGGGTATAAAACACGTTATTACGCACCATAAAAACATAGGTTATGGCGGCAATCAAAAAACTTGTTATAATAAAGCGTTAGAACTACATGCAGATATTATAATTATGCTACACCCAGACTATCAATACACGCCAAAATTAATACCAGCCATGTGTAGTTTAGTCGCTAATAATGTGCATGATGTTGTTTTGGGTTCCAGAATTTTGAGTGAAGGCGCTGTTAAAAATGGCATGCCGCTATACAAGTATATTTCGAATCGGTTTTTAACGCTTTTTCAAAATATTTTGATGTCTCAAAAACTATCCGAATACCATACTGGTTATCGTTGTTTTAATGTAGAAATACTTAAGAAAATCGATTATAATTCGAATTCCAACGACTTTGTTTTCGATAATGAAATTTTAGCCCAATGCTGTTTCTTAAAAGCAAGGATTGGTGAAATTTCCTGTCCGGCAAAATATTTTGAAGAAGCTTCGTCTATAAACTTTAAAAGAAGTGATATTTATGGTTTTGGCGTGCTTAGCGTTTCGATAAAATACGTTCTTGAAAAGAACAAATTATTTCGTTTTCCATTGTTTCCCTCGCAATAAAGGGATTTCTTTAAACGATAGATTTACTCTTTTTTTGTCCATTTTTCTATTGCGACATTTCTTTGCTTTTCCGAAAAGAAATGCATCGCATATTTTGAAGTATACATGTCTTGTATATATTCCTCTGGAAATTGCATATAATTTTTAAATGCTATATATAAATCGGAAGATGCACTTGCTGCTCTCACATTGGTATTTGTTAATTGGAAATTGGAAACAGCACAAAACGTTTTTATTAATTTTTCCTTTTCAGCATCGGCTAAATCACAATGCATTAGAAGCATTTCATTTTGCTCTTGTTTTATAATTTGAAACCCTGCTTCTGCATCAAAATCCTGGGTATACACATCAAAATCTAGATCTTTTAACATATAATCCTCATACCATTGTAATGGATAGGCATGTGGCAATTGTTGAAAAAACAACTTTTCTAAGGTCTTCAAATCTCCTTGATATCCTTCTGGAGAAACACCAACATAAATTTGAAAAGCATCAAAAAAAGCAGAAATATTTCGTTCAATAGGATCTCTAAACAAAGTGATGACTTTAAAAGGCCTTTGCTTTTTCAATATATATTTATCTATTAAAAAAACAGGACTTCTACTTCCTGGATACACACCATTTTCAAAGCAAAATAAAACATCTTTTTTTACTTCCTTTACATTTAAATTATGGGTGTGAAATATTGGCGTTGTAGCTAAACTTCTTTTTAAAGAGGTATAAACACTTAACGACCCTACTTTACCCATGGTATGAATTATTATGGGCTTTTTGGTTTTTGAAAAACGAAGTTGCATTGTTTTTTTGAACAAAACAATTCGATCTTTAAGATAATATTTCAGAAATGCTTTCAATCTTTTATGTTTAGATGCAATTTTTTTAAAGTAAATGCACCTCTTCGCGACTTAGAATCGGTAAGATAATACACTTCACTATTATTTATTAAAACAGGTTTTTTCTTTAAAGAAGGATCGTTTGTAATTGGTTTTCCGTGGTATAAAATTTGATTATTTTCAATGGTGCAAGCTGTCTTATCAAAAGTATAAATTGGAATTTCCGTTTGTATGATTTCCTTCCCTGATTTTCCAAGCGCAGCGTATGTTAATACGTTTCCGCTTTTGGAAAAATCATAAATCATAAAATACTTTTGCTCCTCTAAAACATACTTCGAAGCATCTATTTTTTGTTCCTGAAACATATCCAAATGAAGTGGTAATAATAAAACGAATAAAGCGCCAATGCACCATAAAGGTTTACACTTAACCATATTTGAAAATAATAGAATAGCTAAAAGAAGCGAGAGCCACATTCTAGAAAAACGCAATAAAACCGGTAGATCTTCTAATAGTGACATTGGGACATTACACATTACAAATAGAAGGAGAAAGAAACTTACTTTTTTCACTTTATTCCAGTTCGCATTAAAGACGTAGAACGCCGGAATAATCCACAAAATCTGCGCATAAGTAGCAGTTCTAGATTGCACTAGAAACAAAGTAACAATCCATATAGAAAGCAAGGTTAAAATCTCTTTCTTCGCTTTAAAACTCATTGAAATGGCGAATCCTAGGATGACGGACTTAGTGATCCATTTTGCTAGAAAATATAATCTTTCACTATTAAAAAGCACATTGGGATTGTAATAAGCATCTTGCACAAAAAGCGTTTTATAAAACACGTCTAAAGATTGCGCATTGAATTGAAAATTCACAGTACTTTTATTTGCAATCACATTTGGTATGACTTCCAAAAAGTAAACCTGCCAAAGCGGTGTTCCTGTTATCCATATTCCAAAAAACAACAAAACGAATCCACTAATAAAAGCAAAAACAATAGCCTTTCTATTCGTATTAAAAACTAATATTATTCCATAAAACACAGGAAATACTTTAAGTAAAGCTGCTAAAGTTAATAATAAACCACCCGTTTTATTTCTTGCTTTTTCTAGCCTTAAAAAACTAAAAACAATTAGCGCAAAAACTAAGAAATAAGTTTGACCAAATAGCATTTGATTTCTTAGTGGTGTATAAAACAAAAACGGTAATACATAGAGTAATAAAGACGACTTCTCTCCATACCTTTTATACAATGCAACTATAGAAAAAACAAAAAGCAGCATACTAATACTATTAAAAACAGCTTTGGCTATATATGCGTTTTCAATAAAAACAAAAGGATAAAAAGCGATAACATTAAACGGAGAATTGATATAAAAATCGGCTAATACTTCTGGGTAACCTACATTCCATATGTAATTATTGTACGCATAGATATCAAATAAAATGGTATCTGGATGACTAGCATTTGCTACAATATATGCTGGAAAATAACTATTTGCAAAGTCGTGTAGCGGAAAGGATAATGATTTATAAAAAAAATAACCCAAAAACAAGAGTATAGGCAAAAGCGAAACGAATGTAGTACGATACTTTGTAAACAGGTTTTTCATTGTTAAGCCAAAAATAACATTAATCACTAATATATCTATAAATGCTTTAGAAATAACTTAAATTGCTAATCTTGTTTTACAAGTTTTTCTAAATGGCAAAAAAACAACTTAAAAAACTCACAATTCGTTTATTACCTATACTAATTAATGGTTTTAGGAGTGTTTTAAATCCTATATTTTCCATTTCTTTTTCCTTTATAATCGTTAATTATTTCTCTAAGAACCTTTGGGGGAATTTTGTAGAATATTTGTTGTTTTTTCTAATTGCCACGGTTATTAGTGGCTGGGGAAATAAGAACTATTTACTTAGAGTTTTTAGTGAAAACCCCAAGGAAATGACTAGCAATTGGCAACAGCTTTTTCTAGCAAGATTACCAATCTGCATACTGTTTATTATAGCACTATATTTCTTGTATCCAAAACACTTGTTTTTATACTTAATATTATGGTTATTTGGTGCATTCCTTCATAATTCCTTTTTATCCATAATCTATTATAATCGAGATTATATAAAATCTATTAGCATTGAGGCTATTGGTTTTATTGCTCTTATTACGCAACTACTTTTACTAAAAAACGAATTAGACCTAACACTTTTAATAAAGAGTTATGCCATTAGCATTGGTATAAAGGCTATGGTATCTATTATTTATTATCATTCCTTTTTGAAGTTTGAAAAAATCAGTTTCCAACTTCATATGCTATTGTTAAGTTTTCCATTTTTTATTTTAGGCGTTTCCGGATTTTTACAATCGAAGATAGATGTATATGCTTACAGTTTTTTCTACGATGGCAAGCCTTTAGGCGAATATCAAATTATTTCCGGTTTCTATATTTTCGCACAATCCTTGGTAACGCTATTATCCTTTCCTTTTGTAAAAAATTTTTATCGACTAAAAGGGGAAAGTATTAAGAATTTAAAAACCTTAATAATTAAATATGGTATAATTATTAACCTTATTATGGTTGGTATTATTTACGCAACGCTTTGGTATGGTTATAAAATAAAACTAAGTCTTTTGCAAATATGTATTGGCTATTTTATAAGTTTCCCTTCCTATGTATACACGACACATATTTACAATTTAATAAGGAATAAAAAGGAATCTATTGTGGCGAGAATATGTGTTTTTAGTTTTATCATCAACCTCCTATTGTCATTATTATTTCTATATTTAGATTATAATGTAACCGGTGTAATGTTAGCCAATGCAATTTCACAATTGTTTTGCATGTTTTATGCTCTAAAGTATAAAATTGATGAATAAAACAAAGATTTTTCTTTTTAATAGCTTTCCACGTACTAATTTTTATGACTCCAGATGGTTTTTAATAAAAGGATGACGCTACGGATTATTTAAACTTATGAAGTGTTAAATTTGCTCAAGAATCAAAGAAAGATTCGAGCTATAACATTATGAATAAAACCCTAATTACTTAATTCAAAAATAATAATTTGTCTAACAAAATAATATTATTCAACCCAAAAAGTGCAAACGGTAAGCATAGAATTCCAAATTCTATTTTACAGGTTGGAGCTGCTATACACGGAAAACACGACTACGTTTTTGTAGATGGTAATCTAGAAAAAGATCCATGGGAAACCATAAATAATTATTTTAAAACTGGCGACTACAAATACTTTTGCAGTACAGTAATGCCAGGACCACAACTAAAACAAGCCATTCCTTTTTCAAAAAAAATAAAAGAAATATACCCAAATACAATCACCATATGGGGAGGATATTTCCCAGCAAACCAATACAAATCTTGTTTAAATTCAGGGTATGTAGATTATATTGTTAATGGCCCAGGAGATAATACATTTCCGCAATTAATTGAGGCTTTAGAAAACGAACAAGTAGACCAGATTCCAAAAATTAAAAATCTAATTTATCAAGATAAGCAAGGAGCGAATCATAAAACAGCTGTCGAAGCATTGCTAAATCAAGACACGTTAGCAAAATTTCCATACGTGTATTTAAATAGTTTCTATCCGGTAAAGAACTATTTAGCAAAAACATTTATGGGGCAAAAAACACTGTCTTACCACTCCAGCATGGGTTGCCCTTTTACCTGTTCTTTTTGCGCTGTAGTGCCCATTTACAATGCAAAATGGAAAGGCATGTCTGCCAATAGAATTTACGAAGATGTTACTTACTTTAAAGAAAAACATAATATTGACGCGATAGAGTTTCACGATAACAACTTTTTTACTTCTAAAAAACGAGTACTTGAATTTTCTAATCTGGTATTGAATGATAACATCGAATGGTGGGGAGAAGGTAGAATTGACACCTTAAATAAATATTCGGATGCAGATTTACATCTCATGCGAAAAGCGGGTTGTAAAATGATGTTTTTAGGAGCGGAAACCGGGAATGACGAAGTTTTAAAACAAATGAATAAAGGAGGCACACAGTCTGGTCAAATGATTAAGGATTTTGTAAAACGCATGAAAGATGTAGACATTATTCCAGAATTATCTTTTGTTTTAGGAATGCCCGCAAAAACAGAAAAGGAGGTGTACGATCAAATCCTTTGGGATATTAATTTTATAAAAGAAATTAAAACGATTAATCCAAATGCCGAAATTATCATCTACTTATACAGTCCGGTTCCAACCGAAGGTTCAGAATTATACCAACAAATTTTAGATGCCGGATTTTCATTTCCGGAAACATTAGAAGAATGGATAGCTCCTAGTTGGGAAAATTTTGACCTAAGAAAAAATCCGTTAACTCCTTGGCTAAAACCCTATATGATTGACACTATCAAGAATTTTGAAACGGTTTTAAATGGCTATTACCCTACGGTTTCCGATTTTAGAATTCGCGGTTATAAAAAAACAATCTTAAAAGGGATTTCTAAATTAAGATACCATTCTGGATTTTATAAATATCCTTATGAAATTAAGGTATTGCATAAAATTTGGAAATACCGCCAACCAGAAATAGAAGGTTTTTATTCCGAATGATACGCAAATTCATAAAACATATCACCCATCCTTTTTTTAAATTTTTAACAGAAAGCTATTTTTCTAAAACAAGGAACTATTCGTATAAAGGCATTACCGTTAAAGTGGTTCCTAGTGTATTTCCACCGCATCATACTATTAGTACAAAAATATTATTAGACTATATTGCTCACTTAGATTTAAAAAATAAAACGTTTTTAGAATTAGGCTGTGGCTCTGGTATTATTTCGTTATTCGCAGCTTCTAAAGGAGCGATTGTTACTGCTTCAGACATTAATAAAAAAGCATTAAAAGCCTTAGATACTGCTGCAGAAGCAAATAACTTGTTAGTAAAAACAACATATTCCGATTTATTTGAGGCATTAGATGTCGCTCCTTTTGATTGGATTATTATCAATCCTCCATACTATCCCAAAACACCAAAATCTATGAAGGAAAAAGCTTGGTTTTGTGGTGCAGATTTCGAATACTTTAAAAAAGCATTTCAGCAAGTATCAAAAAGAAATGACGCTTCTATTTTAATGATTTTATCGCAAGATTGCAATATTGAAAAAATCAATAATATAGCTACAATGCATCACTTGAAACTAACATCTGTTTTTGAAAAAAAAGTGCTAGCAGAAAAAAATTATATTTTTAAAATAGAAACAAATGCAAAGTAAATTAAAGGATATTTGGATTGTACTTAGGAATATAGGAATTCTATTAATCCTATTAGAATGCATACTTGCCGCCATGTATACTTATAACGATGCAAAAAAATACGAGCATAAAATTGCTGGTAAAATAGAAGCTAAAGTGCATGACAATATGAGCGCAACGGATACAAAGACAATGTATCAGGAATACAATGCAATAGAAATGCAATGGACGCCTTACTTGCATTATTCGCATAAACCATTTCAAGGAAAATTTAATACCATTAATAATTTAGGACAACGTAAAACAACACAACATAAAGTTAACGATACATTAGCTCCCATAAAAATATTTTGCTTTGGAGGTTCTACCATGTATGGCATAGGAACTACAGACGAAACAACCATACCTTCTATACTATCTAACCTTTTGATTAAAGCGTTTCCAGATACCAATTTTGAGATTACAAATTTTGGTGTTCAAGGCTATCAAAGAGATATGGAAGCGATACAGTTAAGCCAAGAAGTATTAAAAAACAACATTCCAGATATAGCGATATTTCTTGATGGCGTTAATGAGGTTTTAGCTGCATTTAACAATAATGATGCTGGAATCCCAACAAATGCATTTAATAGAAATATGGAATTTAATACCATAAGAAGCTATTCTAAAAGAACGCAATTGTTCCTTAAATCTAGTTATACGTATAGGTTCGTACAATATCTACGTAAAAAAATAGCTACTCCTAAAAAAAGTATAGATGTAACATCGCTATCCAAAAAAATTGCAGCAAATTACCGCAATCATATTATTTATTCAGACCCTATTAGCGCTAACTACAATTTTAAAGTATTTAACTTTTTTCAGCCAACTATTTTTACAAAACATATACTAACTGATTTTGAGAAAACAGAGAAAGAAAACGCTAGTTTTAAGGAAGCTCTTTATGAGGAAACCTATAAAATTATCCTTGAAGATTCTATATTAAAAAACACAGATTCTTTTATAGATCTACACTTAGCCTTTGATAACAATAGCAATACGCTGTTTACAGACTTTTGTCATACCGAAGAAAAAGGAAATACAATACTAGCCCAAGAAATGGTTAATGTTATTAAAATGGAAATCCTAAATAGAAAGAATACACCACTAAAATAAGGTATAAACAAATGGTGATAATACCGAATTCTCTGTAAATAAAACCAATGCCATTAACAGTATTAAAACAACAATAATAGGTATTAACCAATATTTCTTTTGCTCCATTAAGAATTTCATAAACTCTAAGAAGATTGCTGATTTACTGCTCATCTATGATAATTTTTTATAATCCATGGTAGTTTGCTTAGTAATCCAACCACTACTATATTCTTTTTTGTTTTTTATTCTCAAAAAGAAAGTAATTGGGGTAATAAAACAATAATACAAAATTCCTAGAATAATAAACGAAGTAATCTCTCCTAACACAGCACCAATACATAGCCATATTACTAAAAGAGGATAAAATATTTTTGGCACTAAAAAAGTTATTAACCCAATAATAACCAAACTAGATGCCAACCATAACTGTTTTCTATCTAGTAAAAAACCATTCTTATAAAAGGAAACCATTAAAAGAACAACCATAATTACAAGCAGCAACAGTCCAAACTGTTTTTGTTTTTTTATTTGAATACTATTCTGATGTACCTCGTCATATATGTTTTTAATCCAACGCATATTCTTTAATTTCTGTTAACGCAGTATCTATATTAGTAGCATTTTCGCTTTTTAATATAATAAAATTCCCTAAAACTAAAACATCCATATCGGTTTGAAAAAAACATTTCAAAGCATCTTCAGGAATAGCAACTATAGGTTCTCCTCTTACATTAAAAGAGGTGTTTATTAAAACTGGACATTGTGTTTTCTTATCAAATTTAGAAATAAGCTGATGCAATAACGGGTTGTCTTCTTTTTCTAAAGTTTGCACTCTTGCCGTATTATCTTCATGAATACAAGAAGGAATTTTAGAATACATATCACTTTTAAAGGTAAAAAGCATGTACTTAGATTGCTTGCAATTAATAAACCAATCTTTTGCTTTTTCTTGTAACACGATGGGTGCAAACGGCCTAAAACCTTCCCTTTTTTTGATGCGCATATTTACATGACTTTTCATGTCTTCATACAAAGGGTTTGCCAAAATACTTCGATTGCCTAAAGCTCTAGGACCAAATTCCATGCTACCTTGAAACCATCCTATTATCCTTTTATTTTCTAAATGCGTAGAAATAGTATCGCATAAAACGTCGTTATTTTGGTAATCATACTGGATTGCATATTTACGCAGTAGCGTTTCTATTTCTTCATCTGTAAACGAAGGTCCTAAATACACTTGATCTTGTAACGCATTATTTACTACTTCTCGCTTATTACCTAAATAATGATACCAACCAATATATGCAGCTCCAATTGCGGTTCCGCTATCTCCAGATGCTGGCTGCACCCAAATATTTTTAAAAATATCTTCTTTTAATAATAATTCTCCATTTGCCTTACAATTTAATGCAACGCCACCAGACATACATAAAGCATCTAAACCAGTAATTTCTTTAGCATAATTTGCTAGCGTACTAATAAAATCTTCGGTTACTGCTTGAATAGAACTAGCAACATCTTTATAAAAAGCATCTAATTCTTCATCTGGTAATCTCGCAGGACGCTTAAAAACGTTACAAAACTCGTTATTAATTGTGGTATTTCCTTTTTCGAAGGAAAAATATTTAAGGTTTAATATTACTTCTCCTTTTTTCGTAATTGTAACAAAGTTTTCTAAGATTAAATCTTTGTAAACAGGCTTTCCGTAAGGCGCTAAACCCATTAGCTTATACTCACCAGAATTCACTTTAAAACCACAATATTGCGTGAATGCACTATATAAAAGTCCGAAAGAATGCGGATAATGTTGTTCCTTTAAAATAGTAACTTTACTACCTTCTCCAACGCCAATTGTGGTACATGCTTTTTCTCCAACCCCATCTATCGTAATAATGGCACTTTTGGTATATGGTGATGTAAAAAAACTTCCGGCAGCATGTGCTTCATGGTGCTCAGAAAAAATAATTTCTTTGTGGTAATTAAGCTCTTTTTTTATTACAACTGGTATCCATAATTTTGTTTTCGTCCACGACTTTATTACTTTTCTAAAATGGTTAAAAGCAAATGGTGTTGTCTTTTGAATGCTATTAATTATACGATCAAATTTTAAAAAAGGCTTCTCGTAAAAAACGATTAAATCTATTTTCGAAATATCAATATGCGCTTCTTTTAAGCAAAAATGAATTGCCTGTATCGGAAATTGTTGATCATGTTTTATTCTGGAAAACCTTTCCTCTTGCCCTGCGGCAACTATTTTACCATTTTTTAATAAGCATGCAGCTGCATCATGATAAAATGCAGATATCCCTAGAATATAGCTCATCCATTATTGTTGATTAATAGTTTTTCTTAAAATTAACTCCTAAAAATTCAAAGAAATACGTAGCGTAATAGCATTTTTAAAAAATTATCTTCTCTTCTTCTTCTTCCCTTTATACTTCACCTTATTCTTACGTTGGTTAAAAGGAATAGGAGCCACGGCATCATTAAACGTATTTTTAGCCTCACCTGAAGGTTTGTTTTTACGCCACTTTTCATCTTTTTCAGGAAGTAATACTTTCAGTAAATCTTCACGTCCTAACCTATTTAAAGTCTTTTTTATCCACGCTTTATTTTCGTCTTTATACCAAAAGAAAAAACGATGTTGTTCATCTTTCTCTTTTCGTGTAATTGGCGTATTTACTTTTTTAAGGGTATATGGATGGTAACCAGAATAATAAATTACCGTTGCTACTGTCATTGGGGTTGGTGTAAAACCTTGTACTTGTTCTAGCTGAAAACCCATATCTTTGGTTTCGGCAGCTAGATTTGCCATATCTTCTACTTCACAAGCAGGATGATTCGATATAAAATAGGGTATCAGCTGAAGCTTTAAATTCTTCGCTACATTAATCTTATCAAAACGCTCTTTAAACTTATGAAAGTATTTAAACGAAGGCTTACGCATCAGTTTTAAAACTGGATCACTAGTATGCTCTGGCGCTACTTTTAGTCGGCCAGAAACATGCTTCGTCATCACTTCTTCGGTATATGCATCTAGCTCTTTTGGATCTGCATTTTTGTTGAATTCTGGCACTAACATATCGTGTCTAATTCCAGAACCAATAAAGGATTTTTTTACTTTTGGATGACTATCTACTGCTTGATATAATTCGGTTAAAGGCTTATGTGACGTATCTAAATTACTACATATTACTGGCGAAATACAACTAGGCGCAACACATTTATCGCAAATAGATTGTACTTTCCCTTTCATTTGATACATGTTAGCACTTGGGCCTCCAATATCACTCAAATAACCTTTAAAGTCAGGCATATTTGCAACCGTATCTACTTCTTTTAAAATAGATTCTTTACTACGTGACGCAATAAATTTTCCTTGATGTGCCGAAATGGTACAAAAGCTACAACCACCAAAACATCCTCTGTGAATGTTGATGGAAAACTTAATCATTTCGAACGCAGGAATTGGTCCACGTTTATTATATTTTGGATGTGGTAATCTTGTATATGGTAAATCGAAAGAAGCATCAATTTCAGCTTCTGTCATGGTAGGATATGGCGGATTGATCATCAACGTCTTATCCCCTATTTTTTGAAAAATTCGTCTTGCAGCTAATTTATTCGATTCCTGCTCGATGACTTTAAAATTGGATGCGTATTTTTTCTTATCCTTTAAACAAACTTCATGAGACTGTATTTCAATATCTTCCCAGTTACTGTTTTTCGGAATTTTTTCATCTTTATTCATTAATACAGCAGTTTGATTCACCGTATTAATACTATTAAAAGGAACTCCTTTTTCTAATAAACGCACTACTTCACGCAAGGGTTGTTCCCCCATTCCGTACACTAACATATCGGCTTTAGAAGTTTCTAAAATAGAAGGCATTAGTTGATCACTCCAATAATCGTAATGGGTAACACGACGTAAAGACGCTTCAATACCACCAATTAAAACTGGGGTATCTGGCCATTTTTCTTTTAATATTTTGGAGTAGACAGAAGTAGCATAATCTGGACGAAAACCAATATCACCATTTGGCGTATAGGCATCTTTATCTCTTCGTTTTTTATTTGCATTATAATTGCTAATCATAGGATCCATACAACCACCGGTAACACCAAAAAATAATTTTGGAGCACCAAGTTTTACAAAATCCTGAAGATTATCGTTCACATTAGGTTGCGGAACAATAGCTACACGCAAGCCAAAACTTTCTAACATACGTCCAATAACCGCTGGACCAAACGTTGGATGATCTACATAGGCATCACCACTAAAAAGTATGACGTCCAGTTCTTGCCAACCGCGTATTTTCACCTCTTTGTTTGTGGTAGGTAACCAATCTGAAAGTTTTAATTCTTGCATATTGCTGCAAAAATAGTCAAAAAAAGACTCTTAACCATTATTATAAAAGGGTTTAGCATATATTTATGAAGACGAAACACGCTAGCTATGGATTAATAAGGTATTGTATAATTTACAAATCACTTACCAAATACGTGCTCTCTAAACGGTTATATATTGAAGTATTCCACTTTTTAAGCACAGCAACATAGTAGTTATATGGCTTATGCTGAAAGAATTTAGACTCTTTTTTATACCATTTTCCGTTGGCATCTTGTTCTAAGTCTTTTAGTGCATCCTCTTCTAAATTGGAAATAACGACTGCTACTTTTGGATACGTAAATATTGGAAGTTCTTTTAGTGTTCCTGTTGGATAATAATTAATATCCGCGACAAATGCAGGCATTTCAATTTTTCCGAATTTCAACCCTAGAATCTTATTAATTAAAGAGTTGCTTCCTTTTACATACCCTGTAAGCCCTCTTTCAAACAAACGAATAAAAGCATCTTGACCGATCTTTTTTGCATTAAATTCTTTTTTTCCGAAAAGCCATCCTCCTATTTTTTCTTTAGTAACCAGTTTTTCTTCTTCATAATTAAAAGGCATATATGGCACAGGATCTTCTTTATTTATGATGGAATAACTGGTTCCCTTATCACTAAATCGCGTATTGTATTCTTCCGCAAATTCTTTATTCCCAGACATGGGTTGCGCATAAGCATAGGTTTTATAGGTGTTCTTTTTAGATAATTCACCTTTTGGTAAATGCTCTAAATATGCTCTAGTCATTGTTGCTAAAGCACCACCTTGACTATGACCAGTTATGATAATTTGGTAGATTCCTTTTTTATTTAAGGCTTTTATTTGTTCTTTTATTTCTTCGGAAAGCATCACTACTGTTAATCCGTAACCCGCATGAACCGCTGCTTTTTCTTCGGAAGCAAAAGCATAATCATGCGCTTCTCCATCTATAACAATAGTCCCTTTTGCAGGAATCATGGCAGAGTAGCAATTTTCTACCCAACTAATCATTTTATCTGTAGAACCTCTATAGTTAATTACGCCAATGTTTTCGTTTTCATAGACTTCAAACTTATTATCCATACTCAGGATATCTGAAGAATAATGCAAATTAAAATGCTCTGGAATTATAGTTTCACTAGTCCCAAATTGTTCTATAAAATTAAAACTATTACACATGGCAATAGTAGAAGTCACTTCGTGCACATTAAAACCTGGCTTTAATTGTGCAAAAGGACTTAGAGAACTAAACAAAAATACGATGGCTAATACTACTCTCATAAGGACATAACTAATGGCTACATTAAATATTGTGCATTATGACGATTCCAAAAACGATTCCAAAAATGAAAACGTTTTAAAAGTACTATAAAAATAAATTCCTATAAATCAATAGCTTTTAGGCTTTCCATTCTATTTCTAACTAAGAAATCATCTACGGTTTCAAAGTGCTCAATCACACGTTTATCTTTAAACTCGAATACTTTGTTAGATAATCCTTGTAGAAAATCTCTATCATGCGATACTAATATTAAAGTACCATCAAAATCTAGTAGCGCTTCCTTTAATACATCTTTAGATTTTAAATCTAAATGGTTTGTAGGCTCATCTAAAATCAACAAGTTTACAGGTTCTAATAAAAGTTTCACCATTGCCAATCTTGTTTTTTCACCACCAGAAAGCACACTTACCTTTTTATCAATGTCTTCGCCTTTAAACATAAAGCGACCCAAAATATTTTTTATTTGGGTACGCACATCTCCTTTTGCAACTTCGTCTACGGTTTGAAAAACAGTTAACCCTTCATCTAACAAAGCGGCTTGATTTTGTGCAAAATATCCAACTTTCACGTTATGCCCTAAAGCGCATTGCCCTTCGACATCTATTTCACCTAGAATAGCTTTAATCATGGTAGATTTCCCTTCTCCATTTCTTCCTACAAAACACACCTTTTCACCACGAGAAATAGACATATTAGCATTATTAAATACCACGTGTTGATCATAGGATTTAGAAACATCTTTTACAGTTACCGGATAATCACCAGAACGCTGTGTTTTAGGAAAACGAAGTTTTAATGCAGAAGTATCCACATCATCCACTTCTATAATTTCTAGTTTTTCTAACATACGCTCTCGAGAAGTAACTTGATTGGTTTTAGAAAAAGTTCCTTTAAACCTATCAATAAAAGCTTGATTATCTGCAATAAATCGTTGTTGCTCTTGGAATGCTTTAATTTGGTGCAAACGTCTATCTTCACGCAATTGTAAATAATGACTGTAGTTTGCTTTATAATCGTAAATACGACCCATAGTAACTTCAATGGTACGATTGGTAATATTATCGATAAATGCTTTATCATGCGAAATCACCACTACGGCATTCGCTTTATTGACTAAAAAGTCTTCTAACCAAATTACCGATTCGATATCAATATGATTGGTTGGCTCATCTAATAATATAAGATCTGGTTTTTTTAATAAAATTTTAGCCAGCTCTATTCGCATGCGCCATCCACCACTAAATTCATTGGTTAGTCTTGTAAAATCTTGTTGTTTAAACCCTAGACCTTTTAAAGCTTTTTCAACTTCGGAATCATAATTCACATCTTCTAATGCATAGTATTTCTCCCCTAAGTCGGATACACGTTCAATGATTTTCATGTATTCATCCGATTCATAATCGGTACGTGTTTCCAACTGCTTATTTAAAGCATCCATCTCATCACGCATGGTATACACATGACTAAAAGCTTTAGAAGCTTCGTCAAAAACAGTAGTATTATCTTCTGTCAATAAATGCTGTGGCAAATAAGCAATCACTGCTTCTTTTGGATAACGTACATGTCCGCGAGTTCCATTTTGCACACCAGCAATAATCTTCATCATTGTAGATTTTCCTGCGCCATTTTTACCCATTAAGGCAATCTTATCATTTTCATTAATAGTAAAAGACACATCACTAAATAAGGTGTGACCACTAAATTCAACTGCCAAAGCATCTACTGAAATCATATGTATATATTTTTTAAAAATGCAAAGCTAATAAAAGAGACCATTAGATAGTATAAATGCCTTCAAAAATCTAATAGAAAACATCTCAGTTACTTCCAGATCTTTAACCTATTGAAAATCACCGAAAAAATAAGTTACCGCAGTATTTGGTATTCAAATATATAATCGTAAATTTGCAAACTCTTTTTTAAGAGAGGAATGTTTAATCTACCTAGTCAAAGACAGGTAAAAAAATTATTAATAACGTGGATACATTAAGCTACAAAACGATTTCAGCCAACAAAGCTACTGTGGATAAGCAGTGGGTATTAGTTGATGCTGAAGGTCAAACTTTGGGTCGTTTATCTTCTAAAGTTGCAAAACTTTTAAGAGGAAAACATAAACCTAGCTTCACACCACATGTTGATTGTGGAGATAACGTAATTGTTATCAATGCAGAAAAAATCAACTTAACTGGAAAAAAATGGACGGACAAAACTTATATCCGTCACACAGGTTATCCAGGTGGTCAAAGAAGTTTAACTGCTACAGAATTGTTTGGAAAAGATCCAACAAGATTAGTGGAAAAATCAGTAAAAGGAATGCTTCCTAAAAACAAATTAGGTGCAGCATTATTCCGTAATTTAACCGTTGTTGTTGGTACAGCTCATACACATGAAGCTCAAAAACCAAAAACAATTAACTTAGAAGAATTCAAATAACATGGATGTAATTCACAAAATTGGTCGTAGAAAAACGGCTGTTGCACGTGTATATCTTGCCGCAGGAACTGGTAAGATAACAGTAAATAAAAAAGACATGACAGATTACTTTCCTACTGCAACATTGCAGTACAAAGTAAATCAACCTTTAGTTATGACTAACAACGATGGCAACTTTGATATTACAGTAAATGTATTCGGAGGAGGTATTACAGGTCAAGCAGAAGCAATCCGTTTAGGTTTATCTCGTGCAATGTGCGAAATAGATGCAGAAAACAGATTAATTCTTAAACCAGAAGGTTTATTAACAAGAGATCCAAGAATGGTGGAGCGTAAGAAATTCGGTCAGAAGAAAGCGCGTAAGAAATTCCAATTCTCTAAACGTTAATTTATCCTCAACTCGATTGAGGATCTGTTTCTCAGTTATCTCGATCTTGTTGAAAATAAAACAAAATTTAAACAGTTATTGTTGTCCTAGCGTAAAAGCAGGATTTAGTTAAGCATCTAAATGAAGCCAGAAGCTATTAGTTATATACTAAAAGCCTATTGGAACATTGCTAATCAACAGAACGTAAACTATTACAAAATGGCAGTAGAAGTAAAAGAATTACTTGAAGCAGGTGTACACTTTGGTCACCTAACACGTAAGTGGGATCCAAACATGGCTCCTTACGTATATATGGAGCGTAATGGCATCCATATAATCAACCTTTATAAAACGGCAGCTAAGATGGACGAAGCTGGAGATGCACTTGCTAAAATTGCAGCTTCAGGACGTAAAATCTTATTTGTTGCTACAAAAAAACAAGCAAAAGACATCGTATCAGAAAAAGCAGGAGCAGTAAACATGCCTTACATTACTGAGCGTTGGCCTGGTGGAATGTTAACCAACTTTGTTACTATTAGAAAAGCTGTTAAAAAAATGGCTACTATTGATAGAATGAAGAAAGATGGTACATTCATGACACTTTCTAAAAAAGAAAGATTACAAGTAGATCGTTTAAGAGCGAAGTTAGAAAAAAACTTAGGTTCTATTAACGACATGACTCGTTTACCAGGAGCTTTATTTGTTGTAGATATTAAGCGTGAGCATATTGCAATTAAAGAAGCACAAAAATTAAACATTCCTATCTTTGCAATGGTAGATACTAACTCTGATCCACGTCAAGTAGATTACGTTATACCAGCAAATGATGATGCTTCTAAATCAATTGACAAGATTTTAACGCATGTTACTAATGCAATTGCAGGTGGTTTATCTGAGCGCAAAGCGGAAAAAGATGCTCCAAAAACAGAAAAGAAAGCAGCTCCAGCTAAAAAAGCTGAAAAAGCAGAAGTAGCAAAAGACGAGGAAGAATAAAACAAGTAAACACAACATAAAAAAAGTCGTTTCGTTTTTTTTCTCTTTAGAAATCTGATGGACGACTTTTTTAATTAAAAAACTATATGGAAGCTATGGTAAAAATAACAGCAGCAGAAGTAAACAAATTAAGACAAGCTACAGGAGCTGGTATGATGGATTGCAAAAAAGCTTTAGTAGAAGCGGAAGGTGATTTTGATAAAGCAATTGAAGTATTACGTAAAAAAGGACAAAAAGTAGCAGCAAAAAGAGCAGATCGTGATTCTAGCGAAGGTGCAGCAGTTTCTAAAATTAATGCAGATAACACTGTTGGTGTTACTATCGTATTAGGATGTGAAACGGATTTTGTTGGTAAAAATGAATCTTTCTTAGCGTTAGCTAACCAATTTGCAGATATAGCAATCAACTTTGACAACAAAGAAGATTTCTTAGCAGCAGATTTTGGAGGGATGACAGTTGCCGAAAAATTAATCGAACAAACAGGTGTTGTTGGAGAGAAATTAGAAATCAACGCTTTTGAAAAATTAGAAGCACCTTATATTGGTACCTATGTACACATTAACAAAATTGGCGCTTTAGTTGGTTTATCTGAAAAAACAGATGACGCTGAAACAGTTGCAAAAGACGTAGCAATGCAAGTAGCATCTATGGGAGCATCTTCTTTATCTTATAAAGATTTTGATCCAGCATTTGTAGCATCAGAAACGGAAGCTAGAATTGCAGTTATAGAAAAAGATAATATCGAGTTAGGTAGATTAGGTAAAACACTTAAAAATGTACCTAAATATATTTCTATGGCACAATTAACTCCAGAAGTTTTAGCGCAAGCAGAAGAAGATGCTAAAGCAGAATTAAAAGCAGAAGGAAAACCAGAACAAATTTGGGATAGAATTCTTCCTGGAAAAATGGAGCGTTTTATTAGCGATAACACAACTTTAGATCAAGAACAATGTTTATTAGATCAAAAGTTTATTAAAGATGAAAAAATGACTGTTGCAGAATATGTAGCATCAAAAAATCTTACCGTTACTGCATTTAAACGTGTATCTTTAGGATAGACTTGTCATTCTGTACTTGATACGGAATCTCACAATACTAAAAACCACTACTCTTTTTTAAAAAGACGTAGTGGTTTTTTTATTTCTAACATTCTGCTTTCTTAAAAAAAGATATTGATTATATTTGCTAAACCCTAAATTCCTGCACAAGCAGGAATCTGTAAAAAAGCTAAACAAAAAATGAAATACAAAAGAATTCTTTTAAAATTATCTGGTGAAGCATTAATGGGAAACCGCCAATATGGTATAGATCCAGAACGTTTAGCAGAATACGCCAAAGACATTAAAGAAATTACAGAACTAGGTGTAGAAGTTGCCATTGTAATTGGTGGAGGAAACATTTTTAGAGGTGTTGCTGGAGCCATGAATGGAATGGATCGCGTACAAGGAGATCACATGGGAATGCTTGCAACCGTAATTAACGGTTTAGCTTTACAAAACGCCTTAGAAGATGCAGATGTTAAAACCCGTTTGCAAACCGCCATAAAAATTAATGAAGTAGCAGAGCCTTTCATTCGTAGAAAAGCAATGAGTCATTTACGTAAAGGGCGTGTTGTAATTTTTGGTGGAGGAACAGGAAATCCTTATTTCACGACAGATTCTGCAGCCGTTTTACGTGCTATAGAAATTGAAGCAGATGTGATTTTAAAAGGAACTCGTGTAGATGGTATTTATGATGTAGATCCAGAAAAAGATAGTAATGCCATTAAATTTGAACATATCACTTTTGATGATGTATTACGTAAAGGTCTTAAAGTTATGGACACTACAGCATTTACATTAAGTCAGGAAAATAAATTACCTATCATTGTTTTTGATATGAACAAAAAAGGAAACCTAATGAAAGTAGTTTCTGGAGAAAATATAGGAACAAAAGTAAACTTGTAAATTTCGTAACAAGTAATTAACTTGTTGCAACCAAAATGATAACTCTCTTAAAAAGAGAACATAAACTTTGGCTTAGTTTTTGAAAACTAAACTAGTATATTAAAATTTTTAAAAATGAACGAAGAAATTCAATTTATAATAGACGGAACAAAAGAAGCAATGGCAAATGCTATGAAGCATCTAGAAAAACAACTAACCAATATTAGAGCTGGTAAGGCTAGTCCTGCAATGCTTGGTAGTGTTATGGTAGATTATTATGGTTCTCAAACACCATTAGCGCAAGTTGCAAATGTAAACACTCCGGATGGTAGAACGATTACTGTACAACCATGGGAAAAAAACATGTTACAAGAAATTGAACGTGGTATTATGTATGCAAATCTTGGTTTTAATCCAATGAACAATGGAGATACAATTATTATTAACGTTCCACCTTTAACCGAAGAACGCAGACGCGAATTATCTAAACAAGCTAAAGCAGAGGCGGAAGACGCTAAAGTTGGAATTAGAAATGCCAGAAAAGAAGCGAACAACGATATTAAAAAAGCAGATGGCATCTCTGAAGATCATCAAAAAAATGCAGAGCAAGATGTACAAGTCCTAACAGACAACTATATCAAAAAAATTGATGAAGTCTTTGCTGTTAAAGAAAAAGAAATCATGACAGTATAATTAAAAGCGACAATAGCGTCGCTTTTTTTATACCAATAACATATATTTTTCGTTTATCTAATGATGCAAAAAACACGGTACTTTTTTCTATTAATATGCATACTACAGTATGCACTTGTTGTTGCGCAAAATAAATATCCATTTATTCCTAGTAATCAGCATGCATTAACAGATACGGAAATAGCTAGCACACCAATTAATATTACTCCAGACGTATTATTGTTTAATGAGCAAGGAAAATTACTTCCTATGTCTAGTTTGTCTTTAATGACAAATACAGAATTCAAACCTGTTTTTTTTGCGAACGATAAAGGGAAAGTTAAAAGTCTCGTCTTTATTAAAAAAAGTAATCAACCCATTTTAATAAGAAAAAATCCAGAAGCTGAATTTTCTCCTGGAGAAAAAGCTTTAGATTTTATTGCAAAAGATGTGCATGGTAAATCCTACAAGCTTTCCGAATTAAAAGGAAAGGTAGTTGTGCTTAACTTTTGGTTTACAAAATGTGGACCTTGCATTACAGAAATGCCACAACTAAATGCATTAGCTTCTAATTTTAAAGGTAAAAATGTTGTGTTTTTAGCGCTAACTTTTAACAAAAAAGCAGTGGTAAATCAATTCTTGGAAAACAATACTTTTCAATATAACATTCTAGCAGATGCTAATCATGTAATAAAAATGTATGGTGTAAATAGTTACCCTACAAGTATTGTAATTAATAAGAAAGGCGAAATTGTTCTTAAAGAACTAGGTTATAGAACAAACATCAAAGAAGTGTTGGCTACTTCAATTAATGCATCATTATAAACATTAATGAAAAAATACTGTTTCACCCTTATCTTTTGTTTATCCTTCTTTTTAAGTAAAGCACAAACCCCAAACCCAACAGATTCTACTAAAATTGTAAAAAAAGACTCTATTAAAAGAAAAATCTTCTTACAACAATTAGGGAACGGCTATTTCCCAACAAAATATTTTGATATAGACCTAAGATATTTAGTGAAATACAATCAATATGAAGGCTCTAGAAACGGACTTGGCGGACAAACCAACAATGCTTTTTCAGAAAAAATAAGATTCAACACCTACGTTGTTTATGGTTTTAGAGATGATGCTTTTAAATATAGTTTTGGTTCTGGAATTAAATTAAACCAAAAAACGAACACATGGTTAAACTTTTCGTACACAGATGACTTAAGCGAAACCGGAAGTTCTACTTTTTTAACAGATAGCAGATTTTTTCAACTTTTTGAACCAAGGCTTTTAAACATTAATTTATTTTATAAGCACATTACAAAAACAATTTCTTTAGAGCATCAATTATCTCCAAGTTTAATTGGTGAAACCGAGTTTGCAATTAGTAAAATAAACACCACTTATGATTATACTTTTGAAGCAAACAATACCATTTACAATCAAATACGTTTAAGCACTTCTAAAACAGCAGTACAATGGAGTCCTTTTAGTTCTTTTGAAACGGTAGATAATAAATTTAAAATATTAAAAGAAGGGTATCCCAAGTTCACATTACAATACACAAAAAGTTTTAGTGATGTTTTTAAAGGAGATCTTAATTTTTCGAAACTAGATTTTAGAACCATCTTTAAAAAAGAATATGGCAATAAAGCATTTTCCTTACTAACGGTAACTGCAGGATTGGCAAGCGGAAAAACACCGTTATCCCATTTATATCATGCCTATCCTAATAATATAAATAAGGAAACGGTTATGCAACGATTTTCTGTTGCTGGAGTAACTAGTTTTGAAACCATGTTTTTTAACGAATTTTTCTCAGATAGGATTACAACATTACAATTTAAACACCACTTAAGTCCTTTTAAAATTAGTAAACGTTTTAAACCGGAATTGGTCTTAATTTCTAGGTTTGCTATTGGTAATATGAGCAATACAGATAGGCATCAACAAATAACATTTAATACCCTGGAAAAAGGGTTTACGGAATCTGGATTAGAAATCAATAAACTCCTATTTGGTTTCGGTTTAAGTTTCACGTATAGATACGGTGCTTATCATTTACCTAAGCTAGAAGATAATATGGCATTAAAATTCACTTTTAACGTTACTTTATAACAATTTAAGACTTTGTTATACCTAGCTTTTTCCTACCTTTGCACTCCAATTTAACTACGTAATCTCGCCAAAATTAAAAGCTATTTCATGTAATTAAATGGTTTTTTTTAATCATACTATGTTCAAACTATTTACAAAAAGTTTTTGGGATGTTGTTGCAAGACTAATACTACGTAATAAGATTGCCATTATTCTTGGTATATTACTAGCTACAGGCTTACTTGCTACACAATGGAAATACATGCGTTTTACGTATACCGAAGCTAATTTATTACCCGATGATCACGAAGTAAACATAAAGTATAATAACTTTCTTGATATTTTTGGTGAAGAAGGAAACCTTATTGTTTTAGGTGTAAAAGATACTACCCTTTTTACTGTCGAAAAACTAAACGAATGGAACAAACTTTCCGAAAGCTTTAAAAACATTGACGAAATAGAAACTGTTGTTTCAATTAGCGATCTTCAAAAGCTTATAAAAGACACCAAAAACGAAAAATTTACGCTAGAACCTTTTATAAAAGACTCTATCACTTCTATAGAACAAATAGATCTTCTGCAAGAAGAACTGTTTGAGAAATATCCTTTTTACGATAACTTTCTGTTTAATAAAAACACAAAAACAGTACGTACAGCAATTTACATGAACAAGGAAATTGTAAATACTGCTGCACGAAAAGACTTTGTTTTTGATAACCTAATACCAAAAATTGCTGCTTTTGAAAAGGAAACCAATCTAGATGTTAGAGTATCTGGAATGCCTTATATAAGAACTCTGAATGCCCAAAATATTGTAGATGAAATTGGTACTTTTATTGGTCTTGCCCTTCTAGTTACTTCGCTAATTTTCTTTTTGTTCTTCCGATCTTTTAGAGCCACCTTTATTGCGCTTATTGTTGTCTGCTTTGGTGTAATGTGGACCTTTGGTATTATTGGTTTACTTAAATATGAAATCACAGTTTTAACTGCGTTAATTCCGCCATTAATTATTGTAATTGGAATACCTAACTGTATTTTCTTAATTAATAAATACCAACTGGAAGTAAAGTTACATGGTAACAAAGTAAGATCTTTACAACGAGTTATTACCAAGGTTGGTAATGCTACATTAATGACCAATGTTACTACTGCTTCTGGTTTTGCTACATTTATTTTAACCGAAAGTCAGCTTTTAAAAGAATTTGGTATTGTTGCATCCTTAAGCATTTTAGCCATTTTCATGTTGTGCTTATTAATCATTCCTATTATATATACCTTTCTTCCCTATCCAAAAGATAGACATTTAGAACACCTAAATAAAAAATGGATTGGTGGTTTTGTAGATTGGGTAGAGCGTATGGTAAAACAAAAACGAATTACCATTTACATTACATCAGTTGTATTATTAACGTTAAGTATCATTGGTATTTTTCAGATTAAAATTTCTGGTAGTTTAATAGAAGACATGTCTAAAAAGTCTGGCTTCTTTCAAGATATTCGTTTTTTCGAAAAAGAATTCAATGGTATTATGCCTTTAGAAATTCTAGTCGACACCAAACGTAAAAAGGGAGTGATGAAGCTTTCTACCTTAAAGCGAATGGATCAGCTAGAAGAAGTTATTCTAGAAACGCCAGAACTTTCGAAGCCAATTTCTGTAGTAAGTTTAGTAAAATACTCTAAACAAGCATACTATAATGGTAATCCGAAATACTATCAATTGCCAACAAGTCAAGAAAATAGTTTTATCATGTCTTATGCAAAAAACTCTTCTTCGGATGTAGACTTGCTGAAAAACTTTGTAGACAGCACCGGACAATATGCACGTATCACCACTTTTATGAAAGATATTGGTACAGACAAAATGGAACGTATTGAAGAAAACCTACAAACTAAAATAGATAAGGTTTTTCCTGCTGAAAACTTTGATATTACCATGACTGGAAAAGCTTTAGTTTTTCAAAAAGGGACAAAATATTTAGTTAAAAATTTAGCTATTTCATTATCGCTTGCTATTTTATTAATAGCATTATTTATGGCATATATGTTTCGATCGTTTAGGATGATTATTGTTTCCTTAATTCCTAATCTATTGCCACTACTAATAACTGCTGGATTAATGGGGTATTTAGGCGTACCTATAAAACCGTCTACCATATTAGTTTTTAGTATTGCATTTGGTATTTCTGTAGATGACACTATTCACTTTTTAGCAAAATACAGACAAGAATTAATTGCTAATCACTGGAAAATAAAAAAATCCGTTTACGCAGCATTACGAGAAACAGGAGTAAGTATGTTTTACACCTCTATCGTATTATTTTTCGGGTTTTTAGTGTTTACATTCTCTAGTTTTGGAGGTACAGTAGCATTAGGAGCTTTAGTATCTGCAACGCTATTATTTGCCATGCTTTCTAACTTATTACTTTTACCATCTTTATTACTTTCGTTAGAAAGAAGTATTGCTAACAAAGAAGTATTAAAAGAACCAGCAATAAATATTATTCCTGAAGATAATGACGAAGATGAAAATCTAAATCTTTCCGAAGAATAAATACAACAATAAATTATATTTGCATACATATACATCGAAGCCTTGGCATAGATGACAAAAATTAAAAGACAATGAACACTAATACAGTTTCACAATTATTAGCTAAAGACCAATTTGGTCTAGAAATAGAAATAAAAGGTTGGGTAAGAACATTTCGTGCGAAACGTTTTATTGCCTTAAATGATGGATCTACCATTAACAATATACAATGTGTTGTAGATTTTGAAAACACAGATGAAGATACACTGAAGCGCATAACAACAGGAGCTGCAGTACATATAAAAGGAGAATTAGTAGAAAGTCAAGGTAAAGGTCAAAAAGTAGAAATTGTTGTAAAAAGCATAGAAATTCTTGGAGATTCAGATCCAGAAACCTACCCAATTCAACCTAAAAAGCACTCTTTCGAATTCTTACGTGAAAACGCACATTTACGTACACGTACCAATACTTTTAGTGCGGTAATGCGTTTACGTTCTAGCTTATCTTTTGCGGTACATAAATACTTTAATGAAAGTGGCTTTTACTACATGCACACACCTATTATAACAGGTAGTGATGCCGAAGGTGCTGGAGAAATGTTTAGAGTAACTAATTTAGATGCTAAAAATCCGCCATTAACAGAGGATGGCAAAGTAGATTTTAAAGAAGATTTCTTTGGAAAGGAAACTAATTTAACGGTTTCCGGACAATTAGAAGCAGAAAGCTACGCTATGTCTCTTGGAAAAGTTTATACTTTCGGACCAACATTTAGAGCAGAAAACTCCAATACTTCACGTCATTTATCTGAATTTTGGATGATTGAACCTGAAGTTGCCTTTATGGATTTAGCTGGAAATATGGATTTGGCGGAAGACTTTATGAAATCGGTAATAAACTATATTTTAGAAAACAATCGTGAAGATTTAGAATTTTTAGAAAGTCGTTTGTTAGACGAAGAAAAGACAAAACCACAAGCAGAACGAAGCGAAATGAGTTTAATTGAAAAATTAAAATTTGTTGCAGATAATAACTTCAAACGTGTTAGTTATACCGAAGCAATCGATATTTTAAGAAACTCAAAACCAAATAAAAAGAAGAAATTTAATTATATCATTGAAGAATGGGGTGCAGATTTACAAAGTGAGCACGAACGTTTTTTAGTAGAAAAGCACTTTAAATGTCCGGTAATCTTATTTGATTATCCAGCAAACATTAAAGCATTTTACATGCGTTTAAATGAAGATGGTAAAACGGTTCGCGCAATGGATATCCTTTTCCCTGGAATTGGAGAAATGGTTGGTGGAAGTCAACGTGAAGAACGTTTAGAAGTTTTAAAAGAAAAAATGGCTGCACTAGATATGCCAGAAGAAGACCTTTGGTGGTATTTAGATTTACGTAAATATGGTACTGCTGTACACTCTGGTTTTGGTTTGGGTTTTGAGCGTTTGGTAATGTTTGCTACAGGAATGACAAACATTCGCGACGTTATACCTTACCCAAGAACACCTCAAAACGCAGAGTTTTAAAAAGTTAGTTTTGTCATTTCGGGCTTACCAAGAAACCTCTTATATAAAAAAGGTTTCTCTACATTGGTCGAAAAGACAAAATAGATTACTTTGATACCATAGAAATTAATAAGGAACCAAAGAATTATGAAAGGAAAATTATCATTAATAATAGGAGTATTAGCTATAGCAAACGTAGTATATAGTTTTTTCAGTAATGTAAAACACTCTTCTATTTTTGGAATGGAATTAAATATTTGGGTGTATAGATTAATTTGGAGTTTTCTTGCTATTAGTATTCTTTATAAATATTTCAAGGATAACAAAGCCACGGAATAACCACAGATCATAAAAATATTTTAATTAAAACAATCTAGATTAGTTATAATCTAGATTGTTTTTTTTATTTTTAGCTTAAATCAAAATTCAACAATGCTTAAACAATATTTACAGTTCAAATTATCTCAAAAATTGTCGCCACAACAAATTCAATTAATGAAATTGATACAGTTGCCTACACAAGCTTTTGAACAACGTTTAAAGCAAGAACTTGAAGAAAATCCTGCATTAGAGGGTGGTAAAGAGGATAACGATAGTGATTATGATGATGACCTAGACAACACCAAAGACGAGTATGATGATAACGAAACCATTGATGCTGGAGATATTAATATAGATGAGTATTTAAGCGATGATGAAGTACCAGAATATAGAACACAAGTAAATAATTACAGTGCTGATGATGAAGAAAAAACGATGCCTTATGCTGCAGGAACTTCATTTACCCAACATTTAATAAACCAATTAAACACTTATAGACTAAGCGACGAAGAACGCGATATAGCAGAATTTTTGGTTGGTAGTGTAGACGAAAGCGGTTATATACGTAGAGAATTGTCTGATATTATGGATGATTTAGCATTTACGCAAAATGTTTTTACTTCCGAAGAAAAAATTGAAAAGGTATTAAAAATTGTTCATCAATTAGATCCAGCAGGAGTTGGTGCTAGAAATTTACAAGAGTGTTTATCTATACAATTACACCGAAAAGAACAGCATCCTGACGTAGCATTAGCAACTAATATAATTGATAAGGCTTTCGAGCAGTTTACTAAAAAACACTATAAAAAACTCTTACAAAAATTTGACATAAGTGAGTTGCAACTTAAAGACGCCATCCACGAAATAGAACGATTAAATCCTAAACCAGGTGGAAGCTATGCGGGAAATAACCGAAGAGTAGAACATGTAGTTCCAGATTTTGCAATAAAAATTGTAAATGGAGAATTAGAACTTACATTAAACGGAAGAAACGCACCAGAACTTCACGTATCCAGAGAGTATAACAACATGCTTAAAGGGTATAAAGACACCAAGAAAAAAAGCAAGTCGCAAAAAGATGCTGTCATGTTTATTAAACAAAAGCTAGATGCAGCAAAATGGTTTATTGAAGCTATAAAACAAAGGCAGCAAACCCTTTTTGTAACTATGAGCTCTATTATGCATTATCAAGAAAAATACTTTTTAACAGGTGATGAGCGTAATCTGAAACCTATGATTTTAAAAGATATTGCAGACGAAATTGAAATGGATGTTTCCACGGTTTCGCGTGTTGCAAATAGTAAATATGTAGATACTCCTTATGGTACTAAATTAATTAAAGAGTTCTTTAGTGAGTCGATGACTAATGATAAAGGGGAAGAAGTTTCTACTAGAGAAATTAAAAAAATACTAGAAACCGTTATTGAAGAAGAAAGCAAGAAAAAACCATTAACCGATGAAGCCTTAGCAAAAATATTAAAGGAAAAAGGGTATCCAATTGCTAGACGTACCGTTGCTAAATATAGAGAACAATTAGATATTCCTGTGGCTCGTTTACGTAAAAAGATTTAATGCATTACATCTTAAAAAGCATATCGTTTATTTTCCATCCTTTAATCATGCCATTACTTGGTGTGATTTTTTACTTTTCAAAATCGCCAAGATTTATTCCTAAAGAAATAATACTAGCAAAGCTTATTTCTATTTCCATATTGACCGTAATATTACCAATACTTATTTATTACCTATTAAAAACAATAGGCAAAACACATAGTATTTATTTAAAAACGGCAAAAGAGCGTATTTTACCTTTAGGACTTAATTGTATTATTATTTACTTAATTGTGAAGCGTGTTTTTCCTCCTAGTGAGATTATAGAGCTTTATTATTTTTTTATAGGCATATTACTATCTAATATTACTTGCTTTATTCTTGCTATACTAAAATTCAAAGCAAGCATACACATGATAGCTATTTCTGGTGTATTTATGTTTTATATAGCATTAAGCCTACACTTTGGAATAAATATTAATGGAACATTAGCTCTAATGGCAATAATTACAGGAGCAATAGCGACCTCTAGATTGCACTTAAAAGCACATAATAACGTGGAGTTAATTGCTGGTTTTTGTATTGGTTTTCTACCACAATTTACATTATTAAATTACTGGTTAACTTAAAGAAGATAAAGCATTAAACCAATTTTAACAGCATGCATATCTAGACTTGTATTATCCAATTGTGCGTCTTTTTCAAAAACCGTATTTAACCCATAATAAAGATGAATATTCCAGGTATTATAACCTGCACTTATAGTAAAACCATATTGCATTTTATCGAAGTCTGAAATACTACTATGTTTAATAGTAGAATCTCCAACAAACTTTGAGGAATTTGCGATTACATAGCTTAATTTAAAGCCCGTATATATCCTCCAAAATTTATACTCTGTTGCTGTAGAAGTTCTCCATCTAAACTCAATAGGAGCTTCTATCATATACGTAGTAAACTTGTTTTTACTATAGGAGGTTTCGTTATCGTCTAAAACCGAATAAGTATAATCGCTATTGTTATCTTTATCAATTAACATATTTTGGTTAAAAGAATTACTAGAAATCCCCAAGCCTACACCAATAGCCATATTACGTTTTACGTTAATTGGCATGTCTTTTATATAACCTAAGTGAAATCCGCTAGAAAAACCACTTTGTGAAACTCCTTTAGGTCTTTTAACCAATAAATTATAGGTAACCCCAATATAAAATTGATCTTCTTTATATAAAGAATCTACTACTTGCTCCACATTCTTTTCTTCTTGCGAAAAAGCATCTGAAAAACTAAATATGCACAATAAAATTAAAAGAATATTTTTCATTTGTTATATAAAAAAAGGCGTTATGATTTCTCAAAACGCCTTTTAATAAAATTAAGATTTATAATTATTTCTTTAAACCTTCTAAGGCATCCCCTTTTCTAGTTGTATAATTAATTTTTAATGCGTTTACCTTACGCAATTCTTGTTTGATATCTGTTACCAATCCCATGTTTGCTTTACTATCTACTTTTAAAGCAGTAGTAAGAAAAGGTACTTCTTCTTCTCTTTTAGATGCTCTTTCAGCAGCTATAAAAGCGGCAATATCCTTAACATCAGCAAACTTATCATTTAACTGTATTCTAGCCTCACTACCGTATTGACTTTTATAATTTGTGCTTGGTTTACCAGCATAAATATACATTACTAAACTCTTTTTATCTAGTTTTTCAACTTGATCTGCTTGAGGTAATTTATTCTCAATCATTAAAGTGTTTTGTCTCATAACAGTAGCTACCATGAAAAAGAATAATAACATAAATACAATATCTGGTAAGGATGCAGTATTCACTGCTGGCATTTCGCCTCCTTTTTTCTTTTTAAATTTAGACATATTTAAGTTTTTTTCTAATTAGACTTTTTTGGTTCCGCTTCAGAGAATATTTGAGGTACTCTTTCTTTAATTTCTTGCAATTTCTCCTTTAGTTTTGCTTTTGTTGCTGGAGGTGTTCTAGCATCTGAATATGCATTACTAGCTTCCACAAAACTCATATCTAAACTTGGATTTGCTTTTCTAAATTCTCTATTTCTTAACTCATTATAAGCAGCAATAATTTCATTCTGTACTGCTATATAAGTATCATAATGCGTTGCTCTGTCATTCTGTAAAGAAATAATAGCCTTTTGAAAATTATCAGATGATCTAGGGTTCTTTTCTCCTTGACAGTATTGGCAAGCATTATCTCCTGTTCCTCCTCCATTATCTAAAAAAGAAACTGCAGCTTTACGCAAATCTTTAATTTCAATAGTTTTCTCTTCTCCTCCAGTTTTTAAGAACAATTGATTTTGTCTATTAACTTCTAATTGGAAAATGTTTTTTTCTTTAATAATAACATCGTCTTCCGACTCTTCCATTGGAGGCAGTTTTCTGTTTAAACCAGAATCTGTTTCAATAGTTGTTGTTACTAAGAAGAAAATGAGAAGCAAGAAAGCGATATCAGCCATCGATCCTGCATTTACTTCTGGTGCTGCTCTTTTTGCCATCTTATTTTATTTAATCATTTTTTTAATTCCAGAGAACAACATAGATCCTATTGCTATAATAGCAAGTGCATAGAACATGTATAATCCAGCTCCTATTAATTTAGAATCACCAGCAGAAAGTACTTCACCTTCTTTCAATGGTGTTTCTACTCCTGTTGCTAGAAAATAACAAATTAAAGCTACTACTAAAAACGCTCCTACAGCCATTAAAGTTCTCTTTAATGTTGCAGCGTTAGAAAATATATTTTTCAATGTAAATAGCACCACTAGAACTAGTATTAGAGCTAATATAGCATAAGCAATATACATAAAGGTATTTACTATCCCGCTAGACTCGCCAGCTTTAATAGCTTCATCACCTACTCCAATAATTCTAATTAGGAAGAACATGGCAATAACGCCAATTACTCCTGCTATTATGGTAATTATTTTTTGTGAATTCATAATATTTTTTAAAATTAGAATTGTTACTATTACTTCTTATATCTTGATAACATATCCATTAAGTTGATAGAAGAATCTTCCATGTCATTAACGATACTGTCAATTTTTGAAATGATATAATTATAAAAGATCTGTAAAATAATTGCTACTACAAGTCCAAATACTGTTGTTAAAAGTGCTACTTTAATACCACCTGCAACAAGTGAAGGTTGCATATCTCCTGCAGCTTCAATTCTATCGAAGGCTTGAATCATACCAATTACCGTTCCCATGAACCCTAACATTGGTGCTAATGCAATAAATAAAGAAATCCAAGATACGTTTTTCTCTAATTGACCCATTTGAACCCCACCATAAGCAACAACAGCTTTTTCAGCAGCTTCTAAGTCTCCGTCTGCTCTATCTAATCCTTGATAGAAAATAGAAGCAACTGGTCCTTTTGTGTTTCTACATACTTCTTTAGCAGCCTCTAAACCACCAGATTGTAATGCGTCTTCCACATTTTGTGTTAATTTCTTTGTGTTTGTAGTAGATAAGTTTAAAAAGATAATTCTTTCGATAGCAATTGCTAATCCAAGAATTAAACATAATAATACGATTCCCATGAATCCTGGTCCACCTTCGATAAATCGTCTTTTAAGTTCTTGGTGAAATCCTTCTGATTCAACTGTTGTTGCATCTGCTGCATCATCTTGAGTTGTAACAACTGTAGTTGCAATAGTGCTTGCATTAGTTGTTGCATTTGCTGTTCCGAAAGCCATAAAACATACTATGGCTAGAATTGAAAATAATCTTTTCATTGGTTCTTGATCTTAATTTTATTAGTTAAAGTGTTAAAGATATAAAAAAAATGCAATTAAAAAATAAAAATACGGCTTATACATATGGAAAAAATTATTATTAATTGTTCCTATTATATAAACAACAAAAGAATTTTTAGTTTGTTAATAAAAATCTTTTGCAGAGAGGAAGGGATTCGAACCCTCGATACGCTATTAACATATACACGCTTTCCAAGCGTGCGCCTTAAGCCACTCGGCCACCTCTCTATAGTTTTTAATCATTAATTACAGTAGAGCAAATAACAAAAAAAAGTTTAGTTGATAAAATTTTGAAGGTTAATTTTAACTCATTTCTCCACGTAAAGGAGTTTCAAAGGTGATTTTGAACGTTTTAGCCATTATTTTTTGCCCTAATAAATACATTAATTTACAAATAGCGGCTTCTGTTGTTATGTCTTTTCCTGAAATTACCCCTATTTTCTTAAGTTTTTCGCTAGTTTCATACTGTCCCATGGCAACACTTCCACCAGAACACTGTGTTACATTAATAATATGTATCCCTTTTTGTATCACATTTTCTAGTAAATCTGTAAACCATTTTTCTGTTGTACAGTTTCCTGCGCCGTATGTTTCTAAAATAATTCCTTTTAGATTTGGAGTAGCAAAAATAGATTCTAAAAGTGCTTTTGAGATTCCTGGAAACAGTTTTACCAACGCAATATTTTCATTAAAATTTTTAAAAACTTTTAGCTTACTCGCTTTTTTAGGTTTTAATAAATACTCCTGATATACTTTTAAATGTACTCCAGATTCTACTAAATCTGGATAATTTAAGGATGCAAAAGCTTCAAAATGTTCTGCATTTATTTTAGTGGTTCTATTGGCTCTATATAATTTGTATTCAAAATATAAACCGACTTCTTGAATAACGGGTTTCTTGTTTTTTTGCAAAGATGCTATTTGTATAGAGGTTATTAAATTTTCTTTTGCATCTGTACGTAAATCCCCTATTGGTAATTGCGACCCGGTAAATATTACTGGTTTGCTTAAATTTTCTAACATAAAACTTAAAGCAGATGCGGTATAACTCATCGTGTCACTACCATGTAAAACTACAAATCCATCAAACTGATTATAGTTATCTTCAATAATTGTAGCGATTTGCGACCAATATTTCGGATTCATATTACTAGAATCTATGGGTTCGCTAAAGGAAATAGCTTCAATAGTACAATCTAATAAATTAAGTTCTGGAATTTTATCGGATAGATTTTTAAAATCAAAAGCCCTTAAAGCTCCTGTTTTAGAATCTTTAATCATTCCTATAGTTCCTCCTGTATACACTAACAGTATGTTTGGCTGATTATTAGACATATTTTTATAGACTAAATATTTCTTTTGAATTTTCTGTGGTAATAGCTGCAACTTCTTCTTCAGTAACCTCGTAGATGGCGGCAATTTTTTCTAACACCTTTACTATATAACTACTTTCGTTACGTTTTCCTCGATATGGTTTTGGTGCTAAATATGGCGAATCGGTTTCTAAAACAATATGTTTTAAATCTATTTGATTGAGGAACTGATCTATTTTTCCGTTTTTAAAAGTAACTACACCTCCAATACCAAGTTTCATATTATAGGAAATTGCTTGATGCGCTTGCTCTAAAGTTCCTGTGAAGCAATGAAAAATTCCGAAAAGGGTATCGTCCTTTTCCTCTTCTAAAATTTCAAAAATTTCATTAAAGGCATCTCTACAATGAATAACTATAGGAAGCTTATACTTTTTAGCCAATTTAATTTGATGTCTAAAAGCGTCTTGTTGAATACCTAAAGTAGTTTTGTCCCAATACAAATCTATACCGATTTCTCCAATAGCTACAAATTTTCTTTTGGCTAGCATTTCTTCTACATGTGCAAGTTCTTCTTTATAGTTTTCTTTTACGTGTGTTGGATGCAACCCCATCATTAAATGTACATTTTCTGGGAAATCTTCCTCTAGTTGCAACATAGACTCCGTATATGTAGAATCTATTGCTGGAATAAAAAAACGAGTAACATTAGCTGCTATAGCACGTTCTATTGTTTCGTGTCTATCTTCATCAAAGGCTTCACTATATAAATGTGTATGTGTATCTGTAATTATCATTTTGCAAAAATAATTGTTTTTATATTTATACCACTTGCCATTTAAATTATCTTTGTGTAAAAGAAAAATTAATGAAAACTTTACAAGAGTTTTTAGGGAAACAAGAGTATTTAAAAATAAAGCTCAAGCTTACTAAAACAAATCATTTTGAAATAAAAGCCTCCATAAATGGAATAAAAGGGCTTTTTATTTTAGACACTGGTGCGTCTAGCTCCTGTGTTGGTTTTGAAGCTATAGAAACTTTTGGCCTTAAGGTGAAAGATTCTAAAATTAAAGCTGCTGGTGCTGGTGCTACAAATATGTTAACGCAAATTTCTAAAAAAAACAAATTAAAAATAGGTCGTTGGAAAAACGAAAAAACAGCACTTATACTATTTAACCTTACACATGTTAATACTGCGCTTACTAATCATAATGCAAAACCAGTAGATGGTATTATTGGTGCAGATATATTAAAAAAGGGAAAAGCGATAATAGATTACGAAAAGAAATATTTGTACTTGAAAAAACCTTAAATAACAAAACAATTTTCTTACATTTACGTGTAATAGCAACTATTACTCCCTATTGAATTAATGAACACTTCTATAATAATAGCAGACGATCATCCTTTAATGCTTCGTGGCATTCAAGATTTTTTAACCTCTAAGGGTTTTAATATCTTAGGAAGTGCTCCAGATGGACAGGCAGCCTACAATCTTATTGTCAAAGAAAAACCAGACATTGCTCTTTTAGACATTCGAATGCCTTACATGACAGGTTTAGAAGTAGCTGAAAAATGCAAAAAAAACAATATTGAAACCAAAATAATCTTAATCACTTTTGATAAAGAAGAGGAGATTTTTGATAAAGCCAAATCACTTGGTATTTATGGTTATATATTAAAAGAGTTCGCTATTGAAGAAATTGAAACATGTATAGCACATGTAGAAATGGACGAGCCTTACTTTAGCGAAGAGATTGCAGACTACCTTAACAAATCGGAATCTACTATAGACACAACTGCACTTGAAAAACTTACTAAATCGGAAAGAAGAGTTGTGCTATTTATAGCAGAAAACATGACTAGCCAGCAAATAGCAGATAAACTTTTTATTTCGGTTAGAACTATTGAGAAACATCGCTCTAATATAGTAGCGAAGTTAAACCTTGATAATAAACCAACAGCGCTATCTATTTGGGCAAACCTAAATAAAGACAACTTTTAAAAAATACGTAGAACTACGTATTTTTTATATCCTAAACATAACATATCTTTACAGAGCTATTAATTCAGTTCTTAGGGAGAATTGTTAAAGGCTCTAGTTTTATATAAACTAGAGCCTTTTATTTTTTCACAATATTTTGTTTCTTAAAAAATACGTAGAACTACGTATTTCATATGTCATAAACATAATATATCTTTACAATGCTATTAATCAGTTCTTAGGGAGAATTGTTAAAGGCTCTAGTTTTATATAAGCTAGAGCCTTTTATTTTTTTATAATGTTTTGTTTCTTAAAAAATACGTAGAACTACGTATTTCATATGTCATAAACATAATATATCTTTACAATGCTATTAATCGGTTCTTATAGGGAGAATTGTAAAAGGCTCTAGTTTAATTTAAACCAGAGCCTTTTTTATTTTACATCCTATTATTTGATAAAAAATACGTAGAACTACGTATTTCATATATCATAAACATAATATATCTTTACAATGCTATTAATCGGTTCTTTAAAAAGAATTGTTAAAGGCTCTAGTTTTAAAAAGCTAGAGCCTTTTATTTTTTACAAGGTATTATTTCCTGAAAAATACGTAGAACTACGTATTTTTTATATCAACAACATAACATATCTTTACAGTATGCTATTAATTAGTTTTTAGGGAAAATTATTTTTGCATGAAAACTCTACATTATTACAATGTGGAGTTTTCGCTTTTTATAGATATAGCATTTACTTAATTATTATAGTTTCTCAAATTAATATAGCTTCTTTTCAGGTCTTCTTATTATATGCATAAAAATAAAAATTTTTGCATTTTTCACCAAAAACACACTTAACCGAAACAGAAACAACACGTTACCGTGTTTTTGTAAGAAAAAAACACAAAAAGGCGTTTTTAAAAATACGTAGTTATACGTATTTTTTTTATGGTTTATGTGTTCTATATTTACAGAGCTATTAATCAATTACTTATAAAGAGGAAACTCAACACTCTGTAGACTTACACACTATAGGGTTTAAATTAGAAAGGTATGGAAAACACACTAGAAATGGAAAATAATCTAAATTTTACACACAAACTTCTTATTGCTGGTTTAGTTGTATTAGTTATTACAATAATACTAGTTAACATTTATGTAAATTTCTTTTAGTTTTAGTATAGTTATTTAAACCAAAAAAAGCGCGATTTTAGGGATATCGCGCTTTTTTTACTTTTTATACTTAAAAATTTCTACATTTCTAAAGCCTTCTTAATATCGTTATTCATTAATAACTCTATAGGGTTTTCTAGTGCTTCTTTAATAGCTACTAAGAAACCTACAGATTCTTTACCATCAATAATTCTATGATCATAAGATAATGCTAAATACATCATTGGATGTATTTCTACTTTTCCATCTACAGCAATTGGTCTTTCAATGATATTATGCATTCCTAAAATTCCACTTTGTGGTGGATTTATAATAGGTGTAGATAACATACTTCCAAAAACACCTCCATTGGTAATTGTAAATGTACCACCTGTCATTTCATCTACAGTAATTTGACCGTCTCTTGCACGAAGGGCTAAACGTTTTACTTCAGACTCAATACCTCTGAACGATAAATTTTCTGCATTTCTAATAACTGGAACCATAAGTCCTTTTGGTCCAGAAACTGCTATAGAGATATCTACAAAATCATAGGTTAGCATTTCTTTTCCGTCAATCATTGAATTTACTGCAGGATACATTTTTAATGCTCTTACAACTGCAAGTGAAAAGAAACTCATAAAACCTAAACCAACGCCGTGTTTTGCTTTAAAGTCTTCTTTATATTGATTACGTAACCCAAAAATTGGAGTCATATTAACTTCGTTAAACGTAGTTAACATTGCAGTAGTGTTTTTTACTTCTACTAAACGTTCTGCTACTTTACGACGTAGCATAGACATTTTACTTCTAGAAGAACCTCTATTTGCACCAGTTGGTGTTCCCATAGCAGGAACTGCTTGCACAGCATCTTCTTTAGTTACTCTACCATCTTTACCTGTTCCAGTAACCGCAGATGCTTGTATACCTTTTTCTGCTAAAATCTTTTTTGCAGCAGGACTTGCTGTTCCTGTTGCATAAGTATCCGCTTTAGGCGTTTCCACTTTTGGCGCTTCTGCTTTAGGAGCTTCTGCTTTTGTTTCTGCTTTTGGTGCAGCTCCACCTTCTGGTTTTGCAGCACTTGTATCTATTAAACATACTACTGCTCCAACAGCGACAGCATCTCCTTCTTCCGCTTTAAAAGTAATTGTTCCGCTAGCTTCAGCAGGCAATTCTAAGGTTGCTTTGTCACTATCTACTTCTGCAATAGCTTGGTCTTTTTCTACATAATCACCTTCTTCAACTAACCATGTTGCTATTTCTACTTCTGTAATAGATTCTCCTGGTGAAGGAACTTTCATTTCTAAAATCATGCGCTATAATTTTATTTTATATTATCGTTGATTATTTTTTGTTTTATCAAACACGAAATCAATTACTTCTTGATGACGTTTTTTAGATCGTACAGAACTACCAGCTGCTGGTGCTCCATAAGGTCTTCTGCTTGCTGCTCTAAAAGTCATAGCCTCGTCTAAATGCATTAACATGTGACTATAAGCTCCCATATTTCTTGGTTCTTCTTGTGCCCAAACGATATCGTCTGCATTTTTATATTTGCCTAATACTTTACGAATATCTTCTACTGGTAATGGGAATAATTGCTCTATACGTACTAAAGCGATATCTTCTCTTCCTAAATTTCCTTGTTCTTCTAATAAATCATAATAGAACTTTCCGGTAACAAAAACCAACGTTTTTACTAGGTCTGCTTTTGCTTTTGCATCATCTATTAGCATTTGGAAACTTCCGTTTGCCATTTCATCTACACTAGATACTACAAGTGGATGACGTAATAAACTTTTTGGTGTAAATACAATTAATGGTTTTCTGAAATTTGCTTTCATTTGCTTACGTAACAAATGGTACATATTTGCAGGTGTAGTACAATCTACTACAAACATATTGTCTTTTGCACACATTTGAAGGTAACGTTCCATACGTGCCGAAGAGTGTTCTGCTCCTTGACCTTCGTAACCATGTGGCAACAACATTACTAAACCGTTTTGCAACTTCCACTTATCTTCTGCTGCGGTTATGTATTGGTCTAACATAATTTGTGCTCCATTACTAAAGTCTCCAAATTGTGCTTCCCATATGGTTAAGGTTTGTGGACTTGCCATGGCATAACCATAATCGAAACCTACAACACCATATTCAGATAGTAGTGAGTTGTATATAAAAAAGCGTCCTTGTGTATCGCTTAAATTATTGTGTAATATAATTTCTTCTTCACTGTCTTCTACTTTTACAACGGCATGTCTATGAGAGAAAGTTCCTCTTTCTACATCTTGACCAGAAATTCTAACGTCGTAACCTTCTTCTAAAAGAGTTCCATACGCTAAATGTTCTGCCATTGCCCAATCTAATCTGTTTTCGTCAAACATCGTTTGTCTTGATTCGATTAGTCTAGAAATTTTACGAATAAACTTTTTATCCTTTGGAAGATTGGATAGTACTTTCGTGATTTTAGCTAATCCTTCTTTAGCATAAGAAGTATCTACTGGCTGCATCATTTCATCTTCTTGTGCAGGAGAATAATTCACCCATTCATTACTCATAAATGGTGTAATCTCTGTATTCTTTATTTTACGAGAATCTTCTAATTTTTCCTCTAAAGAATTTTTATAGTCTGCTTCTAATTTAGAAACGTACGTATTATCTATAATACCTTCTGCAATTAATTTTTCAGCATAAAGATCTCTAGGATTTCTATGTTTTGAAATTGCTTTGTATAATAAAGGTTGTGTAAACTTCGGTTCATCTCCTTCGTTATGTCCATATTTTCTATAACCTAATAGGTCGATAAAAACATCACGCTTAAATTTCATTCTAAAATGAAGTGCAAATAATACAGCATGCACTACAGCTTCTGCATCGTCTGCATTCACATGAAGTACAGGAGATAAGGTTACTTTAGCAACATCGGTACAGTACGTACTAGATCTTGCGTCTAAGTAATTAGTTGTAAAACCAATTTGATTATTTACTACAATATGAATAGTTCCGTTAGTTTTGTAACCATCTAACTGTGCCATTTGAACAATTTCGTACACCAAACCTTGTCCTGCAATTGCAGCATCACCATGTACTACAATTGGTAATACTTGTGATGGGTTATCTGGATACTTATCGTCTTGTTTTGCTCTTGTTATTCCTTCTACTACTGCTCCAACCGTTTCTAAATGCGAAGGGTTTGGCGCTATATTTAGGTTTATCTTTTTTCCTGCATCTGTAACTCTATCGCTAGTCCAACCTAAATGATATTTTACATCGCCATCAAAAACTTCTTGTTCATAATCTTTACCATCAAACTCACTAAAGATGTCTTTTGCAGATTTTCCAAAAATATTTGTAAGTGTACTTAAACGACCACGATGTGCCATTCCCATTACAAATTCTTTTACATCATATTCAGATGCTTTTTCAATTAAAGCATCAAGCGCTGGAATTAAAGATTCTCCTCCTTCTAAAGAAAAACGTTTTTGACCAACGTATTTGGTATGCAAAAAGCTTTCAAAAGAAACGGCTTCGTTTAGTTTTTTAAGTATATGTTTTTTTTCATCGGCAGAAAAATTTGGCTGATTGTCATTAACATTTAACTTATTTTGAATCCATTGCATACGCTCCGGATTTCTAATATACATATACTCTATACCTATAGAGTTACAATAAATTGCTTCTAAATGTTTACGTATTTCACGAAGTGATTGCACGCCAATACCTAGAATTTCTCCTGCATTAAAAACGGTATCTAAATCAGATTCTGATAATCCGAAATTTTCAATTTCTAAGGTTGGTGCGTACTTTCGTCTTGCACGAACGGGATTGGTTGCTGTAAAAAGGTGACCTCTGGTTCTGTAACCATCGATTAACTTTACTACCTGAAACTCTTTTTGAAGGTTCTCGGGAATTTGTGTTGAAACTGCTTCCACAGTTCCCCCTTCTGCTCCAAAAGATTCAGAACCAAAATCGTAACCTTGAAAAAAGGCTCTCCAACTAGGCTCAACAGAGTCTGGGTTTTTTAAATATTGGTCGTAAAGATCAGCAAAGTATGCTGTATGTGCTGCGTTTAAAAAGGAATATTTATCCATTATATTTTTTGAGAGAATCTAGCTTCAACAAAATTTCTTCAAAAATACAACTTTTACTAAAATTAGATGCAGTTTTATTATATTTATAACATTCTAATTTAACTTTTTATACAATTATGACTTTATTCCATCCTTTCTCCAAAAAAATTATTGTTTTTTTAGTGTTTTCCTGTTTTGTTGTTACTTCTGCAAAAGCGCAGGAGGATAATATGAAGCAAAAAAGTGTATTTTGGCAAAAAGTCCGATTTGGAGGCGGAATTGGATTAAGTACTGGAAATAAAACTTTTAGCGCAACATTAGCGCCAAGTGCTATTTATCAATTTGATAATGCTTTTGCTTTAGGTATTGGCTTAAGTGGCTCTTATTTTAGCAGGAAAGACGCTTTTAAATCTACTATTATAGGCGGAAGCTTAATTGGCTTGTACAATCCTTTAAACGAAATACAACTTTCTGCAGAATTGGAACAAAATAATGTGAGTCGGAATTTTGATAGCACCCTATTAAAAGATGATAATTACTGGTCGCCTGCCCTTTTTGTAGGTGCTGGTTATAGAACACAAAACGTCACTATTGGTATAAAATATGATTTACTTTATAAGGAAGATAAAAGTGTTTATGCAAGTTCTTGGGCTCCTTTTGTGAGAGTGTATTTTTAAACACAACCTAAAAATCAAGGAGGTTTAACTATACTTATTTTTAAACCACACTTTTTGCCATTCGCGTTTTAAAATTAAAAACGAAACCTCTTCTGCTAGTTGCACGGTATCGTTTCCGTTTAATGCTTTCACTTGTTTTTCTGGCACATCTATGATGTACAATAGATTTAAATACTCTGCAAATTTCTCTTGTATGAGTCTGTAAACGGTTTCATGAAGCATTAGTTTTAAACTTGTTGGAAGAATGTCTTCTTCAAAATCTAAGTCAATATTAGCAAACAGAAAATCTTTATTAAGCTGTTTTATAAGTTTTTTATAGAGCTGAAGGCCGTTAGCTTCTTCAATTAAATCATTAAAAGTGGTAGGTAGATTCATAAAACAGATTTCCATCTTCGTGGAAACATAAAAATTTAATTATACACTTCTATTCATTAATTGTTTACCAAACTGTATTAATTCGTTTTTGCTTTCTTCGGAAATATGTAAAGTTTCTAAAACGGAAAACGCTTTGTTAGTATACTCTTCAATGGCTTGTTTTGTAGCTTCAGCAGAACCACTAGTTATAAAAATTTCTTTTGTTGCTTCAATTTTATCAGAAGAATCCGATGGATTTATACTAAACAAATGCTGAAGTTGCACTTGATCTTCTTCCGAAGAGAACTCTAAAGCCTTTAAATACAAGTATGTTTTTTTGTTCTCAATAATATCACCTCCAACTTGTTTTCCAAAAGTCTTAGGATCACCAAAAGCATCTAAATAATCGTCTTGTAATTGAAATGCTATTCCTAAGTTTTTACCAAATTGGTAAATTATAGCTTGATCTTCTTCTGTTGCTTCGGCTACAATGGCTCCCATTTGCATTGCTGCACCAACCAAAACTGCGGTTTTGTACTCTATCATTTTTAAATACTCTACAATGGCAACATCATCTCGAGTTTCAAAATCAATATCATATTGTTGTCCTTCGCAAACCTCTAACGCTGTTTTACTAAATAATTTTGCAAGTGACTGAAAGGTCTTTGGATCATAGTTTTCAAAAAGTTGATATGCTAAAATAAGCATGGCATCTCCAGATAGAATCCCTGTGTTTATATTCCATTTTTCATGCACCGTTTCTTTTCCTCTACGTAAAGGAGCATCATCCATAATATCATCATGAACCAATGAAAAATTATGAAACACCTCAATACTTAAGGCAGCATCTAAAGCCTTTTTATGATCGCCATTAAAAATCTCTGCAGTCATTAATGTTAATACTGGACGTAATCTTTTACCTCCTAATTGTAATATATAATGAATAGGATCATATAGTGATTCTGGTTCTCGCTTAGAAACAAATTTCTCTAAATAGGTAACGAATGCTTCTTGATAAAATAGAATGTTTTGCATCCCGCAAAAATAAGTGAATTAAAAAAAAATAAAGCCATTCTTTTAAGTAAAAGTTAAAAAATGATTAAAACTATGGAAACTATTTTTGTTTTTAAAGTTTCCTGATGTACATTTGCATCCAATTATGAGAGAAAAAATTATACATAAATCCGGCGAATTATTCTTAACCTTAGGTTTTAAGAGTGTTACCATGGATGATATAGCTAACGCGTTAGGTATATCTAAAAAAACTATTTATCAAAATTTTGATAATAAAACCAAACTAATTGAAGCTACTACATTAAATATGTTTGAAAACATTTGTGGTGGAATAGATTGCATTTGTAATGCATCGCATAATCCTATTGAGGAATTATACGACATAAAAATGTACGTGATGAATTATTTAAAAAACGAAAAAACATCGCCTCAGTTTCAATTAAAAAAGTATTATCCTCAAATTTTTCGAAGTTTACAAATGAAACAATTTGAGAAAATGTATGTCTCTGTAAAAGACAGTATACAAAAAGGTGTAGATACCGGCTTATTTAGAGAAAACATAGATGTAGATTTTATTTCTAGAATGTACTTTAATGGTATGACTGGAATTAAGGATGAAAATATTTTCCCTTCGGATAGATTCACCATGGATTACCTCATGGAGAGCTACCTAGAATATCACTTAAGAGCTATTTGTAATGAGAATGGGCTATTAACATTAAACAAATTTATTAAAACCAATCAATCTTAACAATCGAATGAAAAAAAGTATCACACTTCTATTATTCTTAATAACTACTGCTATTTTTTCGCAAGAAACCACGACAAAATTCAGCTTACAAGAAGCAATAGATTATGCTTTAGAAAATAATAGAACAGCAAAAAACGCAGTTCGAGATATTAGAGCAGCAGAATTACAAAAATGGGAAACCACAGCAACAGGCTTACCACAGTTAAGCGCATCTGTAGATTACCAAAACTGGTTAAAACAACAAGTTACACTCCTTCCTGCCGAACTCACTGGAGGAGCACCTGGAACATTTGTTCCTGTTACCTTTAGCACAAAACAAAACACAGCAGCAACAGCTACTTTAACACAAAAACTATTTGATGGTTCTTATTTAGTAGGTCTACAATCTGCTAAAGTATATTTAGAAATTTCTAAAAACGCTAAAGAAAAAACAGATTTAGAAGTCCGTAAAGCGGTGATTAACGCCTACGGAAATGTATTATTAGCAGAAGAAAGCATTGCCGTTTTAACAAGAAACATTACTGTTTTAGAGAAAAACATTTTTGAAATAACTAAAATATTTGAAAACGGTTTAGAGGAAGAAGAAAGTGTAGAGCAATTACAAATTACCCTTTCGGGAGTTGAAAGTCAGTTAAAAAATACCGAAAGACTTAAAAAACTAGCATACCAAATGTTTAACATCACACTTGGACTAGATGTGAATACAGATTCTATATTAACCCAAAACCTAGAAGGATTAGCAAACTACAATTCAGTTTTAAGCTTATTAGATGTGGAAGAAAATGTAGAAAACACCATAGATTTTAAAATTGCAGCAAACGACAAAGTTTCTAAAGAGTTATTACTTAAGCTAGAGAAAAGCAAGTCTTTACCAACACTGGATGCATTTATAAATGGTGGATACACAGCATATAATGAAAAATTTCATTTTGCCAACACAAACCAAAAATGGTTTGGTTCATCTTTATTTGGTGTAAGCTTAAATATCCCACTATTTAGTTCTGGAATGCGAAGCGCTTCTACACAAAGAGCTAAAGTAAATCTTGAAAAAGCGCAAGATGACTTAACAGAAACACAACAACAATTAAAACTACAAATAGCATCTGCAAAAAGCGATTACCAATTTGCAATGGAAGATTATACCAACAAAAAAGATAATTTAAACCTAGCAGAGCGCATTGAACAAAAAAACCAAATCAAATTTTTTGAAGGTATTTCATCTAGTTTCGATTTACGTCAAGCACAAACACAATTATATACAGCACAGCAAGAATTATTACAAGCGATGTTAAATGTAATTAACACCAAAGCAGAACTAGAAACTGTTTTAAATGAAATACCAAAAAACTAAATCAACCAGAAAACACTTTATAATGAAAAATATATATCCCCTAATAATTCTTACGCTCTTATTAGTCTCTTGTGGAGGTGAAAAAAAGAAAAACTCGGTAGAAAATATTTTAGCTACTGAAAATTTAGAAAAAATAAGAAATAAAAGAACAGAACTAGTTGATGACCAAAAAGTAATTCATGATAAAATCACAATCTTAGACGAAGCTATTTCTAAATTAGATACGGTTAAAAAAATACCATTAATAACCACTTTTACGGCAAAACATGAAGTGTTTAAACATGTATTAGAAATTCAAGGTAATGTAACTACAAAAAATCTAATTGTAATATATCCTGAATACAACGGTATACTTACTAAGGTATATGTAAAAGAAGGACAGAAAGTAACTAAAGGACAATTACTTGCTAAAATTGATGATGGTGGATTAAGCCAACAAGTAGCACAATTACAAATTCAAGCAGATTTAGCAAAAACTACTTTTGAGCGTCAAGAAAGACTGTGGAAACAAAAAATTGGAAGTGAAATTCAGTATTTGCAAGCCAAATCTAACTATGATGCACAAACCCAAGCAGTGAATCAATTACAACAACAGTTAGGTAAAACAAATGTAAAAGCACCTTTTTCTGGAACAATAGACGATGTTATTACAGAACAAGGAAGTGTTGTTGCAGCAGGCCAATCGCAATTAATTAGAATTATTAATCTGGACGACATGTATATTGAAACCGATGTTCCAGAAGCATACATTGCAAACGTTGTAAAAGGTAAAGATGTGACTGCAGAATTTCCAATTTTAGGGAAAACTGTAGAAACTACCATACGTCAAGCTGGAGATTTTATCAATCCATCTAATCGTACGTTTAAAATAGAAGTTGCTATTCCTAATAAAGACAAAACAATAAAACCTAATTTAACTGCAAAGCTTAAAATTAACGACTACACTAACGAAGAAGCGTTATTAATTCCGCAAAGTATCATTTCTGAAAACGCAGAAGGAGAACAATACGTTTATGTAGTAAACAATAAAAACGCCAACAAAGAAGGTGTTGCTAAGAAAATTATTATAAAAACAGGGAGAACTCAAGGTGATGTGATTGAAGTTTTGGAAGGTATTGAAAATGATGCAGAACTTATTAAAGAGGGAGCACGAAGTGTAAAAGATGGTCAAACTGTTAAAGTAATAAATTACTAAACCAAAGACAATGACAAAAAAGAAAAAAAAGATAGAGAAGGAATTTGGTTTATCCTCTTGGGCAATTAACAATAAGACTACCATGTATGTGCTTATTGCTGTTATTTTTTACATTGGTATCACTGCTTTTTTTAGCATGCCAAGAGAAAATTTCCCAGAAGTTAATGAAACTAAAATATATGTTAGCTCTGTGTTTCCTGGAAATACTGCCGAAGATATAGAGAAACTGATCACAGACCCTCTAGAAGATCGATTAAAATCGGTTAGTAATGTGGTTGAAATTACCTCCACATCACAGGAAGATTACTCGATGGTAGTGGTAGAGTTTGATGAAGACATTACTGTAGAGCAAGCAAAACAAAAAGTTAAAGACGAAATAGACACCGAAACTTCTGGTGAAGATTGGCCTACTTTTAATGATGCTAAAGTAGAACCGGATGTTTTTGATTTAAGTCTTTCGGAAGAAATGCCAATTCTTAACATTAATATTTCTGGTGATTATCCTGTTGAAAAATTAAAAGATTTTGCAGAATACCTTCAAGATGAAATTGAAGATATTCAAGAAATTAAAAAAGCAGATATTCGTGGTGCACAAGAAAAAGAAGTAGAAGTTGCTGTAGACATTTATAAAATGATGGCTGCGGATGTAACTTTTAATGATGTTATTGGTGCTATAAAAAACGGGAATATTACTATGTCTGCAGGTAATTTAATAACTAGCGGACAACGTCGTACAATTAGAATAATAGGTGAAATAGAAAAACCTTCTGAATTGAACAATTTTGTTGTAAAAGCAGAAAATGGTAACGCCATCTATCTTAAAGATATTGGAACGGTTACCTTTAAAGAAGAAGACAAAAACACATTTGCAAGAGAGTTTGAAAAGCCTGTTGTAATGCTGGACGTAAAAAAACGTGCAGGTAAAAACATGGTAGCGGCTGCAGAACAAGTACAGTTAATTGTTCAAGAAGCTAAAGACAATATATTTCCTCAAGATTTAGAAGTAACCATTACTAATGATCAATCTCCTAAAACCATTGGTCAAGTTGATGATTTGGTAAACAATATTATTTTCGGAATTATCTTAGTAGTTACCGTTTTAATGTTCTTTTTAGGATTTAAAAACGCCATTTTTGTTGGGTTTGCAATTCCTATGTCTATGTTCATGTCGTTAATGATATTAAACCTCCTAGGTCACAGTTTAAATACTATGGTTCTTTTTGGGTTAATCATGGGACTTGGTATGCTGGTAGATAACGGGATTGTAGTTGTTGAAAATGTATACAGGCTTATGGATGAAGAAGGCATGGGTAGAATTGAAGCGGCTAAAAAAGGAATTAGCGAGATTGCCTTTCCTATTATTATATCTACAGCGACTACGGTTGCGGCTTTTATCCCATTAGGTTTATGGCCAGGAATTATGGGTGATTTCATGATGATCTTACCAATTACACTTTCTGTAGTTTTAGGATCTTCTCTATTTGTTGCTATTTTCTTTAACTCTGTTTTAGTTTCTCAATTCATGAGTATTGAAGACAAAGACATGCCATTAAAGCAAATTATTAAAACCACAAGTATTATTGCAATCATAGGTGTACTCATTTTACTTTTTGGTGGCGCTTATAGAGGACTAGGAACATTAATGATTTTTACTGCTATCATGCTTTGGTTTTACAGATGGTTTATACGTAAATGGGCTAATAATTTTCAAATAAAAACGTTGGTTAGACTCGAACGTTGGTATGAGAAAAAATTACGTTGGGCGCTTTCTGGTTGGAAACCCTATGTATTAACGTTTGGTACTTTTGCTTTATTAATACTTGCTTTTGTAGCCTTTGGAGCTTCATTAAGTTCACAACGAACTAAAGTAGAGTTCTTTCCAGATAATAAACCGAATCAAATTATTGTTTATATAGAATATCCGGAAGGTACAGCAATTGAAAAAACAAATACAATAACTAAAGAAATAGAAAAACACGTTGTAACTGTTTTAAACAGCTCGCAATACATGGACAATGGTTATAACTTTATGGTGGAAAGTGCTGTATCACAAGTTGGTGCTGGTGCTGGAAATGCTCAGACAGATATGGGATCTGCAGCAGAAACGCCACATAAAGCAAAGATTACAGCTTCTATGCGAGAATATAAATTCCGTAGAGGAGAAGATAGTGAGCTGCTAAGACAAAAAGTGCAATCTTCATTAGTAGGGATTTATCCTGGTGTTTTAATTTCTGTGGAAAAAGATGTTAACGGTCCACCAGCTGGATCGCCAATTAACATTGAGATTGAAGGAGATGATTATAATGAGTTAATTGCTGTAGCAGAAAACATGCGTGAGTTTATTAATACGAAAAACATTCCTGGTATTGATGAGCTTAAAATTAACGTAAACAAAGACAAGCCAACCATGCGTGTTACAGTTGATCGTGAAAAAGCAGGAGAACTAGGTGTTAGCGCATTACAGGTTGGACAACAATTACGTAATTCTATTTTTGGTTCTAAGGCTGGAATCTATAAAGAAGATGGTGATGATTTTGATATTTATGTTCGTTTTAATGAAGACATTAGATATAACAAAAGTGCACTATTTAATCAGAATATCACTTTTAGAGATAATACTGGTCAGTTAAAAAGCGTACCTGTTTCTGCGGTAACAAAATATGAAAACAATTCTGGTTTCAACGCTATTAAGCATAAAGACACCAAGCGTGTCGTTACTGTTTACTCTGCACTTTCTCCTGGATTTACTGATGCTGGAGTTATTGTTGCACAAGTGCAAAATGAAATGAAAAACTATGAAGGTTTACCAAAAAATGTTAGAATTGATTATACTGGGCAAATTGAAGAACAAAACAAACAAATGACTTTCTTAGTTGGTGCGTTCTTTACTGGATTAGGATTAATTTTCTTTATTCTAATTTTTCAATTTAACTCCATTTCAAAACCAACGATTATTATGTTGGCTATTTTCTTGAGTTTCATTGGTGTATTTGGAGGTATTGTTATCACAGGAAGTGCCTTTGTTATTATGATGACTATGGTTGGTATTATATCGCTAGCAGGAATTGTAGTAAATAATGGTGTAGTACTACTCGATTATGCACAACTTCTAATTGATAGAAAAAAGCATGATTTAAATCTTGAGAAAGAGGACTACTTAGAAGAAGATGACCTATTTGAAAGTATTGTTAAAGCAGGAAAAGCACGTTTACGTCCTGTATTATTAACAGCAATTACTACTATACTAGGTCTAATTCCTTTAGCTATTGGTTTAAACATTAACTTCTTTACTTTATTCAGTGAGTTTAACCCACATATTTATATGGGAGGAGACAACGTGGTATTTTGGGGTCCATTAGCTTGGACAGTAATTTACGGTTTATTCATTGCTACTTTCTTAACACTAATTGTAGTCCCTATTTTATTCTACTTAGTTACAAAGTTTAAAATGTGGTTACGAAATAGAGCTAATACAACAGTTGCTATTACCGAAGAATAGAAAACCTACAATAGAAGAAATAAAAAATCCGAAGCACATGCTTCGGATTTTTTTTTATTAATAAATACTTTTTTTTATAAAACTTCATATACAAAAGTAACTCCAGAATCAGTTTGTGTTCCTTGTACTTTAAAAGCCCATTTATCCATATCCATTACAATCGTAAAATCGGTACTAGTTCCACCTTGCACGGCAACCGTTAAAGTAACATCTACACTTGCATTATCGTTATAAAAATCTTCAAGATATAAGTATGTATCTCCTACTAAATCTGTAGATAAAATGGTAACCGATTCAAAATTAGAAATACCTCCACTATAACCTAAAGCATTCAAATCAGGGGATGTACCATTAGTATACACATCATTCATGGTTAAATCTATTCCGTCCATATAAAACATATCATAATCATAAAAAGGATCATCCCATACCATGGAAAAAGTAACTGTTGGCACTACTTTAAAAATAAGTTTTGAAGGCGTATTATCAAGACTAGAGCCGTCATTACCAGCAATAGAAACCTCAAAATCTCCTAAATTTAAAAAGGTAATACTCCCAGTACCATCTTGTGATCCCGAAGTAATCACTCCATCATTAACCATATAGTCTACACCTTCAGTAGCAGTAGTTCCATCTTGATACATTACATCAAAAACCACATTAGTATCTGCAGATAAGGCAGTTAGTGTCCCTACGGTAAGATCGTTAGGTATATCTGTTCCTGTAAAGATATTTGCAGATGCTGTATCGTTATTAAAGAAAAGATCATTACTAACATCTAAACCGCTGTCAATACCAGAAACAACATCATTAACGTCATCACTATCATCACAACTTACTACAAACACAACTGCAAGTAGTAAGAATAATTTATAAATTGATTTTTTATTTTTCATAATTTTTTATTTTAAAGTGAAGGTTAATCTACCAAATACATAACGACCATTAAATCCGAATTGAGAAGTTCTACGAGAGAAGATAAATTGATCTCCATATTGAGATCCTTCAAAAGGTACTTCGTCTGGATATATATCAAATAGATTGTTAGCACCAGCGGTAATTCTTAAATTATCGAATAAGTCATAAGAAGCCGTTAAGTCGGTTACAATTTTGGCACCATATTCTACTGGTGTTGCTGTACCTCTAAAATCTGGATCATTTACAGCACCAAAGTATACATTACGAAGCATAGCACTCCATTTTTCACGTTTATAGGTATTTGTTAAATTTATTTTTGCTCTTGGCATAGCATCTTCAATATACCCTTTTAAGGTTTCGTCCAAAATCTCTTCACCAAGAATTTCTTTTACATTCTTTACTTCCACTTTTCTAAAAGTAGCAGAAAGGTTATTGGTTAATTTTGCTTCACCTAAAGACATACTATGTGCAACTACTACATCAACACCATAGGTATCTACATCAAATCCATTAGTGAAAAACTTAGCTGCTGTTGCAGCTGCAGCATCAAATATCTCTTGAGATTCTGCATCAATTGGTCCAAAACTTTTAGTTAAACCTACTCTATCTTCTACGTTTACTATATAACCATCCACGGTGAATTTTAAACCCAAATCTGGTAATTTAGCGGTAAAACCTAAACTAAAGTTTCTAGAAGTTTCTTCTTTTAATTGCTCTATACCTAAAATCTGTGCTAACCTACTATTATTTGCGAAAGTTCCTTGTTCTATTGGTATACCTCCAACAAATTGTGTTGCAGTTGCATTAAAATAAATTTGGTGTAAATCTGGCGCTCTAAACCCTGTACTTACTGCAGCTCTTAAAGCTAAATTATCAGAAAACTTATATTTAGAAGCTAACTTCCAGTTAAAGGTATCCCCAAAATCATTATAATTTTCATATCTAAAAGCGGTACTTACTAAAAATGCTTCCGTAATATCTGCTTCTAAATCCAAATAACCAGCATAACTATTTCTGTTTTGATTTACCTCATTTTCTGGTCTATATCCTGGAAAAACTTGTGCTCCACCCGGAACAACACTTCCAAAATAACTAGTTACTAAATCCCCATTTGGTGTAGCTCCTGTTACTATTTGACCATTAACATCGTAGCTAGCCCAAGAAGCCTCTTCACCTGCTATTTCTTGATAATTTTCTACTCTATACTCTGCTCCAAAAGCAACGTTAAATCCTGCAAAAGTATCTTCATAAAATTTAGAAATATCCAAGTTAGTAGTGTTTTGTGCAAAAGAAAAACCTCCTGCTTCAAATTCTCTAGGAGAAGACGTCCCTAAAGTTGCATTAACGGTATTTTCGATAGTAAAATCGAAACTATTGGTACCATAGGTATTAGAAAAGTCTACATCCCAATCGCCAATCTTACCTTTTATTCCTGCTGCAAAAGACTTATCTATAATTTTAGATGCTATATGTGGTAAAAAACCATTTGGCAATGCTTCTTGATTACCTCTTCCATCTGTATACGCAGGTCTTCTATAGAACCCAGCCCCTAAACCATCTCTAAAACTAATACCTCCAAAAGAATAAAAGGAAGAACCATTATCGTCTAATGGTAACTCCATATTCATCATGAATTTTCCTCCACGAAGTTTAGACTGTCCAACTTTCATTCTAAAATCATCACGAGATAAACCACGTTGCGCTAATTCATATTCTGAAATTGGAGCAGGATTGGATGTGTCACCACCAAAAGTGGCACCATCCGATGCAATGATATCTAAATAAGAATCTCCATTAGCAACACCTGCATCATAAACTGCTTGTAAAGTTGGATCTAAGCCAGCAACATAACTTGCTAAGGCACCAGGATTCATATTATATGCGGTATCGTAACCTAAGTTTCTAGCTGCAATATCAAACATCGTGTATATTGGTTGTCCCATAGCATCACTTCTATTGGTTGCTCCTCTATTTTCTAAAGAACCAGTAAAATTAATATAACCACCGTTTTTACCTAAATCTACACCATAGTTCGCATCAATTTGAAATTTCTCACCATCAATACCACCTTCGTCATATTGCTCAGAATGTTGACTAATATTTGCACCACTATTCACATTTAAAGTCAACTCATTAGTCGCTTTTTTTAATACAATATTAATTACACCTGCAATAGCATCCGATCCATATTGTGCAGCAGCACCATCTCGTAATACTTCTATTTTAGAAATAGCAGCAGAAGGTATAGAATTCATATCGGTACCTACTGTTCCAGTACCAACGGTACCATTCACATTAACTAAAGAAGATTTATGACGCCTTTTCCCATTAATTAAAACTAATACTTGATCAGGACCTAACCCTCTTAATGAAGCTGGATCAACGTGATCTGTTCCATCAGAAACCGTTTGTGCATTAGATGTAAATGAAGGCGCAACATAATTTAAAATTTCATTTACTGTTGTTTGTGCTCCTAACGACGCTATTTCTTTAACATCTATAACATCTATAGGTACAGGAGAATCTAAAACAGTCCTTCCTGCTCTTCTGGATCCAACTAACACAACTTCATCTAAAGCAACTCCTGAGACTAAAGTCACATTCATTACCTTTCCAGTTACAATTACTTCTTTTTCATCATAACCAACATAAGAAAACATTAATGTATCCCCATTGTTAGCTTCAATGGTGTAATTACCATCAAAATCTGTTGTGGTTCCTGTTGTAGTTCCTTTAACAATCACAGAAGCTCCTGGTATTGGACCAGAATCATCCGAAACATTTCCGGTAATTTGCTGTTGTGCAATGATTTGAGAAGCTCCAAAGAAAAGCATCATTGCCACTAGGTAGTTTTTAATCATAATTTTTGTTTTTTTATTAGTTACTACTAAATAACAACAAAAATTACTAATTATTTATATAATATTCAACTTTTAAACATAAAAAAAACATTAACCATAATAAAAATACTAAAAAATTACAAATAAACCAGTCGAAATATATTCAAACAAAAAAGCCAGAAAGGGCTACCTCTCTGGCTTTTTTTATTGTTTTAAAAAAATATTAACTTCTTTTAAAATTTAAAATTCAATCCTCCACTAATAGTTGTTCCGTTAGTACCAAATTGATTTACTTCCCAAGGATATTTAAATCTACCTCCAAGATCTGTAACTACGTCACCTCCTGTTTCTATTTCATCTGGATACACATCTAATAAGTTGGTAACAGATAAGGATGCCGAAAGACGATCACTAAATGCATAACCAAAAATCAAATCTGTAATAACTTTTCCTGCAAACGTCTGGTCTTTACTTGCATCTGTAGCATGTTGCCAAGTTACTTCTCCAAAATAAGTATTATTTAAGGCAAAGTTCCATTTGTTTAGTTCATAGTCAAAACCTAATAATACTTTTGTTTTAGGTCTAGAAGAAAGAATTCTAGCTTGTTCTTTTCTATTAAATATATCATATCCATTAGCCTCAAGTAAAGCTGGCGTATCAATCTTACCATCAATATCTGTATTATTAAAATTCGCTGCTAATGTTGCTCCCAATTTTCCACTTCCTAATTCTATATTTCTATAATTAGCAACTAAATCTACTCCTGTAGTATTAGTATTTACTGCATTAACAAAGAATTTTAAACTTGTAATAGAGTTGTCTATCAATATCTGTTCTACAGGATTGGTATCACTTGCAATGTCATCAAAACCAATTTCATTTGTAAATAATACTCTATTATCTACTTTTACATTGTAAAAATCTAGAGATAGTGATAAATTATTTACCGGTTTGAATGTGATTCCAGCAGAAATATTTTTAGAAGTTTCTGCTGTTAATTGCGGTACACCTAAACCATCTCTAATTATAGGATCTACATTATTAAAAGTCCCTTGATTAGAGATAGAACCTCCAGAAACTAGCGTTTGTACATTACTTAAATAAATTTGATGTAATGAAGGCGCTCTAAATCCTGTTCCATACGATGCTCTTATAGCTCCTTTTTCTCCTAATGAATAACGACCATTTACTTTCCAAGAGGTATTGTCTCCAAAATCACTAAAATCTTCATAACGAACAGCACCACCTATTAATAATTTTTCTGTTGGCTCCCAGTCCAAAGCTCCATAAACACCGTAATTATCTCTAGTTGCACTTACAGCATTACTAGGCTGTAATCCTGGAAAAGATTGTGCTCCTCCAGATCCTGATGGGTTATAATAAGAAGCCCACTCTCCTGCTTTAGCAGTAAAACGTTCTCCACGTACTTCCCCTCCAAAAGAAACTACAAACTTTCCAATTTCTTTGCTTAAGTCAAGATTAGCAAGTGTATTACTAAAAGTATATGCACCAACATCAAAAGAGGTTGGGCTATTTGCTCCTAAGTCTATATTTAAGGTATTACCTACCTCATAATTCACTGCATTTCTTCCATAAGTACCACTTAAATCGACTTTAAATCCTAGTAAATCCCATTTAAAACCTGCTGTCATATTATTATCTCTAACATCTGTTTCAAATGTTGGCTGAAAACCTTGATATTCTGTTCCCGCTTCATGTAATAAATTATGAGGATCTGTAACCCAGTAAGGTGTACGGTATAATGCAAAACTCTTACCTGTTCTGTATGTCAATCCACCAAACGTATAAAATTCGGCTCCTTTATTACCAATAGGCACTCCTGCATTTACAAAAACATCCATTATTTTCATTTCTGGTTGTCCAATGGTCATTCCTAAATCTGAATTTTCTGCTAACCAATCTCCAAAAGTTGCGTCATCAGCTTGCACTCCAAATAAATCGTCTTTCCCAGGAGTTCCTGCACGATTAGTTTTTTCTTGTTGGTAATAACCAAGAGTGAAATTTAAATAACTTCCCTCTTTACCTAAGCCAATAGAAGTATTTAAATCTGCTCCAAAATTAAAGCCATCTCCTTCAGTAGTTACTCCTGCTTTTGTACTAACGGTGGTAAACTCTACTCCTTTTTTTAATACCATGTTTATTACTCCCGCAATGGCATCAGAACCATATTGTGCAGAAGCTCCATCTCTTAAAACCTCTATACGTTCTATTGCTGCAGCTGGTACACTTTTTAAATCTACACCAACTTCTCCTTTACCAGGTGTATCGTTAATATACACTAAAGCACTTTGATTTTTACGTTTCCCATTCACTAACACCAAGGTTCTACTTGGACCTAATCCACGTAAATCTGCTGGATCAAAATGAGCCGTTCCATCAGAGATAGATTGCGTTGTAGAGTTAAAAGATGGCACCATATACGTTAACATCTTATCTACTGTTGGCTGCCCCGTATTCTTTAATTCTTCAACACCAATATTATCTATTGGAACTGGTGAATCTAGAATAGATCTTGGTTTTGCTCTGTTACCTACCAGGATAACTTCATCTAACGAAACTCCAGATTGTAGTACTATATTCATTACGCTACCACTAACTGTAGCCTCTTGTTCTTCATATCCAACATATGAATATATCAAAACATCACCAGTATTGGCATCAATGGTATAATTTCCATCAAAATCTGTAGTTGTACCATTGGTGGTTCCCTTTACAATAACAGAGGCTCCTGGTATTGGTCCAGAATCGTCAGAAACGCTCCCTGTTACTTGTTGTGCACTCATAAAATGTGAAGTCCCTAATAATAGAAACAGCACCATAAAGAAGTTTTTTACCATAACTTTTGATTTATATTGTTTAAACAAAAAAACAACAAAATTGTTAAATATTTAAATTTTAATCACTTTTTATGATTATATAATAATAAAAACACACTATAATCCCCGATACACACTATTAAAATTAGTTTTTACAATACCAATTAAAGTCACAATATAAATGTTAAATTTGCACTTTAAATAAAAATTTATGTACAGAAGTCATAATTGTGGTGAGTTAAATGCATCACATATAAATACAGAAGTAACTCTTGCAGGTTGGGTTCAAAAATCGAGAGATAAAGGATTTATTGTTTGGATAGATTTACGAGATAGATACGGAATAACACAATTAGTGTTTGATGAAGAGCGTACTTCTAAAACGATGCTAGAACAAGCTCAAAAATTAGGTCGTGAATTTGTAATTCAAGTCAAAGGAACTGTCATTGAGCGTGCATCTAAAAACCCTAAGATGACTACTGGAGACATTGAAATCTTAGTTTCTGAATTAAATATTTTAAACGAAGCATTAGTTCCTCCTTTCACTATTGAAGATGAAACCGATGGAGGTGAAGAATTACGTATGAAATATCGTTACTTAGATATTAGACGTAATCCAGTTAAAGACAATTTAATCTTTAGAGCAAAAGTAACACAAGAGGTAAGAAACTACTTGTCTAACGATGGTTTTATAGAGGTAGAAACGCCTTATTTAATTAAATCTACTCCAGAAGGAGCTCGTGATTTTGTTGTGCCATCCAGAATGAATGCAGGACAATTTTACGCACTTCCACAATCGCCACAAACATTCAAACAACTACTTATGGTTGGTGGAATGGATAAGTATTTTCAAATTGTAAAATGCTTTAGAGACGAAGACTTACGTGCAGACAGACAGCCAGAATTTACACAAATTGACTGTGAAATGGCTTTTATAGAGCAAGAAGATATCTTAAATGCTTTTGAAGGATTGACACGTCATTTATTAAAAGAAATAAATGGTGTTGAAGTAGAGAAATTCCCGAGAATGCTTTATGATGACGCGATGCGTTTATACGGAAACGACAAACCAGATATTCGTTTCGGAATGGAATTTGGAGAACTTAATGCCGTAACACAACACAAAGAATTTGGTGTTTTTAATAATGCAGAATTAGTTGTTGGTATTGCTGTTCCTGGCGGAAACACATATACAAGAAAAGAAATAGATAAAATAATTGATTGGGTGAAGCGTCCGCAAGTTGGTGCTTTAGGAATGATTTATTCTAGATGTAACGATGATGGTACTTTTAAATCGTCTGTAGATAAATTTTACGATCAAGAAGATTTAGAAAAATGGGCCGAAATTACAGGAGCAAAACCTGGCGACCTAGTTTGTGTATTATCTGGAGACACTAATAAAGTAAGAGCACAATTAAGTGCATTACGTATGGAGTTAGCAACACGATTAGGTTTACGTGACCCAAAAGTATTTGCACCTCTTTGGGTAATCGATTTCCCTTTATTAGAATTAGATGAAGAAACCGGACATTACCATGCCATGCATCATCCATTTACATCACCAAAACCAGGACAAATAGAATTATTAGATACCAATCCTGGAGATGTGAAAGCCAATGCCTATGATTTGGTTTTAAACGGAAACGAAATAGGTGGAGGATCGATTAGAATTCACGATAAAAAAACACAAGCAATCATGTTAAAACATTTAGGTTTTAGCGAAGAAGAAGCTAAAGCACAATTTGGCTTTTTAATGGATGCTTTTGAATATGGAGCACCACCGCATGGTGGACTTGCTTTCGGACTAGATAGATTGGTTTCTATTTTAGGCGGACAAGAAACCATTAGAGATTTTATAGCATTCCCAAAAAACAATTCTGGCCGTGACGTCATGATAGACGCTCCTGCTCCAATTGATGATGAACAGTTAACCGAGTTAAGCTTAAAACTTAATTTAAAATCATAATTTTAAAATCCTGCTTTTGCAGGATTTTTTAGTCCTATAATAATGCCAAAAAAAACCCTTTTAAAACAAATTCTTATTTGGAGAGCCAAGCATATTTCCAAACGGCAATTTGTTTACATACTTAGTATCCTTATTGGTTTTGCTTCAGGGATGGGCGCAGTGATATTAAAAAATTTAACGCATTTTATTCAACACTTATTAGAAACTAAATTAATAAAAGATTACCATCACGCATTTTACTTTTTGTTTCCAATATTAGGATTAACGCTCGTTTATTTCAGTATTAAATACATCATAAGAAACAAAGTAAGCCACGGAATTCCATCTACGCTTTATGCCATTTCCAAACGTAAAGGCATCATGAAACGCTACCAAATGTTCGGTTCTATATTAACCGCTCCTCTAACGGTAGGTTTTGGTGGTTCGGTTGGACTAGAAGGCCCAACAGTAGCAACAGGAGCAGCATTAGGCTCCAACATTTCTAGAATGTTTCACATGAATCAAACTACTAGAACTTTACTTATTGGTTGTGCTGCAGCTGGTGCCATGAGTTCTATTTTTAAAGCACCCATTGCAGCTATTATTTTTGCTATTGAAGTGTTTAGTTTAGATTTAACCATTGCTTCGATGTTGCCTTTATTATTAGCATCGCTTTCGGCTATTTTAACCTCTCGATTCTTTTTTGGAAGCGATGTATTATTACCTTTTAGCATTGAAGATAAATTCTATCTTTCTGATGCACCTTTTTATATACTTTTAGGAATCGTTGCCGCTTTTATATCCATATATTTCACCGAAGTTTACGACCGTATTCAGAAGCTTTTCGACAAACTAAACAGTCCGATTAAAAAACTGCTTGTTGGTGGTATTGGTATTGGTATTCTTGTTTATTTAATTCCGCCACTTTATGGGGAAGGCTTCGATGTTATTAATAATTTAATTGTCGGAAATCCAGAGAAAGCATTGACAAACAATCTATTTGATATGGATTTAACCAACATTTGGACGGTTGTTTTTCTTTTAATCGGGCTGATGCTTTTTAAAATTATTGCAAGCGCACTTACTTTTGGAGCTGGTGGTGTTGGTGGTATTTTTGCTCCAACCCTTTTTATGGGAAGTATTATGGGTTTTACCATGTCGAAAATTATTAATCATTGCGGATTATTTAAAACACCCATTTCCGAAAGTAATTTTACTTTAGTAGGTATGGCAGGTCTACTTGCAGGTGTTCTGCATGCACCGCTAACCGCCATTTTCTTAATAGCAGAACTCACTGGAGGCTATGAACTTTTTATACCACTGATGCTTACTGCAACTATTTCCTATAGTATTACCAAGTATTTTAAACCACATTCCGTATACAACATGGAACTTGGAAGAAAAGGCGAATTAATTACCCACGACAAAGACCACGCGGTTTTAACCTTAATGGATATTGATAAAGTTATTGAAACAAACTTCATTAAACTTAGCCCCAACATGACTTTAGAAGAAATAATCCAAAAAGCAGTCATCCAATCGAAACGTAATATTTATCCAGTTATAAACAAAGAAAGTCAAAGGTTAGAAGGCATTATTCTCTTAGATGATTTACGTCCTATCATGTTTGATCAATCCTTATATCATCATGTTATTGCATCCGATTTAATGCAGAAACCACCAGAAGTCATTAACTTAGACAAAGATAAAATGACGGATATTATGAAAAAATTTCAAGATAGTAGCGCTTGGAATTTACCGGTAAAAAAAGATGGAAAATACTACGGATTCATATCTAAATCAAAACTATTAACAGCCTATCGACGTCAGCTAATAAACCTACAAGGCGAGTCGTAACACAAGACATTTAAAAGCACAATTCTGCAAACACAACCTATTACACCCTAGTGTTTTAATACTATATTCGATTATTTTATTCGGAAAGTTCTAACTTTGTGAAATTATAACCTGTTTTACCAAAAAAAATATTGAAATTAGTATATCTTATAAGTTACTAGTAGCAAAAAAATAAGAAGCTACTAACAACAGCAAACCGGAAAAAGAAAATTTAGTCCTTTAAAAACATGCCATTAACTACCAAAAATCTATTACGCAGATTCTTAATTTGGAAATACAAGCACATTTCCGAAAGTCAGTTTGTGTATATTCTTAGTATTTTAGTTGGTTTTCTTGCAGGAATGGGTACTGTGGTTTTAAAAAATTTAACGCATTATATTCGCTTGCTTTTTGAGTTAAGCTTTTTCCGAAATAACCACCATGCCCTTTATTTTATATTCCCAATAATAGGTTTATTACTAGTTTATATCATTAAACAAATATGGTTAAAAAAACATATTGGTCATGGTATATCATCTACCTTATACGCCATATCGAAACTCAACGGAATAATTCCAAAGTATAATATTTACGCATCTTTAATCACCGCACCACTTACCGCTGGTTTTGGGGGTTCGGTAGGATTACAAGGACCTGCTGTTAGCGTAGGAGCAGCATTAGGTTCAAATGTTGCACGATTATTTAATATGAGCACAAAAACAAGACTGCTACTCATAGGTTGTGCGGCTGCAGGCGCTATGGCATCCATGTTTAAAGCTCCCATTGCAGCCATCGTTTTTGCATTAGAAATTTTTAGTCTGGATATTGCTTTTACCTCTTTAGTCCCTCTATTATTGGCTTCCGTTTCGGCGGTATTAACATCGTATATGTTTTTAGGAACCGACGTATTACTTCGTTTTGAATTAACCGATAAATTTGAAGTAAACGACATTGGTTTTTATCTAGTTTTAGGTGTCGTAACAGCATTAGCTTCAGTCTATTTTTCAAAAGTATTTTTCGCAATAACCAATTTTTTTAAACAGTTTGAAAGTCGAGCAATTAGACTATTAATAGGTGGTTTAGCCATAGGCACCATTCTTTATTTTATTCCACCACTTTATGGTGAAGGTTACGGAATAATGAATAACCTTTTAAAAGGAGATCATCTTTCTGCAATAGGAAAAACGCCTTTAGATTTAGATTTATCCAATATCTGGATCGTTATTGGTCTTTTAATAGGCATTGCCGTTTTTAAAGCTATTGCTATGACAGCAACTTTTGGAGCAGGAGGTGTAGGAGGTGTTTTTATTCCAACACTTATTATGGGAAGCGCCATAGGTAATGCATTTGCTAAAATTATCAATAATATCGGATTAGGTTTTCATGTATCCGAATCTAATTTCACCCTTATTGGAATGACTGGATTAATGGCTGGAGTGCTTCATGCGCCATTAACAGCCATTTTCTTGATTGCAGAAATCACTAGTGGTTATGAACTTTTTGTACCCTTGATGACGGTATCTGCCATTTCGTTTGCCATCACAAAATATTATGTATCCCATTCCATTTACACTTTAAAACTGGCACAACGTGGCGAATTGATGACACACGATAAAGACAAAAACGTTTTAATGGTTTTAGATATTAATAAAGTTATTGAAACCAATTTCATCCTTTTAAAACCAGAAATGAAACTGGGAGAGGTACTCAAAAATGCAGTGGCTAAATCTTCTAGAAATCATTTTCCAGTAGTAAATGATAAGCATGAATTTTTAGGCGTTATTCGCTTGGACGATATTAGACACATGATGTTCAATACAGAACTTTACGACACTGTAGATGTCGCTAGCCTCATGCATGCCGATGCTGGCATCATTAATTATGAAGAAGACAGAATGCATGTTATTATGGATAAATTCAAGTCTAGCGGCGCATGGAATTTACCAGTTATTAAAGATGGAAAATATTATGGCTATATTTCAAGATCCAAACTATTAACCGCATACAGACAGCAATTAATAAATTTCACATAGTAGTCAACCATGAAATCTACATACGAATGTAAGATTACAGGTATATGTATGCTACTTTACCCATTAAAAAAAATAAAGACACATGAAATACCTCATTCTTATTATATCTATAGCAACTCTTACAAGTATTATTTTAGGCTTTACTTTAGACGTAGATTATTCCCAAAAATTAATTGGTTTTGGCGTGTTAGGCCTTTTCTTTATTACCTTTCCTTTGTTTTCTTATCATAGATGGAAAGACAAAAAGGTAGAAGACTATATGCTAAATAAAGAAAACTTAGACAAAATGCGAAAACGAGAAGGAGATACCCGAAAATTATAATTTGAGCATTACCCTTTTCGCAAAAGCTACAAAGCGTCGCGCTATCCACTATATCTTTTCTGCGAAGCCGTCTCAAACTCAATTTGAGATCTCTTTAGACTTTAGAAAAGCTTAAAAATTTATAACTTATTATTCAAAGCTTCTTGAAAAGGATGCCGTTTCTATCGCTAATGCACGTGTCAAAAAAGTTTCGTTTTAAAGAAAAAGCAATAGAATGCTTTAATTTAAATTCCGTTTCTCAATAAAAAAACGTTTCATAATTGCAGAAGCTTCTTCCGCTAAAACACCACCTTCTATTTTTGTTTTAGGGTGCAGTTTTGTTCCCATAACACCACAACCTCGATGCGCATCTGTAGCACCATACACAATTTTTGAAATCTGACTCCAATACAAAGCACCTGCGCACATTTGACAAGGCTCTAACGTTACATATAAGGTACAGTTTTTAAGATACTTTCCTCCTAAAAAATTAGCCGCTGCTGTAATAGCCTGCATTTCGGCATGAGCAGTAACATCATTTAATAATTCTGTTAAATTATGTGCTCTTGCAATAATTCTGTCTTCTACAACAATAACAGCACCAACAGGAACCTCCCCTTTTTCTAAAGCAGCTTCCGCTTCTTGAAGTGCTTTTTTCATAAAATACGTGTCATCAAAAGGTGTAATCATAGCGGTAACTTCAAGGATTAATAATTCTTGTAAAAGTACAATTTCAAATGATATTAGTAATAGTATCATTTTCAAATATTACATTTGCAGTAGATGAACACCATGCTGGACCATATTAATTACCCAAAAGATTTACGCCTTTTAAAACAAGAGCAATTACCTGCACTTGCCAAAGAACTGCGTGCCTTTATAATTAATATCGTTGCCACTAAAGAAGGGCATTTAGGCGCAAGTCTTGGTGTTGTAGAACTAACTATTGCTTTACATTATGTTTTTAATACACCCGAAGATTTATTAGTTTGGGATGTTGGTCACCAAGCCTATGTGCATAAACTACTTACGGGTAGAAAGGCTGATTTCCATACCAACAGACAACTTGGAGGCATTTCTGGTTTTCCAAAACGAGAAGAAAGTGTATATGATACTTTTGGCGTTGGGCATTCTTCCACTTCTATTTCAGCAGCTTTAGGAATGGCTTTAGTTTCCCAATTAAAAGGAGAAGTAAACAAACAACATATTGCAGTAATTGGCGATGCTTCTATTGCAAGCGGAATGGCTTTTGAAGGACTAAACCATGCCGGAGTAACAAACGCTAACCTATTGGTTATTTTAAACGATAATGCTATTGGAATAGACCCTAGTGTTGGTGCTTTAAAACAATATTTAACCAATGTTAAAAAAGGCACACAAAAACAAGACAATATTTTTGAAGCTTTAAATTTTAATTATTCGGGGCCAATAGATGGTCATGATTTACCTGCTCTAGTTTTAGAATTGGAACGTCTTAAAGAAGTTAAAGGTCCAAAGTTCTTACATATCATAACCACAAAAGGAAAAGGTTTAAAACAAGCTGAAGAAAACCAAGTAACCTATCATGCTCCGGGAAAATTTAACGCAGCCACAGGAGATTTATATGAGAAAACCACCCAAATACAGCCTCCAAAATTTCAAGATGTTTTTGGTCATACTATTGTAGAACTTGCTAGAAAAAATGATAAAATAATTGGTATTACTCCCGCAATGCCAACTGGAAGTTCTTTAAAATACATGATGCAAGAATTCCCCGATCGCGCTTTAGATGTTGGTATTGCCGAACAGCATGCGGTAACCTTAGCAGCAGGAATGGCAACACAAGGTTATATTCCTTTTTGCAATATTTACTCTACTTTTTTACAACGTGCTTACGACCAAGTAATACACGATGTCGCTTTGCAAAAACTACCAGTAATATTTTGTTTAGATAGAGCAGGTTTAGTTGGTGAGGATGGAGCCACACATCATGGTGTTTTTGATTTAGCCTATTTAAGATGTATACCAAACCTCATCCTGTTTGCTCCAAGAAACGAAATAGAATTGCGCAATATCATGTATACAGCACAGCTTGGTTTAGATATGCCCATTGCTATTCGTTATCCAAGAGGAAGAGGAGAAATAATAGATTGGAAAAAATCTTTTACCACTATAGAAATTGGCAAAGGAGTCTGCTTAAAAGAAGGAAAAGACGTAGCTATTTTAAGTATTGGTACCACAGCAAGCAATGTAACAGATGCAATAGAGCTTGTTAACAATGGAATGAATGTTGCGCATTACGACATGCGATTTATAAAACCTCTGGATGAAACTTTATTGCACATAATATGTAATAGATATAAAAGTATTATTACTATTGAAGATGGCACTATTAAAGGTGGTTTTGGAAGTGCTATTCTAGAATTTGCAGCCAAAAACAATTATAAAAAAGATATAATCGTTTTAGGAGTTCCAGATAACTTTATAGAACAAGGAAGCACATTAGAATTACAAAACTTACTAGAATTAAACCCAGTAAGTATCGCTAAAAAAATAGAAGCGTTAAGTTAATCAGTCCGTAACGTAATACTGATCGTTTTCCACATCAGAATCCTGATTATTTGACACTTCGTTAATAACCAATAAACACGCAAAAGTCACAAAGAATATAACAATTGCTCCTAGTAGGTTTTTTTTCATGATTTAGATTTTAATATTGTTTCAAGAAACAATTTTATTAAACATCCGTACTCTTGGAACTCAAACTTAATAAAAATATCGATTAAAAGCAATTTTAATCCGTAAAATACCTTATTTTTAAGCAATCACACATTAACCGTAGGATTAATATGACTTAATAGCCAATTTATTACCTGAAAAAAATGTCACTTAAAAAGTGGCATTTTTGCATATAATAGTATCTTATAATTACTTCTTGATAACTAACTTTTCGGAATGAGAGAAATTAAATCCTTGAATTTTTAACACAGACATACTTGTAGCTAAATGATTCGCTTCAATTGTAGATTGTTGGTTTAAAGATAATTCTGTTGAAATCACTTTTCTAAAATTCATTTCAAAAATTGCTGCAACAGCCTTCCCGTAATTTTCGGATGTTTTAATATGTATTGTACCATTGGATGGATTAGGATTGATGCTAAATGCATTCTCTGTATTTTAATCAATACTTAAAGAATCTGGAGTAAACTGTCCAGAGAAAATATCACAACCACGGGTAGCAACAAATACTAGATTATCATCTCTTAAATCAAGATCTAATATGCTTACATTACTCATATCGTTATAAGCTTGTGTCCAAGTAGGAGATGCATCAGAAAAATTGGTAGTACACCAAGCACTTAACTCGGTACCAATAAGTATTTCTTCTAAAATTAAAGGGTTTTGTAAAATTGCTTTCACTGATAAATCTGGTAAGTTACCATCTTTTTGTTCCCAGTTAGTTACAGCATCACAGGGATACCAAATGTTATTTATACCATAATTATGTACAGTAATAAAAATTACATTTTCAGATTGTCCGTATTCTATATAAGATCTACTACCAACAATTACTCTATTATCTAAATGGACCTTAGTTAATAAAAACAAAAAAGGCAACTAAATAAATAGTTGCCTTTTTAAAAAAAATATTAAAATTAATTTTTAATAATCTTATTATTAGCATTAATAGATGCTCCTTTAATATTTAAAATATAAAGACCAGATTGTAATTTACTAATGTTTAATTGTACCTCATTAAACAAATCTGCTTTTTGGGTAAGTACAAGTCTACCGTTAATATCTGTTAAAGTAAGTGTTACCTTTCCAAAGCTTTTATTCGTTTTAATATTTAAAGTATTATTTGTTGGATTTGGATAAATTTTATAATCGTTTTTATCAAAATCATCTACACTTAAAGATGTACAGTTTGCTAGTGATGCAATTCCATTTCTTGGCATTGAATAATCTGCTGTTTGATCATTAATATCAAATGCTGAACCTTGATTTGCGTTTACACCTAAACCTCTAGCTGCAAAAACCTCCCAAATCAAACATTGATCCTCACCTCCATTATCTGTATCTGCCTGTAAAAGAGCATCTCTACCTTGTACAAAGCCTACACCACAAGGTTGGTTTTTTAAACCATCTATTACTAATTGCATAACTTTATTGTTTCCACCAGTACCATTATAAATATCGGTATCAAATCCATATTTATCTATATATGCCCAAGTTAAATCCCAAAGCATAGTAGCCCAAACAAATCCAATATTATGAGTTATACTATTCCAATATACTGGATCGCCATCTGCATTGTTCCCTAAAAATGTATTATCATTTGTAGCTTCATAAGTAAAATCATTAATTGCTAAATCCGTGCTATAATGTACTGGTCTAATTCCAACACCATTAACAGTTTCTCCATTAGAATAAGTAGCAATACCTCTCCCATCTGCACCTAAATCTTCAGGTTTCATAGTAAGCATTAAGGCAAACCAATCAGACCATCCTTCTCCCATTGCTTCACTATTATATAAGCAACCAGAATTACCTGCACCACCTGTTAATCTGGTTGATATACCATGACCATATTCATGTGCAACAATTACATTATCTAAACTACCATCTAATTGGTAAGTTTGGTAATCTTGTAAAGTAGCACTAATCGTTTCACCATTTTCAATAGCTGTAAAAATTGCTTCCCCATCTACATTATTAATAAAGACTGCAGGAATATTTATTGTTGTTGTTACACCTGCCATGCTTACATATTCTACATAAGCAGGATCGTTTGTAGGATTATTATGATTAAACATAATAACACCAACTGCTCCAGCATCCTGAGCTCTTTGAATTTTATCTACAAAAGCACAAGTTCCTCTACGGATTAAAGCTATTTTACCAGTAAGGTTTGTAGCTGTAGTATAATCATCACAAGAATCATTTACATCTTCAGACACTGTGTCATTATTTGTATTTGCATTGTCATCATAAGGTATAGCTAATTCTGCTGTCAAAGGTATTGCAGTCGCACCAGGTAAATTATTAGGAGCTACTGTAGATGGATTAACCGAAGCAAACTCACCAGCTAAAGAACCATTATTTAATGTAACCAACTGTTTTAAAGTTGGCTCATTCCATAAATACATTTGCATTAAAGGTTTTGAACCATCTGGTGGTGTTGCAAAATTAGCATTATTAATACCGCTTCCATCTTGACCTTCGGCATTTACATAATCGTTTCCAACACCTCCATTTCCATAATTATTATGTTGAAAATTCCCACTCACTTCATCAAAACCATATTGGTACCATACATCGTGCATAATATTGTTCATATAAAACAAATTAGTTAGTGATGCATTTTGGTTATTTATTGGTGCTTGATTTAAGTTTAAAGGATAATCAAAGTTTAAACTAGTAGAATTAGGTGAAGATCCGATACCATCGTCTCCATTAACATCTTCTTTTGCCCATACATTGTTTCCACGTGTCAACATGTATTCTGCTCCTGAGGCACCATCAATATCATGCCATCCATAAGGAGATGCAATAGCGTTTGCTGGATCACTTATTAAAGATCTACCACCATCAATTGGGCTTTCGTTTGGAATACCTACAACGTTATATTGGGAACCATCTGAAATTAAATAATTTGGTTTAAATAAGCTAAAGGTGTTTTCTTTTTCAACAACCTTAGTATTATGACTGTGATTTTCGTGATTTGCATCACCAAAATTACAGGTTAAAATCCAATTATTTTTTTCTACTATTTCACCATTCATAGCATCTATACGTACACTCCACCAATCTTTCCCATTGGTAGTATGAATACTTAAATCCCATGATAATTTTAAACTACCATCTTCTGTAGGAGTATAAACCAAACTAACAGGAATTTCAACTTTAGAAATACCACCATTAGTAAACACATAATCGTTACCGTTAGCGCTTGTTATTTCTAATCCAGAAATATTTCCTAAGTTAAAATACGTAGCTGCTTTTTCAATAGCAATTGCTGCGTTTAAACTTGGAGTAATACTGTTTATTTTACTGGAAATATTAGAAATAAAACTATTTGCGAAATAAGAAACTTTCCCGCCTTTAATAGAAATACTAGAAATTGCATTATGAATTTTCACACCTCTATATGCCTGGTTGACATAAACATGCGTAATTTTAGAGTTTTTAGAAAAATATTCATTGGTAACAAATAAATCCTGAACATCACTTTCTGTTAAGTTATAAGCATTCTTTTCGGTATTTAAAAAAGATTTAATAAGTTGCCCATTTGGCGATTCCTGTAATGCCTTTTGTGCAAACCCAATCTGGACCACAAATAGGAATACCATAACAGAGCATACTTTAAAGTAGTTATTTTTCATAGTTTTTTTAAATATAATTGATTATAATTTCTTTTTTAAGTTAACAAATATAAAGAAAGTGTTCCTATAAAAAAAAATCTTATATGTTAAAGCTTAATCCTTTAATTTTCTTATAAACCATAATGGCTTTGCTATCTGAAAGCAAGGAAACATAATTACAAATACTCAATAATCTTAAGTATAAATTATCTTCATTTAAATTAATCACTTTAGGCAATCGCTTAAGTACAAGTGTATCGTAATTAGTAGGAGTTCCATTATAATTATTATTAATGGCTTTTGTGTAAACACTCAATAAGGTATTTAAAACTTGATAGCCTGAAATCTCTTTATCTACCACTTCTATAGATTGATATACATTATCGACACTTATTTTAATGATATCGTTTATTTGCGCTTCATATTTACTTTTATCTAACAAAGCGATTTTAAATTCATCATTCAGTATCGCTTCTTCATTGGCAATAAAAATAGCAACAGCTTCATTAATAAGTGTATTAATAGCCAATGCTCTTAAATAGCTAATTCGATCTTGCGTATTACTTAATTGGTGGTACTTTTTGGTGTTTATGGTTTCTCTAACTAGATTAATTAAATACTCTAAAGCGTACTCCTCTTGAATAAGCCCTAAATTAATTCCGTCTTCAAAATCAATAATAGTGTAACAAATATCATCTGCAGCTTCTACAAGAAAAGCTAAAGGATGACGCGAAAAACTAACATCTGTTTTACTTCTACTAATTAAACCAAGCTCATTTGCTACATCTAAAAAGGCTTCTTTTTCACTTTGAAAAAAGCCGTATTTTTTATCTGCAATATGTTTTGTTGGTTTTTTAGGCAAAGATTCTTTTGGGTATTTCATAAAAGCACCAAGGGTTGCATAACTTAAACGCAAACCACCTTGTCGTCCTTCTCTATTTTCTGTAACTATTTTAAAACCGTTTGCATTACCTTCAAAATCACATAAATCTTGATATTCTTTTGCGGTAAGGCTTTCTTTATACTGTTTCCCTGCTCCTGTTTTAAAAAACTCCCCAATAGCCTTCTCTCCCGAATGTCCAAAAGGCGGATTTCCAATATCATGTGCTAATGCTGCAGAGGCTACTATGGCTCCAAAATCATTTGCTTGGTATCCGTGAATATTTTGTAAGTGCGGATATTTCTCTAGTAATTTTCTTCCTACTTGTCTTCCTAAGGATCTTGCAACAACACTAACTTCTAAACTATGTGTTAAGCGCGTGTGAACAAAATCGGTTTGCGAAAGCGGTATTACTTGTGTTTTATCTTGAAGGCTTCTAAATTCTGAAGAAAAGATTATACGATCGTAATCTACCTCAAAACCCAAACGGGTTTCGTCTTGTTCCTTTCTTAATCTTTTGTTGGTATCGCCAAAGCGCTTTAAAGAGAGTAGTTGTTCCCAGTTCATCATATCAATTTTATCTTTTGCAAGATACATTTTTAGTGTTAAGAAATTATTTCCAAATAAAAATAATATGTAAATCTCATAACATTAAGCTAACGGTTTTATTACGCTTCTTTAACCTGTAGTTAACACCAACTTTACACAGTTGGAGTTTCTTTGCTAAAAAATATTTAACTCAAAAAATTACAATTTAAAACAAATTCTAATGAAAAAATTATTCGTATCTGCTTTAGCAGTATTGGCTTTAGGTTTCACTTCTTGTATAGAAGATGACGACACTCCTATTGTAATTGAAGAAGTAACTAACAATTACAACAATAATGGTGGTGATGATAATGACGATGCCTGTATAGTAAAATCAGGAGGTATTGCTGTAAATGAAACTTGGACTGCAGACAAATGCTATATATTAGATAGAAAAGTAGTAGTTCAAGAAGGAGTTACTTTAACTATTGAGCCAGGAACAATTATTAAAGGTCGTGCAGGTACAGGATCTTTATCTTCTGCTTTAATTGTAGCTAGAGGAGGAATGCTTATTGCTGAAGGAACAACTTCTCAGCCTATTATTTTTACTTCAGAAGCAGACAACATTGCTATTGGAGAAACTGCTGGAACAAACTTAGACGAAAACAACATTGGACTTTGGGGAGGAATCATTGTATTAGGAAATGCTACTTCTTCACTTTCTGGTGATGTAACTGAAAAACAAATTGAAGGTATTCCTGCTAGTGATACATTTGGATTATATGGCCCTGGAGATGGAGGCGCTATCGATGATCAAAACTCAGGAATAATTAGATATGTTTCTATTCGTCATGGAGGTTCTTTATTAGGAGAAGGAAATGAAATTAACGGATTAACACTTGGTGGTGTTGGTTCTGGTACTACTTTAGATCACATTGAAGTTATTGCTAACAAAGATGACGGTATTGAATTTTTTGGTGGTACCGTAAGCGCTTCTAACTTATTAGTATGGGCACAAGGTGATGATGGTATTGATATCGATGAAGCATATTCTGGTACTATCACCAATGCTATTGTTGCTTTAGGAGTAAATTCAGATCACGCATTAGAAATTGATGGTCCTGCTGGTTCTATTAATGGTGCTTGTGTAATACAAGACTTAACATTAATTGGAAATGGTTCTTTAAACTCGGAATATGCAGATTACAGAGACAATGCGCAAATAGCATCTAACAATATATACGCTTATGGTTTTGGAGATGAATCGGATGTAGAATTAGACAACGATGGTGTTGCTACAAACTATAATAGCGGTCTTATTTCTTTTAGCGATTGGGAAATAGTACTTCCTACTGCAGTTACTGCTGTTGAAGATATTTTTGTTAACAAAGCAACTACGGTAACTGTTACTGGTTTTGGTTCAGAAGCTACAGCAGTTTCTTCTGGCGCTAATACTGTTGGTGCAGATGCATCTGTATTAAGCTGGACATTCGCTATTTCTACTGGTGGAATAAGTCTATAATCACAGTATTATTAATTAGTAATGACTAAGAATATTTAGTTGTTTCTCTTAAACAAAAACTTGTTTTAATTAATTAAAAACATAAATCTAGCAACTGCTCTTTCTCGAGCAGTTGCTCTTATAGAAAACTAAATGAAAAACTCAAAATATCTTATCAGCATACTAATCCTATTTATATCTTGCATTGCTTTTGCGCAAACTGGTAAAGTAGCTGGTATTGTAATGGATGGCGATTTTTCCGAACCTCTTGCATTTGCAAATATTTTAGTAAAAGGAACAACTACTGGTACTGCTTCAGATTTTGATGGTAAGTATGATTTGGATTTAAGCGAAGGAACGCACACTTTAATCTTTTCTTTTGTAGGGTATAATACCCAAGAAATTACAGATGTTGTGATTAGCGCTGACGAAGTAGTAACACTAGATGTCACTCTGTCTGCCAATACTTTAGAAATGGTTGTTGTATCCACATCGATTAAAAGAAATACCGAAAATGCAGTATTAAATTTTCAAAAAAAATCTGCCAACTTATTAGATGGTCTTTCTGCGCAAACTATTAAAAAAACGGGTGCAAGTAATATTGCTTCTGCAGTAAAAAGCGTACCTGGAGTTTCTGTAGAAGGCGGTAAATATGTTTATGTTCGTGGTCTTGGTGATCGTTATACTAAATCTATTTTAAATGGCGTAGATATTCCTGGTTTAGATCCAGATAGAAATACAATTCCAATGGATATTTTTCCAACAAACATTATCGATAATGTTATTGTAATTAAATCTGCAGCAGCAGAATATCCAGCAGATTTTACAGGTGGTATTGTTAATGTGGTTACTAAAGATTTTCCAACAAAAGAAGAATACTCTGTTTCTCTTGGCGCTTCTTACAACCCTAACATGCACTTAAAAGATAGTTATTTAAACTATAATGGTAGTAAATCGGATTTCTTAGGATACGACAATGGAGCACGTAATAGACCTATTAATAGATACCAACCAATTCCTGGAACATTTGAAAACAAGCAACTTTTAACATCTCTTACCAGTAGATTTGATTCTCAATTGGGAGCAGAGGCTGAAAATAGTGGCGTGAATTATGACTTTGGTTTCACATTAGGAAATCAATATGAAGTTGGTGACAACAATAAAATTGGATACCAAGCATCCCTATCTTATAAAAACAAAACCACGCTTTACGAAGACACCAAAGATGGTTCTTACACAAGACATTCTGAAAACACCTTTAATGGTTTGGTTATAGATCGTACAGTCGAAGGAACTATTGGTCAAAACGAAGTGTTATTAAATGGTTTAGTTGGTTTAGCGTATAAAACCGATAAATCAAAATACAAACTAACTGCTTTACATATTCAAAACGGAGAATCTACTGCTGGTAAATTTGACCAAGTAATTAGTGAAGCTCAAAATGGTTCTGGTTTATTAGATGGTACTAATGATGTACTTCTATATACCGAAAGATCGATTACAAACTTTGCAGTTGCAGGTGATCATTCTTTAGATGCTAATTCCGATATAAAATTAGACTGGGTATTTTCTCCTTCTTTTTCTAGAGTATTAGATAAAGATCATAGAACTACTCCTTTAAGAATATTAGAAAATGCAGGTAATACCGAATACCAAATTGATGCAAGTTCTGTTGGAAGCCCGTTAAGAGTTTGGAGAACTTTATCTGAAGAAAGTTGGGTAGGAAACGTAAATCTAAGTAAGAAATACGAATTATTTAATAGACCTGCTAAATTAAAAGTTGGTGGTGGATACACGTTTAAATATCGTGATTTTAGCACCGACCAATACATCTTTGATGTAACCAATCAAACCGTTTTAAACGGAGATGTAAATACGCTTTTAGCGGAAGAAAACTTATGGACGCCAGCATCTCAAGAAGGTACTTTTTTAGATCCTAACAATGCATTTGACGCTAAAAATGCTTACGAAGGAGAATACAATGTTGGTTCTTTATATATTTCAAACGAATTTAACCCGACAGAGAAATTAAAAGCGATTATAGGTTTAAGAACTGAAAAATTTGACCTCTATTACACAGGTGTTACCAATGCAGGTGCTGTAGTTGGTGAAAACACCATTGATGCTTTTGATTTTTTCCCATCTGCAAACTTAATATATGCAGTTTCCGATAAAACAAACTTTAGAGGTTCTTACTCACGAACTACTGCAAGACCTTCTTTTAAAGAAGCATCTACTGCACAAGTTTATGATCCTACTACCAATAGATTTTTTATTGGAGGATTAGATAACAATACCTTCGATAATGTAAAACCTTCCTATATCAATAATTTCGATTTACGTTATGAGGTTTTCAGAGAAAAAGGACAAATGATCGCGGTAAGTGGTTTCTATAAAGATTTTAAAGATCCTATCGAATTAGTATCTTTTCCACAGGCATCTAACCAAATAACGGTTACAAATACAGGTGATGCTCGCGTATTGGGAGCAGAAGTTGAATTTAGACAAGCATTAGGTTTTATTGCTAATGCTTTAGAACATTTACGTTTTAATGCGAATGTATCTGTAATCGATTCTAAGTTAAAAATGACCGACAAAGAGTACGGTACAAGATTAGCTGCCGCTAGAGCTGGTGAAAACATTAAGGACACGAGAAACATGCAAGGGCAATCTCCGTTATTAATTAATGTTGGTTTAGACTACGGTAATGACGAGAAAGCTTTTAGAGCTGGATTATATTATAATGTACAAGGAAAAACATTAGAGGTTGTAGGTAATGGTTATGTAACCGATGTTTACACAAAACCATTTCATAGTTTAAACTTTACGCTTAACAAAGCATTTGGTAAAGACAAAAACTCGGCAATCGATTTTAAAGTATCTAACCTTTTAGGTTCAGACAGAGAAAGTGTTTATGAATCTTATAAAGCTGCAGATCAAATTTATCAATTACGTTCTCCTGGAACAGAAATATCTTTAGGCTATTCTTATAAATTCTAAGTCTATTTAAACGCATAAAAAAAGCATCCTTAAAATTAAGGATGCTTTTTTTATTTTATAATACTGCGAATTAATCTGTAATTGCTAGCGTAGATTTATTAGACCATTCATTAACGCTAGTAATGGCGTTATTACTATAATCTACTTCATTTAAAGTATTATCATTCCAAAAAAACCATTTCCCTTCTTTATCACCATTATTGTAATTAGCAGAAGCGGTTTTTACTCCTTTCGAATCAAAACTTAACCATTCCCCTTGAAGTTTACCATCTGCTGTAAAAAAACCAGTCTGGCTAACTATTCCGTTATCATGAAAATATGTTGCTTCAAATAAATTAGTGTCTTCGTTAAATTTTATACTTTTTCCATTTTGAGCAAAACTTACCATTGTAAATAATAATATTGCTACAGTTAATATCTTTTTCATTTGTATATCTTTTTAATTAATGATTCTGTATCAAATATAAAACATTTTTTACAATTACGAAACTATTTGGTAACATTAAATTAACATTGAAGCAGTAAACGACTGAACAGCATCATGTTAAACATATTCAAAACATCCATGTTTATTAATAATTACTTAATATTTACATTACATTAAAATCATTTTTGTATTAGATATTTGCTTGTATTTTAAAATACAAAAGTTAGTATTTCATATAATCTATTAGTTTTTGTCGACTATATTATCATGAATTCTACAGGCTGCTTTGGCCAAAGCAGCCTTTTTTTGTTTGTTAAATTTAATGATTTAGAAACATTTAGTTAACATTAGTATTAGTTCTTTGTAGCGACAAAAACTAATAAGTAACTTAATGAAGCTTAACTCTTTATTAATTGCAATACTACTATTTGCAATTACCTCCATACGTGGGCAAGAAAACCAATCTCCCAAATTTGGGAAAGGATTATTCAACCTAGTAGGAAAGGATAGCACATTCACCATGAAAATTGGAGCTAGAATGCAATTTCTTGCTATCTCCAACTGGGAAGATGGTGAAGCAAACGAATCTAATTTTTTAGTCCGTCGTGCCAGATTAAAGTTCGATGGTTTTGCATATAGTCCAAAACTAAAATATAAACTAGAACTAGGTTTATCGAATAGAGATATTTCTGGAGCTTCCGAATACACCAGCAATGCACCAAGATATATTTTGGATGCTGTTATAAAATGGAACTTTCATGAAAACTTCGTGCTTTGGTTTGGTCAAACCAAACTACCAGGAAACAGAGAGCGTGTTATTTCTTCAGCCAACCTGCAACAAGTAGATCGTTCTTTATTAAATAGCAAATTTAATATTGATCGCGATTTAGGGATTCAATTAAGACATCACATTAACATTACAGACACCTTTATTATTAAAGAAGCACTTGCTATTTCGCAAGGCGAAGGAAGAAACATCACTTCTGGTAACCTTGGAGGTCATCAATACACAGGTCGTATAGAATTTTTACCGTTTGGAAACTTTGCAAGTCAAGGAGATTATAAAGGAAGTGATTTAAAACGCGAACCAACTCCAAAGTTAGCTTTAGGTGTTAGTTATGATTTTAATAACAACGCCGTAAAAACGAGAAGTAACCAAGGAGATTACATGGTAAATGAAGAAGGTGTTTTTCATGAAACTAATATTTCTACTTTATTTGTGGATGCTATGTTTAAATACAAAGGCATTTCTTTTATGACAGAATATGCAGATAGAAATGCAGACGATGTATTCTTTACTAATGAAGAAGGCGACATAGACGCTGTTCAAATAGGTAGTGCTATCAACCTACAAGCAGGATATTTATTAAAAAAAGACTGGGAAGTTTCTGGAAGATACACCAACATAGATTGGGATAAATTAACAGGAAATACCAATCAGAGTCAGTATACCGTAGGTCTTTCAAAATATTTTGTAGGTCATAAACTAAAAGTACAAACAGACATTAGCCATTTAGAAGTAACTAATGGAAATAATGAATTAATGTACCGATTACAATTTGACATTCATTTTTAAAACATAACAATTAGGTAACATATTAATCAAGAAGACTAAAGATATTTGCAAACATTTTTAAATTAAATTATGGAAAATATATATTTATATATGATTATTGCTCTTGCTATTTTGGCGGTTGCCGATTTAGTGGTGGGAGTAAGTAATGATGCTGTAAACTTTTTAAATTCAGCAATCGGTTCTAAGGCAATTTCATTCAAAACTATTATGATAGTAGCGAGTTTAGGAGTTGCAGTTGGTGCTGTTTTTTCAAGCGGAATGATGGAAGTTGCGCGTAAAGGAATTTTCAACCCTGGAGAATTCATGTTTAATGAAATCATGATTATTTTCATGGCAGTAATGATTACAGATATTCTACTCTTAGATTTCTTTAATACTATTGGTATGCCAACCTCAACTACAGTATCCATTGTATTTGAGTTATTAGGAGCTGCCGTTGCCATGGCTTTAATAAAAATTGGTCATGATGGTGGAAATTTTGATGATGTAGTAAACTATATTAACACTTCTAAAGCATCTCAAATAATATTCGGAATTATACTCTCCGTCGTCGTCGCATTTTCCATTGGTGCGATAGTGCAATGGTTTTCAAGACTACTATTATCTTATAATTTTGAAAAGAAAGCAAATTGGGTAGGCGCATTATTTGGCGGATTAGCACTTACTGCAATCACCTACTTTATTTTCATGAAAGGTTTAAAAGGTACTTCGTATGCCAACCAACCATTTGATCTTTTAGGTGGAGACACAATGAAAGACTTCTTAGAGCATCAAGTATTTTATATTATAATTGTAAGTTCTATAATTTGGTCTTTATTAGCTTTTGCTGCCATTACCTTATTTAAAACAAACATTTATAAGCTAATTATTATTGTAGGTACTTTTGCATTAGCACTTGCTTTTGCAGGAAATGATTTAGTAAATTTTATTGGTGTACCAATTGCTGCTTATAATGCATTTACAGAATGGACTGCTTCTGGTTTAGCTGCAAATGCTTTCCCTATGGATGTGTTAGCAGAAAAAGTACCAACAAATAACTTGTTGCTTTTTATAGCTGGTATAATCATGGTATTAACCATCTGGTTTTCAACAAAAGCAAAAAACGTTGTAAAAACATCTTTAGACTTATCTAGCCAAAGCGAAACTAAAGAACGTTTTCAACCTAACTTTTTATCTCGAGGATTTGTAAGAGTAGCAATAGGGATGTCTCAAATGTCTTCTTATATACTACCAGAAGCATGGCAAGCAAAAATTGATAAACAATTTGAAGTACCAGTAATAAAAATATCTAAAGATAAGGTGCATGAATTACCTGCTTTCGATATGGTTCGTGCTGCTGTAAATTTAATGGTTGCCGCGGTATTAATATCTTTAGCAACTTCTTACAAATTACCACTTTCTACAACATACGTAACTTTTATGGTTGCTATGGGTACTTCTTTAGCAGATAGAGCTTGGGGAGCAGAAAGCGCAGTATATAGAGTAGCTGGTGTTTTAAATGTAATTGGAGGTTGGTTCTTTACCGCTTTTAGTGCTTTTGTTGCTGCTGCTTTAGTTGCCTACTTACTAAACTTAAACCTACAAGTAATGTTTCCTTTATTATTGGTAGCTGCTTTTGGTTTATTATTAAGAAACTATATAGCACACAATAAAAAGAGCAAAGAAGAAAAAGCAGAAGACACCTTAACTAAAGCAGAAAGTAGTTCTGTACAAGGAGTAATTCACGAAAGTGCAAGTAATATTGCAAGTGTTGTAAAACGTGGAAACAGAATATATACCAATGCGGTTAAAGGTCTAGCAAAACAAGATTTAGCATTACTTAAAAAGAATAAGAAACAAGTTATTAAGCTTTCTGATGAAGTAGATGAACTTAGAGATAACATCTTCTATTTTATTAAAAACTTAGACGAATCTAGTATTGGAGCAAGTAACTTTTACATAAACATTTTAGGTTATTTACAAGATATGACGCAGTCTTTAGAATACATTTCTAGAGTAAGTCATAAACACATTAATAACAATCATAAGAAACTTAAATTCAATCAAATTAAAGAATTGAAACAAGTAGATGATAAAGTAGAAGTTTTATTTAATGATATTAAAGATGCTTTCGATTCTGGTTCTTTTGAAAAAATTGGAGCGATTCTAAATGAGAAGACCGAAGTATACGATTTAGTAAAACAAAAGATTCAAGCGCAAGTTGCTAGAACACGTACGGAAGAATCTAGTCCGAAAAACACAACGCTTTATTTCGGATTGTTATTAGAAACAAAAGATCTACTAAACGCTACTATGAATTTATTAGAAGAATATCACGGTGCACATGATAGTAGTATAAAACCTGCTGTAATTGCCGAAGAAGACACAGAACAGGAATAAATTTAAACGTATTATATATCACAAAAAAACCATCTCGATTGAGATGGTTTTTTTTATTATTAAAAGGTTTAAAATTTTAAGCAGCGTCATCAAGATCTAAAGAGTTAAAACCTAATATCTGGTTAATCAAAACTAAAGACACTTCAATCATAGAATTATAAGTTGGCTCCCCATCCACATATTCTAATTGATTATTGATATCTATAATAGATCTCATTCTACTTCTATCCTTTAGATAAAAGGTTTTGGTAGCTCCTTCTTTATTAATCACAAATGAGATGTCATCAACATCGTATCTATTCATAAAATGTATTTTATCATGTGTATTTAACTTTGAAAAGAAAAGGTTGTATAACTCTTCCTTAAAAATAGAATTATCACTTCCACTCTTAAAATTAAGCTCTCTTATATCCTTATCATTACAAGTAATATCAACTTCATTCCATAATGTTAATTGAATATCCATCTTAAGAATATTCTGAATTAAACGCACTTTTTTAAGCATACCACTATTAATGAAATTAGATAAATAGTTATAATTTAAAGCAGGAGTTAATACAACTCTATAATCCTCATAACCTGAAGCTTTCAAGAATGCTTGAAATTGTCTTTCAAACAGAACTTTAACACCATGCTTTGATTTATTTTCAAAAACTACAAATCCATATTTTGAATTTTTAGGGATATGACATAAAGAAAATAATTTTCTTGTAATGAGCTCAGTACTACTAACCTTGTAATTTAAAGTATTAGTATCTCCGTTTCTTATTTCGGGTTCATCACCTGTATAAGCAGAATCAAAATGAGTGATTAACGTCCTTTCTTTTCTTAAAAAATCGATTTCAGAACTAATAGAAAAAACTCTTTTATTTCCCTGACTGTCAAAATAGTCAGTCTTATTCTTTCTTAAGAAAGAATAGTATTGATTGTATAATTCTAACAAATCATTTTCACCATTGAAACGGTTTAAGACTTGTTCTTCTTTGGCTTTGTTAATGAGTGCCACTCGATAAATAATAAATGTTACCATTATGTTTCTCTTGTTTTCAGTTCTTGAATTCTTTTATTAACAAGAACCTGTTGATAATTAATTAGCCTAAAAACCCGTATTAACACTAAGTTTTTATGACCAATCTTTTTTTTAGAAATTTTTATCTTGGCAAGAAGAAACTAATGTTGTTTCTTTGAAGAAGAAAGTAAGAGATTTTAATCTCATATTATTTTTTACAAAAAATTAGGGTCGCAATCCAATTATTGTATAAAAAGCCAAGAAGGGACACGTTTCATTACTGTCCCTTTTTCAGTACTTATCTCCAGCTTACTTCGCTATATATTCATAATTATTTTTTTAATTTAAACACGTAAAAATCTAAACACCAACTACTTACTAGTTTAATTGTGTTTTAAATTTTGCACTAAAAAAAGCACCTTGAATTGTCTTTATCAAGGCACTTCTTTAATTAACACTTATATATAAAGAATACTAATTACCCTTCGCAACTAGCACATTCTTTCTTTTGCTTAAACTGTTGTGCAGCATTGATACTGTGTTGGTAGTATAGAGACTTAACACCTAACTTCCAAGCAGTAACATATAGTTTATTGATGTCTTTTACTGGCATATCTGGATGCACCATGATATTTAAAGACTGTCCTTGATCGATATGGTTTTGTCTGTTTGCCGCTTGGTATATAATACTCATTTGGTCAATTTCAGAGTAGGTTTTAAACACCTCTTTTTCATGTTCTGTAAGTCCTTCTAAATGTTGTACCGAACCATCATAATCACGAATGCTATTCCAAATTTCTTTTGTATTCATTCCTTTTTCCTCTAAAAGAGTTACTAAGAATGGATTTTTAATCGTCGTTTTAATTTTCGCAATATCCTTTACATAGATGTTAGACCAAATTGGCTCAATACCTTGAGATACTTGTCCTAAAATAAATGCTGAAGATGTTGTTGGAGCTACCGCGTTTAAAGTTGTATTACGTCTTCCGTATCCTTTTAATACTTCTGGCTCACCAAAAACTCTTGCTAATTCTTCAGATGCACTTTTAGATTTATCGTTAATCGTTTTAAATATTTCACTATTTAAATTGAAAGCTTCTGTACTATCAAAAGCTACATTTTTAGATTGTAATAAAGAATGCCATCCTAAAGCACCTAAACCTAAAGCTCTATTCTCTTTTGCGAAATTATAAGCTTTTTCCATGAACATGAATGTTTGCCTATCGTCTCTACTCTCTGAGTCTCTGTATACATCTAATTTAGTAATAAACTCTTCCAATACAGCATCTAAAAAGTACACCATAGTTTCTACAGCATCGGTATCTTTCCACTTATCATAATGCAATAAGTTTATAGAAGAAAGTACACATACAAAAGACCATCTATCATTGGTTGGCAACATGATTTCTGTACACAAATTACTTGCATAAATTTCATGGTTTTTATCTTTATAAACATCTGCAGCATTATTATTTGCATTATCTCTAAAGAAAATATAAGGATACCCTATCTCACCTCTACGTTGTAATACTTTAGCCCAGATTGCTCTTTTGTCTACATCACCATCAATCATTTCTTGCATCCACTCATCACCAACAGTTACACCATGTGTTAACTCTTGAATAGGATTCCCTTCGGTACCAATCTCTAAAAACTCGTTAATATCACTGTGATCTATTGGCAAATAAGGAGAAAAACGACCTCTTCTTACCGAACCTTGACTTACAACATCTACCATTTTTTCAAAAAGCTGCATGATATGTACCGCTCCAGAAGATTCTCCGTTATTTTTTACAGGAGCACCACGATGACGTAGTTTACCAAAGTAACCAGAAGTACCACCTCCTAATTTAGACATCATTCCTACTTCCGACTGCGTATATAGGATATCTCCCATATCATCATCTATATGCGAGCCAAAACAACTAATAGGTAAACCTCTTTTCTTACCAAAGTTAGACCAAACTGGTGAAGCTAATGAGTAATAACCTTCTGCCATATACCCATAGAACTTGTCTGCAAAACCATCCATTTTAAGAATGTCTTCAGCTCTTTCTGCTATTTCTCTAATTCTTTCTTCTGGTGTGGTATCTCCTGTTAAGTAACCTGAAGATAAAAACTTACGACTATTTTCGGTTAACCATTTAATCTCTGGTTGTTTTGTGGCTTCTTTTCTGGCCTCTTTTCTAGCGTTAATTAATTCGTCATAATTAGAAGTTTTTGCTTCTTGACTTAAATTTGCCTCGGTGTTTTGTTTTGTTTGGTTGCTCATCTTAAAATAGGTCGTCGCTAGTTATACTTTTTGTTCTTTTACTATAGTTTATAGATCTTTTCACGAAGAAATCTCCATGTTTTGTTCCTATAATTTCGTCATCAAACCATTCGGTTTGTGCTACTAATTTTTCGTTTACTTCAAATACTTTTTCAATTCCAATACTTTCTAAAGAGTTGTTAAAACGATTTTTAATAAACTCGTTAATAACCGCTTTTGGTAAGAAATCTAATTCGCCTGCTTCAAAAATCCAGTCAATAATTTTACTTTCACTTTCAAATGCTTCTCTACATAATTCTTGTACGGAAGCTGCATGTGCTTCATCAAACCACGTTGGGTTTTCTTCTTTTATAATTCTAATAATATCAATTCCGAAATCCCCATGAATTTGTTCTTCTTTAGAGGTTGCTTCTACAACATTCGAAACTCCTTTAAGCATATTTTTATGCTTATTGAATGCCATGATTATTAAAAACTGAGAGAATAGAGATACGTGTTCTATAAATAGAGAGAATAATAAAATAGACTCTGCATATTCTTTATTGTCTTCACTTTTAGAATTTTTCAAAGCCATTTCTAAATAATGCACACGACGCATAATTACAGGCTTTTTCTTTATGTTTTTAAACTCGTTGTTAAGTCCTAAAATTTCTAATAAATGCGAATAAGCATCTTGGTGGCGCACTTCACTTTCTGCAAAGGTTGCTCCTACAGATCCTATTTCTGGTTTTGGCATTTTATTATAAATCTCTCCCCAAAAATTCTTTACTGCAACTTCAATTTGAGAAATAGCAAGCATGGTATTTTTAATCGCATTTTGCTCTACAACGGTAAGTCTTGTTTTAAAATCCTGAATATCACTTGTAAAGTTAAATTCAGAATGTATCCAATACGAATGTCTAATCGCATCTACATAATCGTTAAGCGCAGGATATTCGTATGGCTTAAGGTTGATACGCTTTTCAAAAATATTTGTTTTTCTACTTCTTGTTTGCTCATCTCTATATAAAATATATGCTTTAGCAACATCAGGAAACTGACTTCCCATTAATTTTTCTTCTACAAGATCTTGTACTTGCTCTACCGTTGGAATATATTTAAAGTCTTTTTCTTTTCTATCTAACAACGTTTTTAAAACGCTTACAGAAATGGTATTCGCATCTTCTTTAGAACCATTTCCTACGGAAAGCATTGCTTTCTCAATGGCATTAGAAATTTTATTTAAAACAAAAGGGCTTGTTTCATAATCTCTTTTAATAATCTGCGTAATCTCCATAATCTTTTAATTAAATAGCTAGTTTGTTATTTGGAATGATTTCTACCATTCAAAAACTTAATAATAAATCTGTAAAAACGTGTTATAATTTTCCTTTTATAGGTATCAAAAAGGAAGCATTCTTCAAAAAAAAATGGATTTCCTATCGCTTTTTTTAATAAAAAATATAGAAAATCTATTTCGTTTTTTGGCTTGAACAAAGATTGACAATTGTAGTTAAAAAAGAAAGGGTATTTTGTAAACGTTGTCAACAAGTTTTTAACAACTGAGTATTTACCTTGTTTTTCAACGGATTTGACCTGTTTATGCTAAGTTATTGATTATCAATATTTTAAAATATTAAAGTTTTGTTAACACTAGTAAAATAAGGGGTTTGTTAATTTTATAAAACAAAAAAAACGAGCGCCTATAGCACTCGTTTTTCTCCCTAAAATAACTAACTGAAATAACTAAAAAAAATCAATCAATATAAATACATAATCTTAGTTTTTAAAAATCATGCAAGTCGATTAATAGCAAATTAATATTGATTGTTTTTAACAATTAATAGCAATGCTAATATCATAATTTTACACAAAACTCACATACACAAATGTATAGTTGGTAAGAAATTTTGTATAGTTGGTAAGAAAAACAACTATAATATCTAACAAAACATAAAACCACGCTTATTATACAAAAAAAGCAACCAGTTACACATTATAAAGTAATAGCCTCATTTTATATTATTATATTTGATATTATGATAAAAGCAGTAATTGTAGATGATGAACCAAAAGCAATCCAAAGTCTAACTTGGGAGCTTAACCATTTCAGTAAAGACATAGAGGTTATTGAAACATTTTCTAGCCCAGAAATGGCAATTTCATTTTTAAACAAAACTTCAAATACTCCAGACTGTCTGTTTTTAGATATACAAATGCCAACTATGGATGGCTTCCAGTTTTTAGAAAAACTAACCAATAAAGATTTTGCTGTTGTTATTACAACTGCTTATGATGAATACGCTATTAAAGCTATAAAACATGAGGCTATAGATTATTTATTAAAACCTATAGATTCGGACGACTTAAGTAGCACTATTAATAAGCTAAAAAACCTAACTACTAAAAATATTAATTACGACAAGCTAGAAGAATTATTTTATAAATTTAATGAAGAAAACAGCAGGCAAAAAATCACAATAAATACCGATGGAAAACTCATTTTCTTAAATGTAGACGACATTATTTTTATAGAGTCTGATGGCAACTATAGCACACTTATTTTAAAAGACAACCAAAAACTAGTAGTAACCAAAAAACTAAAAGAGGTCGATGCGTTATTACCAGACAAAATGTTTTTTAGAATACACAACTCGTATATTATAAACTTAAACAAAGTAAAAGAGTTTATTAAAACCGAAGGCTATGTTGTTATGCAATCTAACCATAAAATCCCTGTTGCTAGACAGCGAAAATTAGATTTTCTAGACAGACTTTAAAAAATGCAAAGACTAAAACACATACCGGTACAATATTTTATACTAATTACAATTATGTTGTTAGTAACTAGCTTGCATGCACAAGATCCAGTAATTTCTGATTTTAAAACACAAGTAGAAAGAATTATAGCCCAAAAACCTAATAATTACCAAGATTTGTATTCGCTTTTTAATAAGGTAAGCAATGACACCTTAAAAATGCAGTACCTTTCTTCAAAAAGTAAAGAAGCAGAATACCTAGAAGGAGAAAGTTACGCTTTAAATATGCTGGGTATTTATTATAGAAACTCATCAAAATACAACGAAGCTATAGCGTTTCATAAACAAGCACAAGAACTAGCACTAAAGGCTAACAATTTAGAATTACAAGTAATAAGTCTCAACATGCTTGGTGTAGTAAACAGAAGGTTAGACCTTATCCGGTATGCCTTAGACTTCCACAAACAAGCTTTAGATCTTGCCGAAACAGCAAAAAATCCCTCACTAAATTTAAAACGAAGCATTGCTGTTTCTCGAAATAGTATGGGAAACATTTATTTAGCACTAAAGCAATATGATTTAGCTTTTATACAATTCAACTATTCTTTAGAAATTGAAAGAGAGTTAGACAATAAACTAGGACTAGCAATTAACTATCAAAACATTGGTTATGTTAAAGAAAGTAAAGGCTTACTAGAAGATGCACTTGAAGACTACAGAACCTCTTTAGACTACAACAACCAAATAAACTCTAATATAGGTCGCGTAATATGCAACAATAGTATTGCTGTAATTTACATTAAACAAGGAAAATATAAAGAAGCACAAACCACACTTAACAATGCTTTACAGAAAGCTTTGCTATTAAGTGACCAATACCACATTATTCCTGTTTATATTAATCTAGGATGGCTACAATTAAAACAAAATAAATTTGAAGAATCAGAAATAAACTTAAAAAAAGGATTACAAAAATCTAATGATTTAAATCTAGTGACTTCAAAAATTGACGCGTACAAATACCTTTCTGAATTATATAAACTAAAAGGAGATTACAAAAAATCTTACGAATACTACACAGCACACGTAGCTTTAGATCAAACAGTAACTAACCAAAGAAATTTACAATATGTAAATGACCTGATTATTAAATATGAAAGTGAAAAGAAAAGCAATCAGATAAAAGAGTTAGCTAGTGAAAACGAAATTGTAAAACTACGATTAGCACAAAACAAAAGAATACTACTACTAAGCGTATTTGGCGCACTATTAACTTTAGGGATTCTATATGTTTTAAACCGACAAAAAAGTTTAAAAAGCGAAAAGCAAATTATCATGCTAGAGCAAGACATGTTGCGTAATCAAATGAATCCGCATTTTATATTCAACACGCTAAATTCTATCAAGCTATACATTATTAATAATGAAAAGGAAAATGCCGTTTATTATTTAAACAAGTTCTCTAAACTTATTCGAAAAATTTTAGTCGCATCTACAGAAAAAGAAATCTCTTTAGCCGAAGAAGTAGAAACCATGACACTTTACATGAATATTGAAAACATACGTTTTGATAATGAAATAAAATACAAAATAGAAATTGATGAAAATGTAAATGCCGAAAATATAAAAGTACCATCCCTTATTTTACAACCCTTTTTAGAAAATGCTTTATGGCATGGTTTGTCTTCAAAATTAAAAAACAAAGAGATTCATGTACATATTGAAAAATCAAAACACCATGCGGTTTCTATTTATATAACAGATAATGGTATTGGTAGAGTGGCTTCAGAAAAAATTAATAAGCAAAAAACACTAAAGCGAAAATCTGTAGGTATTTCTATTACTAAAGAGCGATTAGATAATTTTTCTAAACAATTTACAAACGATTATAAATTAGAAATAATCGATTTATATGATGCTAATAATCTCGCCTGCGGAACAAAGGTAATTATCGAAATTCCTACCCAAGAAATAAAATTAAGAACTGCTTAATTATTTATTCATTTTATCAGCAACCTTTTCTAATTCGGTATACCAATCTTCACCAAACTTTCTAACTAAAGCTTGCTTTACAAATTTATAAACAGGAACCTGAAGCTCTTTACCAAGCGTACAAGCATCATCACAAATCTCCCATTTATCATAATTTACAGCAGAAAACTCAGAGTATTCTTTAATTCTAATAGGATATAAATGACACGAAACTGGTTTTTTCCAATCTATATCTCCCTGATTATATGCTTCTTCAATAGCACAAAGTGCCGTTTTTTTATCGTCAAAAATCACATAAGCACAATCTGCACCATTAATTAATGGGGTTTCTAAATCACCAAAATCGGTAACAATAGAAGTGCCTTGCGCTTCAATAGCAGCGATACCTTCTTTACGTAAATAAGGCTTTACTTTTGGGTAAATATCCTCTAATATTTTAACTTCCTCTTTATCTAAAGGAGCTCCAGCATCTCCATCTATACAACAAGCACCTTTGCATGCAGATAAGTTACACACAAAATCTTTTTGAATAATATCTTCTGAAACTATTGTTTTTCCTAGTTGAAACATATTGCAAATATACTAGATATTGAAACACAAAAGCTAACAATTTTTGCACATAAAATTTACGATTATTTAATGTTAGGAATCCTTTTATTATAACGACATTTGCACCGAAAATTAAAAGTTAAAAATCATGCAACTTAATTTTAAAGAAATACTTACCGCTTTTATGATACTATTTGCTGTAATCGATATTATAGGAAATATCCCTATTATTATCGACTTACGAAAAAAAGTAGGTCATATACAAAGTGAAAAAGCTTCTATTATTGCTGGTATTATTATGATTGTTTTTTTGTTTTTAGGACAAAGTTTACTTTCTCTAATTGGTATTGATGTAAATAGTTTTGCCGTTGCAGGTTCTTTTATTTTGTTTTTTATTGCATTAGAAATGATATTAGGAATCACCTTATATAAAGATGACGAAGGCAGTAGCGCAATAACCGCTTCGGTATTCCCGCTAGCATTTCCATTAATTGCAGGACCAGGAAGCTTAACTACCTTACTTTCTTTACGTGCAGAATTTAGAATAGAAAATATAATAATTGCAGTTTTGCTTAACGTTTTAATTATCTTTATTGTTTTAAAGACATCTGCAAAAATAGAAAAGCTTATTGGTCAAAATGGTATTAGTATTATCCGAAAAGTTTTTGGTGTAATCCTCTTAGCCATTGCAGTAAAGTTATTTGCACACAACATTAAAGCACTTTTTATATAAATAAAACACATGAAAATATTTACCATCGTATTTACCGTTATAGCTGCTATTTTGATAATTTTTAATGTCACACAAGTAGATTTTAATAATCTTTTTGAAGGAAAAAGCGTAGTTGCACTAATTACTATTTTTACTTCTTTATGTGGTATAGCTTTATTACAAGTTTTAAGACTTTCTAAAAAAGTAAACAAACAACTTAAAAATAGTAAATAATGTTTGATGCTCTTATTATTGGTGGTGGAGCAGCAGGAATGTCTTGCGCATTGGTTTTAGGTTCTGCCCAAAACAAGGACTTTGCTAAAAACAAACGTATTGGTATTATCATGCACCAAAAAGCATCGCATTTACAAAATGCTTTATTTAATAATGTATTAGGTTTACCACCAGGAACTACTGGAGCAACTATTTTAGAAGAAGGTAAAAAGCAACTTGCCACACAATATCCTCATATTGTACAAATAGAAAATGAGAAGGTTTGTGAAATAATTAAAACCAAATCCGGATTTACTGTTATTACAAACAAAGAAACCTACCAAACCAAATATGCAGTAATTGCTGTTGGATACACCAATTTAATAGCAATAAAAGGTTTAGAAAACTATATAGAACCGCATCCTAGAGCTGTAAAAGAAAAAGATAGAATTTGGTTAAAAAACACAGACCATAAAATAGAAGAAGGTTTATATGTTGCAGGAACTTTAGCTGGCTGGAGAAGTCAATTCGCAATAGCTTCTGGAAGTGGTGCGCAAGTAGCGACAGATATTTTAACCCTGTGGAATAATGGCGTGCATACCAAAGTTCATGATAAAGTGTAGTTAGTGAGCTTCACTTAACTTAAACCGGTTAGCACGGATTTGTAATCCGTGACTGTTATGAATCTAATCGAATTCTCGTTGTAAATATCTACAGGCTTTCTTAAAATATTCTGCCATTGTTCCCTTATGTTTTGTAGACTATAGGATTCGCGGATTGCAAATCCGCGCTATCGGCATACCAAAGTTAATGATAAAGTATAGTTAGTGAGCTTCACTTAACTTAACTACCTCTTCAATCATAATATCCTGCTGATTGATTACTTCTTGATAGGTACCTTCACCAAACAATTGTTCTCCTAAAGCCGCTTTAATAAGCAGTTTAATTTCTTCTTTAAAGGTTAAAAAAGTAAGATTTCTCTTTAAACGATCTCTTAAAAACTCCTGAAAATCCTGTACAACATCGTCTGTGATTATAAAATCCTTTACAAAATCTTCTCGTGTTAAATTATCATAAGCTTCTCTTTGCTTATCTAATTGCTCGAAAACAAAATAATTTAAAAACCCTGTTTGTTGCAGATAGTTAAAGGTTTCATTTTGCATACTTAAATCTAAAGGCACAAATACATCTGGAATAATTCCGCCTCCACCATACACTACTTTACCTTTTGGAGTTGTAAATTTTAGAGAGTCGGCAACTTCTATTTTATCAGAGTCTAGTAATTCGCCACTATCTAAACGCGAAAAATACTCATCGTAATAATCTTTGTTTCCATTTTTATAAGAACGCTGTATCGATCTTCCTGTTGGTGTATAATAACGGGAAACAGTTAATCGCACAGCACTTCCATCTCCAAGTTGCATTTCGCGTTGCACCAAACCTTTTCCATAAGAACGTCTACCAACAATGGTTCCTTTATCATTGTCTTGTAAAGCTCCTGCAACGATCTCACTTGCGGATGCAGAATTTTCGTCTATAAGCACAAAAACATCTGCTTTTTCGAAGTCTCCTTTTTTGGTTGCAAAGCTTTTTTCTATGGTTCCTCTTTTGTTTTTGGTAAATAGAATAAGAGTATCATCTTCTAAAAACTCATCTACAATCTGTTCGGCAATATTTAAAAACCCACCAGGATTGCTTCTTAAATCTAAAGCTATTTGTGTTGCACCAAGCTTTTTAAGTTTATTTAATTCCGTTTTAAATTCTTTAAAAGTAGATTCTGCAAAACGATTTATTTTCACATAACCTAAAGTATTTGTTAGCATATAGGACGCATCCACACTAGTAATTGGCACGTGATCTCTGGTAACTTTAAAATCAAGTAATTCCTCTTCCCCTTTTCTGTAGATTTTTAAATTTACTTCCGTATCTATTTTTCCCTTTAACTTAACAACAATTTCTTTATTAGAAAAGTTATTTCCAAATAGCGTATCATCATTCGCAAAAAGAATTCTATCTCCTCCTTGAATACCAATTTTCTCACTCGGACCTCCTTTTACAGCTCTTATTACTGCAATAGAATCTTTATAAGGATAAAAGCTAACACCAATACCAACAAAATCTCCTTTCATGCTTTCGCTAACGCGTTGCATGTCTTCTTTTGGAATATATACTGAGTGCGGATCTAGATTTTCTAGAATTCCGTTTACGGTTACATCTACAATACTATCTGTATTTACATCGTCTACATACTCGTAATCTATATAATCAATAAGTCTGTTGAGTTTATCCTTTTTGCTGTTCGCTGTAAATAATTTATCTGAAGAATCTGTAAAATTTAATTTTCCGCCAATAAAAATACCAGCTGCAATTGCAACTCCAAGAATTAGAGGTAAGTATTTTTTTTTGATATTCATTATGCGGTTACTGCTTCAATTAATTGTAATTCTATTCCTGCTTTTTCTAAAAAACGCAGACCAGAATCGTCTTTATATGTTTGGTTATAAACTACTCTTACAATTCCTGCTTGGTGTATTAACTTACTACATTCTTTACAAGGCGACAATGTAATATATAAGGTTGCACCTTTACAAGATTGTGTTGAAGATGCTACTTTTAAAATAGCATTAGCTTCGGCATGTAATACATACCATTTGGTATATCCTTCGTCATCTTCACAATAGTTTTCAAAACCTGTTGGTGTACCATTAAAACCATCAGAAATAATCATTCTGTCTTTTACTATTAACGCTCCAACTTGTTTACGTTCGCAAGCAGATAGTTTTCCCCATTCTGTTGCTATTCTTAAATACGCTTTATCATATTTAAGCTTCTTTTTTTCTGACATATTATATTTTGCAGTTAAATCAGTTTTGTATTATAAACATTTCATACCAAGAGGTATAACGAAGATACTTGCTTCGTATTTTAATTACAACACTTGTAAGTTAAAGTTTTACCAAACTTTGGTTCCTAGAAAAGTATATTACTATTTATTATCATTGGTATCACTAAACCAATTACAATAGCAGAAACTACCATAACCCAATCCCGTTTAGAAAATCTAAAAATAGTTTGCATTAAAAAACCTAAAAACAATACCACAAAAACAATAATAATTTGCGCTAACTCAATACCTAATGCAAACTCTAAAAGAGTTATTAATTTGTTTTCTGTTTTACCAACCATGAGTTTAAATTCTCTTGCAAAACCAAGGCCATGTACTAAACCAAAAAAGAGTGTAGAAAAAAACAAAACGCCAACTTTATCACTCTTAGCCGTTTTACCAGCTGTAAATACATTAAAAATAGCCATGACTAAAATAGTAATAGGAATTAAAAACTCTACCAACTTACCATTTACGGAAACCACACCATAGGCTGCTAATACTAAAGACAATGTATGCCCAAGAGTAAAAATAGATACTAACATTAAAATACGTTTCCAGTCTTTAAAGATATAAGGAACAGCAAGAACTATTAAAAAAAGTACGTGATCATAAGCGTTAATGTCTAACACATGGTTAATACCATATTGTACGTTAAACCAGAATTCTTCTAGCATAGGTTTAGATATTTGGGTTGCGTGTAAATATACAATTTAAAATAAAAAACCTTAACATTTCTGTTAAGGTTTGTACTCAAGGCGGGAATCGAACCCGCACTCCGAAGAATCGGATTTTGAATCCGACGCGTCTACCAATTCCGCCACTTGAGCAATTGTATTCTGCAAAACTAATTTATTTTTCTATATATCCTTTAAAAATCGCATAGAAATGCTGTATAGAATGAAAAAAAACTCTAAATTTGCACCTCATTAAAAAACAGGCTATATAAAAGCCTAATTAATAATAGATTAATCATGTCAAACACCATTACTGAAGCAAAGATTTTTTCTTGTATGCAAAGTAAAGTTTTAGCAAAAAATATTGCTGATGCCTATGGTACACATCTAGGTAATGTAATTACATCTACTTATAGCGATGGAGAATTTCAACCATCTTATGAAGAATCTATTCGTGGAACCCGCGTTTTTATTATTGGTTCTACAAATCCTGGTCCAGAAAATTTAATGGAAATGTTGTTAATGTTGGATGCCGCTAAAAGAGCATCTGCAAGACATATTACAGCAGTAATACCTTATTTTGGTTGGGCAAGACAAGACAGAAAAGACAAACCTAGAGTTCCTATTGCTGCAAAATTAGTAGCAAAAATGCTAGAAACAGCTGGAGCAACTAGAATAATAACTATGGATTTGCATGCAGATCAAATACAGGGTTTCTTTGAAAAGCCTGTAGATCATTTGTTTGCTTCCACTATATTTTTACCGTATCTAAAAGAATTAAATTTAGAAAATTTAACTATTGCTTCGCCAGATATGGGAGGTTCTAAAAGAGCATATGCATATTCTAAAGCGTTAGGTAGTGATGTTGTAATATGTTACAAGCAACGCGCAAAAGCAAATGTAATTTCTCACATGGAACTTATTGGAGATGTTACTGGTAAAAACGTAGTATTAGTAGATGATATGGTAGATACTGCCGGAACATTAACTAAGGCTGCAGATTTAATGATGGAAAGAGGTGCTTTAAGTGTTAGAGCTATTTGTACCCATCCTATTTTATCTGGAAATGCTTATGAAAGAATTGAAGAATCTAAACTAGAAGAATTAATAGTAACAGACTCTATTCCTCTTCAAAAAGAATGTTCAAAAATCAAAGTATTAAGTAGTGCTGATTTATTTGCTGAAGTGATGCAAAATGTACATCACAACAAATCTATTAGCTCAAAATTTTTAATGTAATTAATAATTAATATAAAAACAAAACAATGAAATCAATTACAATCAACGGATCTCAAAGAGAAATCGTAGGCAAAAAAGCAACAAAAGCCTTACGAAATGCTGGTCAGGTTCCTTGCGTATTATACGGAGGAGACAAACCAGTGCATTTCTCTGCACCAGAATTAGCTTTCTCTAAACTTGTATACACTCCTAATGCGCATACAGTTGTTATTGAACTTGCTAACGGAACAACATTTAATGCAGTACTTCAAGACATTCAATTTCACCCAGTAACAGACAGAATTTTACACGTAGATTTCTACCAGTTATTTGATGATAAAGAAATTGCATTAAATATTCCTGTAGAATTAGTAGGAAACTCTAAAGGGGTTAAAAATGGTGGTGTTTTAAGAAAAAACAACCGTAAATTACGTGTGAAAGCATTACCTGCTAACTTACCAGATTTAATAGAAATAGATATTACTAATTTAAAAATTGGAGATAAAGTATCTGTAGCAGATTTAAATCAAGAAAAGTACACTTTATTACACTCAGCAAATACAGTAGTTTGTCAAATTAAGACATCTAGAACTGCAGTTGTTGATGATGAAGATGAAGAAGAAGGTGCAGAAGGAGAAGCTCCTGCAGCTGAAGGTACTCAAGAATAAATTTATTTATTTATTTACACAATTACAAAAGCATTCTGTTTATTCAGGATGCTTTTTTTATTTTTACAAAAAACAAAAACCTTCCATGTGTAAATTCTTAACATCGCTTTTCAAAAAAAAGAAAGTACTACACAAAACAGAAGAAATAGATCCTATGAAAAAATATCTTATTGTTGGTCTTGGAAATATTGGTGAAAAATACACACATACCAGACATAATATTGGCTTTAAAATATTAGACCATTTTGCGGAAAAAGAAGGCCTTACTTTTGAAACCCAAAAATTAGGAGACCTAACTACTTATAAATTTAAAGGAAGAACCTTTATTCTACTTAAGCCAAGTACGTATATGAATTTAAGCGGAAAAGCAATTCTATATTGGCTAACTAAAGAAAAAATTCCTTTAGAAAATTTATTGGTTATCACAGATGATTTAAACTTGCCTTTTGGAAGCATTAGAATTAAAACCAAAGGAAGTGACGGAGGTCATAACGGATTAAAAGACACACAAGACAAATTAAACACTACAAAATACAATAGGTTTAGATTTGGTATTAGTGATGCTTTTAGCAAAGGAAGACAAGTGGATTATGTCTTAGGAGAATGGACAGAAGAAGAGGAAAGCAAACTACCAGAAAGATTAGATAAAGCTTCAGAAATAATAAGATCTTTTGGCACAGCAGGTATAAATAACACCATGAATACCTTTAACGGAAAATAAAAAAAGGAAGCCAATTGGCTTCCTTTTTTTATTAAACACTATTTTAGTATTACTCAATAAGAATCTTTTTAATAGTTTCTTTCTCTCCATCACTAACTTTTACTAAGTACATTCCAGATTGCACATTACTTAAGTTAATTTCCTGATTGAAATCTGTAGTATTTACATACGAATTATTAAATACAGAACGACCTCTAATATCATATACCTCAACATGAATATCTTTATTAGAAGACGAGTTTAAATTAATGGTAAATACTCCTTTATTCGGATTAGGGAATAAAGAAAAGGTGTTAAAACTATTTTCATTAATAGAAGCTGTAGGGCTACTGCAAATTTCAATAGACCAATTGTTTAAAGTTCCTACATCGCCAACATACCAATCGCGAATAGATATGGTCCATTCTCCTGCACTATTTAACCCAGAAAAAGCACTTAAAGGATTATCTGGATTATACACACCAGTGGTAGGTTCTGCACAAACAATAGCGTCAGCCCCATCGGAAAAAGTTATATCTAAATCATTTTCACCAACGCAATTTTGATCATACAGCAATACAGAATCTGTACCATTAGGATGAATAACAGTAATTTCTAAATCCCTAATAAAGGTATGTGAAATATTCACTTGCACTTTAACATCACCAATAACTACATCTGAAGCCGCAGGCACAGTGATAACATGTGTCACAGCAGCACCAGGTGTAAAAACTCCTGTCCCATCTACAATGCCAAGCCCTAAGCTGGCAACAGAACTAGTTGTTTCACAAGAAGGACATGCCGTTCCAGAAACCACTGAAATATAATCATTCATGGTAATAGAATTTGTGCCATAAGAATTCGTTGCTACTAAGGCAACATCATATGTACCATCTGCTGCATAGGTAACCGTTGGGTTTTGTTCTGTAGAGGTAGCAGGTGAACCACCTTCAAAAGTCCAAGCCCATGAAGTTGCATTTGGTACTGTTTCATCCATAAAATTTATCATGTTATTTGTATCTAAACAAATAGTTTCATTATCTGCGCTAATAGCAGCGACTGGTGGACCAGGTAATGCAGGTAATGAATAACCACAAGCCGTTAATCCAGAATGAATTGCATTAAGCTGTGTGTTAGTATAACTCAAATTAATAGCAGCTTGATATACTGCATTTGCAGCATCATCTTGACTAGAAGCACCATTAGTCATTCCAAGACCTTCATAAAAAATCTTATCCATTTCTTGTTGCCCAATTTGATCCCATACTGTCATTAAACAGCTAGCCCAAATTTGTCCATCAGTATGTATTTGTCCTACTAATCCTCCAGGGTAAGTTGCTCCATAAGCTGTAGTTCTTCCTCCCCAACATTCATTATGACCATCCCAGTTAAAAACATAATTATAAGCAGGGTCAGCTGCTGTCCAATACCCATTAGCATTATTAACACCTCTATTATAAGATTGTGCTACATAATCACCACATCCTTCACTTAAACCATTTACTTGAGATAAACCTCCAGAAGTAACCCAATCATGTAACCCATGACCAAGTTCATGATGTATTACATCAGAATCTTCACCATCATCTACACAACCTTCTCCAAATCTTAGCTGCCCTGTACCACTACTAAAAGAAGATTGATCTTGCCCACTCCATCCATGAGGATCAAATTGAACCCCTCCTGTATATTGATAAGGCATAACATCACATCCTAATGTATTATTAATATAATCCATCAAAAAATCTATATGATAATATATGTTTACAGCTTCAAAACCATCCTCTTCTCTAGTAAAATTAAATACAGAGGAATTCTGTGTGAATAACCCAGTATTTGGCGTATCAAAATCTACAATTTCGGCTCTAGGTCCTACAAGAGAGTAGGTACTTCCTGTTAAGGTTATATCATTTAAGGTTACACTCATTCTAGCAGCATTCAATTCGGCCGAAGCCACGTCATTATTGTCTACATAACCACCACCATATGCAACCATATTTGAAGTTAATGGATCTGGATTAAAAATCATACCTGTTCCACTTACTCTTCTTCTATCTTCTGAAATTTTAGTAGAAGCATGCAAACAACCTGCATTATGTTTATGCTTTTCATCCGAATAGTATTGATTTAAATCAATAACCTTAAATATTTCTTCTGTCTGTGCATCTACAAATACATGCCATTCTCCAGCAGGGTTATTAGTTAGTATGGTTACTTCGTTTGCCAAACGTGTCATCTTAGGGTTATTATAAACCATTAATCTATTGGCTTTAAATAAAACGTCACTTGACACATTTAAATAATTATATGCTAACGTATATGCTAGGTCTTCAGAAACACTTGGTGTACTATTAAAAGATTTAATAGATTGATAACTATTCATTACATAAACCACTTTGTTTTCTGGTGAAATAGATATGGTCACCTCTGCTTTATTTACAGGATACCCATCAGCATGTTGTCTAAAACGAACAACAGACCCTGCATCTGTAGTTCTTGTAGCATGGTGTTTTAGATTCTGAATTTCCTCTTTAGAAAATCCTAGCGTCTTAGATTCATGCTCTAAATAATAAAGCGCCATACTTTCGGGCGAACCTTGAGGAACTTCGTAATTTAAACCATAAAGAGCAACAGGCACTCCTGTTTCTACATTAACTCTCTGGTTGTTTTTAATGACTGTCTGTACTGCTTCATCTTTTTCTAAACGTATCTCAAAAGAACGTTTTTCTACAGGTTTTTGGGCTAACATGTTCAATGAAAACAAAATTGCTAACCATGTAAAACAAGCGAATTTGTAATGCGTAATTTTTTCCATAATATTGGTTTTTAGTCAGTTAAACTTTGTACTAAATATACAAATAAATTAAGGATGCTGTTATTTTTTTTCACCTAAGGAATAACAAACAATACTTCAATCAATATGTTACGTATTAAAAACCATTAATAAGGAGTTAACACTGACAAAAGTAAGTGTTAAAATTTACTCTTTATTCTCTTCCAATACTTCGTATAAACATATATTCATTACTTTTAGGGCTACAAATCCAATTATTTTAAATTAATAAAAATGAAAAAAATTACTTTTAGTCTTTTTATTTTTCTGTTAGTATCTCAGGTCACTGTATATGCTCAAGAACAATCAAAAAGCATAGGATCAAATGCATCTTCAAAGGTGTTTGAACCTACTCCAGCTACTTTAGAGTCTATAAACCAAACAGGTTTTGCAAGATGTTTAACTGTAGAAAATGAAGCTATATTAAAGCAAAAATACCCGGAACGTTTATCTTCTGATGAATTTGAAGCATGGTTAGCTCCTAAAGTGGAACAGGTAAAAGCAAACAGAGCAACGAATAGAACTGTTTATAATATACCAGTAGTTATACATATTATTCATGATGGTGATGCACTTGGAACCGGAGAAAACATAACCGACGCACAAGCAATTTCTCAAATCACTGTAATGAATGAAGATTACAGAAAACTTACAGGTACTCGTGGTGGTGCTAATACAACCGGTGCTGCTGTAGATACTGAAATTAATTTTTGTTTAGCAAATACGGATGTAAATGGTGCTGCTACAACTGGTGTTGTAAGACATGTTATCGCACCATATTCTAATAATGTTGCAAATGACATTACCACTCAACCAGATTGGGAAACGACTGCAGATGTTGAATCCATGAAAACTGCAACACAATGGGATCCTACAAAATACTTAAATATGTGGGTAATACGTCCTGGAGGTCTACCTTTAAACCAAGGAGGATTAAGTGGTCTTTTAGGTTATGCACAATTCCCTAGTAACTCTGGATTAAACGGAGCTCCTGCTGGAGGTGCTGCCAGTACCGATGGTGTTGTTGCAGGATATAATGCAATGGGAACAAAAGATCTAGATGATGGAACTTTTATTCTAAACAATTCTTACGAATATGGTAGAACAATGACGCATGAAGTTGGACACTGGTTAGGACTTCGCCATATTTGGGGTGACGGACCTGAATCTGGTAGTTGTGGTTATGATGATTATTGTGATGACACACCAAATGCAGAACAGCCAAACTATAATTGTGGGTCTGTAACAAGTTGTGGGTCTGCTGATCAATATCAAAACTACATGGACTACTCTTATGATACTTGTATGGATACATTCACACAAGATCAAATGGATAGAATACAAACAGTAATGACTAACTCTCCACGTAGAATGGAGTTAAATTCATCTACTGCTTGTTCTACATCACCAACTATTTATTTTGAATCATCACCTTCAGGAGATTTAGACGAAGGAAGTGACTGTGATTATATAGACTACACAATTAGCTTTGCGCTTACTGATGGTGGTTCTGCTAATTCAACAGTATCATTAATAGCATCTGGAACAGCTACAGAAAATGAAGATTTCGAATTACTTAATAATTCTGTAACTTTTGCTTCAGGAGCTACTACAGCAAGTAACTCTATCACTTTAAGAATACACCAAGATAGTTTTGTAGAAACGGATGAGACCTTAGAACTTTCTATAAATCTTTCTACAACTGGAGATGCTGAAGCTACCGCTTCAACAAAATCTATTACCATAATTAATGATGATACTGCCGCATCAGCTTCTGGTTCTGCAGTAATCTTTGAAGATGGCTTTGAAAGTTATACCGATTTTGACTTTGCTCCTATTGGAGATTGGACGATGTTAGATGTGGATGGAAATTCAACATTCGGATCAAATTCAGCAACATGGACAAACACCGGATATACTGGAACATTTATGGTATTTAACCCTAGTCAAACAACTCCTTCTTTAGCAGGAACTATTTGGGATCCGCACACTGGATCTAAAGGTTACTATTGTTTTGATGCTACTAATAACCCTAATGGTACTGCTCTTAATGACGATTATATTTTCACTCCTCAAATGCAAAATTTTGGAGCAAATGGAGAGTTAAAATTATGGGCCAAATCATTAACAGATCAATATGGTTTAGAACGTTTTAAAGTAGGTGTTTCTACAACAGATACAAATCCTGCTAGCTTTACCTATTTTACAGCTTCTTATGCAGAAGCTCCTATAGATTGGACAGAGTACACCTATGACTTATCTGCTTATCAAGGAGAAGACATTTACATAACAATATATGTAGAATCTTCAGATGCTTTTACATTTATGCTAGATGATATTTCTGTTACAGCAGATGTTACAACTGTTATTCAAGAAACAATAAACACTGCTACTGCAGACCAATTAAACATAACTGGTCCTGGTGAAGCTTTTGCTTTTGATGCTACTTCCAAAAACTTAATGTTATCCATAGATAACTTTGGAGGTTTTGCTTATGAATGTACAAATGTTAATGTTTCAAGAGATGTAGCAACAGTTGGTGCAGCTTCCACTATGTATAGTGCAAATACAGACCCTTCTAGTTTTGTTAGTGCTAAAACATTTGATATCACAACAACTATACAAAATACTGCTGATGCTTCTACTTTAAGCTTTTACTTTACAGAAGCAGAATTAGCAGGTTGGGAATCTGAAACTGGTAATTCTAGAACCAGCTTATATGTTAAAAAAGAAGGAACAAATGAAGTGGTTCCAGTAACTGTAACAGCATTTGGTGCAGATCTTGAATTAACAGCAAGCTTTACAACAGGATTAGAAGGTACTTATGTGTTTGGTGTACAAACTGCATTATCTACTACTAACGCACTAACTCTAGATACAGGTGTTTCAATATACCCTAACCCTTCAAGTAGTGCATTAAACATTAAGACAAGTGATAATAATTTACCAGATACGTATGTAATTTATAACATGCTTGGTCAAGTTATGAGTAATAAAACTATTTCTAATAATTCTGATTTATCTATAAATACTTCAGCATTAAGTAATGGTATGTACTTTATTAAAATATCTAAAGAAGGAAACACCGTTTCTTTACCTTTTGTAAAAAAATAATACAGTAATACGCTAATTATTGAAAGAGGATTGATACTATATCAATCCTCTTTTTTTATTTTTGCCTAAAACATAAATACAATTGGAAGTAATTCAATCTTTTCAAAATCTAAATGCGCATAAAACCATTGTTACCATTGGCACTTTTGACGGCGTACATATTGGCCATCAAAAAATAATTGAGCGCTTAGTGAATACTGCTAAACAAGAAAATTTGAAATCGGTTGTGTTAACCTTTTTTCCACACCCTAGAATGGTATTACAAAAAGATGCAAACATTAAGCTTATTAATACCATTGAAGAAAGATCGCATATATTAGACCAACTAGGTATTGATTATTTATGCATAAAAACATTTACCAAAGAATTCTCAAGACTATCTGCTGAAGAATTTGTGGTAGAAATTTTAGTAAAACAACTTAATATTAAAAAAATAATTATTGGATATGATCATCACTTTGGCAGAAATAGATCTGCCAATATTAATGATTTAAAAAGATTTGGCGAAACGTATAATTTTGAAGTGGAAGAAATTTCTGCGCAAGATATAAATGATGTATCCGTAAGTTCTACAAAAATTAGAACAGCCTTAACGGAAGGAGATATAAAAATCGCAAATACTTATTTAGGTTATAATTTTATGCTAAACGGAAAAGTAACCAAAGGCAAAGGTTTAGGAAAAACCATTAACTTTCCAACAGCTAATATACATATCACCGAAGATTATAAACTAATACCAAAGCAAGGCGTTTATGTGGTTCGTTCTAAATACAAAAGCCAAACTCTATTTGGTATGATGAATATTGGTAACAACCCAACCATTAGTGATAATACAAAACAAACTATTGAAGTACATTTCTTTAGTTTTAATGAAAATATTTACGACGAAATTTTAACCGTAGAAATTTTAAACAGAATTAGAGACGAACAAAAATTTGAGTCTCTCGAAGCATTAAAAAAACAAATAGAGCAAGACCAATTAATTGCAAAACAATATATAACACAAAACAATATTGAATAAGTTTTTATTTAAACATATAGATAATAGTCCGTTAATAGTTTTTAGAATTATTTTTGGATTACTATGCTTATTAGAGTCTGTAGGCGCCATTTTTACTGGTTGGGTAACTAGGGTTTTTGTAGAGCCTAAATTCACCTTTACATTTATTGGGTTCGAGTGGTTACAACCACTACCCGGAAATGGCATGTACTTCTATTATCTAATAATGGGTGTTTTTGGTTTCTTAATCATGATTGGTTATAAATACAGATTTAGTACCATTATGTTTACATTAATGTGGACAACCACATACCTAATGCAAAAAGCTTCCTATAACAATCATTATTATTTATTGATATTATTAAGTGCTATTATGGCATTTCTACCAGCAAATAAATACTATTCTGTAGACGCCAAATTAAACCCAAAAATAAAAAGCAACTCCATGCCTCAATGGTGTAGCTGGGTTTTTATTTTACAAATGTTTATTGTATACACTTATGGTTCTCTTGCAAAAATATATCCAGATTGGCTAGACACTACGGTTATGAAACTGTTTATGTTAAGCAAAAAACATTACCTCATTATTGGTGACTTTTTACAACAAGAATGGTTGCATTATTTTCTTGCTTATGGTGGTATTTTATATGATGGATTAGTCGTTCCGTTTTTACTTTTCAAGCCTACTCGAAAAATTGCTTTTTTTGGCTCTATATTTTTCCACCTATTTAATTCTATTGTATTTCAAGTTGGTATTTTCCCATACTTAGCTTTAGGATTTAGCTTATTCTTTTTTAGCCCTAGAACTATTAAAAATATCTTTTTTAAGAAAAAAGAATTTTATAACGATGCAGAAATAATAGAACCAAAATTTAAAAAACCGTTAGTAGCCCTATTTGCTATTTATTTTATAATTCAAATTGCATTGCCAATACGCCATCATTTTATAAAAGACAATGTGCTTTGGACAGAAGAAGGGCATAAAATGTCATGGCGCATGATGCTTAGATCTAAAACAGCACACATATCCTTTAAAGTCAAAGACAAAAAAGTAAAGCAAATCATATTTGTTAAACTAGATGATTATTTAAGCAAAAAGCAAAAACGCTTAATAAGCACACATCCAGACGTTATGTGGCAATTTGCCCAAAGATTAAAAAAAGAATATGCTAAAAAAGGGAAAGATATTAGTGTTTTTATAAGCTGTAATATCAGTGTTAACAGAAGACCTTATGAGAAGTATATAAATTCTGAAGTAGACATCGCTTCCATTCCGTGGAGTGCTTTTAAACACAGCGAGTGGATTTTACCTTCAAAACTAGATTAATACCAAATAAACATAACGCGCAATCTAAACTATTTCTTATTTTTGTGTTTCCCTTACGGAATACATTTCAGAACATAAAAAACAAAACATGTTACAAGTACCATTTATTAGAGAAAACAAAGACTTAGTAATTACTCGTTTAGCAAAAAGAAATTTTGATGCTACACAAATAATTGAAGAAGTAATTACTTTTGATGAAGAACGTAAACAAATTCAAACAGAATTAGATAATACGCTTGCAGAATCCAACGCGATCTCTAAAGAAATTGGTGCTTTATATAAATCTGGTCAAGCCGAAAAAGCAAATGGTTTAAAAGCGAAAACTTCAGAATTAAAAGAAGCTTCAAAAGCATTAAGCGAGAATTTAAACGCTAAAACAGAAGCTTTAACTAACTTGTTATACAAAATTCCGAATGTACCACATGAGTCGGTACCAAAAGGAAATTCAGAAGAAGACAACGAAGAAATTCTTAAAGAAGGAGAGATTCCAACTTTACATGATGGCGCTTTACCGCATTGGGAACTTGCTAAAAAATATGACATAATCGATTTCGAGCTTGGTAACAAAATTACTGGTGCTGGATTTCCTGTTTATAAAGGTAAAGGAGCAAGATTACAACGTGCTTTAATCGCCTATTTCTTAGATAAAAATACTGACGCTGGTTATACCGAATACCAATTACCTCTTTTAGTAAACGAAGCGTCTTGTTATGGTACTGGACAATTACCAGACAAAGAAGGACAAATGTATCATGATTCTCGCGATGATTTATACTTAATTCCTACTGCTGAAGTTCCTGGAACAAACATTTTTAGAGATGTTATTTTAAACGAAAGTGAATTACCAATCGGTATTACTGGTTATACGCCTTGTTTCAGAAGAGAAGCAGGAAGCTATGGTGCACACGTAAGAGGATTAAATAGACTACACCAATTTGACAAAGTAGAAATTATTCGTGTAGAACATCCAGACAACTCTTATAATGCATTTAACGGCATGATAGAGCACGTACAAGGCATCTTAAGAGAACTTAATCTTCCATATAGAATATTAAGACTTTGTGGTGGAGATACTGGTTTTCCTTCTGCTATGACTTATGATTTTGAAGTGTTTTCTACAGCACAAGATAGATGGTTAGAAATCTCTAGTGTATCTAACTTTGAAAACTACCAAGCAAACCGTTTAAAATTACGTTTTAAGAATAGTGAAGGTAAAAATGAACTTGCACATACGCTTAACGGAAGCTCTTTAGCATTACCAAGAGTATTGGCTGGAATTCTTGAAAATTACCAAACCGAAGACGGAATTGTTATTCCAGAAGCATTAGTTCCTTACACAGGGTTTAAAATAATCAACTAAAACCGTGTTGTAAAAACGCACAAGATGTAGTAAATTCTCTCAATTTTATCGATAAAAGGTTAAAATATTGCGTTGTTTAACGAATTTATGCTTTTACGTATGGTAAATTGAAAAAAAAAACTGAATTTTATAAACCAAGTACTTAAACACTTTTTAAAACGAAAAGCTCCTACTTCTCTTCTTTTTACTGTTTAATGCATTTGTAAAAAATATAAAGGAATAATAAGAACTATATAATAATGCCCCGATCAAGTATTTGAATCATGTTAAATTGACATCGATTAATAGCACAATTATTTAGATTGGTTAATGCCTGAAATAACATTTCAGGCATTTTTTTAACCTATTATTTACAATATCTACTAGTTACATTTCTTATATTTACCCAAAGTACTTGCTATAACCTTATGAAATTTTTATATATAATTTGTTTCCTTTTTAGTTTCCATGCGTTTTCTCAAGACGAGATTTTGGCTAAAGAATACTTTAAAAACGGAGCGTTTGAAAAAGCACAAATCCTTTATAAAAAAATACACGAAAAAAATCCAGCACATTACGTTTTCCTAATACAATTAGTAAAAACGCACCAACAACTGGAGCAATTAGAGGAAGCACAAGAATTATTAGAGAATTCTATACTAAAAAACCCCGCTTTATTAGTAGAGCTTGGGTATAATTATCAATTAAAAAACGATATAGAAAACGCAAATACATATTACAACAAAGCTATTGAAAGTGTAGATATAGATGTTAGCGCAGCCTATTATGTTGCTCGTGCTTTTGAAGAACACTCCCTTTTAGATCAAGCAATTATTACCTACAAAAAAGCAATGCTACTTAAGCCAGAATATAATTTTAATGTGCAATTGGCACGAATTTATGGGGAGCAAGGCAACGTAGAAAAAATGTTTTATAGTTATGTGAATTTTATTCAGTCTAACGAAAACTATGTAAACACCATAAAACGTGCTTTTAGTGAGTTTATAAGCGAAGACAAAAACAATCCGAACAATATTATCCTAAAAAAAATCTTATTAAAAAAGATTCAAGAAACTCCAGACTTACTTTTTAATAACTTATTAAGCTGGTTGTTCCTTCAGCAAAAGGAATATTACAAAGCATTTACACAAGAAAAAGCCATTTTTAAAAGAAATCCCGAAAGCCTAAATCGAATAGAGAATGTAGCTACCATTGCAGCCAACGAAAACCAAGATGCTATTGCAATAGAAATTTTTGAATACATTGTAAAAATTGCTCAAGACCCTGAAATTACACTAAAAGCAGAAAACAACATTTTACAAATTGAAACTAAAAATGCAGCACCAAAAGACTATGCAGATTTAAACAAAAAATACACCACCTTGTTAGAAACCTATGGCAAACATCCTGGTACTATAGATTTACAAGTCGCTTATGCACATTTTTTAGCTTTTAATTTAAAAGACACAGAACAAGCAACCACCTTTTTAAAAGAAAGCTTAAAACTAAGATTAACCACATATCAAGCTTCTAAAGTAAAACTAGAACTAGCAGATATTTTAGTATTTCAAGAAAAATTCAACGAGGCTTTAATCTATTATACACAAATTCAGCGTAGCCTAAAAAACAGTACCATTTCACAAGAAGCACGTTTTAAAGTTGCTAAAACAAGTTATTATAAAGGCGATTTTAAATGGGCAGAATCCCAATTAAAAATATTAAAATCTTCCACATCACAACTTATAGCAAATGATGCTTTAGATTTAAAATTGCTAATTTCAGATAACAAATACGAAGACTCTACACAAGCCGCTTTAAAACTATATGCTAAAGCAGATTTGTTAGCTTTTCAAAATAGAACACAAGAAGCAATTAGCATACTAGACAAAATTATGGAAGCGCATAAAACCGAAACCATAATAGATCAAGCCTTATACAAACAAGCACAACTTTTTGAAAGTAAAAAACAATATCAAAAAGCTGCCGACAACTACCAACAAATAATAAAAGATTATAAAGAAGAAATTCTTGCAGACGATGCGCTTTTCTATCTCGCAAAATTATATAACGATCATTTAGCGCAACCAGAAAAAGCAAAAGAACTGTACGAAGAAATTATCTTTAACTATCAAGACAGTATTTACTTTATTGAAGCTAGAAAAAATTATAGAATGCTTCGTGGTGATGCTATAAATTGATGACTGATGACTGATGACTGATGACTGAAACATATGTCATTTCGAGCCTTCCTATTCGGCAGGCGGGCTTGTCGAGAAATCTTATTTAAAAACCAAGAATCATGGTAGCAGAAACAGAACGACTAACCTTATCTAAATTCACACTAGAAGACGCGCCCTTTTTTTTAGAACTGGTAAACACACCACATTGGCTTAAATATATTGGCGACAGAAATGTTAAATCTATAGAAGATGCTCAAAATCGTATTACCCAAAGTCATCTAAAAAGCTATAGCACCCACGGTTTTGGCTTTTATGTACTTAGGCTAAAAGAAAAAGATAACAAACCAATTGGTACTTGCGGACTTATTAAAAGGGACACTTTAGAAGATGTCGAGATTGGCTTTGCTATGCTACCAGAAAACGAAGGAAAAGGGTATGGTCACGAATCTTCTCTTGCCGTTTTAAAATTAGCCAAAGAATCCTTTAAACTTAAAAAAGTAATAGCAATAACATTACCAACAAACACAGCATCCATTAAACTAATAGAAAAATTAGGGCTATCTTATCAAAAAAGAGTAAAACCCTTTGAAGATGATAAAGAACTTCTGTTATTTGCAAAAACTTTAAATTAACACATGCAACAAGAAAAATACATATATAACGTTACAGTCAATTTTGAAGAAGAAATTCATGACGAATGGCTAATCTGGATAAAAGAACATATTCCACAAGTATTAGGAACTGGTAAATTTGAAAAAGCCACACTAACCAAAGTACTTGTAGAAGACAAAATAGAAGGACACACCTACTCTATTCAATACACCAGTTATTCTAGAGAAGCTTTAGACGCATACTATAAAGAAGACGCAGATCGACTAAGAGCAGAAGTAACTAAAAAGTTTGCAAACAAAATACTATCCTTTAGAACAGAACTTCAAATTGTAAACGAATACCATGTTACTTTTAAATAGTCTAATTTTGCAATTATAAGTATCGTACAATCTCATTTCAATAAAAACCAATTTCGTGGCATATAACCATCAAGTAAAAGCAAAAAAACATTTAGGTCAGCATTTTTTAAACGATGAAACCATCGCACAAAAAATTGCAGATTCGCTAACACTTAAAAACTACAACACCGTTTTAGAGATTGGTCCAGGAATGGGTGTGTTAACCAAGTATCTATTGAAAAAAGACGTTACCACGCATGTCATAGAAATAGATACAGAATCTGTTGAGTACCTAAAAAATAACTATCTCAATCTTGCAGATAGAGTTATAGAAAAAGATTTTTTAAAATATGATTTAAACGAGGTTTTTAAAGGCGAACCTTTTGCTATTATTGGAAACTTCCCATATAACATTTCTACCCAAATCGTTTTTAAAACAATTGAAATGCGAGACCAGATTCCAGAATTTTCCGGAATGTTTCAAAAAGAAGTAGCACAACGTATTTGCTCTAAAGAAGGATCTAAAGTCTACGGAATTCTTTCGGTATTAGCACAAGCATTTTATGATGCCGAATACTTATTTACCGTTCCTCCAGAAGTTTTCAATCCGCCACCAAGAGTAGAATCCGGAGTACTTCGACTTACAAGAAAAGAGAATTACGCGTTAGCTTGTGATGAAAAAATGCTATTCAAAGTAGTAAAAACAGCATTTCAGCAACGTAGAAAAACACTTCGTAATAGTTTAAAAACGCTACAACTATCCGATAGTTTAAGAGAAGATGTTATCTTTGGCAAACGTCCAGAACAATTAAGTGTAGAAGCCTTTATTGACCTAACCTTAAAAATTGAAAAAGACACCCAAAATCTTTAATACTTTGTAGCTTGGTAGAAGAAAAAGAAAACATACAATTTGAGCTAACCAAAGAACTCATTATACAAGTAGAGCAGCTTATCGAAAGTAACAACGATAAGGAGCTTCGTAAATTGTTAAATGAATTTCACCACGCAGATATAGCCGAAATTCTAAACGAAGTAAATCTAGAACAAGCAACCTATGTTATAAAACTTCTAGATTCAGAGACTACTTCAGATATCCTAATGGATCTGGATGAAGATATTCGTGAAAAAGTTTTAGAAAATCTTTCAGCAAAAGAAATTGCAGAAGAAATTCAAGAACTAGATACCGATGATGCTGCCGATATTATTGCCGAACTTCCTGAAGGACGGCAGCAAGAAGTAATCAATAAAATTGAAGACTTAGAGCATAAAGATGAAATCACAGAACTTTTAGCCTATGATGAGGATTCCGCTGGTGGACTCATGGCAAAAGAACTAGTAAAAGTCTATGAAACTTGGACGGTTGCAGGATGCATGCGTAGAATTCGCGGACAAGCAAAAGATGTGAGTAGAGTGCACTCCATTTACGTAGTAGATAAAACCAATAAACTTATTGGCCGTCTTTCTTTAAAAGATTTAATCACCGCAAAAAGCGAACAAAAAATAGCCGAAATCTCGAACCCAAATGTAGATTACGTATTTGTAGATGAACATGTAGAAGACGTAGCAAAAGTGATGCAAAAATACGATTTAGAGGCCATTCCTGTTGTAAACAAAGAACGAACCTTATTAGGTCGCATTACCATTGATGACATTGTAGATGTCATGAAAGAAGTAGCCGAAAAAGATTACCAACTAGCAGCAGGTATTACCAGTGATGTAGAAGCAGATGATAGCATCATGAAATTAACCATAGCAAGACTACCTTGGCTATTAATTGGTATGTTTGGTGGTTTAGGTGCCGCAAGCATCATAGAACATTTTAACCAAGACATGGGCAGTTTTATCGTGCTACTAAGTTTTGTGCCTTTAATACAAGCAACCGCAGGAAACGTAGGCGTACAATCTTCTGCAATTGTAGTGCAAGGACTAGCAAATAACAGCATAGATGGCAACATTTTAAAACGCCTTTTTAAAGAATTTATATTAGGTTTAGTAAACGGAATAGCCATTGCTATTATCGGTTTACTAATTACGCATTTTGTGTTTGGCACACCTTACAATGTCTCTATAACCATAGCAATTGCATTAATCGTCGTAATTGTAATGGCCGCTTTAATTGGTACATTTATTCCAATATTTCTAGACAAAAGAGGTATCGATCCAGCAGTTGCAACAGGACCATTTATCACCACAAGTAACGACGTTTTTGGTATTTTACTCTATTTTACAATCGCAAAACTTATACTAGGTTTTTAATTTTCATGGCGTTACCACAAGGGTCGCGCTTTCACTACTCGCTTTTTTTTGGAGAAAAACAAAAAGAGCTCAAACATGCCGTTCAATCCCTAACGCAAAACAACAAAATATCTCCCTCCCTTTTTTAAAAGGAAGGGCATTCCATTCCAAAAAAGAAACCAAAGGTAGAAGGCTAGAAAAAAGATTGTATTTTTACTTTCTAAACAAATGCATTTGTCATGAAAATCCTTCACCTAGATTCCAATCATCCCCTATTAATAGATCAGTTAAACGATTTAGGATGCACTAATCATGAAGATTATACGTCTTCCAAAGAAGACATTCTTAATAAAATACAGGAATACGATGGTTTTATAATTAGAAGTCGTTTTTCTATAGACAAACCATTTCTAGATGCTGCCACAAACCTAAAATTTATAGGTCGTGTTGGCGCAGGATTAGAAAACATAGATTGCGAATATGCAGAAAGCAAAGGCATTCATTTAATTTCGGCACCAGAAGGAAACCGAAATGCAGTAGGTGAACATAGTTTAGCCATGCTACTTAGTTTATTTAATAAACTTAATAAAGCAGATAAAGAAGTACGATCTGGAAAATGGCTACGCGAAGAAAATCGCGGTATAGAACTAGACGGAAATACTGTTGGTTTAATTGGATATGGAAACATGGGAAAAGCATTCGCTAAAAAACTTCGAGGTTTTGAAGTAGATGTTTTATGCTATGATATTAAACCCAATGTTGGAGATAAAAATGCAGAACAAGTACCATTAGAAATTCTATTTCAAGAGGCAGATGTTTTAAGTTTACACTCTCCAGAAACACCATTAACCACGAATATGGTGGACGAAAATTTTATTAATCAATTTGCTAAACCCTTCTGGTTAATAAACACAGCAAGAGGAAAAAGTGTGGTTACTGCAGATTTAGTTTCCGCATTACAATCTGGTAAAATCCTTGGAGCAGGACTCGATGTTTTAGAATACGAAAAAGCATCCTTCGAAAACTTATTTTCTTCCAACATGCCAGAAGCTTTTCAGTATTTAATACAAGCAGAAAACGTTATACTTTCTCCGCATGTTGCCGGTTGGACTAAGGAAAGTAAAGAAAAGTTAGCACAAACCATTGTAGATAAAATCAAAGATATTTTCAAGCTTAGCTAAAGTCTAGCGAAGTATAAAAATAAATTCCCTATTTTGAAGTCTCTAAAAACAAAAAAATATGCATCCTATTCTTAGAAATATTTTAGCTGTAATCCTTGGTTGGTTTGCAGGAAGCGTAGTGAATATGTCACTCGTTCAATTGGGTAATAAATTATTTCCTATAGAAGGTGTAGACCCAAATAACATGCAGGCATTGGCAGAAGTAATGCCAACATTAGATGCACAACACTTTATTTTTCCGTTTCTGGCACATGCATTAGGTACTATTATTGGAGCAATGGTTGCTGGTTTTATTGCCTTTAATCATAAAATGAAATTCGCCTTAGCTATTGGTGTTCTTTTCTTATTAGGAGGAATAGCAGTAAACTATATGTTACCAGGTCCAACTTGGTTTGCAGTTGCAGATATTGTTATAGCCTACATTCCTATGGCTTGGCTTGGTGGTAAAATAGCCATTAATAAATCGAAGCAAAATGCAGTATAAGGCGGACACACCCGAAGCGTATATAAATCAAGTACCAGAAGAAAGACAAGCGGTTCTAAAAAAATTACGCAAAACCATTAAAGATAACTTGCCAAAAGGATTTCAAGAAGCAATTACTTATGGCATGATTAGTTACGTAGTACCGCATTCTATATATCCAGATGGGTATCATTGTAATCCGAAAACACCTTTGCCTTTTATGAGTTTTGCATCCCAAAAAAATTCAGTAAATTTATATCATAGTGGTATTTATGCAAAACCAGAAATACACGATTGGTTTGTTGCCCAATACCCTAAACATTGCAAGCGCAAATTAGATATGGGAAAAAGCTGTATTCGTTTTAAAAAGACAAAAGAAATTCCTTTCGATTTAATTGCGGAACTATGCACAAAATTAACTGTAGAAGAGTGGATTGCTATTTACGAGAAAGCACTAGAGAAATAGATAATTTGGAGGTAATTGGAGAGAGATAAATTATCGTCCTGCAAGGTTATAAAAACTTTGTAGGTATTACAACATAAAAGGAATAATAACAAGATTCCCTTCTTCAAGGGAATGAAAATAATAATTTTCAATGAAAAAACGAGTTACAGGAATTGGAGGTTTGTTCTTTAAAACAAAAGACCCAAAAGCAGCTAAAGATTGGTATAAAAAACATTTAGGATTTAATACAGACGATTATGGCTGTACGTTTAAATGGAAAGATACAGAAGGTAACGATTGTACCACACAATGGAGTCCATTTGCCGAAGACAGCAAACACTTCGAACCTTCAAAAAAAGACTTTATGTTTAACTATCGTGTAGAAAATTTACACGAACTAATAGCTGCCCTTAAAGAAGAAGGAGTAACTGTTGTAGGAGAAATTGAAGAATATGAATACGGAAAATTTGGTTGGGTTTTAGATAACGACGGTAACAAAATTGAACTTTGGGAACCAATAGATAAGCCTTTTTTATAAATAAAAATAAATATAGAAGCTTTAACCCAAAATAACATTTTAAAAAGGAACACGATGAACGAAGAAAATAAAGATTTAGAAGACAAAATTAAGGATACAGAAGGTACTATAGATAGTTCTATGGATGCTATTGCTGATAAAGCAGATGATATAAAAGGAAATGCTAACGAATCACTAGATAACGCAAAAGATAAAGCAAGTGCATTAGCTGGTGAAGCTGGAGAAAAATTAGGGGATTTAGCTGAAGATGCTAAAGAAGCCTTTTCCAATGCCAAAGAGAAAGCTACAGAATTTATAGAAGGAGATGCTAAAGAAACTATAGATGCTGCCAAAGCAAAAGCAGGTGAATTAGCAGAAGACGCTAAGGAAGCTTTTACAAATGCTAAAGAAAAAGCAAACGAATTTATAGAAGGAGATGCTAAAGAAACCATAGATGCTGCCAAAGTAAAAGCGAATGAGTTAGCAGAAGATGCAAAAGAAGTGCTAGGCAATGTAGCAGAAAAAACAACAGAGTTTGCTAGTGAAGCTAGTGAAAAACTGGAAGACTTAGCAGAAGATGCTCAAGAAGTTATAGAAGAAGCTACTAAAAAAACAAAAGGTTTTTTTCAAAGACTTTTTGGGTCCAAGTAAACAATCTTCAACGAATTAAATTTAAGAAGCTAGATGAAAATCTAGCTTTTTTTCATTAAATTAGAAGGCAACTAATTAAAAAACAAAAAACTATGGCAGATGATAAAAATTTAAGCGACGACCTCGATGATATGATTGGTGATGTAAAAGAAGGAGCAAAAAAAGCAGCAGATAAAGCTGCAGACTTCGCCGATGATGCTAAAGAAAAAGCTACAGACTTTGCCGAAGATGCAAAAGAAGCAGCCAAAGACTTTGCAAATGATGCTAAAGAAGTATTAAGCGATGGAAAAAATGTTGCCATTATTGCACATATTTGGTGGATTGGATGGGTTATAGCTTTAGTGATGAATAATGGTGAAAAGAAATCGGAATATGGTTCTTTTTATATTAGACAAATGTTAGGTTTATTAATACTATCACTTGCCAGTTATGTTTTAAATTTCATTTCCCTATTTATTAGTGGAATCTTTGGCTTGGTTTTATTAGTTCTATGGATTATGAGTTTAATTGGGGCCTTAAGTGGAGAAAAGAAACCTACTCCAATTGTTGGACCCATGTTTCAAGATTGGTTTAAATCTTTATAAATTAAATAAAGCCAAAACATTCGTTTTGGCTTTATTATTAGAACGACTATTGTAATATTGCAATATTACTATTATATTAGTGTTTTAATTTAAAATTACAATTATGGGATCTACTAAATTAAACATTCATGATGCAGAAAATAATTACTTAGCTAAAGTGGCTAAAGTTTTTAGTCATCCTGCTAGAGTTGCCATTATAAAATATATTAGTAGCTCCGATTCTGGCTGTATTTGTAATGATATTGTAAAAGAAATTGGATTAGCACAGCCAACCATTTCGCAACACCTAAGCGAAATAAAAAAAATTGGCTTATTAGACCAATCTGCAAGTGGTAAAAGTTTAAGCTATTCTATTAATACAGATAAACTAAATGCGTGTAGAAGACTTATTAATGACTTTTTTGTAAAAACGCAGGTGAATGCAAGTTCTTAAAGTATACTAAATTATTTACTCTTTGTTTTAAAAATAAAGTATACCATAAATGTTTTCATTAAAGTGAATTTAAGAAATTTACTCACTCTCGGTATTTTCACCATTAGTAAACTTGCGTTCTAATTCTGCTTGAAATTCTTCCATTACAGGACGAACAGTACTTTCTGGTAAGTCGGCAATTTTGATATACATTAAACCATCTACCGCATTATTAAATAAAGGATCTACATTAAATGCTACCAGTTTGGCATTCTGTTTAATATACTTTTTAAGCAACACAGGAAGACGTAATGCACCTGGTTCTACCTCATCAATAATTTTATCAAACTTGTTTAAATCTGCTTCTGCAGCATCAAAAACAAAGTCTTTATCTGCATCTTTTAAAACGACTTTAAATTCTTTTTTAGGATGCACATATTGCGCAACGTAAGGATCGTAGTAATTCGATTTCATAAACTCTATCATTAAAGATTTTGAGAAATTTGAAAACTGATTACTAATACTTACACCACCAATTAAAAATTTATGTTCCGGATAACGTAATGTAGTATGTACAATTCCTTTCCAAAGCAAAAATAAAGGCATTGGTTTTTGTTGGTAGCTTTTAATAATGAAGGCTCTTCCCATCTCAATAGATTGGCCCATCATTTTATATAATTCTGGCTCAAATCGAAACAAGTCTTGAAGATAAAAACCATCAATACCATATTTAGCAAATATTTGAGAACCTAGCCCCATTCTGTATGCTCCTGCTAATTTATTGGTTACGTTATCCCAAAGAAACATGTGATGGTAATAGTTATCAAAATCATCTAAATCGATAGCTTCATTAGTACCTTCACCAACTTCTCTAAATGTAATTTCGCGTAAACGACCAATTTCATGAAGGATATTAGGAATTTTGTTTGCTGGCGTTAAAAAGACTTCATAATTTTTACTTTGTAACAACCTTAAATCATCTTGTCTTAAAGCTTCCACTTCTTCTATCATAGACTCCATACTTACTGGAGTTACAATACGTTTTGGCGGTTTTGCAGGCGTTTTTAAGGTATTAGAAAGATTCTCTAAAATTTTAGGTTCGTCTTCAAAAGCATGCGATAACATGTAGGTTTTCTTTCTTAAAAACTCCGAAAGACTTTCAATCGTTTCATGCTCACTTTGATCTTTTACACTAATTGGTTTCCCAATTCGAACTTTAATAGTTCTACGTTTTTGTGTTAAAACTTCGGATGGCAATTTTGCAGTTCTAAACGTATCGCTAATTTTGGATAGCTTATAAAACAATTTAGAATTTTTTGCATGAAAATAAATAGGTACTACAGGAACTTCAGCTTTTTTAATAAGCTTGATTGCTGTTTCTTCCCAAGGCTTATCTACCACCAATTTACCATCTCTATAGGTAGAAACTTCTCCTGCAGGAAACACACCAAGTGGATGTCCGTCACGTAAATGCAAAATAGAATTTTTAAAACCTGCAATACTCGACTTTACATCTTTTCTGTCCTCAAAAGGATTTACAGGCATAATATAAGGCTTCATTGGTTCAATACGATGCAGTAAGAAGTTAGCGATTATTTTAAAGTCCTTTCTTTGCTCTAACATCAACTTTAAAAGCAAAACACCATCGATACCACCAAGCGGATGGTTAGATACTGTTATATATGCGCCATCTTTTGGTAATCGTTTTAAATCTTCTTCGGGAATTTCGAATTTTATCTGGAATTCATCTAAAATAGCTTCTAAAAAAGGCAAACCTTCTAAATGCTTGTTTCTATTGTACACTCTATTTATGGTCGATATTTTCAAAACCTTCATTAAAAGCCAACCAAAGAATGTACCAAGAAAACCATACTTATCTACATGTATGGCTTTTGCTACTTCCTTTGGTGTTACTAGACTCATGTTTGTTTTATTATACTAATTAATCCTATTATTTGCTTAACAAAAAAAGATAAGCAATCGCAAATGTAATAAATGTTTACTTAGTAACTAATTGCGTAGTAACTTGTGTTAATTGTTTTAAAAGTACCGTTTTTCCTTTCTCTATTTCTTTAACTACCTGATCATTACTATGTCTTATCGTATACAAAGAAACATTTTCATTATAAATTACTCTAAATTTCGCCTTTAAATGTTGTAATAATTTATCTAAATTATTGTAATTATTCTCTATACATACCGAAAAACTAATTGCCGAATTTTGAATAACATCTACTTTCATTTTATATAAATGTAGCAAACTAAATATTTCGCTAATGTTCTCTTCTACGATATATGAGAAATCTAAAGAGGAAAGGGAAATTAAAACCTGATTCTTTTTAACAATGAAACACGGGATTTCTGGGTCTAAATCGACACCTTTGCTCACCTTAGTTCCATCTGCTTCGGGATTTAAAAAAGATTTTACATATAACGGAATCTCCTTTCTTTGTAATGGCTGTAACGTTTTTGGATGTATTACAGAAGCCCCATAAAACGCTAATTCAATGGCTTCTCTATACGATATTTTGCATAACAATTGTGCGTTTTCAAAATATCGCGGATCGGCATTTAAAACTCCCGGAACATCTTTCCAGATAGTTACACTTTCAGCATTTAAACAATATGCAAAAATTGCTGCGGTGTAATCACTTCCTTCTCTTCCTAAGGTGGTTGTAAAATTATTAGCGTCACTACCAATAAAACCCTGTGTAATATTTAACGTATTGGTATTGAAATTAGCAGTAATTTGCTCTTGGGTCACCTCCCAATTTACATTTGCTCTTCTATAGTAGTTATCTGTCTTTATAAATTCTCTTACATCTAACCAAATATTCTTTAAACCTACTTCATTAAAATACGCACTAATAATGGTAGTAGAAACTAACTCTCCATAACAAATAGTTTGATCATACACATAATTGTAATCTGGTGATTTATTGGTTTTAAAAAACGAATCTAATGCATCTAACAAACTACTTACTTTAGTAAAAACAACATGATTTTCATTAGGAAATAAATCTAATAAAATTTCATTATGAAACTTTTTCACTTCTTGAATGGCACTTTGTAATGCTGCTTTATCATTATAATATTTATCTATAACTTTTTCTAAGGCATTCGTCATTTTACCCATCGCAGAGACCACAATCAAAGTATTATCATAACCTACCGTTTGCAATGTTTCTACTAATTTTTTTACGCCATCTGCATCTTTAATAGATGCACCCCCAAATTTAAAAACCCTCATATTTTCGATAAATAGTTTTTTATTCCTTCTTCATCCAATTGCACTACATCCCAATCTCGAAGTACTTTTGCTCCTTTTTGTTCGTAAAAACGAATTGCAGGTTCATTCCAATCAATAACTTCCCAATTTATTCTTTTAGCACCTAGTGCATTTCCATAAATAACTACTTGATTTAATAGTAAAGTACCAAGACCTTTACCTCTATATTTCTGACTTACAATAAGATCTTCCAAATGTATTATTCTGCCTTTCCATGTAGAATATCTATTGTAAACCACAGCAATTCCTGCAATTTCATTGTTGTATTCTGCGACAAAACATTTAAAAACAGGATTACTACCAAATCCATCTTTTTCTAAATCCTTTATAGTTACTTCTACTGCATCAGGTTCCTTTTCAAAAACTGCCAATTCTACAATTAAGTCTAAGATTTGTTTTGCGTCGTTTATTGTTGCTTCTCTAATTATAAAGTCCATCTGCTAATTTTATTCTCAAATATAGTTTAAAGGCATTAATTTTTATGCATTAAAGTAAAACGATAACGTTATAATTTGTTAAAAAAAACGATATTTGTAAAAACCATTAAAAAGCTATTATGTCTAGAACAAAACAAACATTAGGAGAATTTATTATAGAAAACCAAACATCTTTTAAATATACTTCTGGCGAGTTATCTAGACTTATTAACTCCATTCGTTTGGCAGCAAAAGTGGTAAACCATGAAGTAAACAAAGCCGGTTTAGTAGATATTATTGGTGCAGCAGGAGACACAAACATTCAAGGTGAAGACCAACAAAAACTAGATGTTTATGCAAATGAGAAGTTTATTCAAACACTTACAAAACGTAACATAGTATGTGGTATTGCTAGTGAAGAAGAAGACGATTTTATTGCTATTAACAGTCAAGACGAAAACAACCAAAACAAATATATTGTTTTAATAGATCCTTTAGATGGATCCTCTAACATTGATGTAAACGTTTCTGTAGGTACTATTTTTTCCATATACAGACGAGTAACACCAGTAGGAACTCCTGTTACTTTAGAAGATTTTTTACAAAAAGGAGACCAACAAGTAGCTGCCGGATATATTGTTTATGGAACATCAACAATGATTGTTTACACAACTGGAGATGGTGTTAATGGTTTTACACTTAATCCAGCAATTGGTACATTTTATTTATCGCATCCAGACATGCAGTTTCCCGTTGATGGCAAAATCTATTCTGTAAATGAAGGGAACTATGCACAATTTCCACAAGGGGTTAAAAACTACATTAAATATTGCCAAGAGGAAGAAGGTGACAGACCCTATACAAGCAGATATATTGGATCATTAGTTTCCGATTTTCATAGAAATATGATAAAAGGAGGTGTGTATATGTACCCAAAAAGTTCTAAAAACCCACAAGGTAAATTACGTTTGTTATATGAATGTAACCCAATGGCCTTTTTAGCAGAACAAGCTAACGGAAAAGCAAGTGATGGTTACACTAGAATTATGGAAATTGACCCTACAGAATTACACCAAAGAGTGCCGTTTTTGTGTGGAAGTAAAAATATGGTCGAAAAAGCAGAAGAATTTATGCAAAAGGCTTAATATTTACTAGATTAAGTCATTACTTTTTCATTATTTTTGTACATTACTTTTTTAAACAAAAGCTAAACGATAATGGCTAAAGAAAAACTTACAAATAACAACACCGAATCACATAATTCCAATGTAGAAGCTTCTACAAAAATTGATGCTATAAAACAGCTTATTTTTGGAGAAAACATGCAAGCTTACGATATTGAGTTTGAAGCGGTAAAAAATGACATCCTTAACAAAAAGCAAGAATTAGAAAACTTGGTCGATGATGTTAGAAAAGAATTACTTCAAAATATTGATAATTTAAGCACTGACATTAACATAAGAATTACAGATCTTGAAAATTCTTTTAATGACAAAGCAGATACCCTTGACGAAAAAAAATTAGACAGAAAATTGTTAGGCGACTTGTTAATGAATCTTGGTGAAAAAATAAGCAAGTAACACAAATTACTAGCAATCATGAATCAAGAAGATAAACTTAAAATTCTTAAAGACATCTTACTAACAGATGAAAGAGAATATGCTTTATCGATTCATGAAAAAATCAAAATCCTTGAGGAAACAATAAATCAAAAAACAAATTTATCGGAAAAGGTAGATCCAATTATTGATGATAAATTAAATAAATTTGTTCTCGAAATACCAAACACTTTAGGTCCAACTATTACAGAAGCATTAAAAACGGAAATAAAAAATTCTCAGGATGCCGTAGTTGAAGCATTGTACCCAATTCTAGGTAGAATGATAAAGAAGTACATTCAAAATGAATTCAAACTTTTATCCGAAAAAATAAACCAACAAATAGACAACACCTTTTCTTTTAAAGGCTTTAAACGAAAATTTAAAGCTAAAACTTCTGGAGTTAGTGAGGCCGATTTAATTTTACAAAACCAATTCGCTCCAAAATTAAACCAGTTTATGGTTATTGAAAAAGGATCGGGTTTACTTATTTCAAAATACTCTAAAACAGATGATATAGATGAAGATATGGTTGCGGGTATGTTAACTGCAATTAAAAGCTTTGTTGAAGATGCTTTTAAAAAAAATGACCAAAACCTAGAACTCATTGAATATGAAACGTATAGTATATATATTCAAAATTTTTCATCCTATTATATTGCAGTAGTAATTTCTGGCATATTTAATGCTAGTCATAAAACAGAATTAGAAGACAAACTATTAGATTTTGCTCAAAACATTATTAATGAAACAGATCTAAAAAATAAAGAGTCTTTAACTAAAAAATTAAAAGCATATTTTGCTAATGAATATCTCTAAAAAAATAGTTTTACTTGGTCACTTTGGTGTTGGTAAATCTTCGCTTATTAGACGTTTTGTCGAAGACACTTTTACCGACAACTACAAAGTAACCATAGGTGTACATATATTAAAAAAAGAAGTAGTAATTTCTCCAAAGGAAACCGTTTCTTTAATTATTTGGGATCTAGAAGGTAATGACGATATTACAAACACAAGAGCCTCTTATATGTTAGGTACTAGTGGTATGATATACGTATTCGACCTTACTAGACCTGCAACCTACCAGCAATTAGAAAGCGATTTAAATTTTATAAAAACAAACTATCCAAACATCCCAATAAAAGTAGTAGGAAACAAAAAAGATTTAGTTACCAAAGACTTTATTAAGCAGAACAGCGATGTTTTTGGGTCGTTCACCGATTTTTATACTAGCGCAAAAGCAAATACGAAAGTTAATGATCTATTCTCTACATTAGCTAAACAACTAATTTCATAAACTACAGAATAATGCTCGCAGAACATAGAATAGCACATGAAAAGGCTATTATTCAATATCTAATTATAGATAAAAAAGGTGTTATCCTAGAGTCTGACGACGCTTTCTATTCAAATGTTGCCAAGCAAAGTATAACTAGTTTACATCCTTTTTTTGAAAGTATTACAACCTTATTAGATACCGAGGAAAACCAAGAATATCTATTCTCATGTATTCATTTAGAAACAGACAATAGAAATATAATAGCAGATATTACGCTTAAAACGTTTTCTAAAAAACACGCGCTACTAATCATTCAAGACTTAACAACGCATTACGACAATTATCAATTAACTGCGCAAAAGAGAAACGAATCGGTTATAGACTCCCAAATTCTTGAATTAAAAAATAAATACTTATTAGAAAAAGAAGAATTTAAAAACACCTTCATCGCTAACTTTAGCCATGAAATTAGAGAACCTCTTTCTGGGATAATTACTTTTGTAGATATTTTAGGTAAAACCAATCTAGACTCCGAACAAAAAGATTACCTAAATATTATTAACACCTCTTCCAATCATTTAAAACACATGATTGAAGACATTTTAGATATTTCTAAAATAGAAGTTGGTAAACTTAATTTGATTGAAGACTCTTTCAACCTACCCGAGTTTTTAGAAGAATTTGTTTTCACTTATAAAATAAAAGCCGAAGAAAAAGGATTAACTTTTCTTAGTACTATTGGAGAAAAATTACCAACACATATTATTGGTGATCCTTATAGATTAAAGCAAATACTTGGCAATCTAATAGACAATGCAATTAAATACACCACAAAAGGGAGTATCACTTTAAATGTTTCTTTAAATCAAGTAAGAGCTAATAAAGCAAGTATTCATTTTCAAATTATAGACACAGGAATTGGTATAGAAGAAGAAAACCTAGATAAAGTTTTTACAAGCTTCACCCAAGTAGACAAAACCCAAAGAAACAAAGGCACAGGATTAGGATTAGCCATTGTAAAAAACTTGGTTTCGTTAATGGATGGTAACATCTCTATTGACAGTGAATTTAATGAAGGAACCTCTTTCGCTTTAAATTTAAGTTTTAAATTAGATACAAAAACAAAACATAAAAAAGTAGAAGTTGCTACTGTAGAAAAACTAGGAAAAGATAAATACCATATTCTTTTAGTAGAAAACTCAGAAATAACGCAACTCTCCGTACTTAAAATATTAGCAGCACAAGGAAAGTTTTATTTAGATATCGTTACCAATCCAGATACGCTAATAGAAACCATCCAAAACCAAAAGCCAGATATTATTTTAATGGACATCAATCTACCAAATACCACTGGAGATAAACTTGCCATAGAAATTAGACAACTACCAGAAAAAGATCTTAAAAAAATACCAATCTTAGCATTAACAGGAAAAGTATTCCCTGAAGACTTAAAACGCTACAAAAAAGCAAAAATAAACGATGTGATTAGTAAACCTTTTGATGAGAAAAGCTTACTGAAAACCATTCACAAATACTTAAAATAAAAAAAGGCGAACTATGATAGTTCGCCTTTTTTATATACTAAATAATATAAAAATATTACTTATTCATTGTTTTTATTTCTTCCATAAAAGTGTCTAAATCCACTTTATTACTTACCAAAGCAAGTGCTTTATCCACAACATACTTTACATTTTCAGGTTTAAAACCTAATCCAACAGCAATCTTACGTAAAACATGTTCTTCATCATCGCCTTTAATATGATCTACATAAACCATTCTAGATAAATCATACAAACGCTCTAAACGATTATCGTAAGAAGTTGGAGGGTTAATATGATGAGAAGCATAATCCTTTAAAATTATTGCATAATCCCCTTCGCTAATATCTAAATTTCTAGCTAAACGATCTAAAAACGCCTTTTCTTCATCTGTAATAACCCCATCTTCCATTGCAACTCTAACAATTGAAGCAAAATGGTCTTCATTACGCTTTTTAAATCCACTATCAAATAAATCTGAAATTGACATATATTCTTTTTTTTAAGTGGCACAAAGATAATTAAACAAAACACGATTTAAAACATTATTATTAGCTTTTTTTAGGTCTAACAAAACAAACTAAACTTGCATCATTTGGGCATTACACCACTGCGCAAAAGCTTCGTAGTGTCGCGCTATTCGTTATATCTTTTTTGCACACAAAAAAGGATGCCACTGCTATCGCTAATGCAAAAACAAGTTCCATTAAAAATCATAAATCTGCGTGTCAGACTTATCATATCCTAGAAATTCTTTTTTATTTTAAAAGTGGTTTGCTTTAGCCTTAGTAAAACCTGTAATTTATTGTTACTAAGAAGATATGCTTAGTAAAACGGATTTTCATATAAAACCATTACAGCATATCATCAAGAATTCAGAAAATGAGCTACAAAAAAGACTAACAGATAAAAGGCTAGCATGAATTAAATAAAAATACTAAAAAAACATCCGTGTATTCGTGGCTAAAAACATTGTAAATTTTATCTTTACCTAAAATTAAAATACGTGAGTAAAACACTTCTCTCGCAAACCTACGCACAGTCTTTGCAATCGCAAAAACTGCAAACTGCTATTGCCAAAACCGAAACAAAAACACATATTAAAGGACTTGTTGGTTCTTCCCTTTCGTTTATCATTTCTCAAAATTTTAAACAAGCCGAAAAACCATTCCTTCTTATTTTTAACGATAAAGAAGAAGCTGCCTTTTACCTCAACGATTTAGAACAATTACTAAACAGTAAAGACGTTCTCTTTTATCCTGGAAGCTATAGAAGACCTTACCAAATAGAAGAAACAGACAATGCTAATGTGCTACTACGATCGGAAGTCTTAAACCGAATAAATTCTCGTAAAAAGCCAGCAATAATTGTTACCTATCCAGATGCCCTTTTTGAAAAAGTAGTAACGCGTCGAGAACTGGAAAAAAACACGTTGAAAATCTCTGTTCAGGATGATTTATCTATAGATTTTGTTAACGAAGTATTATTCGAATACAAATTTAAACGGGTAGATTTTGTTACCGAACCTGGAGAATTTTCCGTTCGTGGAGGAATTGTAGATGTATTCTCCTTTAGCCATGACGAACCATATAGAATTGAGTTTTTTGGTGACGAAGTAGATAGCATTCGTACCTTCGATGTAGAAACACAACTCTCTACAGAGCAAATTAAAAAAATAAGCATCATACCTAATGTTGCCAATAAGTTTTTAGAAGAAAGCCGACAAAGTTTCTTAAAATACATTGCGCAAAAAACGGTTGTTTTTACAAAAAATGCCGACTTAACTTTCGCTAGAGTAGATTCCCTTTTTGAAAAAGCAGTGGAAGCTTTTGGTAACCTTTCCAAAGATATAAAACATGCAGAACCAGAAGAATTATTCTGTAATGCTACCTTACTAAAAAAGCAACTTTTAGAGTTTTCTGTTGTAGAGTTTGGAAGCACATCTGTCATGTCCAGCACAACGACTATAGAGTTTAACACAACGCCACAACCTGCTTTCAATAAAAATTTCGACTTACTTATTGATAATCTAAACAGCAACCACAACAAGGGTTTTACCAATTATATTGCTTGTGTAAGTGAGCAACAAGCAAAACGTTTTCATGATATTTTTGAAGACGTAGAACAAGAAGTGCATTATAAAACCATCGTGCTTTCGCTTTTTCAAGGTTTTGTAGATAACGACAATAAAATCATCTGCTATACAGACCATCAAATATTTGAGCGTTATCATAAATTCCACTTAAAAAATGGTTACGCTAAAAAGCAATCCATAACCTTAAAAGAACTTACAAACCTAGACATTGGCGATTATGTTACACATATAGATCATGGTATTGGTAAGTTTGGCGGACTGCAAAAAATAGATGTCGAAGGCAAAAAACAAGAAGCTATTAAATTGGTATATGGCGAACGTGACATACTCTATTTAAGTATTCACTCGCTACATAAAATCACCAAGTTTAACGGTAAAGATGGTAAACCACCAAAAGTATATAAACTTGGTAGTAAAGCTTGGAAAGTTTTAAAACAAAAAACAAAATCTAGAGTTAAAGAAATTGCATTCAACCTTATTAAAGTATATGCAAAACGAAAGCTAGAAAAAGGCTACCAATACAATCCGGATTCCTACTTGCAACACGAGTTGGAAGCCTCCTTTATTTACGAAGACACACCAGACCAAACCACAGCTACTGCAGATATTAAAGCAGATATGGAAAGTGAGAGACCAATGGACCGACTAATTTGTGGTGATGTTGGCTTTGGTAAAACAGAAGTTGCTATTCGTGCAGCTTTTAAAGCTGTAGATAATGGCAAACAAGTTGCCGTTCTGGTTCCTACAACCATTTTAGCATACCAACATTCTAGATCTTTTGCAGAACGTTTAAAAGAATTCCCGGTAACTGTAGATTATCTAAACCGATTTAGAACCGCGAAAGAAAAACGCGAAACGCTAGAAAAACTAGAAAAAGGACATGTAGATATTATTATTGGCACACACCAACTAGTAAATAAAAAAGTAAAATTTAAAGATTTAGGACTACTCATTGTAGACGAGGAACAAAAATTTGGTGTCGCTGTAAAAGAAAAACTAAAAACATTAAAAGACAATGTAGATGTATTAACCTTAACAGCAACTCCAATACCAAGAACGCTTCAGTTTAGTTTAATGGCCGCAAGAGACATGTCGGTAATTACAACAGCACCTCCAAATCGCTATCCTATAGAAAGTAATGTAATCCGCTTTAGCGAAGAAAGAATTCGTGATGCTATTAGCTATGAAATTCAACGTGGCGGACAAGTTTTCTTCATTCATAATAGAATAGAAAACATTAAGGAAGTTGCAGGCTTAATACAACGTTTGGTCCCAGATGCTAAAATTGGTATTGGTCATGGGCAAATGGAAGGTAAAAAGCTAGAACAATTGATGCTCGCTTTTATGAATGGCGATTTTGATGTTTTAGTGAGTACAACCATCGTAGAAAGTGGTCTAGATGTACCAAATGCAAATACCATTTTTATTAATAATGCGAATAATTTCGGACTTAGTGATTTGCACCAAATGCGTGGTCGTGTTGGTAGATCAAATAAAAAAGCATTCTGTTATTTTATAACGCCAGAATATTCGGCAATGACAACCGATGCCAGAAAACGTATTACTGCTCTAGAGCAATTTACAGAACTTGGTAGCGGATTTAACATTGCCATGAAAGATTTAGAAATTCGTGGTGCAGGAGATTTACTTGGTGGCGAACAAAGTGGTTTCATCAATGATATTGGTTTTGATACCTATCAGAAAATATTAAACGAAGCCATTGAAGAGCTTAAAGAAAACGAGTTTAAAGATTTATATCCAGACGACGGAAAAGAAAAAGAGTTTGTAAAAGACATTACTATTGACAGTGATTTCTCTCTCCTTTTTCCAGACGATTATGTCAACAATATTACCGAAAGATTAAACCTTTACACGCAATTAAATAATATTAAAACAGAAGAAGAACTTACCGTTTTTGAAACCCATCTTATCGATAGGTTTGGCGAGCTACCAACGCAGGTTGTAGACTTATTAAATTCGGTTAGAATAAAATGGATTGCCACCAAATTAGGTTTAGAGAAAATCATTATGAAAAAAGGCAAGCTTGTTGGTTATTTTATTAACGACCAACAAAGCGCTTTTTACCAAAGCTCAGGGTTTAGTAAAGTCTTGCAATACATTCAAACAAATCCGCAAGCATGTAAAATGAAAGAAAAACAGACCAGAGCAGGTTTAAGATTATTGCTTACTTTTGATAGAATAAACACTGTAGATAAAGCATTAAACGCTTTAAAACCTATTTTGGCATAACCTTTGAAATAGTATAAGAAAACCAATTACAATGACTAAAAAATTACTTTTTTTAATCGCTTTTTTACCAAGCATTTTATTAGCACAACACACTATTAAAGGAACTTTCACTCCTGCAGACGAATTTAAATTCGCCATACTTTACAAAGTTACACCAACGACTTCGCTTTATGTAAATAATGCAGAAATAGATAGCATTGGTAATTTTCAATTCAAATTGGATACAACAGTTACCAAAGGGATGTACCGAATCGTGTATGCTTTGCCGCAAGATGAGTATAATTTCGATTTTATATACAATGCAAAAGAAGATATAGAACTTACTTTTAATTTAGACGAAGGTGTAAAATACATAGCATCTCAAGAAAACAAATTATTAGGCGCTTATACAGAAAGTTTACAAGCAGTTAGCAAGAACATAAACGCATATTATTCTAACAATAAAGAAAGTAAAAAAGAATTTCGAAAGGCTTTTAATGTATTAGCTGAAACACAAAATGAATTTGAAAAAGCTTCCGAAGGTATGCTAGCTTCTCATTTTATTAAAGCAAGTAAGCCATATATTCCAACAGAAATGGAAGATGCACAGACGTTTTCAAAAAACTTAAAAGCGAATTATTTTAACAATATAGATTTTAGCAATGCGACCTTACAAAGCTCTAGCTTTTTAATTGAAACCGTTTTAAACTATGTGTTTACGTTTACAAATCCAACAGATGAAAATATTGGATATATAAACAATGTCGATACGGTTATTACAGCAATTGGAGAGAATACTACTATTAAGGAAATTATAGCAGAAGTGCTTTTCAACCAATTTGCAGATGGTAAAAAAGAGGAAGTTGCTAACCATATTGCAGAGACGTATTTATTGCCAATAGCAAAAGTAAAAAGGGATAATACATTAATTGAAAAACTAACTGTTTATAAAAACACTTCAATTGGTGCCCTTGCTCCTAACTTTACTTTAGAAATCCCTAAAGACAAACAAGTAGACCTTGTAAAACTTTACGATTTTAAAGAGGCCGCACAATATGTAGTCGTTTTTTGGAGTAGTACTTGTTCACATTGTTTAGAAGAATTACCAAAACTTCATGAATACACAAAAAACTTAGAAACGGGCAAACTAAAAGTAATTGCTGTTGCTTTAGAGAATGATATTTACAGATGGAAAGATAAAACATACGACTTTCCAGTATTTAATCATGTGTATGGGGAAGGAAAATGGGACAACCCGATTGGCAACGCTTACGGTGTTTCGGCAACACCAACTTATTTTATTCTAGATGCCGACAAAAACATCATAGATAAACCAGATGATTTTTCTGCTTTAGAAGCTTTTTACAAAGCACATCCTATTGTTATAGAGAAAAAGGAAAAGAAAGAGTTAGAAGATTAGCGTTTTTTTCACTTAGTCGTTCTAATAAAAAAACACTCTGAAATGTGTTGCTTTTAAATGCAATAAAGAAAAACACCAAATTATGAAAAATCTATTTCTACTCGTTATTTCTCTATTTTTCATTTCCAAATTAACTGCGCAAAATAAAATTTCGGTAACCTTAAAAGACGGAAGTAGTATCCACGGATTGGGAAGAATTATAGAGGATGGAAAAATTCTTTTAAAAAAAACAAAAGGTGCAACTAAAGAAATTTATGATTACAAGACAGTAGAAAAACTGACTATATATAATGACGATGGTGTAGAACAAAATTATAAACACAAAATAATTGAAGGCTCTGCAGGGTTTGGAAGCGTTAAACTTTTAGAAGTAGTTATAGTTGGAGAAGTAACTTTATATCAAGATTATTCAAGTGGAGCAGCTTATGGTCCAAATATGATGGGTGGAGGATACGGATTTACAAACCACCCAAAAACAACTTATTACATAGCAAAAAAAGGAAGTGATATAGTCACTAATTTAAAACTAGCAAATACATATTCTAAGAAATTTATTAAACTCACCAAAAAATATTTTGGGGATTGTAATGAATTAATAAGCAAAATCAAAGCAAAGGATTTTAAGCGTTATGGCATTGAAGATGTAGTGAAATATTATAACAATAATTGTAATTAAGAACGACTAGTAAAACGTCTAAAACAGATCACTAGTTTAAAGTTACTTACAGGTATCCTTACCTATTTTATATTCTGTTTATTTTTGTTAAATTGACACTTTAAACACTTAGCAAATCGTTAATAACTTCAAAAATGAAAAACAAAAAATTATACTTAAGAATATTTGCAGTATTAATTGTATCCTTTTACTCTTGTGATTCAGACCCTTGTGATGATGGTTACACTGAAGTTACAGAAAACGGATCTACTTTTTGTCTTCCAGATTACGTTGCAGGAATTGAAAAACAAACCGAATACGGAAATAGGTTTTACCATAATGAATATGGAATTATTGCATTTGATAATGGGAAATGGACCAATCCATTTGGAGAAAATCTGAAAAACATAGAACACAACGAATAAATAGTCTATTTACACCCTAACTATTACTAGTATAGAAAGAAGAATAACAAAGCTATGGTTTAATTACTGTAGCTTTTTGTTTTAGAGAAGTATTTAATTAGAACTACTTGGTTAGCAAAGAGATTTCCCATTTCTGTTTACTCTCAATACACAATGAAACCTCCAACAAAAACCCAAAAACCAATCTTAATAAAACAGATAAATCCAAATAGATCTTGAAACTCTATAATTAACTGCTCCTAGCAACAGGGCTATTAAAGTAATAATTAAAAAGACTCTTAAAGGAGATAAATCAATAAAATACCAAAATACAATAAGGCTTGCTATCATTTGTGCTACTGCAAGCGCATAACTAACAAACATTGCCCCAAAAAAGAATCCTGGTTCTCTTTCAAACTTAAAATCACATTCCTTACACCTAGCACTCATTTTAGGAATCTTGAACAACAACAAACTACCTCTATTATTAAAAATATTTCCTTTTTTACAATTAGGACATTTACAACTTAATGCATTAACAACTACGCTCATAATCTATGAATTAATGGTACCACAAAACTAGAACAATAAAACCCTAATAATCCTATAGAATATTCGCCATTTTTTGTACTTTTAAGACATTTACTATGAAGATACCTGTTTTAAAAATTGATCAGTTTCAAAAATCGAAACCTCTAAAAGATTTGTATATCAATTCTTTTTCTAACCACATAGCACGCAACAAGGACTTAATTAGCAAACCACACAGTCATAATTTCTATCTCTGTGTTCTCTTTACGGAAGGAACTGGAACCCATGAAATTGATTTTAATTCTTATACTATAAACCCTGGAAAAGTTTTCTTTTTAAAACCAGGGCAAACCCATTTTTGGAAATTTGACACCAAACCGGAAGGCTATATCTTTTTCCATTCACAAGAATTCTATGAGATGAAATTTTTAGACCATACACTACATTCATTTCCGTTTTTTTATTCCTATCAAAATCCGCCTTTATTAGAAGTACCACAAGAAAAAAGAAACGAATTACAATTAAAATTCCAAGAGGCCTATGCAGAATATCAGCAAGACCATCTTTTAAAAGAACTAAAAATAACAAACCTTATAAACAGCATTTATATAGAATTAACACGTGCATACACTGCAGATATAAACATAGAGAAATTGGTATCTCCAAGCTATTCTATAATATTAGAAAACTTAGAAAATGCCATAAACACGCATTTTTATAAAGAGAAACTACCAAAATTTTATGCCAACCAATTACATATAACCACAAAGCATCTCAATAGAGTAGTAAAGCAAACTTTAAATAAAACTACGAGTCAGCTAATCTCAGAAAGAATATTATTAGAATCTAAAAGACTAATAGTACATTCTAATAATAATTTAGCCAATGTTGCAAATACGTTAGAATTTTCGGATTACGCTTATTTTTCAAAATTTTTCAAAGCTAAAACCGGAGAAACACCAATACATTTCAGGAAGAAGTATTTTCATTAAATCTGAACTATTTATACCTTTCTCCTTTACTAAAGTAGATTCTAAACGGTATAAAGTGATGTTACAATTACGCCTTTCCCATCCTTTAAAGGAATGGATAATAACTGTTTTTCTTCTTGTACCTTAAAATAAAAAGGAGCAACTAACACATCTAAACCACTTTTCTTTTTTAGTCTAATTCCTTGTCCCGAAATAATAGCTGCATTCGGTACAAAATGACCTTCCGGTACATGCTCGGTTATAATGATATATTTAAAATCTGCTAATTTATTCAGTATATTTTGTACCTCAGCATTCGAGAGATGCTGTAATACTTGTCGTAATAAAACACAGTCGCCAGAAGGCAAATTGTCTACTGCAATATCCAAACATTGAAATTCTAAATTTTCAGCTTTAAAAGTTCTTTTATTATGTGCAATAAGATTAGAAACAATATCGACCCCAATATATCTTTTAGTATGCTTGACCAATTCTTTACCCACATTAAAATCTCCACAGCCTAAATCGCAAACTACTAGCTTATTTTTAAAAGAATTCAAAAAGGAAATAATGCAATCTAAATATGGAGAAACCAATTCTGGGTCATGCGATCCTTCTCCAGAATAAAATGCAGCACTATTACTACCCCAAAGTTTCCTTTCATAAACTTGTTCCATGGCATCTTTAGTTGGCCAAGGCTTCTTTATCTCTTTAGATGTTTTTTTCTTTTGCTTCATGAATTCGCTATGAATAAGTGCCCATATAAAAGCATTTTAATATATATTTTCCAGTAAAATTAAAATAATCCTTTGCAACCAAACTATAAATAAAAGTTAAAACGTTTTTTTATTACTAAACGATTAGTTAGTTTTGTCCTGTAATTAGAATATTCCGTTTTCACGGAAAGCAAATATGGCTAGAAAGAAACAATATAACGAACAAGAAGTAGTAGAAAAAGCGATGCACCTTTTTTGGAAAAATGGCTATGAAACTACCTCTATGCAAATGCTTGAAAAAGAAATGGGCATTAACAAGTTCTCTATATATTCTAGTTTTGGCAACAAACACGGATTATTTCTAGAAAGCTTAAATCTTTATAAGTCTAAAGTAAACGCTTATTTACAAAAGCTAAAAAACGGAACAAATGGTGTTGCAGACATTAAACAATTCTTTTACGATTCTGTAAGTTCCAATTTTAAAACCGACGAAATAAAAGGTTGTTTTGTAACCAATACGTATAATGAATTTTCTGAAAAAGAAGATGTATGCATCCAAACACAAATGAATTCATTTATGGATAATTTAAAATCCATCATTATAGAAAAATTACAAATGGATGCTACAAAAGATGCGCAAACGATAGCAAAACAAGCTAATTATTTATTATTAGCAAAACATGGTTTAGCAGCTGCAGCAAGAGTTAATACCAAACAAGAAATAGAAGATTATATAGAAATGACCTTCCAAAATTTATAAAACATTTTTTTTACACAATAACTAAACGAACGTTTAGATAAAATTAACATACATATTAAACTAAAAAGAAAAATTATGACAACATTAAAAATTCACAACATTGAAACTGCTCCTGAAGCAAGCAAACCTTTATTAGAAAACTCTCAAAAAGCTTATGGAATGATTCCTGGTTTACACGGTGTATTAGCTGCGTCACCTCAATTATTAACCGCATACCAAACCTTACACGAATTATTTACACAAACCTCATTTAACGAAGAAGAATTGACTGTCGTTTGGCAAACAATCAACGTAGAACACGCATGTCATTACTGTGTTCCTGCACATACAGGAATTGCAAAAATGATGAAAGTAGATGATGCTATTACTGAAGCTTTACGTAACGAAACACCTTTAGAAAACGCTAAATTAGAAGCTTTACGTACAATGACTTTATCTGTTGTTAGAAATCGTGGTAACGTATCACAAGCAGATTTAGATGCTTTTTACGCAGCTGGATATGGAGAACAACAAGTATTAGAAATCATTTTAGGATTATCTCAAAAAGTAATTAGCAATTATACAAACCATATTGCAAATACACCTGTGGATGCTGGTTTTCAAAAATTTGCTTGGAAAAAATAAAATTGTAGTCCTAAAACTACAGATTAATAGCTGTAAACCTTCCTCTTTTTTTGAGGAAGGTTTATTAATTTTATAAAAAAAAATATCATGATAAAAGTATCTGTAATGTATCCAAACGGCAAAGATGTACAGTTTGATGCAGCATATTATAAAACAAAACATTTACCAATGATCGTAGATGCTCTTGGTAGTGCTTTAAAAGGTTTAGAATTAGATTTAGGATTGGCTAGCAGAGTTCCTGGTGAACCGGCGCCTTATGTAGCCATCGCACATTTGAAATTTGATAGTGTAGCGTCTTTTCAAGAGTCTTTTGGACCTCATGCCGAAACCTTTGCTGCAGATATAAAAAACTATAGCAATGTAAAAGGAGAACTTCAAATTAGTGAACTAATAACTTTTTAATGATGTCAAAAAAACTTAAAATAGATATCGTTTCAGACGTTGTGTGTCCGTGGTGTACCATTGGATACAAGCGTTTGGAAAAAGCAATCCAAGAACTTGGTATTCAAGATCAAATTGAAATAGAATGGCAACCATTTGAGTTAAACCCAAATATGCCAGCCGAAGGTCAAAATGTAAACGAGCATATTACAGAAAAATATGGTTCTACGACAGAGCAACAAAACCAATCGAAGCAAATGATGACAGAAGCTGGTGCGGAATTAGGTTTTACCTTCGATTATTTTGATGAAATGCGTATGGTGAACACTTTTGATGCTCACGTTTTATTAGAATATGCTAAAGACTTCGGAAAGCAAACCGAACTAAAAATGGCATTGACTAAAGCGTTTTTTAGCGATAGAAAAGATGTGTCTAAAAAAGATGTTTTAAAAGAAGTACTTTTAAGTGTTGGTCTTCCTGCAGACGAAGCTTTAACTAAATTAGATAATGAAGAAGCACGTAAAGAAGTAAGAACGAAACAAGACTATTGGAAAAACATGGGTGTAAACTCTGTACCAACTATTGTTTTTAATCGTAAAAGCGCCGTTACAGGAGCGCAACCTGTAGAAACTTTTAAACAAGTTTTAACCGAATTAATTAAAGAACAACAATCGGTTTAATGTAACCCATTGTTTAATACACAACCCATGGACAACAATAAAAACACTGGAGAATTAGACGTTTTATTAGATAAAGTACGTCAAGCAGGTGCCGCGAAATTTACAGACGAAAAGAAACAAATATATGCCGACGGCATTGCTAGTGTTGCTAAATCTGGCGTACTAGATACTGCCTTAAATGTTGGTGACAAAGCACCCAATTTCACTTTAAAAAATGCCTTAAACGAAGCGATTACGTTAAACGATGTACTTAAAAACGGACCTGTAGTTTTAACATGGTATCGAGGTGGTTGGTGTCCGTATTGCAATATCACATTGCATGCTTTACAAGAAAAATTACCTGAATTTAAGAACGAAGGCGCTACACTTTTAGCTTTAACACCAGAATTACCGGATAACTCTTTGAGTACTTCCGAAAAAAACAATTTAGAATTTGCCGTTTTAAGTGATGTAGGAAACACTATTGCAAAAGAATATGGTGTTGTTTACACGTTAACAGACGACGTCGCTTCTATGTATAACGCTGGTTTTGGTTTAAATAAGGTAAATGGAGATACTAGTAACACCTTACCTTTAGCTGCCACTTATATTATTAATACCAACGGAATTATCACGTATGCATTTTTAGATGCAGATTACACAGCACGTGCAGAACCTTCAGAAATAGTATCTGCTTTACACAAGTTAAAATAATGTATTTTTATTAAGAAAAACATATCAATGAAAAATTTCAGCTACATCCTTATCCTTTCTGTTTTACTGCTTTCTTGTAAAGAAAAAACAGAAAACAAAGTGGAAACTAAACCTGTTACGGCACAAACCGAAACACCAAAAATAACGCAAATAGCATCCTTTAAAGGGCAACAAGTAACTGGGGTTTCCGTGAGTAATGCAGGTCGTGTTTTTGTAAACTTTCCAAGGTGGAGAAAAGGAGTTAAGAATGCTGTAGCAGAAATTACAAATGGAACAAACGCTGCTTTTCCAAATGAAGCATGGAACTCTTGGGAAATAGGAGAAAAAACAGAAACTAATAAATTTGTTGGGGTACAATCTGTGGTGGTTTACGACGATCTGATTTACATTTTAGATACCAGAAGTGCACTTTTTCAAGAAGTTGTAGATGCACCTAGAATTTTTGTTTTTGATATAAACACCAAAAATTTAGAGCATACTTATATTTTGAATGAAGATGCTTATCATCCTAATTCTTATATAAACGATTTACGTCTTGACAAAAAGAATAACAAAATCTACTTCACAGATTCTGGTAATTCTGGTTTAGTCATTTTAGATTTAAAAACGGAAAAGTTCACTAGAGTTTTAGATAATCATCCTTCGACAGCAGCAGAATTAGATTTTTTAACTTTTGAAAATAAGAAATGGACAAATGCTGTACATTCCGATGGAATTGCTTTAGATTCCAAGAATAACAAATTATACTACCATGCTCTTTCGGGTTATAGTTTATTCAGCATACCAACAAAAGCACTAATTTTGGATGATGAAAAAGAGATTGAAAACGCAGTAACTTTTGAAGCTAAAACTTCTGCACCAGATGGAATGATTTTTGACGAAAACGGAAACTTATATTACGCAGATTTAGAACATAACAAAATCAAGTATCGCAAACCAGATGGTAGTATACATACTTTAGTGGAAGGTAATGCCATAAAATGGGCAGATACCTTTAGCATATACGATGGTTATTTATATTTCACAAACTCTAGGATTCATGAGGTTACTGCAGATATTTCTGAAATGGAATTTACCATTAATAAAATTGCCTTAGCAAATTAGTTTTTGATGCTTCTAGAGTAAACCGAAAGTAAAACATTACATATCTTCATAAAATGAAAACCAAACCTAAAGTATTATTCTTTGATGTAAACGAAACCCTTTTAGATCTAACCGCTATGAAAAAACGGATTGGAGCCGCTTTAGGCGGAAAAGAAGATTTACTATCCTTATGGTTTACAACAATGTTACAATATTCGTTAGTGGTTTCTGCAAGCGGACAATACAAACCGTTTGGTCATATTGGTGCTGCCGCTCTGCAAATGGTTGCTGCAAATAATGATATTCTAATTTCTGAAGATGAAGCAAGAAAAATTGTTGCAAGTGCCATGCAGAATTTACCACCGCATCCAGAAGTTAAGGATGCCTTAGCAGTATTAAAAAAGGAAGGATATACTTTGGTAGCACTTACTAACTCAGACACAGAAAGCTTAAAAAACAAATTTAAAAACGTAGGTTTAACACCTTATTTTGATGCGTTATTAAGTATTGAGTCTGTTGGTAAATTCAAGCCTTTTACCGATGTTTATCATTGGGCAGCCAATAAAATGAACGTTAAACCACAAGACTGTATGCTTATTGCTGCACATGGTTGGGATGTTGCTGGCGCACTTTGGGCTGGTTGGAGAGCTGCATTTATTAGCAGACCCGGACAACAAGTATTTCCTTTAGCTCCTAAGACTGAAATTAATGAAAGTGATTTGCAAAAAGTTGCCAATATCCTTATTTCTTATACCTAAAGGATAAAAAGAAGTTTCAAATAATGCAATGTTATTTTCGTAGTATTTAGAAATGATAAAAAGCATTTTCTAAATGCTCTATTTCAAAGGTTTTTCCCGTTTTAACGATGGCAATAATATCAAAACGTACTTCCACATCTAGTTTATTCGTGGTTACATAATGGTCTACTGCTTTTACTATGCGTTGAATTTGCTTCGGTTTTAAAAAGTCTTGCGGATTCCCAAAATCGATAGTAGATCTGGTTTTCACTTCTACAATAGCAAGAGTATCTTTTAGTTTAGCAATAATATCCACTTCGGCTTTTTGAAATCGGTAATTGCGTTCCATAATTGCATACCCCTTTTGCAATAGAAAATCTACTGCTAACTCTTCTCCCTTTTCACCTAGTTCATTATGTTGTGCCATGTTCACTTCCCACGAAAGTGGGAATCTCTTCTAATTTATTATTATACAGGCAGGAATCTCTTCAAGCCAGCTAAATTTAATTTCACGAAAGTGGGAATCTCTTTTGTTTTATTATAATAAAGGCAGGAATCTCATCCTACTTCTTATTCCTATTATTTCATTGTTCTGTCATTCCGCACTAGATGCGAAATCTATATTAAAAAGGCATCCTAAACCCAATTCCGTATAACAAGTTTTTACTCTTCAAAAACAACGGTACTTTTATCCTTTCCAACAGTTATCGTAGCATTTCTACCAAGTATCAAAGCACGGTTATCTTTTTCATGACCAGCAGGAACATTAAAAACGATAGGGAAATCATATTCCGCTAAAACATCTAAAATAAGTTGCTCTACCGAAGTTCCCCAAGGTGTTGTATTTTTTCGCATCTTACTCATGTCTCCAACCATAAGACCCTTGCAGTTTTCAAAATAACCAGCACGCTTTAAACTTTGAAGCATTCTATCAATATGATATTTATACTCGCCTATTTCTTCAATAAATAAAATTTTATTAGAAGTATCGATGCTGGTATTAGAACCCAACATGGTGTGCAAAATGGTTAAGTTTCCACCAACCACAGGAGCGGTTACTTCTCCTACTCTATTATACTCTGATCCTTTTAAAGTATATGCAATTGGCCTTCCAAAAAGGGCATCTTTAAAAGTTGCTATACTTTCTTCTATTTCACTTAAATCCTTAGTCAAACTTACACACATTAAAGCGTGTAAAGATTGAAACCCTTCGTTATGTACTTGATTATGCAATGCCGTAATATCACTATAGCCAATAATCCATTTTGGATGCTTTTTAAATTGCGTATAATCTAATTTATCTAAAATTCTAACCGTTCCATAACCACCTCTAGCAGACCAAATAGCGCTAATTTTTGGATCGTCTAATGCTTGCTGAAAATCTTCACAACGCTGTGCATCTGTTCCTGCAAAGTGATTGTCTTTACTAAAAACATGCTTTCCTACAACGACATTTAAACCCCAACTTTTAAGTAAAGATTTCGCTTGTTCCACTTCTCCTTTTCTGTTTTTAAGTATTCCGGAAGGAGCAACAATAGCAACAGTATCTCCTGATTTTAAATAATCTGGTTGTATCAAATTCGTAGTATTTTTAGTACTATTATCTTGTGCAGTAAGTGTCATAATTCCGAAGAAAAAAAACACACAAAACAATTGTAAAAAGTTTCCTTTTTTAGTCATAATGTAAATGTACATTTTTTTTCTAAATCCCTCTTAAAAAGCGTACTTTTGTGGCTTCAAAAAGAAATTTACAATGTCAAAAAGATATACTATTACTGCTGCGTTACCATATACTAACGGTCCAATTCATATTGGTCATTTAGCCGGTGTTTATGTGCCAGCAGATATTTACGCTCGTTTTATGCGTTTAACAGGAAACGATGTTGCCTTTATTTGTGGAAGTGATGAGCATGGTGTTCCAATCACTATTAAAGCGAAAAAAGAAGGGGTAACGCCGCAAGACATTGTAGATAAATATCACGCAATTATTAAGCAATCTTTTGAAGACTTCGGAATTACTTTCGATAACTACTCGCGTACTTCTGCGAAGATTCATCACGATACAGCTTCTGAGTTTTTTACAACTTTGTACGATAAAAACGAATTTGTTGAAGAAATTACAGAGCAATTATATGACGAAGAAGCAAATCAGTTTTTAGCAGATCGTTTTGTAGTTGGTACTTGCCCTAAATGTGGATTTGAAGAAAGTTATGGTGACCAATGTGAAAACTGCGGAACAAGTCATAACGCAACCGATTTAATAAACCCAAAATCGGCTATCACAGGAAATGTACCAACATTAAAACAAACCAAACACTGGTTTTTACCTTTAAATAAACACGAAGAATTTCTAAAAGAATGGATTCTAAAAGGTCATAAAAAGGATTGGAAACCGAATGTTTACGGACAAGTAAAATCATGGATTGATGATGGTTTACGTCCGCGTGCAGTAACCAGAGATTTAGATTGGGGAATTCCTGTACCACTTGAAGGAGCCGAAGGAAAAGTACTTTACGTTTGGTTTGATGCACCAATTGGCTATATCTCTTCTACTAAAGAATGGGCAGCGCGTGTTGGAAAAGATTGGGAACCATATTGGAAAGACAAAGACACCAAACTAGTACATTTTATTGGTAAAGATAATATTGTGTTTCACTGTATTATTTTCCCAGCAATGCTAAAAGCAGAAGGTTCTTATATTCTTCCAGATAATGTGCCAGCAAACGAGTTTTTAAATCTAGAAGGTAAAAAACTTTCTACTTCAAAAAACTGGGCTGTTTGGTTACCTGAATATTTAGAAGATTTCCCAAACCAACAAGATGTATTGCGTTATGCATTAACAGCAAATGCACCAGAAAGTAAGGATAACGATTTTACTTGGAAAGATTTTCAAGCAAGAAACAACAACGAATTAGTAGCCATTTTTGGTAACTTTATTAATCGTGTAGTTGTTTTAACAAATAAATATTACGAAGGAATTATTCCGGAACCAACCGATTTTTCAGAAATAGACCAAGAAACTCTTGCTGCAATTAAAGCATATCCAAATGTAATTTCTAGCTCTATTGAAAGATACCGTTTTAGAGAAGCTGGTCAAGAATTAATGAATCTTGCTCGATTAGGAAATAAATATTTAGCAGACGAAGAACCTTGGAAGGTTATTAAAGTAGACGAAGCACGTACAAAAACCATTATGTATGTTGCACTGCAAATCGCTTCCGCTTTGGCAACATTAAGCGAACCGTTTTTACCGTTCACTTCAGACAAACTAAAAGGAATTCTTAATAGCAAATCTAGTGAAAACCAAACGTCTTGGGATGAAGTTTCTACCAAAGAAATCTTACTTCCAGCTGGACATAAAATAGGAAAAGCAGAATTACTTTTCTCCAAAATTGAAGATGAAGAAATTCAGAAACAATTAGACAAATTAGAAGCTAGCAAAAAAGCTAACGAAATAGCAAATGCAGTAGTAGAACCACAAAAAGAAACGATAGCTTTTGAAGATTTTACAAAATTAGATATTCGTGTTGGTACTATTTTAGAAGCCGAAAAAATGCCAAAAGCAAAAAAGCTTTTAGTACTTAAAGTAGACACAGGAATTGACGTAAGAACCATTGTTTCTGGTATTGCAGAAAGCTTTACTGCAGAAGAAGTAGTTGGTAAAAAAGTAACTGTTTTAGTAAACCTTGCTCCTAGAGCATTACGTGGAGTAGAAAGTCAAGGGATGATTTTAATGACCGAAACGCCAGATGGTAAATTGGTATTTGTAAATCCCGATGATGCTAATGTTAGTAATGGATTGCATATTAGTTAAGATGAAAAAAGGAATACGCTTATTTATTCTTTTAATTGTTATATCCTGTAAAACTGCAACACCTAAAAAAAAGGTAGCAACGTTTAGTCTTTCCGATAGTTGGTTACTCACAAAAGTATCTTTTGTAGAACCCAATATGTATGACAAGACAATTCTTTTTAATGATGCAACAAACCTCTGTTTTAAAGATAGTCGTTGGTATTTTAATTCAAAAGAATCGGTTGGTACCTATGCAATAAATGACCTTTATTGCACTATTGGCAAGCGTAAAATTTCGTATCGATTCCTTAAAACCGAAGAAAAAACAGGGTATTCTCATATCGTTTTAAATGCAGAGAATAAAGCTGGAAAAACGCAAGATTACAGAATTAAAATAACAGAGCTTTCCAACGATTCGATGCAATGGAATTACGTTGTGTATGTTAAAAAAAAACGATATACAGTTAATATGCAATTTCAAAAAGCGTAGTAAACCCATATTAATGAAAACCTCGTAGTATAAAACTTCGAGGTTTTCATTATTATACATTTTCTACCATTTAATCCCGAACCAAATTTCTATAAAACAAATTATTACTATCTAATCCAAGAGCGCTGCATCCTTCAAAAAAGTCAACTCTTATTTAATACCTGCATCTACAAATACTTACTCCAGAACAGCTGTATTACTGTTTGTTTTACTACAGACTTATATACACGTTTATTTTTGTTAAAATTTAGCTAAACCTAAGGGTCCAAAAATCTATTTTCATCCAGTTTCACGTACATTTACTAGTACTAAAATTATGGTATGCGTTATCATTTTATTGGATAATGTCATTCTCCATCTAGTATAAAATTTATATTGAAAAAAACTTAAAACTAATTTATGAAACATTTAATACTATGCTTATTGACCGTTTGCCTCCTTTCTTGTGGCACAACTAAAACGGTTAGACAATCCAAAAAAGTAATCAAAGGTGATTGGGTAATAGACAATATTACGTACAGCGAAGCAGGAACTTACAATGTACAACTATTGGGCGACGCTTCAAAAGAATGCTTTGAAGGTAGTACATGGAATTTTATTCCAAATAACAATACAGGAACCTACACTGTAAATAATACCGAGTGCACAGATGGTGTTCGAAACTTTGTGTTTACTATTAAAGAAATTGATGAACTAACTGGTTTATATGATTTCTTACTAAAACCTACAAACGAAAAAAACAAATCGGAAACAAATACTGGCTTCCGATTAAATCTTGCTGCTTTGTCTGACACGCAAATGCAATGGAAACAAACGGTGGATCTAGAAGGAAAACCGTTTACAATAACTATTAACTTTTCAAAACTTTAAAACCCTATGAAAAATACTATAAAAAAGACTGGAATTATACTTTTTACAATGCTTTTAGCAATTAACTTAAGTAACTGTAAATCGGTTGAAAATGCAAACAACAAACAAAAAGGTGCTGTTATTGGTGCTACAGGTGGTGCTATTTTAGGTGCCATTCTTGGAAACAACATAGGAAAAGGAGGCAATGGCGAACTAGGTGCGGTTATTGGCGGTGTTGTTGGTGGTGGCGCTGGTGTTCTTATTGGAAACAAAATGGATAAGCAAGCCCAAAAAATTGAAGAAGAAATCCCAGGAGCCACAGTAGAACGTATTGATGATGGTATTGTTGTTACTTTTGATGAAAACAGCGGTGTATATTTTGCAACAGAAAAGTACAATATCAACAATGCTTCCCAAGAAACTTTAAATAAATTAGTCGGTGTTTTTAAAGAGTATCCTAACACAAACATATTAGTTGTTGGTCACACAGATAGTTCTGGTAATGAAGACTACAACATGACGCTTTCTAAAAACAGAGCTAATGCAGTGACTAATTACTTAACGAGTCAAGGTTTAAGTTATGGTCGTTTTACAACCAACTGGTTTGGAGAGTCACAACCAATGTACGACAATACAACTGCGGAAGGTAGAGCAAAAAACAGACGTGTAAATATTGCTATTTTACCTAATCAAGCAATGATTGATGAAGCCAATCAACAAACTGGTAATTAAAATTTTATTTACATTTGTATATATCTCGTTTTCATTGTTATTTTGAAAACGAGATTTTTTATATCCACTTAATTTTCAGCACAACCAATGAGCAACTTATTACGTTTTATAATTTCCAAAACCCAATTAGCAGAAACTTCAGTAAAAAACACCGTTGCACTTTTAAACGAAGACTGCACTATTCCTTTTATTTCTAGATACCGAAAAGAAGCTACTGGAAATTTAGACGAAGTACAAATTGGAGATATTGTAAAATACAAAGAAGAATTTGAAGCTTTAGAAAAACGAAAAACAGCTATTTTAAAAGCCTTGGAAGAACAAGAGGTTTTAACTTCAGAATTAGAAGCAAAAATTAAAGGCTGTACCGATTTAACGACACTTGAAGATCTATACTTACCATATAAGAAGAAGCGGAAAACCAAAGCAGAAACTGCTAGAAAAAACGGATTAGAACCTTTGGCAAAGATTATTATGAGCCAAAATGCTAACGATATAGAATCCATCGCTTATACCTATGTAAAAGGAGAAATCACTTCTACTGAAGATGCTTTAGAAGGCGCGAGACATATTATTGCCGAATGGATTAACGAGCGTACAGATGTTAGAAATAACATTAGAAAACAGTTGGAACGTTACGCAATCATTTCCACGAAAGTGATAAAAACAAAAAAAGAAGACGAAAAGGCACAAAAATTTAGAGATTACTTTGCATGGGAAGAATCTTTAAATAGAATTCCTTCGCATCGATTACTTGCTATTTTAAGAGCCGAAGCCGAAGGATTTATCCGTGTAAAAATAGAGATCGACAATGAAAGTGCTTTACATAAAATAGAAAACAAAATCATACGCTCTCAAAACGCATGTGCAGATCAAATAGAATTAGCAATAGCCGATGCATACAAACGTTTACTTTTCCCTTCATTATCTAATGAAGCGCTACAAATTGCAAAAGACAAAGCAGATGCGTCTGCAATTAGCGTATTTGCCAATAATTTAAAACAACTCTTATTAGGTTCTCCTTTAGGTGAAAAAAGAGTTCTTGCCATAGATCCCGGATTTAGATCTGGATGTAAAGTGGTTTGTCTAGACGCACAAGGACAACTCCAACACAATGAAAATATTTATCCGCATGCGCCAAAAAACGATAGCATTGGAGCCATGAACACGATTAGCGCTTTGGCAGATACTTACAAGATTGAAGCCATTGCCATTGGGAATGGGACAGCTTCCCGAGAAACAGAAGCTTTAATTCGGGAAATTCATTTTAAAAAGGATGTTCAAGTATTTGTGGTTAGTGAAGCTGGAGCAAGTATTTATTCGGCATCCAAAATTGCTCGTGAAGAATTTCCAGATTACGATGTAACGGTAAGAGGTTCGGTTTCCATTGGAAGACGTTTGCAAGATCCTTTAGCAGAACTCGTGAAAATTGATGCTAAATCTATTGGTGTTGGACAGTACCAACATGATGTGGACCAAAGCAAGCTTCAAAAACAGCTAGATATTGTAGTAGAAAATTGTGTAAATAGTGTTGGCGTAAATATCAATACTGCTAGTAAAAGTTTATTGAGTTATGTTTCTGGTATCGGACCAAAACTAGCCGAAAATATTTTTAATTACAGAAATGAAAACGGCGTATTTACTTCAAGAAACGAAATAAAAAAAGTGCCAAGATTAGGAGGAAAAGCTTTTGAGCAAGGTGCTGCTTTCTTAAGAATAAAAGAGGCTAAAAATCCGTTAGATAATTCCGCAGTACATCCTGAAAGTTATAAGATTGTACAAAAAATGGCAAAGGACTTAAAGGTATCTGTAGAAGATTTAATAGGAAATACGGTATTACTTCAGAAAATAAATTTAAAGAATTACAGTTCGGAAACAGTAGGATTATTAACCTTGGAAGACATTCTAAAAGAGTTAGAAAAACCAGGCTTAGATATTAGAGAAGAAGCCATAGCATTCTCCTTTAATCAAAATATTAAAACGATTAACGACTTGGAAGAAGGGCAATTATTACCAGGGATTGTAAATAATATTACCAATTTTGGGTGTTTTGTAGATGTTGGTATTAAAGAAAGTGGATTGATACATGTTTCTAATCTTTCCGACTCTTTTGTTAAAGACGTAAATGACCATGTACATTTACACCAACAAATCATTGTAAAAGTTCTTGAAATAGATGCAGTTAGAAAGCGTATTCAGTTAAAATTGCACAAATAGTTGTAAAAAATCGTAAAAAAACCACTTAATTTTTGGAAAAATGACCGTTAATGTGCTATATTCGTACTTTGTCGATGAAATCATTGTCAAAATACCCTAAAAACCCTAACAATAGCATGGAAATGTTTAATGAAGATTGCTTTTCATTAAACATTTTTAAAAACATTATTTAGAAGACGGAATTACCAAGAAAGGGGACTGGTTTTTCAAGAATCTTAATCATGTAATGCTAACAACATTAATAGCAAAATGATTAAAAAATTAGTATTTATCCCCTTAGCATGTATTCTATTATTTTCTTTTAAATCATCTAATGATGTTTCTTCAGAAAGAATCTTAAAAGACTTCTGGTTACTTAATAAAGTATCTTATGTAGAACCAGATATGTATGAAAGAATCACACTTTTTAATGATGTAACCAATTTTTGTTTTGAACAAAGCCTTTGGAGGTTTAGTCCATCAAACAATACCGGTAGTTATGCTATAAATGATCTTTATTGTTCTTACGGAAAAAGAGATATCTCTTTTGATGTTTCTAAATCTTCGAAAAAAAATGGTTTATATGATGTTATATTAAAACATCAAAATGAAAATGGGGAAACGGATAAATTCAAAATAAAAATTACTGAAATTACGGATAAATCCATGCAATGGAACTACACTACTTGGGTAAATAAAAAACCGTATACTATTAAAATGAGCTTTCTTAAAAAATAACATTTTAATTAGTACGCTAAATTTCAAAGACTAATAAATAATTTCCTAACATAACTAATTAACTTAAAAGCGTATGCTACAAATTTGTAGCATACGCTTTTTATATTTGTTTATAGCAAACGATAAAACGAATAGAACATCATATTTATTAGATAAAAAATTACTGCAATCTTTGCTGAGCAAGCATCCTTTTAGCTTTATCCATTTAAAATTCTTTCTAGAGTCTCTCTAGATTGATTACCATAAATACCATCTACTGTAATAGAATTAGCTTCTTGAAAGGCTTTAAGTGCCGCGTATGTTTTTGGTCCAAAAACACCATCAGCGCTACCCGTTAAATAATTCAATTTAATAAGTATCTTTTGCAATAGTTTTACATTTCCATTACTCTCTGTGATGCGTAAATATCCTGTAGGAATTTCTAAGTCCTCTTCCAAATCATCTGTCAAGCTTCTAAATTCAATAATCCTATCTAGTGTAAATGTTTGAATATTTACTTGATCATCTTGATTTCCACCAAGACAATAAATAGATTTTCCGCTTTTGGTGTAACCCAAAAAGAATCCAACATGACCAAAAAGGCTATTAATATCTGTACGCCAAAACACAACGATATCTCCTGGTTGTGGCCAATCGGTTTTTTTACCCACCTTTAGCCAGCTTCTAGCCATTGCACTATTAGACATTTCTAAATTAGCTTGTAGAGCTACCCAATTAGCAAAAATACTGCACCAAGCAACCTCATCATTACCAAAATCTAAACCTGTCATTTCTTGGTATTTTAAAATACGCTCGTTGTGTGCCGAACCACTAATTTCTTTTTGGCCTAGTTCGCCAAAAGCAATCTTCAAAGTATCACCTAACATAATAGTTAAATTAAAGAATTAATATGATGCCATTAAAATTTAGGGAAAGAATTACTATTAATAAATTTAATAAAAAAAAGCGTTATAAATTGCTTTTTATCAAATTATTTTAACAAAAACTTGCGAATTAAATAAATATCGCTATTTTTGGTAAACCAATCTGGTTAACCAATTTGTAATGTTTAATAAAAACTGATGAAAACAATCACTAAAAAACAACTACTACAAGTACTCACAATCTGTATTGTGTTTATGACATTTAGCTGTTCTAGTACGGATAATTCTTCAGATAATATGGAAATCATAGAAGTAGATATTGATGATTCGGAAGAAGAAGAAATAATCGCATATGCAGATATCAATTTTTCGAATTGGAAAGTAACTTTACCTGTTGATGAGAATAATAATGGTGGACCAGATGAATACCAACCTTCGGAATTAATAAATTTAGGATATCAAACTTTAGAACCTGTACAACCCTATATGTATGATGACGAAACAGATGCTTCTTTGCTATTTTATACCTTTCCAGATATTTCTACAACAAACAGTTCGTATTCTAGAACCGAATTAAGAGAGCTTATAAACCCAAATAGTTCTAGCGACAACTGGAGCTTATTAGAAGGAGGAGAAATGACAGGACGTTTAAAAGTAGATGCTGTTTCAGAAAACACACAATCTAGTGATGATTATCATAAAGTGATAGTGATGCAAATTCATGGCATTATTTCTCCGGAAGATATGAATACACATGGTTTTTCATCTAATAATGGTCCTCCTTTAATAAAGATTTATTGGAAAGACGGTTATGTTTGGTCACACAAAAAATCATTAATAGATGATTCCACAGATGGAGACGATTTATTAGAGACTTCTAACAGTACATGGACAGACATTAAAGTCAATCTTGGTTATGTTGGTAATGATGCATTCGATTTCAGAATAACGGCAAGTGACGCTAAAATAGAAATACAACTTAATACAAATACACCTTATGCTTATGAAGATATTAGTCTAGACAAATGGCCTTACGAAAACTACTTTAAAGCAGGTAATTATTTAACAACTACGGATGCAGACGCATTTTCGTATGTAAAGTATTACAGCTTAAGTGTCACACATTAAGTAAAACAATTTTAAAGCCTTCTAAACCGAAAGGCTTTTTGTATTTTATAAACAACAACCTATTAATAATTCATTTATGAAAAAAATAGCTTCCATTTTAATCCTTTCCTTGTTTCTAGTCGCTTGTGGAAACACAGAAACTACTAGCTTAAATACAGTATCCAATATCGAAGAATTAAACACTGCGATTAAAAATAGTAAACCTGGAGACAACATTGTTTTAGCAAATGGAGTTTGGAAAGATGTTGAAATAAAATTCACAGGAAAAGGAACTAAAGACAAGCCTATAACCATTAAAGCAGAAACCGAAGGTCAAGTTTTTATTGAAGGAATTTCTAACCTAGCTTTTGGTGGTGAATATTTAGAAGTAAGTGGTTTACATTTTAGAAATGGATATTCTCCATCTGAAAATGTAATCGCTTTCCGATTAGACAAAAATACCATAGCAAATAACTGCAAAGTTACAAACTGTGTTATTGTAGATTTCAATAAACTACAACGCGATAATGATGATCTTTGGGTGCAGTTCTACGGAAGACATAACGAGTTAAGCAATTGTTATCTTGCCGGAAAAACAAACGGTGGACCAACAGTAAGAGTGGATTTAAAAGGGGTTCAAAGTATTAAGAATTATCATAAAATTGTCAATAACCATTTTGGACCTCGACCTAGAAAAGGTGGAGCAAGAGGAGAAACAATTCAATTAGGAAGTAGCTTTACTTCCATGAGTCCAAGTAATACAACCATTGCAAATAATTTATTTGAGGAGTGTAATGGCGAAGTAGAAATTATTTCAAGTAAAACCAACTTCAACGAAATTAGAAATAATGTATTTTATAAAAGTGAAGGTTCTGTAGTTACTCGTCATGGAAATTACGTGACCATTGATGGTAACTATTTTATTGGTGATGGCGTAAATGAACAATATGGTGGAATTCGAATTATAAACACAGGACATTGGGTTACTAATAATTACTTTTTCAACTTAAAAGGAAAAAGCTTTAGAAGTCCGTTGGCTGTTATGAATGGTATTCCAAAATCACCTTTAAACCGTTACAATCAAGTAACAGATGTGGTGGTTGCTTATAACACCTACGTAAACTGTAGTGCTCCTTGGCAATTTGGCGTAGGTACCAACATTGCACAAGCAGATGTATTACCAAAATCGGAAATCCGTTCTGCAAGAGCTATTAGAACTACGGTTGCTAATAATGTGGTGTATAATGAAAAAGGCCTGAAAAGCATTGTTGTTGAAAATGACAAAGCAGATGGCGTAACTTTCAAAAATAACGTCGTAGATAATCAAGGTGTGAAATTCAAGGACTTTGATGGCGGAATAATTCCTGCCTCTCTAAAGTTGCAAAAAGTATCTGATTATATTTTACTTCCAACAGGAATTCCTAGTGACGTAGAACCTTATAATGGATTTGATTTTGAAACCATCGAAAAAGACTTATCTGGTAACTCTAGAAAAAATAGCAATAGTATTGGTGCCGTTGTAGGTGTCGATTTTACGAATCCTAATATTCTAGATAAATCCAAATATGGTGCTTCATGGTATTCTAACGAAATGAAAGCTGCAACTCCAGTAACGCACACCGTAACTAAAGCAGAAGAATTACAAACCAAAATAAATGCTGCTAATACTGGTGATATTATCGCTGTCGCGGAAGGTGTTTATGCTATTTCAAAATCTTTAGTAATCAATAAAACACTTACTATACAATCAGAAGGAAAAGCGCAACTTGTTTTTTCTGGTGTAGCAAATACCCCATTATTTTCTTTACAACCTAAAGGGAAACTGACAGTAAACAACATGATCTTAAAAGGAAACGCTTCCAATTATGCGTTTGCTAGTTTAAAAGAGAATATGTCGAATCATTTCGGGCTAACCGTTTCCAATACAGAAATAAGTAATTTCAACTATGTTTTAAAAGCATACAAACAATCCTTTTCAGAACGTGTAACTTTTGAAAACACTGCCATTTCAGATTGTGAAAACGGCATAGAATTATCGGAAGAAACAAACGATAGAGGAGATTATAATACCGAATATTTAACCATTAACAACTGTCAATTCAACAACGTAAAACAAAATGTTGTGGATTATTACAGAGGTGGTTATGATGAGTCTACTATTGGAGGAAACCTTTTAATATCTAACAGCACATTTACGAATTGTGGTGCAAAAGAAAAAAACAAAAGGTTACTAAACCACAATGGTATTGTGAATGTAAATATTACTAAAAACACATTTAAAAACAATCCAGTACAATTTGTATCTATTCTTTGGGGAGCAAAAAACAATGTGGAATCTGAAAATACAGTAACTAATTCCGGACAAATTAAGACGGAAGAAAATTTAGTGATGACACTGATGTACTAATTGATTCCTGCGCAGGCAGCAATCTCATAAAATGCAATAAAAAAGCTTAAAATGAAAAAATTACTATTTGCAATTTTTACACTTTTACTAATCGTTGGATGTAAAAATAATACTAAAACAACTGCTGAAGCAACGGTGGAAAAGGAAACAAAAAAGGTAACAAAATTTCCAAGTGATGTCATTCCATTTATGGACCAATGGAAAATTCTTTTAGGTGACGGAACCTACGTAGATGACTTAGTAAACTACCAAAAAGACGATTTCTTTTATGTAGAAAATGATGGTAATACAGATTGGGTAGTCTATAAAACACCAAACTCTGGTATCACTTCTAGAACATCAAGTAACACAAGAACAGAGCTTGGTCAAAAAGCACATTGGATTCCAGAAACTGGAGGAAAACTAACTGGAACATTAAAAGTACAACATGTTTCTACAACAGGAAATGCAGATGTTTCGTCTTCGTACGCTGTGGTTGTTGGGCAAATTCATAGCGATGAAGGACATGAAAACGAACCACTAAAAATATTCTATAAAAAATTCCCAGGACACACAAAAGGTTCTGTTTTTTGGAACTATGAAATAAATACAAAGGGAGACAATTCTGGTAGATGGGATTTTTCTACAGCAGTTTGGGGATATGATTTTTCGGTGGTTGGAGAAAATGCGACTACAAGTCCTGCAGAACCAGAAGATGGTATTGCATTAGGCGAAGAATTTAGCTACGAGGTAAATATTTATAATGGCATTATGTATTTAACCTTTACAAGTGAAGGACACGAGACTAAAACCTTTACCAAAAATTTATTGATGTCCGATTTTGGGACAAAATCAAAAATCCCACAGCAGATCATGGATGTGTATGCATCTAGACGAACAGTAGGTGTAGAAAGAGAAATTGCTTATGCTGGCGAAATTAATTATTTCAAACAAGGTGCTTATAACCAGGCAAACGGAAAATCTACCAAGTCTGAGACTTATGGTGGTGATATAGAAAAGCAATATGCAAATGGAAGTTATGCAGAGGTTTGGTTTAAAGCAGCAACTGTAGGCAAAAGTACGGCCCAATAAAAAATAAAAATATTGAAAAAAGTAATATATATAATGGGAGTTTCAGGTTGTGGAAAAAGTACTATCGGAAAACTACTCGCTCAAGAATTAGATATTCCTTTTTTTGATGGTGACGATTTCCATTCCAAAGCGAACATTAAAAAGATGTCTAATGGAAAACCTTTAAATGACGAAGATAGACAAGGTTGGCTAGAGACATTAAATGATTTAGCGAAAAAGCAATTGACCAAAAACAGTTGCGTCATCGTATGTTCTGCTTTAAAGCAAAAGTATCGAGACACTTTAAGTTTAGATCTGGAAGCCCAAACAAGATGGGTGTATTTAAGTGGTGATTTTAATCAAATTTTCAATAGAGTGAATAAAAGACGAAATCACTTTATGCCTTCCGAATTATTAAAATCTCAGTTTGAAACTTTAGAAGAACCTAAAGATGCTTTGAAAATCGATATTAGCCTAACACCAGAAAACATTATAAAAACGATAAAAATACAAATTAATGGATAAATCAGCATTTGGATTATTTGGTTTAGGTGTCATGGGAAAAAGCCTATGCCGTAATTTGGCTAAAAACGGGTTTAAAATCGCCATGTTTAATAGACACGTAGATGGTGTTGAAGTAGATGTTGCTAAAAATTTTAAGGCAAACTATTCCGAGTTATCTGATGCATCCGCTTTTGATGATATTTCTGCTTTTGTGAATGCTTTACAAACACCAAGAAAAATAATGCTCATGGTGAATGCTGGAAAAACAATAGATTATGTCATTGAAGATCTGCTTCCGCATTTATCAAAAAACGATATTTTAATCGATGGTGGAAACTCTAATTATTTAAAAACAAAAGAACGTGGTGACTACTTAAAATCTAAAGGCATTCATTTTATAGGAACTGGTGTTTCAGGAGGGGAAGAAGGAGCATTAAACGGACCGTCTATAATGCCAAGTGGCGATGTAGAAGCGTATAATAACGTAAAGCCTTTTCTAGATAAAATTGCAGCAAAAGACAAAAACAATTTACCATGTTGCACCTATGTTGGACCAGAAGGAAGTGGTCATTTTATAAAAATGGTACACAATGGTGTGGAATATGTAGAAATGCAATTGCTTGCTGAGGTTTGTACTATTTTAGAAGCTTCCGGACAAAATCTAGACGAGATTGCAAACACTTTAGAAACTTGGAAAAGCACAACAGATAGTTACTTACTAGGAATAACCATAGACATTCTAAGAAAAAAGGAAGGCAACGATTGGCTAGTAAAAAAAATTCTAGATAAAGCAGGAAATAAAGGTACCGGAAACTGGACAACTATTGCTTCTGCAGAACTTGGTGTACCAAGTACATTAATCGCTTCTGCCCTATTCTCTCGCTATACTTCGTTTTACAAAGAAGAACGTATACAATTAAATGAAAACTTTAAAACGGAAACGACTTCATCTGTAAATAGTACGTCCACAGAAGTTTTAGAAGCCTATCAATTTGCAAGAATTATAAACCACTATCAAGGTTTTAAACTCATTGCGGAAGCTTCCAATAAATTCTCATGGGGTTTAAATTTAAGCGAGATTGCTAGAATTTGGACGAACGGCTGTATCATAAGATCTACTTTAATGGAAGAATTGGTTATAGTCTTTAAAGAGACGACAAACATATTAACCAATACGCAACTTATAGCTTCGATAAAACAATACAGACCTTCAGCAAAAAAGGTAGTGTCACAATGTATTCTTAATGATATTACGGCGCCTTGTTTAGGAGAATCTATTCCGTTTTTTAACGGAATTACAACAGCAAATTCTTCCGCAAATATCCTACAAGCACAACGCGATTATTTTGGAGCACACACGTATAAAAGAACAGATGATGATGGTGTAAAAAGCCACCATACCATCTGGAAATAACACAAACGAATCAAACCAACACATACTATGGAAGTAACACAACCTAAAAAATCCTTTCTTAAAAAAATTATCGCATTAATATTGGGATTTGGTCCTGGTATTTTCGCAATTGGTTATACTATTGGAACAGGAAGTGTCACCTCTATGATTGTTGCAGGAAGTAAATTTAACATGCAACTACTCTGGGTACTTTTATTAAGTTGTTTGTTTTCTGGTATTTTAATGTTTGCTTATGGTAATTACGCCTTATTAACTGGCGAAACTGCGCTGTACGGATTTAAAAAACACTTTAAATACGGAAAAATATTAGCCATATTAATTATAGTTGGTATTACGTTTGGGCAATGGAATTCCTTAATGGGAATTTTAGGAATTTCTTCTAATATTATTTTTGAAATCTTATCTGTGAACTTTGAAGGTTTAGCTGCCTATAAATATGAAACGGTTTTAATAACAGCCATTGTAATTATCGTTACGTTTTATCTTTTAATGTTAGTTGGTAAGTACACTTTCTTCGAAAAAATACTTGTCATTTTTGTAACCTTAATGGGAATATCGTTTGTACTTTCTTTATGCTTTGTACAACCACTTCCAATAGATGTTGTAAAAGGATTAATACCAACAATTCCAGATGTGGTTGGTGGTAAAATGTTGGTTGCTGCTTTTGTTGGTACCACTATGGCTTCGGCTACATTTTTATCTAGACCTCTTTTTGTAAAAGGAAAAGGATGGACTATTAAAAACTTAGATCAACAAAAAAAGGACGCGATTACAGCTGCCATTTTAATTTTTGTAATTAGTGGTGTTATCATGGCTGTTGCTGCAGGTGCTTTGTTTTATCAAGGCAAAGAAGTAACACATGTATTAGATATGGCAAATACTTTAGAGCCTGTTGCTGGTAAATGGGCCGTTACTATTTTCTTTTTCGGAGCATTAAGTGCTGGTTTATCCTCTATTTTCCCATGTTTATTAATCGCACCTTTATTAGTTGCAGATTATCAGTCGGGAGAATTAGATACCAACTCACGTCAGTTTAGAATAATTACAGCAGTTGCTTGTTTAGTAGCACTAATTGGCCCTGCATTTGGAGCAAATCCTATTGAGATTCAAATACTTTCGCAAGTGTTTAATGTGTTTGTTTTACCACTAGTAATCCTTGGGATTATAATGATAGTAAATAACACAAAAATCATGAAAGGATATAAGACTGGTATTTTTGTTAATGTTGGCTTATCTGCAGCTTTACTATTTTCTTTAATTATTTCGTATAACGGAATTATAGCCTTAACAGAATATTTCTAATCCGTATTTAAGACCATAAAAAATGAAACTAAAAAATATAAAAATGAATAAAAAAACCACCACAATAGCACTTTGTATTTTATGTGCAATTTTCACCCTGAATAGCTGTAAGAATACAGATAAAAAAGGAGAGGTAAAAACCGAAGAAAAAGAGATTGAAAAAACAGTATATGCAAGTGATGTTATTCCGTTTTTCGATGATTGGAAATTAGTTTTAGGAAATGGAGTTAATGTTGGAATTGCAAATAATTTTGAAGACAAAGACTTCTTTTACACTGCAAACGACAGTGATGGGGATTGGGTAGTTTTCAAAGCACCAAATGCAGGAAGCACCCACGGAACTTCAAATAATACAAGAACCGAATTGGCACAAACCAAAAAATGGTATCCAGAAACGGCAAATGACAAATTAACCGCAACACTTAAAGTGATGAATGTATCTGCAACTGGAGATGCAAGAGTAGCTGCTTCCCATGCTGTAGTTGTTGGTCAAATTCATAGTGCAGATAAACATGAAAACGAACCGCTTAAAATATTTTACAAAAAATTCCCAGGACACACCAAAGGTTCTGTTTTTTGGCATTATGAAATAAATACGGAAGGCGATGATAATTCTGGAAGATGGGATTATTCTTCCGCTGTTTGGGGTGATGATTTTTCTGTAGTTGGTGAAACCGCAGATACGTATCCTGAAGAGCCTAAAGATGGTATTGCTCTTGGCGAAACATTCAGCTATGAAGTACTAGTTAAAGACGGTATCATGACCTTAAATTTCACAAGTGAAGGACATGAAACAAAAACGTTTACAAAAAACTTATTAGTATCTGAATACACAACAAAAGCAGATATCCCAGAACAAACACAAAAATTATTTATACCAATTGGTCAAGATGGTGTGGAGCGAAAAGATGCTTACGCTGGTGAAGGTTGTTTTTTCAAATTAGGTGCGTATAACCAAACCAACGGAAAATCTCCAGAGGTAAATAAAAACTGGTGTTCTGGTGCAGAAACACATGGTGGCGATATTGCAAAACAATATGCAGACGGAAACTATGCGGAAGTATGGTTTAAAACAGGAAGTATTTCGGTAAGTGAAAATGCGGTATCTAACGATGGCTATTTCAATAAAAATGACAAAGTAAAATAAATTATAATTACGATGACAAATAATAAATTAACAGGAAAAAACATACTAATCACAGCAGGTGCTCAAGGAATTGGAGAATCTATCACTAGACATTTTATAGATAGTGGTTCTAATGTTGCTATCCACTATTTTTCTAGTGCAGATACTGCGAATGAATTAGTAGCGTACGCCCATAGTAAAGGTGTAAAAGCAGTTGCTATATCTGGTGACTTAACAAAAGAAGCCGATGCAAATGCCATGGTAGAAAAGACAGTAGAAGCATTTGGAGGTTTAGACATCCTTATCAATAACGCAGGTTCTTTGGTTGCACGAAAAATGCTAAACGAAATGGAAACGGAATTCTGGCATAAAGTAATGGACATTAACCTTACTTCGATGATGTTTGTTACACGAGCAGCAGCTCCGTATTTAGCAAAGCAGGATAATAGTAGCATTGTTAATTTAGCATCCCTTGCAGGACGTAAAGGTGGTCATCCAGGATCTTTAGTGTACTCCACGAGTAAAGGTGCCATCTTAACATTCACACGTGCGTTGTCTACAGAATTAGGTGCACAAGGTACTCGAGTGAACGCGGTTTCTCCAGGTCTTATTCTTGGAACATCCTTTCACAATACACATACCACAAAAGAATCTGCAGCTGCAACAACTGCAGGGATACCAATACAACGAGCAGGTAATGCTGCCGATGTAGCTCGAGCGGTTTTATATTTAGCCTCAGAATACGATGGCTTTATTACAGGAGCTACACTTGATATTAATGGTGGTGTATATAATATGTAGTTTTATTATATTAACAACACAATAGATCTTTTTTAATATGAAAAATCAATTCTCTTTTTACTTTGTTTTAGCCTTTGTTTTATGCTTGTCGTTTTCATGCAAGAAAGAGAACACGTCTGTATCCAATGCGGAAACAACAATACCTAGTGCAGAAGCACATCCAAATCTAATTTTAACTGCACAAGGCGTTACAGACATTAGAGCGCAACTGGGTAATATTCCAATTTTTGACAATACGCTAAAAGCAGTTCAAGAGGAAATAGATGCAGAAATTGCATTAGGAATAGAAACACCAATACCAGTAGATTATTCTGGTGGTTACACACATGTACGCCATAAACGCAACATGATTGTTTTGCAAAAAGCAGGTGTTTTGTATCAAATTTTAGACGACGAAAAATATGCTAAATACGTAAAAGACATGTTGATGGAATACGAAGCGATGTACAAAACATTACCATTGCATCCAAAAACAAGATCGTATGCAAGAGGTAAATTATTCTGGCAATGTCTAAATGATGCTAATTGGTTGGTATATGTAAGTCAGGCTTACGATTGTATTTATAATTATTTATCTGAAGAAGAACGCAACAAATTAGAAACCAATTTATTTAAACCATTTGCAGATCACATTTCTATAGACAGTCCGCAATTTTACCAAAGAGTACACAACCATAGTACTTGGGGAAATGCAGCTGTTGGCATGATTGGTTTAGTAATGAACGACCAAGAATTAATTGATCGTGCTTTATACGGAATTAAAGATTTAAAACTAAATACGAATGAAAAAGATGACGATGGTGGTTTTTTAAATAAAGATGGAAAAGCTGGCTTTCTAGCGAATATTGAAGAACCTTTTTCTCCAGATGGTTATTATAACGAAGGACCATATTACCAACGTTATGCGATGTATCCTTTTTTAATTTTTGCGGAAGGCTTACATAACATGAAACCAGAATTGAAGATTTTTGAATATAAAGATGGAGTATTACTAAAATCGATACATGCTTTATTGAATCTATCGGATGCAGATGGTGATTTTTTCCCACTTAACGATGGTCAAAAAGGAATGTCCTATTATAACGATGCTTTGGTTACTGCTGTAGATATTTCTTATCATTTCGGAACACAAGATCCAGGATTATTAAGTATCGCAACAGAGCAAAACAAAGTATTATTAGACGATTCTGGTTTGGCAGTAGCACTTGGTATCAAAAACGGGAAAGCAAAACCATTCGATAAAAAATCAATTAATTTATCTGATGGACCAAATGGAACACAAGGCGGAGTTGCTATTTTAAGAAATGAAGATATCGAATTGGTCTTTAAGTATGCTGCGCAAGGCTCTAGTCATGGTCATTATGATAAGTTGTCGTATTCTTTATACGAAAAAGGCGAAGAAATTCTTCAAGATTACGGTTTAGCGCGTTTTGTAAATATCGAACAAAAAGGCGGTGGAAATTACCTAAAGGAAAACAAGACTTGGGCAAAACAAACCATTGCACATAATACGGTAACACAAAATGAAACTTCTCATTTTAATGCGAAGTATGAAATAGGAAGTAAACATCATTCGGTACTAAACTATTTTTCTTCAGAAAATGAAAACGTACAAGTAGCAAGTGCCAAGGAAAGTAATGCATATCCTGGAACAGAGATGCTTCGTACCATGGCAATTATAAAAGATGAAGATTTTGAAAAGCCATATATGTTAGATATCATGAAGGTGACTTCAGATAAAGCAAATCAATATGATTTTCCGTATTACTTTTTAGGACAAGTAATTCAAACAAATTTTGACTACAAAACACCTAAGACATTAAATCCTTTAGGAACAAAAAATGGATATCAACATCTATTTGTAGAAGGAACAGCAAAAGCGTCTAGTGACAATAGCAAACTATCCTGGTTAAACAAAGGGAAGTTTTACACCTTAACGTCTGTAACCAATACTACCGATGAGTTACTATTTACAAGAATTGGAGCAAACGATCCTGAATTTAATTTAAGACGAGAAGCAGCTTTCATGCTAAGACGAAAAAATGCTAAAAACACTATTTTTGTATCGGCAATTGAATCCCATGGAAGTTACAGTCCGGTGACAGAATCTGCAGTAAACTCCAACAGTAGCATCGCAGCATTAAAAGTGGTTTTAGATACAGAAGCGTATACCGCAATACAAATCACCAATATAAAAGGGAACACCAAACTGTTTATAACAGCAAACACAAATGCTTCAAAAGAAGTGAAACATAAAGTAAAAATTAACGATAAGAATTACGAGTGGTCAGGTTCTTATTATTTCAAATAAAACAAAACAATTAAAATTATGAACCTTCCATATCGGTAACTTAATACGCAAGAGAACGATTATATGGAAGCAACATATGACCTTTTAAAAACAATAAAAATAAACATATGAAAAGATTTAGCGAAAAGTATGTCATCACAAAAGACATGGAATGGGAAGTACTAGGTGGCGGAGTATCTAGAAAATTTTTAGGTTACGATAACCAAATCATGATGGTAAGAGTGAAGTTTGATGCAGGTGCATTAGGTGCTCCACATCAACATTTTCACACACAAGCTACCTATTGTGTTTCTGGGAAATTTGAATTTGAAATTGATGGAGAGAAGCAAATTGTAGAAGCAGGAGATGGTGTGTATATTGAACCTAACTTATTGCATAGCGCTGTTTGCTTAGAAGAAGGAGAGTTAATTGATACTTTTAGTCCAGTGAGAGAAGATTTCTTAAGTGGCGATGCAGTATCTTATTTTTCAGATAAGGCTTAAGTCAAAAAATTGTTAGCCATCTCGAAAGCTTAAAACAATTTTATTGGATTACAGAGATTCTGAATACATTATACCTCACAAATTACAAGGAACAACTTGCAGTAAAGAAGGAATCTCAACAAATACCTTTAGTCCTATTCTTGAGGACTTTATGAAATCGTAGTAAAATACATATAGAAATAGAGGATGTTTGCTATTTTAACCCAAACATCTTCTATTTTGATATATAAAATTCACGAAAACGTTGTATTTAACAAAATTTTATATATATTTGGTAAACCAATCTGGTAAACCAATTATTTTACTGGATTAAAACCAAAAAAAAAGGACAAGTAAAAAACCTATCCTTTTTATAAAATACTTCTTCGTCGGGAAGTAATTATGTAACAAAACATAATATTACAAAAGTAACAAACATATTGATACTTGCCTAATAATTGTGTTTTTAGTAAAACAAATTAATTAACTAAAATTTAAAAATTAATTATGAATTTAAAAGCTAAATCGGCATTATTTGCAATACTCTTTATGTGCATTTCTGCCTTTGCCCAAGAAAAACTAACAGTAAAAGGGCTAGTGGTAGATGCTAATGACAATATGCCTTTACCGAGTGTAAATGTAATTATTGTAGGCACTAGTACAGGAACAAGTACTGATTTTGATGGTAATTACCAACTACAAGTAAAAAAAGGCGATGTTATTCAGTTTTCTTATATTGGTTACATCTCTCAAACAGTAATTATTGAAAATCAAAATACAATCGATATGTCTTTAGCGGCAGACGCTAATAATTTAGATGAGGTTGTAGTAATTGGTTATGGTACACAAAAGAAAAGTCACTTAACTGGATCTATATCTAAAGTAGTAAACGAAGATTTAGATCAAATAGCAGTATCTCGTGTAGATGATGCTTTAGTAGGTCAAGTATCTGGTGTAAACATTCAAGCAACAGAAGGTGAAGCGGGTTCTGCACCAACAATTACCATTCGTGGTGCTGGTTCTATTACAGGTAACTCTACACCTTTAATTGTTGTAGATGGTCTAGTGGTAGACAGTGATTATTTAGGATCTCTAGATATGAATGATGTAAAATCTTTTGAAGTATTAAAAGATGCTGCATCTTCTTCCATTTATGGATCTCGTGGTGCTAACGGTATCATCATGATTACTACAAAAGATGGTAAAGAAGGAGAGACTAAATTTAGTTATAATACTTTCACAGGATTTAAAGAAGCTAAACATAGTGATGCATACACATTCACGGTAAAAGAAACTGCTGAAAAAGAATTTGCTGCTACTGGAATGCTTTCAGATAAAACTAAATACAAGCAACTATTAGGAGATAATACAAACTGGCAAGATGTAATTTTTGATGGTGGTGTTATTACTAGTCACTCTTTCGCTGCTAGAGGTGGAAGCAAGAGAACTAACTTTAGTACAGCTATAAATTATGTACATGATGAAGGTGTATTATTAACAGATGATTACAAAAAATATGCTGTTAAATTAAAAGTAAACACACAATTAACAGATAAATTATCTTTTGGTGTAAACTTATCTCCATCTATAACTAACAGACGTCGTTTTGATGGATCTACACATGACATCTTACGTCAACCATCTTGGTTACCAGTATATGTTACTGCCGATAACATTCAATATGTAAACCGCTTAAGAGATGGTGGGAAATATGCAGATGTGCAAATTGGTGATTATGCACAACAACGTATGTTTGATGATTACGATTTAGATGGTGGATTTCCAGTATCAAGTGGTGGTACAGATATTAGTAACACATCTAATACAAATCCAGCTGCTAAAATATTAGAACGTGACCGTACAGACGATAAGTTTAAACTTTTTGGAAGTATCTATGGTAAATATGATATTACAGATGCATTAAGCTTTAAAGCAACTATTGGTGGTGATTATCAAAGTACAAAAAGCCGTAGATGGCAAGGTGTTTTATCTAATAGAAATGGAGCTTCTGCTGCACAATTGGATTTATTTAATGAAAGAAAAACACATATGTCTACAGACAACTACTTTTCTTATGATAAAAACTTTGGAAAGCATGATGTTTCTGCTATCGCTGGTTTTGCTGCAGAGCAATGGCAATATGATAATGATGCAGTATCTGGAAATGGATATACATCGGATAAATTACAAACTATTTCTGCCGCTACAACGGTAATAGCATTTGAGTCTGAAGAATATGAAAACACATTAATGTCGGTTTTTGCTAGAGCAAATTACGCATTCGATAATAAGTATCTTCTTTCAGCAAGTATTAGACGAGATGGTAGTTCTAGGTTTAGTGAAAATAACAAATACGGAAACTTCCCTGCTTTTTCTGCTGGTTGGATACTTAGTAATGAAAGCTTTTTAGAAGAGAGTAATTTTGTTAGTAAATTAAAATTACGTGCTAGTTACGGTTTCACAGGGAATGATGTTCTAGACACAAGTAACAACCAAATAGATAACTACCCATCATATTCTTTATTTGAAACATCTACTGGAGTTATTAATGGTAACGTTACAAATGGTTATAACCAATTGAATATTGCTAACGAAGATTTAAAATGGGAACGTTTAAAAGAATTTAACCCAGGTATTGACTTTGGTTTCTTTAACAACGTAATTTCTGGTTCTTATGACTATTATGAAAGAACAAGTGACCAGTTATTATTATACAACCCTATCCCTTCTACAACTGGATTTACTGATGCTTTAGTAAATAGAGGAGAAGTTAGAAATAGTGGTCATGAATTAGAGTTACGTTCACGTAACTATTCAAGAGAGAATTTTTCTTGGAACACTACTTTAATAGCTTCTAAAAACACAAACGAATTAATGGATTTTGCTGATTCAAACGGGCAAATTCAAAGTGTTGATTCTAAACGTGCAGCAGAATGGATTAATTTAGAAGGTAACCCTATTTCTTCTTTTTACGGTTGGGTTGTAGATGAAGAAATTCCTTTAGAATATATATCTAATCCATACCATCCAATTGGAGCAAGTGCTCAAGATGTATATGTAAAAGATTTAAATGGTGATGGTAAAATTGATGATGATGATAAAACTATTTTAGGAGATCCATATCCAGATTTAGTTTGGAGTATAACCAATGATTTTAAAGTGTATAACTTTGATTTATCATTCATGTTTCAAGGTAGTCATGGTGCAGAAGTTCGTAATATGGCAGACCAATACATCTTTAATCATTTTAATTCTGCTCAAGATTACACTGCAGCAACACCTAATCAAGAATTTATTAAAGAAAAAATATTTACAAACTCTATCATACAAGATGCATCTTATGTAGCCTTAAGAACTGTAAATATTGGATACACATTACCAAAAAGCTTAACATCTAAATTAAAGATTGAAAAACTTAGACTGTATGCTTCTGGTCAAAATCTACTGTATTTTACTGCAGATAATTATACTGGTTTCAACCCAGAATCTGTTTATCATACATCAGGTACGCAATTAGCTACAACGTATGGGTACCAAAGAGGTGGTTCTCCAATAAACCAAACAATCTCTCTAGGCTTAAATGTTCAATTTTAATAAAAATGAAAATGAAAAACATAACAAAACACATTACAAAGCTTAATTTAATAATTGTTGCGCTAACATTATTTTCTTGTGGCGATGATTTTTTAAGCCCGACCCCTACTTCCGTTCTTTATAATGAAACTTATTTTGAATCCGAAGCAGATTTAGAATCCGCACTTGTTAACATGTACGATGGGATACAAGGTGTAAACTCAACAAGCTCAAATGATAATCACGCTTTGCAAGTAGAGTTTTATATTACAGAAATGCGTAGTGATAATACTCGAACCAAAAGTAGTGAGGGTGAAGCTGCTCAATTTGAGAACTTTACTATACAAGCAACAAATGGAATTGTCGATGATTATTACAGAAGTTATTACAATGTAATATTTAGAGCAAATACCGTTTTAGCACATTTAGATATTGCAACAGATGCAAACCGTGCAAAAATTGAAGGAGAAGCAAAATTTGTTCGTGCTTATGCATATTTTAATCTAGTACGTTTATACGGAGACATTCCTTTGATAGACAAAATTATTGAGATTACAGATCCAGATTACAAAACATTAGCATTTACAAGAGTAGCAAAAGCTACTGTTTACGAATTAATTGAAAGTGATTTATTAGCTGCAATTGATGGTTTAGACAATGCTTATAAAACAAGAGGATCAAAAGCTGCAGCACAAGCTTTACTAGCTAAAATGTATTTAACTCTTAACACAAATTATTTACAAGCACAACTTTTATGTGAAGCAGTTATGGGAAGCGGTTTTATGTTAGAACCTAACTTTAAAGATGTGTTTTTCTCAGAGTTAAACAATGAAATTATATTTGCTATTGGTTACCAAAGTGATGGAGAAGATAGTCAAAACTTCTCTGCAGAATGGTTAAATGCTGTTGGTAGAACCAGTGGTGTAAACTATACTACAGCAGATGTAAGAGATGCATTAGACAATTTAGGAGGAAATAGAACACCATATTCTTACCGTCAAGATTCTGAACAACCAACACAATTTCAAGTTGTAAAATATTTACCAGAAGAAGATACTACATTAGGTATACCTGAAACAGCGACAGATAGAACAAAAGCTGGAAATGACTGGATTATTTTACGTTATGCAGATGTACTTTTAATGCATGTGGAAGCTATTATGGCTGGAAACAATAGTACTTCTGTACAAGCTGCATTAGATTCTTTCGAGCTTGTAAGGTTAAGAGCAGGTTTACTAGGCGATGATGATAATGATATTACCAAACAAGAATTACTAGATGAAAGACGTGTAGAATTAGCCTTCGAAAACCATAGATTATTCGATTTAATTCGTTTTAACGAAGCACAGACTGTATTATCAGCATTTTCTGCTGTTACCGCTGGAAGCTATAGTGCATCCGATCTTTTATTACCTATACCACAAAGAGAAATTAACTTAAGTAACGGTTTGTTATCACAAAACCCAGGTTACTAATAAAAAATATAACAATGAAAAAACAATTAAAAAATAGTTTTTTGGCTATACTAGCAATCACAACTATAAGCCTGTTTAATAGCTGTGATGATTTCGAACAATTTGAGCCTATTGGAGCAAATTCTATTGAAGATGCCACACCCCCAAATGCTGATTTCACAGCAATTCAAGGGTTTGGAGACTCTTGGAATGTTTACACTTTTGCCAATGCTTCTACAAGTGCAACTAATTACTCTTGGGATTTTGGTGATGGAAACATGCACATATATACAGAAGCAGATGATAATATTGATGCTGAAAACAGCTATCCAGGTGAAGGAACATACACCGTTACTTTAACCGCTTCAGATGCATTAGGAGTTTCAGACACATATACTATAGATATTGTGATTGTTGAACCTCAATTACCAGATGTAGATATTCCTGTAATTCTTGAAGGAGGATTTGATAATGGAGATAGTGGGGATGCACCAACAAATATCGACAGTAGAACACCATGGAAAAATTCAAATTTAGGTGGTACTATTCAAATAACCTCATCTAATGGATATTACGTAGGAAATTACGGAGGAAAGTTACCAGATTCAGCAGATAGAATTGGCTATCAAGAAGTTTCAACCTTTACTCCAAATACAGATTACGTTTTAACATTTAAATATAGAATGAAAAATGATGTAGATGCAGAAAATGGACTTCTTAATGTTTTAATGATGATTCCAACTAATGACCCAACTGAGGTTACTGCTAATACTATTGCATCTGTAACTTATTCTGAAGATGTTGCAGGAACATCTGAATTATTATCTGGAACACTATCCTTTAATTCAGGAGCAAATACTTCATTAGCAATTTATTTTTATAATGAATTAGATGAAGCTTATATCGATGCTTTATATATAGATGCTGAATAATAAAACAAAATTTAAAGACTGAATCAAATGCGTATAAAACTTAAACTCATAGCATTATTTGTATTTGCTTCAGTCTTAAATGCTAACTGCCAATCTAATAAGGCAGTTACAGAAACCAAAGTGGAATCTAAAAAAAAGAAGAAGAAAAAAAAGAAAAAATACAAACTTCCAGAAATAGATTTAACCCATTGGTCTTTAACAATTCCGGAAGGAGAAAATGAAAAAGCAAAAAGTTTTAAAGGAAAAGACGTTGTTGTTAATTATGCAACAAACGAAGAAATAAAACCTTATATGTACAATGACTCTACAAAAGGAGCATTAGTATTTTATGCTTATCCTAGTAAAGCAACAACAGCTAATACCAAATTTTCAAGATCAGAGCTCAGAGAACAAATGATTCCTGGAAATAATGATGTTAACTGGACCTTTAAACAAGGTGGCTATATGAAAGGTACATTGGCAATAGATGAGGTAACCAAAGATAATGAAGGTAAATACCATAGAGTAATTATCATGCAAATACATGGAAGACTTACTGACAAGCAAAGAGATTTAATTGGTCAAAAGGATAATAATGCACCTCCAATGTTAAAAATATATTGGGATAAAGGTAAAGTTAGAGTAAAAACGAAAGTACTTAAAAATTTAAACGCTACCGAAGAAGAAATGCTACATGAAGATGCTTGGGGAGATGATGATGGTTTTAATTTTGAACAAGAAGTAGGATTTAAAAAATTCACTCTAGAAGTAGAAGTATCGGATGGAAAAATGGTTATCATTTTAAACAAAAACGAATACAAAGTATATGAAAATATACACATGAAAAAATGGGGAATATTTGAAAACTATTTTAAAGCAGGAAACTATTTTCAAAGTAGAGACCAAGGTGCTTTTGCAAAAGTTAGATATTACAAATTAGAAGTCACACATTAAAAATATTTTGATTAGTCTTATTGTGATTTAGTTAGGCTTAAAGGCCTTGTATTAGGCCTTAAAGTTTAACTTACTTTTTAAAAAAACTTCTATCAGTTTTTTAGTAAATTTAACCCATTAAGAATAGTAATTAAACACTAATTTATGAAAGTAGAAATACTAGGCAAAACGGAAAAATTTGATGTTCAAAAACATATCATTGCTAACATCCGAGATTTAATAAACTTAAAAAATCTGGAACCTGGAGATAAATTACCTGCAGAGCGCGTACTAGCCGAAAAATTTGAAGTGTCTAGAAGTAATGTTAGAGAAGCTATTCAAAAATTAGAATTATATGGTTTATTAAAATCTATTCCGCAAAGCGGAACATTTATAGCAAACATAGGTGTAATTGCAATGAATGGGATGATTAAAGATATCTTAAGACTGGAAGATCCAGATTTTAAATCCTTAGTAGAAACCCGAATATTATTAGAATTAAAAACAGTACGATTAGCAGCTTTAAGAAGAACAGATGAAGATTTAAAAAAACTGAAAGCAACAATAGATGCATATTCCAAAAAGGTTTTAAATGGCAAAGATGCTGTTCAAGAAGATTTACTATTTCATCTAGCTATAGCTAAAGCAAGTGGTAATAGCTCTATGAATACTTTTATGTTAATTATTACACCTCAAATTATTACCAACTTTGAGAAATATCATGTTTGTGATAAAAATTTAGCACAAAAAGGTATTGAAGAACACCAAGCTATTTACGATGCGATTGAAATGAAAGACCCGCAATTAGCAAAACAAAAAATGAAAGATCACTTTAGTGAATTATATCAATATTGCTATAAGGATTAAAAATATTAACTAACTAGACGAAACAAGCATGAAAGTAAAAGGACTAAGATGGTGGGTAGTAGGGCTTGTGGCTTTGGCTGCAGTTATAAATTACATAGATAGACAAGCTTTTGGAGCGCTATGGCCAGACATTGCTAATGATTTATTCCCAGAAATGGATAAGGATGGACATAAAGCAATATACGGTACCATTTCAACAGTATTCATACTTTCGTATGCTGGAGGTCAAGCACTTTTCGGTAAAATTTTCGATTGGATAGGAACCCGAATTGGTTTCGCAATTTCGATTGGTGTATGGTCTATCGCGACACTAATGCATGCATTTGCTCAAGGAATGCTAAGTTTTTCCATTTTCAGGTCTATATTAGGAATTGCAGAAGCAGGAAACTGGCCTGGTGCCGCTAAAGCTAATGCAGAGTGGTTTCCAACTAAAGAGCGAGCACTTGCTCAAGGAATCTTTAATTCTGGAGCAGCTATAGGAGGTATTGTAGCGTATCCAGTGATTGGGTTATTGTCTGTTTATTTCGATTGGAAAGCAATATTTATAGTGGTTGCTGCTCTTGGGTTTTTATGGTTACTACCTTGGTTATACGTAGTAAAGGGAGCCCCAAAATCACACCCTTGGTTGACTGATGATGAAAAAAAATATATTCTATCCGGACAAAGAAATCAAGATATTGATGAAGATGGTAATTATGATGAAGGTTATACGCCAGACACTGGTCAATTACTAAAACATAAAGAGAGTTGGGGAGTAATAATAGCTTCCGCAGCAATTGATCCTATTTGGTGGCTTTTTATAGTTTGGATACCAATCTATCTTTCCGAAGTTTTTGGAATGGATGTTAAACAAATTGCCTTCTCGGCGTGGGTACCTTATGTTGGAGCAATGGTTGGAGCTATCTTTGGTGGTTTACTTGCTAAAAATAGAATTACAGCAGGATGGTCTGTGGATAAAACACGAAAAATGACAATCACTTTAGGTTGTTTAATTATGATTCCATGTTTCTTCCTATTAAAAGCACCAGCATCTGCTATGAACGCAGTAATTATTATGGCAGTTTTACTTTTCGGATTTCAAGTAGCAATCGGTAACATACAAACTTTGCCAAGTGATCTTTTTAGCGGAAAAATAGTCGGTACATTATCTGGTTTTGCCGGTATGGCAGCAAAACTTGGTGCAGCTGGACTTACTATCTTAGTTACATTCATAACGACAGGCGGAAACTATACACCTGCTTTTATAATAGGTGGTGCTTTAGCTATAATAGCACTTTTAGCTGTTTGGGTATTATGTCCAAAAATAGAGCCTTTAAAACCTAAAGTATAATTAGAGTAAATAAAAAATAAAATATTAAAGAATTATAAAAATTATAAAAATGAGTAAAAATACAGGTAAAGTAGCAATAGTAACAGGAGCAACAGGAGGTATTGGATTTGCAGTTGCAGAAAGATTAGGTAAAGATGGATATACCGTTATATTAAATGGTATAGATGATAAAGCTGGAGCTGAAAAGCTTAAAGCTCTTACAGACGAAGGAATTACTGCAGAATATTACGGTTTTGATGTTACTAATGAAGAGCAAGTAACTGCTAACATCACTAAAATTGGTGAAAAATATGGTAGAATTGATGTACTTGTAAATAACGCAGGTGGTTTAGGTGGAAGATCTAGATTCGAAGAAATGACAACAGATTTTTACAGATTTGTAATGGCATTAAACTTAGATTCTGTATTTTTTGCTTCAAGAGCAGCGATACCATTTCTTAAAAAAGGAGAACATCCTTCTATAATTAACTATACCTCTAACGCAGCATGGACTGCAGGTGGACCTGGAGCAGGAATCTATGGTACATCTAAAGCAGGAGTTAATGCAATAACTAGAGCATTAGCAAAAGATTTAGCAGAATATGGTATACGAGTGAATGCAGTGTCTCCAGGTACTATTGATACACCATTTCACTCACAAATTAAAGCAACAAAACCAGAAGTTTTTGCTTCTTGGGCTAACAACATTATGTTAGGAAGATTAGGTCAGCCAGAAGATGTAGCTGGAGTAATTTCTTTCTTAGCTAGTAAAGATGCGTCTTTCATAACTGCAGAAACTATCCAAATTGGTGGTGGACAAGCATTAGGAATCTAGAATTGTAGATTTAAAAGCCAAATAGCATTATTATGAAATAAAACTATTTGGCTTTTCAATTAAAGTAAAATAATTAAATTCAAGAAATGAGTAAGATTGTCACATTTGGTGAAATTATGTTAAGACTCTCCACAGAGCGTCATTTAAGATTTTCGCAAGCAAAAAAGTTTGCTGCATCTTATGGTGGTGGAGAATTTAATGTAGCAGTATCCCTAGCAAATTATGGTATTCCTGCCGAATTTGTTACCAGATTACCAAAAAATGAAATGGGAAATTGCGCATTAATAGAGATGCGTAAATTTAATGTAGAGTCTAAAAATGTTATTTATGGCGGAGACAGACTTGGTATCTATTACTTAGAAACTGGTGCTGGAACTCGTGGTAGTAATGTAGTTTATGATAGAGCAAACAGTTCTATGGCAACTATTGAAAAAGGTTCCATAGATTGGGAATCGGTTTTAAAAGATGCTACTTGGTTTCATTGGAGTGGTATTACTCCTGCTATTTCTCAATCTGCTGCAGACGAATGTTTAGAAGCAATTAAAGTAGCACATAAATTAGGGATTACTATTTCTTCCGATTTAAACTATAGATCTAAATTATGGCAATACGGAAAAGAACCAAACGAAGTAATGCCAGAGCTTTTAAAGTATAGTAATATTATTTTAGGAGATATTGATACGGCATTTTTCATGTTAGGAAAAGACAAAGCAAATCCGAACTATCAAGACGAAAAGTCGCTGCCTTATCTATACGATCAAATATTTAAATCATGTCCTAATTTACATACTGCGGCAACAACGCTAAGGTATTCTGTTAGTGCATCACATCAACGAATTGGAGGTATATTATACGATGGTAAAACCATTTACAATGCCGATGTTAAGGAAGTAACTCCTGTTGTAGATAGAGTTGGTAGTGGAGATGCATTTATGGGTGGATTAATTTACGGATTAGTAAACAATGCAACCAATAAACAAAAAGCATTAAATATAGCAGTAGCAGCTTGTTGCTTAAAACATACCATTTCTGGCGATTGTAATTTAATTACACTAGATGAAATTGAAAAATTATTAAATGGTGATGCCTCAGGAAAGGTTTCCAGATAAAAAAAATAAAATGGCACAATACTCAAGAATTGAAGTTGCAACAGTAATGCAAAACACAGGCTTAGTTCCTTTGTTTTATAATGAAGATATAGAAGTAAGCAAAAAAATAATAAAAGCATGTTATGATGGTGGAGCTCGCCTTTTAGAATTCACAAGCCGAGGTGATTTCGCTTTTGAAGTTTTTGCTGCACTTAACAAATACGTAATAGCAGAATTACCTGGAATGATAATGGGGGTTGGCTCGGTTACAGATGCAGCTGCTGCTTCCCTATATATGCAGTTAGGTGCAAACTTTATTGTAACACCTGTTTTAAGAGAAGACATTGCTATGGTATGTAACAGAAGAAAAGTATTATGGTCTCCTGGTTGCGCAACATTAACAGAAATAGTTAAAGCAGAAGAACTTGGTTGTGAAATAGTAAAATTATTTCCTGGAAATGCATATGATCCTAGTTATGTTAAAGCAATAAAAGGACCACAACCTTGGACAAGCATTATGCCAACTGGTGGTGTAGAACCAACTCAAGAAAGCTTAGAATCTTGGTTTAATGCTGGTGTTACTTGCGTAGGAATAGGTTCTAAACTTATTGCCAAAACAAAAGATGGTAATTATGATCTTGAAAAGATTAAAACAATTACAAAAACAGCAATTGATATCATTCAAAAGCTAAAAAACTAACTGTTAATGTATCAATCTACAATAACACTTAAAAGTATTTCTATTTTAACCGGATTCTCTGTTTCTACAGTTTCGAAGGCTTTAAATGATAAAGCAGACATAAGCACTAAAACGAGAACCTTAATAAAAACGATTGCCCAAAAACACAATTATGTGCCAAACTTTACTGCTTTATCTTTAAGGAAGCAGCAAACGAAAACACTAGCGATAATTGTTCCGGAAATAGCAGATTCTTTTTATGGTTGTATCATTTCAGAAATACAAAAATTTTCTTTTAAACATGGGTATAGACTGCTCGTGTTTCAATCTTTCTCTTCTCAAAAAAAAGAAGAACAATGCTTAAAAAATATAAATGATGGTAGTGTAGATGCTGCCATTATGGTCTCCAATTTCAAACAAGATAATTCTTCCATTTTTGTTAATAACCAATTACCAATTGAGTATATTGAAATTTCTAATACAACAAATAGAAAAAAACTTAAAGAAGAGGTAATTGTCAGTTTTAAAGCATCTCTTAAACGATTAATTAGTTAGCGCAATATCATTTAGTTCATGCACAAAAAAGCTATAATTTATATGTCTATTAGTGCTTTAGCCTTTGCACTATTAAACGTTTTTGTTAAAAAATTAGGCGATTTTAATGTCTATCAAATCGTTTTTTTTAGATCTATTGGCTCCTTAATTTTCACCATTCCTTACCTTATAAAAAACAAAATTTCCTTTCTTGGTAATAAAAAAGCTCTTCTTGTTGCAAGAGGACTTGTTGGTTTTGCTGGTATGACCTTATTTTTCATGGCAATAAAACATATGTCCATGGGATCTGCAGTTTCTATTCGATATATATCACCAATTTTTGCTGCTCTATTTGCTCTTCTTTTACTTAAAGAAAAAATAAAACCTATACAATGGTTCTGTTTTGGTATCGCTTTTTTAGGGGTTGTTCTTTTAAAAGGATTTGATAATCAAATTAACAATATTGGCCTAACGCTTGCTGTAATTTCGGCTATATTTACAGGTCTAGTCCCTATTATAATTCGAAAAATAGGAACAAAGGATCACCCAATAGTTATCGTTAATTATTTTATGATTATATCTGCTCTTATTGGAGGTCTACTAGCAATAAATAACTGGAAAAACCCAATAGGTATAGAATGGTTATTACTACTAAGTCTTGGTGTTTTTGGTTACTTCGGACAAGTATATATGACCAAAGCATTACAAAGCAGTGAAATCAATCAAATAGCACCGTTAAAGTACATTGAAGTCATTTTTACCATGATCATTGGTGCTATATGGTTACAAGAAAGCTATAGCTTACTAAGTTTATTTGCTATTCTTTTAATTATTATAGGATTGGTTTTAAATGTCATGGTAAAACAATCTAAAAGATAAATAGATATAATAAAAAAGACCCACAATTACTTGCGAGCCTTTTTTTCAATCCGTAATTAAATACTATTTTCCTAGCATCAACAATTCATTACAAACCACTTCTGTGGTGTAACGCTTTACACCTTCTTTATCTTCCCAACTTCTGGTGGTAAGCTTCCCTTCTATTGCAATTTCTTTTCCTTTGGTAACATACTTCTCTACAATCTCGGCAGTTTTACCCCAAGCTACAATATTGTGCCATTGCGTATCTGTTATTTTTTCGCCTTTTGCGTTTTTATAGCTTTCATTGGTTGCTATAGAAAACTTGGCTAACATTTTACCCGTTTCTAAATTAATGATTTCTGGATCGTTTCCTAAGTTTCCAATTAACTGTACTTTGTTTCTTAACGTATTCATAAGATAAGGTTTTTATTATATTGAATTTCATTAGTTCCATTCAACACTGCAAAGATGAAACAACATGCAAATATTAGTCGGTTGTTACACATTTAAAATCGTTTGTAAATGTTTGTAGTCGTTTGTAAACGGAAATAAATTCACTATATTAGCTTGTAAATCAATACTTATGAAACACTTCGCATCCGTTTTCGCAATTCTATTTTTTATTGCAATAAATTGTTCGGCACAAGAAAATACCTTAAAATTTATAGATGGAAGCACATCACCTAGCGCTACTTTGCAAGAGGCTTCTTGGATTTCAGGTTCCTGGAAAGGGGAAGCTTTTGGCGGAATTACCGAAGAAATTTGGAGTCCACCTCTTGGAGATTCCATGATGTTTTCCTTTAAACTTGTTGCTGATAATAAAGTTGTTTTTTATGAACTTGGTGGCATCCGACAAGTAGACGACACCTTAATTTTTCAGCTAAAACATTTTGGAAATGATTTTAAAGGCTGGGAAGAAAAAGACGAAACTATAGACGCTAAACTCGTTAAAATAGAAGAAAATCGTATTTATTTTGACCAGTTCACTTTCGAAAAAATAAACGAAAATGAGATTAATATATACGTCGTTGTAGAAGATAACGGTAAAGCCGAAGAAATAAAATTCACTTATAAAAGAGATTAAATGAAATTCCATATCGAAACAGAAAGACTTCTTTTAAGAGAGCTTAGGTTAACAGACCTTGAAGGAATGTTTGCTTTAGATTCAGATCCAGATGTGCATAAATATTTAGGTAATAAACCCGTAAAATCTATAAATGAATCTAAAAAAATACTAGAAAGTGTATTAACGCAATACAAAGAAAGAGGTATTGGTAGATTTGCTGTTATAGAAAAAAGCACAGGAGATTTTGTTGGCTGGTCTGGTTTGCGTTTAAACACAGAATACAACATGAATGGTTTTACCGAATATTATGATGTTGGTTACCGACTTATAAAACGTTTTTGGGGAAAAGGATATGCAACAGAATCTGGAAAAGCATCGGTAGATTATGCTTTTAATGTTTTAAAACTTCCTGAAATTTATGCTACCACAGAAATTGGAAATGAAGCTTCACATAATGCATTAATAAAAATAGGATTACATTATGTGGAAGATTTTTATTTTGAACAAGAGCAAATGAACTTACGTTGGTATAAACTAGAAAACAAATAACTATGCAAAAAAAATGTCCGGAATGTGGTGATAAAATTGTTGGTAGAATAGACAAGAAATTTTGCAGTGATGCCTGCAGAAATGCATACAACAATAGTGTAAATAAAGACAGTAAAAATTTAATACGCAACACCAATAATAGATTGCGAAAAAACTATAGAATTCTCGAAGCACTGAACCCGGATAAAAAAACAAAAAGTTCTAGAGCAAAACTTATCGAAAAAGGCTTCGACTTTAATTACTTCACAAGCATTTACACCACAAAAGCAGGAACGGTGTACTACTTTGTGTATGACCAAGGCTATTTGCCTTTAGAAGGCGATTATTACGCTCTGGTAAAGCGAGAGAGCTAATACGTTACTTCCAGGTATGTCCTTTTAATTGCAAAGCAGCTTTAAGAATATCCTTTTGGCTAATTTGCCCTACTAATTTACCATTTTCTAATATTGGGAAACGTCTATGTTTAGATTCTAAAAACATATTGGCAGCATCAAAAATATTCATATTACCATCCATAGTATCCACATTTTTAACCATGCGTTTCTCTACATTGTCTTGTGCCATTGGCATATTATAATATCTACTTTCGCTAATTTGCTTTAAACAATCTCCTTCACTTATAATGCCAACCAATTCATTGTTTGCATTTACAACTGGTCCTCCAGAAATTTTATTGGTAATAAGAGCTTCTATAACTTCATCCACAGATTGCTCTGGTCTAAAAGTGATTAAATTCTTGGTCATATAATCACTTACTCTTAATTGCGTTTGGTCTACAGCGTTCTGCTGCTTCCTTGCTCCTTGAAAACTTTTAATACCCATAATAATAGCGTTTGATTCACTTAAATATACTGATTATAAACGATTTATCCTAAACCAAAAAATGCTAATTATTATTTCCTATTTTTATAGGTAAATAATACATCCTAAACCATGTTTAAAAAAATTATTGCAATCCTTATTATTTGCCTAGCTATCTATTGTAGTTTTGATGCTTTACTGCCAAATACCATTTCGACAATAGATGCACCTGAAACTTCTTTTTCTACCCAACGTGCATTAATTCAACTGAAAGAAATTTCTAAAAAACCTCATTTCCTTGGTAACCAAGCACATCAAGAGGTTAGAGATTATATTGTAAAAGAGCTTGAAAAGCTTGGTTTAGAAACCCAAATACAAGAGGATTATTCCATGAGTCAATGGGGAAATCTATCGAAGCCTAAAAACATTTTAGCAAGAATAAAAGGAAGTGACAACAGTAAAGCTTTACTCCTTCTTTCGCATTATGACAGCAATCCGCATTCCTCCTTTGGAGCTAGTGATGCTGGTTCTGGAGTGGTAACTATTTTAGAAGGTGTTCGCGCTTTTTTAGCGGAAAATAAAACACCTAAAAACGACATTATTATTCTAATTTCTGATGGTGAAGAACTAGGATTAAATGGTGCAGATATTTTTGTAAACAAGCATCCTTGGTCTAAAGATGTTGGTTTGGTTTTAAATTTTGAAGCTCGAGGTTCTGGCGGACCAAGTTATATGCTTATTGAAACCAACCAAGGAAATGCGAACCTTATGAAAGCCTTTGTAAAGGCGAACCCAGAATACCCTGTAGCAAACTCTTTAGCATATAGTATTTATAAAATGCTTCCTAATGATACAGATTTAACGCGTTTTAGAGCAGATAAAGATATTGATGGTTTTAATTTTGCTTTTATTGATGACCATTTTGATTACCATACCGCTTTAGACACCTATGAAAGATTAGATAGAAATACTTTAGAACATCAAGGTTCTTACCTCATGCCACTACTCCATCATTTTAGTAATGCCAACCTCAACAATGTAAAAAGTACCGAGGATTATATTTACTTTAATGTTCCATTATTTAAAACGATTATCTATCCTTTTTCATGGATTTGGCCCATGTTAATTATAGCACTTATTGGTTTTATTGCTTTACTTATTTACGGATTTAAAAAGAAATCGTTAAACATAAAAGACATATTAAAAGGATTTATTCCATTTTCTATAAGTCTTGTCGTTGGTGGTTTATTTACCTTTTTCGGGTGGGAAACTTTAAAATTTCTGTATCCGCAGTATCAAGAAATGCTTCATGGCTTTACCTATAATGGTCATACTTACATTGCAGCATTCACCTGTTTAACATTAGCGATCTGTTTTTATAGTTATCATGTATTTAAAGGCTCCAAAAAAACCGTGAACCTACTCATTGCACCAATAGTTTTCTGGTTGCTTATTTGTGTTATTGTTGCTTTAAAACTAGAAGGTGCTAGCTTTTTTATTATTCCGGTTTACTTTGGTTTATTAAGTTTATTTTTAATGATAAGACAGCAAAAACCGAGTTTAATTCTATTAGCTTTATTAGCGATTCCAGTGTTGTTTATCATCTCACCTCTTGTAAAAATGTTTCCGGTTGGTTTGGGTTTAAAAATCTTATTTGCTTCCGCCATATTTGTAGTATTGATTTTTGGGTTATTAGTTTCCGTTTTCGGATTTTTAAAACATAAAAAACGTTGGTCTTATTTGTTTTTAGTCTTCGGAATTGGTTTTCTTATAACGGCACATTTTCAATCTAAATTCACCAAAGACACACCAAAACCAAACAGTCTTTTATATGTTTTAGACACCAATGAAAATACTGCGCTTTGGGCAACCTATGATGATATATTAGACACTTGGACCGAAAGTTTTTTAACCAACAATCCCGATCGTGCTACAGCGCTTTCTAAAAACACCATTGGTAGTAAGTATAAGTCTAGTTTTACGTTTACAAAAAATGCCGCAGTAAAAGATATTGCCATACCTAAGATTGAAATATCACACGATACGATTATTAATGGAGAACGTAAAGTTGCTATTTGTGTAACCTCGCGAAGAAATGCTGCACGTTTTGAAATATTTTCAGATAGTACTAATGTTTTTAATTCTTTTATAATCAATGGCGTTTCTGCTAAAAAAGACGAAGCCACTGGAACCGTTTTTAAGGAAAGATTAAACAATCGTTTGTTTAGTTATTACGTAGCAGACAACGAACCTTTAGACATGATTTTCACCATTCCTGTTTCGCAAAAAACAAGCATACAAGTGTATGAAGCTACTTATGATTTATTAAAAAACGAAGCTTTTACTATTTCACCAAGAGAAGAAAATATGATTCCGAAACCATTTATTTTAAACGATGCTGTAGTTACTAAAACAAAGATTACACTAAACAATTAGTATAGTTTTAAGAGTATAACTGCATATTTTTTTTAGTTTTAGCCTCAGAAAAAAGAAAACAAATGAAAAAATTGCTATTTATCACATTATTATCTGCTAGTTATTCTTTAAGTGCGCAGAACAATTCTGAATTAAAAAAACACTACGAAGCATACTATAAACAGATGCGAACGCAAGGCGATGTCCAAGGTGTTATAAATAGTCTAACGCATTTAAACATTATTGATCCATCTGTCGCTAGAAAAGATACTTTAGCATACATATACATGAGTGAAAACAAATACATACAAGCTTTAAATACTATTGGTGTAGATGTTGTTCCTACAGATTCGGATATGGCTTTAGAAGTAAAAGCTATTTCTTTAAAATCTATTAATCAGCCAGAATTTGCCATAAAACATTTTGAAGAAATCTTTAAGCGCAATCCTAATGTAAATATTGCTTACGAATTAGCAGAACTTAATTTATCTACTCAAAAATTTAACGAAGTAAACAAGTATATAACCTATGGTATAACAAATGCTACGGCAGAAATGCAACATGCATATTACGAAACAAAAACACCTTATCAAGTTTCTATAAAAGCTGCTTTTTTATATTTAAAAGCGATGCTGAAATTTAATGAAAATAAGGCTACAAATATAGATGCTGCTGTTGCTATTTTAGATGAAGCTATTGCTTTAAATCCTAATTTCAACTTAGCACTAATAAGTAAAAACGCTTTATTCTCTCAAAAAGCGCAAGAGGATAAAAAGAATTAATTTTAATTAATAACGTAAAAAAAGGCAACTCATGGAGTTGCCTTTTTTATTATCCTTTTGACTAAAGTGAAGAAATCTATTTTTGATAATCTCTACAATTTTTCGACCACCTTCAAAATGACAGCATTTTAAATATTACTATTCTATCTTACCAGATTCTAACTCTATCTTCTGGAGCGATATACATTTTATCTCCTTCTTGAATTCCAAACGCTTCATAAAAAGCATCTACATTTAATAAAGGTTGTACTGCTCTATTCATTCCTGGAGAATGTGGATCTGTTTTAATTCTAGTTTTTAAAGCATCTTCACGCATTTTTGTTCTCCAAACGGTTGCCCAAGACATAAAGAAACGTTGTTCTGCGGTATAACCATCAATATCTGCTGGTCTGTTTCCTTCAAAACTCATTTGTAAAGCATCATAAGCTGCAAGAACACCACCTAAATCACCAATGTTTTCTCCTAAAGTAAATTCACCATTAATGTTGGTTTCTGGTAACACTTCAATAGCACTATATTGATCTGCTAATGCTTTTCCTAATCCTTCAAATTGTTTTAAATCTTCGTCTGTCCACCAGTTATTCAAGTTTCCATCTTTATCATATCTAGAACCAGAATCATCAAAACTATGCGAAATTTCATGACCAATAACAGCTCCAATTCCACCATAATTCACAGCATCATCTGCAGTAAAGTTATAAAAAGGGGCTTGTAAAATAGCCGCAGGAAAAACAATTTCGTTGTATGCAGGATTAAAATATGCATTCACCACTTGTGGCGCCATATACCATTCACTTTTATCTACTGGCTTCCCTAATTTATCAATACTTTTCTTAAAGTTCCATGCACTAGCATTTAAAGAATTTTGAAGATAAGTACCACCATCTTCTACACTATTAACCTCTAATGCAGAATAATCTTTCCATACATCTGGATATGCAATTTTCACTTTCGTTGCTTGAAGTTTTTCAATCGCTTTTTCCTTTGTTTCTGGACTCATCCATTCCAGTTTATTAATTCTGTGTTCGAAAGCTAAAATTACGTTTTTAATCATTTTTTCTGCTTTCACTTTCGCTTCTGGTGGGAATTTTTTATCTACATATAATTTCCCTAAAGCTTCACCAATTGTTCCATTTAAAGATCCTAAAGCACGTTCATCTCTTGCTCTTTGTGCTTTAGCTCCATTAAGTTCTTTTCCGTAAAACTCCCAATTAGCAGTTTCTATATCTGTACTTAAGTATCCAGCTGCTCCTCTAAAAGTATCCCATTTTAAATATGCTTTCCAATCACTAACATTAGCATCTGCTAATACTTCTTGTAATCTATTAAAGTATCCTAAGTCGCCAATAATTACGGTATCTAATTCTTTTACACCAATACCAGATAAAAAGTTTTTCCAGTTTACTGCAGGAACCATTTTTTGAACATCAGAAATAGAACGAGGGTTGTAACGTTTACGTGCATCACGACGATCTACTTTATCCATTTTAGCTTCTTCTAATCTAGTTTCGAAAGCTAAAATCTGGTCTGCTTGTGCATTTGCATCCGCTTCGCTATCTCCTAAATATTGAAACATTCTAGTAATATGTGCTACATACTTTTCTCTCTTTTCTTTAGAATCTGCATCCTCTTTTACATAGTAATCTCTATCTGGTAATCCAGTACTTCCCCCTCCTAAATAGGCAACATTTCTGTTACTATCTTTCGGGTCACTACCAACACCAAACCCATATAAACCAGCTCCTCCTTTTGGTTCCATTTCAATCATGAAAGCTTGTAAGTCATCTACATTCTTAATTGCTTCAATTTTTGCTAAATATGGTTTTATTGGATCAATACCTGCTTTATTTCTGCTAATAGTATCCATTATGGTTTGGTAATAAAACACTGCTTTTTCTTGATCAGAACCAGGAAGTACTTGAATATTTCCTAAGTCTTGATTGTTAGAAATTGCAGATTTTAAAATAGCCAAAGCATCTTCATCTGTTTTTTTACGTAGTTCTTGGAAACTTCCCCAAGTGGATTGGTCGTCTGGGATTTCGTTGTTTTCTAGCCATTTTCCGTTAACGTGTTTAAAGAAATCTTCGCTAGCAGATATGCTAGTATCCATATAATCTAAATTGATTCCTGGAGTTGTTTCTACTACTGCTACTTCCTTTTTAGCCTCTTCTTTACAAGATACTAAACCTATAAAAGCGACTGCACTAAGTAGTGATAGTTTTTTAAAGTTGGTTTTCATTTTTAATTAGGGTTTTGTTTTTGGTTTACAATTTAATGTTAAATAGACTGCTAAAGATTAATCTAGTTACATCTTTAACAAAATATTAATAAAAAAAGCCTCACTAAAAATAGTAAGGCTTTTGCTTTTATAAAACGTAATAAAACTAATTGGTAGCTTTCTCTAATAATTTTTTAGTGTACACATTATCCCAATCTTTCTTAATAGCAATTACTTCATTTACATTTTCATTAGGTATGGCAATAGATAAAACATAGTGTGCAATTTTCCATGTATTATCTTCCAATTTCATAACGCCAGATCCTCTACAAATCTTCATCTGTGTGTCTAGTAATTCGTCAAACCAAACAAGGTTTTTGTCATCAGACAGATAAATATTTCTTTCTATTGCTGTAAAACTCCATGCTTTGCCTTGATCAAAATAAGGTTTTGAAAAAGTTTTAAAAGCTTCTTTTTGCCAGTTTTCAGAAGCATCTGTACCTATAAAAACACCATCCTTAGTCATTAAATTAAAATACGCATCAAAATTGGCATTAGCAGCAGCTTTATGCCAAGCGTCTAAATTGGTATTAATTTCTTTTTTAATTTCTGAAGCAGAAACTACCAGTTTCCCTTTAACTTTTACACAACAAGAACTAATTGTTATTACTAAAAGGAATACGCACAGTTGTTTCATGTTAATATGGTTTTACAATATTTTGAGATTCTTTTTCAATCTTTTTATTTATTTGAAGATTAAGATTTGAAAACGCAGTTAAAAAATCTTTAACGACTAAAAGCACCTCTTTTTTCTCAGGATTAGACAAGTTGACTACACCTTCTAGTTTTAGCATTTGGGTTTCTAAAGCGAGTAATCTTGCATTAATAAGTGGCGTATTAATCTCTTCAGGTATGGTTTCTATTAGGTCTTTAATAAAAGCTATTAAGACTTCGTGGTTTTCTTTAAAAAAAGATAAATCTGCTTGATTCACTCGTAAAACAACGTCATCTAATTCGGCATATTTTTGCCAAAATTCTTGAGAATTTCTCGTTTTAGAATCTAAAAGGAACTGTGCATATTTAAGGTTAGCGATGTCGCTTTTGGTTATTTGTGAAGAAATAACTTCTTTTTCTATTTCTAGTTCTTGTGTCTTATCTGTTTCTTTACAAGAAAAAACACAAAAAAATAAGGTAATGTATAGTAATGCTTTCATTTTTAATTAACTATTATGTTTACAAATATATTGTATTCTTTACTTTTATTATTAAATACTTTACACGGTTGTAATTTTAATAATATTTTACATTTTCTTCTTTAAAATCTTATTATTTTTGAACACCTTAAATTACATGGATTAATGACTTCAAAAATTTTAATTATTGGTGCTTGCGGACAAATTGGTTCTGAGCTTACATATAAACTTAGAGAAATTCACGGTGTAGATAATGTTATTGCAAGTGACATTAACACTAGAAAGTTAGAGTTAGTAAACGCTGGCCCTTTTGTAATTCTAGATGCTAAAAACTTTAATGCTATTAAAGATTGTTGTATCAATCATAATGTAAAGACCATTTATTTAATGGCTGCATTACTTAGTGCAACTGGCGAAAAATATCCGATGGAGGCTTGGGATTTAAACATGAATTCACTTTTTCATGTATTAAACTTAGCCAAAGTAAAACAAATAGATCATGTGTTTTGGCCTTCAAGTATTGCCGTCTTTGGACCTACAACTCCAAAAGAAGACACTGCGCAACATACTATTATGGAACCTTCAACCGTTTATGGAATCACCAAACAAGTTGGTGAACGTTGGTGTGAATATTATCATGAAAAATATGGCGTAGATGTAAGAAGTATTCGCTATCCTGGAATTATTAGTTGGAAAACGTTACCAGGAGGAGGAACCACAGATTATGCTGTAGAGATTTATCATGAAGCACTTAAAAACAAAGCATACGAATGCTTTTTAAGTGAAGACACAGAACTTCCAATGATGTTTATGGATGATGCTATAAAAGCAACCGTAGACATTATGCAAGCAGATGCAGATACTATTAAAATAAGATCTTCTTATAATTTAGCTGCTATTAGTTTTACACCTAAAGAAATTGCGAATTCTATTCAAGAGCATATTCCAGATTTTAAAATTACCTATAAACCAGATTTCAGACAAGCTATTGCAGATTCTTGGCCAAAAAGCATAGATGATACCACTGCAAAAAAAGACTGGAACTGGGAACATGCTTTTTCTTTAAAGGATATTACCAAAGAAATGCTTTTGCAATTAGGTGAAAAGTAAAAAATTAGGTCAAAGTTTGACATAATATTAGTTATTTTAGCGGGAATCTAAATTTATAAAAATGAAGAAATACTTCTCACTTATTCTAGTTTTACTCTTTACTACATTTATTTTTGATACTGCAATTGCTCAAGGGAGTATTGGGAGTAGTGTATCTCCAACAAACTTATATGTTACTAAAATAAAAGAAAGCGAGTTTGATTATCTTAAAAATACCACAACGTATTTTATAGTGCCCAAAGTATTAGATTATGATAAAATCAAAGATCTTATTTCAAGTATCTGGACCTTTAATGATATGGTGTTTATTCCACAAGAGGATTATAACGAAGATGTATATATGGTTGCTAACAATTCCATCATCAAAATAGATGAAACAAGATATTCTCTTCAGAAAAGTTCCACAGGAAGCACAGTAAATAGTTGGTTTGCTTATAAATTTGAGATGATATCTTACCCAAGTGTTCGAATTACTAAAAAAGGAAAAAAAGACGAAGAAATTTTTAGAGTTGCCGATATCTTTTTTACCGAAAGTCTTCTTAAGAAATATAAAAGCAGCATGTTTTATAGTAAGAGCAAAGTCAAATTCTTTGGTGATGAGCCTGATTATTACAATTTTGACTATGGCTACATTAAAAACTACTTTCAAATCCTCAATGACAAATTGAATAAAAAGGAAATGTTGAATGTTAGGGATGGCATTGAAAATACTGAAAAATTAAAAAAACTAAAAGACCAGAAATTATATGTACCAGAATGGATGATCAATGTTATAACAGGTTTAAATAAACCCAGAGAACATAACGACATTCTTACTAAATATGAACATCCTTATGAATTAATCTCATCCAAATCTTTAAATGATAAAATCTTAAGTGGTGAAAAATTTTATTATTTGATGTATAGTCAGTTTAATGAGTATAAATTATTATCTGTAACAGATAGTGCAACTGGAGAAATGATTTACTTGGTTGAACACAAAGGCTACAAAATAAAAAAATCGGACATAAAAGATTTAAATAAACTTATTAAATAATATTAGCTATTTTAGCGGGAATCTAAATTTATAAAAATGAAAAAACAATTATCTCTTATTCTAGTTTTATTCTGTTCAACAATCATGTTGGCGCAAAAAGCAAACGTTCAAAAAGGCGATTGGGAAGATCTTAAAGACATTACGGCATACAATGTTGTATTTGATTATTCTGATTTAGAAATCCCTAAATACGATAATGAGGAAGAATTCTTAAAAGACAAAATGGCGAAACGTGATGAAAAAAAACCTGGTACAGGAGAGGAATTCAAAAAGTCTTGGTTTTCGGATAGAGAAGAGTTTTATGAGCCAAGATTTATTGAAACTTTTAATACAAAAATAAAAAATGGAATGGCTAAAGTAGGTAAAGATATAGATGCAGAATACACTATGAAAATCCATACTACTTTTATATATCCAGGATATAATGTTGGTATTGTTAGAAAAAACTCTAAAGTAGAACTTACTTTATCTGTTTATAAAACTGATACCCCATCTGACGTTATATTCTCTGTAGATTACACAAAAATTGAAGGACAAGGTAATGGTGGTTATGATTTTAATTCTGGTCAACGAATTGCCGATGCTTATATCATTTTTGGAAGAGCATTTGCTAAACACCTTTACAAGTACACTAAATAGTGCACACTTACTATTAATAATAAAAAAGCGAACCTATTGGTTCGCTTTTTTTTTGTTTCTACTCTTTTTTCAATCAAAATTAGTTACGTTTATATTTAAATACTTTTTTATGTTAAAACACCTTTCTTTTACATGCTTATTCTTATTTGTTACTTTTTGTTATTCGCAAAAAAACTATAACTATTCCGTAAATAAACCATATAATAGTTTTGAATCTTATAATCGGTATTATTTTAATGATGATGAAGATATTCTTATAGTAAAAGCCAAAAAAGAATCTGTAGTAATTCAAAAATTTAATGCAGAAACTTTAGTTTTAATTTCAGAAAATAAATATGAGGAGCCTTCTCTAAATTATGATATTGAAAATGTAGTAAAAGTTGAAAATAAAATTTACTTCTTTTATTCTTTATGGACAGGTCGCGAAACGCATTTAGCACAATTATACTTTCGAGAAATAGATATTAATAGTGGAACATTTATAACAAAACCAAAACTACTTATTGAAGTTGATAATAAAATAACAAAATCTCCAAGATCGAATTATATAGATGATAAAGACAACTTTAAAACTAGCGTAATTACTGGTTTTAGATTTGATATTGAAGTTTCTTCAAAAAACAATGAAATCTTCATTATATATAGAAATTATAGAGAACATAAAAAAGACACAGAAAGTTGGGACACGTTAGTTCTTAATTCTTTTGATGTAAACCTAAAGAGGAACTTTGTAAATACATTTAAAATGCCCTATTCGGAACGTAAAATGAAAACTTTAAACTACAATGTACATTCCAATGGAAATTTACAGATTTTAGCTAAAGTGTTTACAGATGATTCTGGCAAAGAAATTAAAGAATCAGATGCAACTCAAGCTAATTACTATCTAGAACTATTAACTTTTATTAAAGATTCAGATGTGATTCAGAAAAGTCAAATAGCGTTTCCTAATACATTTATAAATTCAGCTACTCTATTCGAATTGTCTAATGGTAATTTATTATGTGCTGGTTATTATAATAATGGTTCCTCTAGAAAATATTTAAACCATTCGGATGGTATGTTTGTTGCCAAAACAACGCCGCTTGGAGAAATTATCCATGCATCAGAATATAACTTTCCAAAAAACATTTTAGAGCAAAACGAAAAACATAATAAAAAAAAGGAATTCGAAGATATTGTTGTTAAAAGCTTCCAAGAAAACGAGGATGGAAGCTTATTATTAATTGCAGAACAATCCAGAAAATACAATGTTGAAAATTCTATTGCTTTTGAATACAATGATATTTACTTAACTAAAATAAATAGTGAAACGCAATTATTATGGATGCAAAAAATCCCGAAAGGCCAAGTTGGCTTTGTTTACAAAAGTGATAACAATCCTTTTAATCTATTATTAGGTGAAATGTCATACCATTATTTTAAACTAAAAGAAGATCATTGTTTCCTTTTTTTAGACCACCTAAAAAACTTAAAAATAGATGCTACAGATAAACCTAAAGTGTTTAAAAATGGTAAAAGCGGCTATTTTACTTACTATAAAATTAATGACATAAGTGGTGAAGCATCTAAACATAATCTATTTAGCACAGAAGATGTACATGGAGAATACGACGTTAAAGACTTTAGTACGAATAGACTGATAACCGTTTATGATAATCAATTTATAATGGAAGTAAACAAAAAGAAAAAAGAAGACGTTTTAATTAAAGTAGAAATCAAATAAGTCTTCCCTAATGAAAAGCAAAAAAGCGAACCTATTGGTTCGCTTTTTCTTTTTCTTGTACTTCCATATCTATTAAATACGCTAGATTTTTCACTAATCTATCGTGCTTTTTAACAAAAGGATTGGTATCATCCCAAACATAACCCGCTAAAACGGCACAAATTTGCTTTTTGATATCTGGATTCTCTGGTCTGTGAAAAAACAAGGTTTGTAAGTTTCCGGTATACCATTCTTTCACATAAGTAGCAAAAACGCTAACACCTTTCATTATATAACCTGTATATTCTTCTTCCCAATCTACGGTTTCATCATTCAGTTCTCTAGTAATTAATTTTGCAGCTTTTAGAGCAGATTCTGTCGCAAAAGTAACTCCAGATGAAAAAACAGGATCTAAAAACTCTGCACTATTTCCTGTTAAAGCATATCCTTTTCCGTAAAGCTGTGTCACCGATTTCGCATAGTTTTTAATACTAACTGGTGGGAATTTAAAATCTAATCCTTCAAAACGCTTATAGTAATATTTAGATAGCTTCAGCATTTGCTGCATTCTTTCCGTAGTATCTCCTTCAAAAGAATCAATAAAATCGGTTAACCCAACAAAACCAATACTGGTATCTCCATTAGAAAAAGGAATTACCCAAAACCAAGTGTCTTTATCTAAAACATCAAAAGTAATCATGGTTCCTTCTTTTCCTTCTGGTCTTTTTAAATCTTTTACATGTGTAAAAATAGAAGAATGTTCTGGTATAGAAGACGGTTTGTCTAATCCAAGCATTCTTGGCAAAACACGACCATAACCACTAGAATCTATAATATGTTTTGCGTGTACTTTATACACGTCTCCATTTTCATCTTTTATGCTAGTAACAGAAGCGCCATCTGCTGCAAACACAACATCTACCACTTCATTATTAAAGGCAATATCTACACCTCTATTTACTAATTCGGTTGCAAGCACATTATCAAAATCTGCACGAGACACTTGCCAAGTCCAATCCCAACCTTCGGTATGCTTTTTACTAAAATCAAAATCACAAACGACATCCCCTTTTAAAAAACGAGCGCCATGTTTTTTTTCAAATCCAAAATCTTTTAATACGTCTAAAAGGCCAACTTCTTCAAAATGATCCATGCATCTTGGTAACAGGCTCTCTCCTATTACAAACCTAGGAAAAGAACTCTTTTCAACAACTTTAAGTTGTTTTCCTTGATTATGCAGGTATGAAGCAGCAACGCAACCAGAAGGTCCTGCTCCTATAATTAAAACATCTACATGTATTTCATTCATAATCATTATAGTATTTAACCTTAATTATATTAAATTAGCGCACACAAAAATAACTACTTTACTTGGAGTTATTAAATTTAATATTAAAAATAGTCAGAATAAAATATATAGATGCTAACATTTAACGGAGAACTAGGATTAGAAGATTTTTACAAAATTATAATAGAGAACAGCAACATCAAGGTAGATGACTCGGTTTTTGAAACCGTAGAACAGAGTTTTAACTTTCTTAAAAAATTCTCAGAAAACAAAGTGATTTATGGTGTTAATACAGGTTTCGGACCAATGGCACAATATAAAATTAAAGATTCTGAGCGTATTCAATTACAGTACAATTTAATTCGTAGTCATGCATCTGGAACAGGAAATCCAATTGCTCCACAATATGTAAAAGCAGCAATGCTTGCTAGATTAAACACCTTGTCTTTAGGTAATTCTGGCGTGCATGTTTCTGTAATTAAATTAATGACAGAGCTTATAAATAGAGATATTACTCCTTTAATTTACGAACATGGTGGTGTTGGTGCTAGTGGAGATTTAGTACAACTTGCACATTTAGCATTAGTTTTAATTGGTGAAGGTGAAGTGTTTTATAATGGCGAAAGATTAGCTACTAAAGACGTTTTTGAAAAAGAGAATTTAACGCCTATTTCTGTAGAGCTTCGTGAAGGTTTAGCGCTAATGAATGGTACTTCGGTAATGACCGGAATTGGTATTGTAAACACCATGTACACCAGACGTCTATTAAACTGGATGATCTCTTGTTCTGCTGCAATTAATGAAATTGTTGAAGCGTATGACGATCATTTATCGGAAGAATTAAACAATTCTAAAAAACATAAAGGACAACAAAATATTGCTAAAAGCATGCGTGCCCATTTAGCAGATAGTAAACTTACTAGAAAAAGAGAACACCATTTATACGAGGCAAACAATGATGATGTTTCTGTTTTTCAAGATAAAGTACAAGAGTATTATTCGTTACGTTGTGTACCGCAAATTTTAGGTCCTGTATTAGATACTTTAAGTAGCGTAGAAAATATTTTAATAGAAGAAGTAAACTCTGCAAACGATAACCCAATTGTAAATGTTGAAAAACGACACGTATATCACGGTGGAAACTTTCATGGAGATTATGTATCTCTAGAAATGGATAAGCTTAAAATAGTCGTTACTAAAATGAGTATGCTTGCAGAAAGACAGCTCAACTATTTATTAAACCCTAGCCTAAATAATATACTTCCAGCATTTGTAAATCTTGGAAAACTAGGATTAAACTTTGGTATGCAAGGTGTACAATTTACTGCAACTTCTACAACTGCCGAAAACCAAACATTGTCTAACCCAATGTATGTGCATTCTATCCCTAACAATAACGACAATCAAGATATTGTTAGTATGGGAACAAACGCTGCTTTAATAACTAAAAAAGTTATTGAAAATGCATTCGAGGTTATGGCTATCGAATTAATTACAGTAGTGCAAGCTATAGAATATTTAAAAGCACAAGATAAAGTCTCATCAAAAACTAAAAAAATGTATGAGGAGATACGAGAAATAGTTCCTGCATTTAAAGATGACGTTATTATGTATCCTTATGTTAACCTTGTTAAAGACTTTATTATTAATAATAAAGCATAACGTATGCATTATTAATTATCAAGCATCTATTTTAGATAAACATTTCCTTAACCAAGAAATGAACAAATGTCTAAAACAATAGATAAAAAAAACAAACACATGAAAACAAAATCGCTATTAATCGTATTAGTATTTTTAAGCACAATAGTTGGTGCTCAAGAACTTGCACTTGCAAAGGATGAAGTAAAATTTGGATACATAAACAAATCAGGAGAATGGGCAATTCAACCAGAATTTAAAGGAGCTAAATCCTTTTCAGAAGACTTAGCCGAGGCTATGAATGATAAGAAGGAATGGGGATTCATTAACCGAAAAGGAGAATGGGTGATACCACCTACCTACGATAAAACAAAAGCATTCAACTCCGGTATTGCCGTTGTTTTAAGTAATAAAGAATGGTTTTATATCAATACCAAAGGCGAGAAAGTACTAACAGATGTTGCTACTGATAAAATTTATGATTTCACGGAAGGTCTTGCTCAAATACGACAAGGTGATAATGTAGGTTTCATAAATACTTCTGGAACTGTAGTTATCGAACCTAAATTTAATAAAGCTTTCGATTTTGAAAATGGATATGCAAAAGTTAGAGAAGGAGAAAAATGGGGATTAGTTGACAAAACAGGAAACTATTTTGTGGAAACCAAATATGATGGTGTAAGCAATGCTTACAATGGAAATGTAGTAGCAACGCTTGGCGAAAGCCATGGACTAATCATTAATGGTAAATTTAAAAAAGTAGATGGTGCTCAAAAAATCTGGGACTTTTCTGTTAATGGAGACATTACCTATGCTAAGAAAAACGACAAAATTGGCTTCATCAACAAAACCGGAGAATGGATTATTGAACCAACTTATGATAAGGTTAGAGCTTTTGTAAACGGTCTTGCGCCAGTTTCAATAGACAAACAATGGGGCTATATAAATACTTCTGGAAAAGTTGTAATCCCTATACAATATCGAGATGCAGAAATTTTTAGTTCAGACGGATTAGCTCCTATAAAAAAGGATAAACTTTGGGGTTTTATCAATACTGCTGGAGAACAAGTAATAGAAGATAAATATGAAATTACTGCTGGAGGATTTTCCATTTTCAAAAAAAACAATGAAAAAGGTTTTGTTAATGGACTAGCTAGAGTAAAAGATAAAAAATCATGGGTTTATATCGATACAAAAGGTAAAGTATTGAAAAATATGGAGTTTAAAAACCTCGAATTATTTAATTAATCCGAAATCAAAAAATAAAAACTTACAAATGAAATGTGCCCTAATAACAGGTGGTTCCAGAGGAATTGGTAAAGCCATTTGCTCACAACTAGCAATAGATACAGACTATCACATATTAATAAACTATAACAGTAACGAAGCAGCTGCAAAGGAGACGTTAAAAGCAGTACTAGCAGCAGGAAATACTGGAGAAATTATTGGTTTTAACGTTACAGATGCCGACCAAGTAAAATCGAAACTAGATGCTTGGCAAGAAGCAAATCCCGATGCGTTAATAGAAGTGATTGTCAACAATGCCGGAATTACAAAAGATGGTTTATTCATGTGGATGCCTAAAGAGGATTGGCAAAATGTAATTGACACTTCTTTACACGGTTTCTTTAATGTTACCAATTATGCTATTCAAAAAATGCTACGTAATCGTTATGGTCGCATTGTAAACATCGCTTCGGTTTCTGGTGTAAAAGGAACTCCTGGGCAAACAAACTATTCTGCTGCAAAAGGTGCAATTATTGCTGCTACCAAAGCACTAGCTCAAGAAGTTGCTAAACGTAAAATAACGGTAAATGCCGTAGCTCCTGGTTTTATAAATTCGGACATGACTGCAGAATTAGATGAAAAAGAACTTAAAAAAATGATTCCCGCAAATCGTTTTGGTGAAGCGCAAGAAGTAGCAGATTTAGTTTCCTTTTTAGTTTCCAAAAAGTCTTCTTATATTACTGGTGAAGTAATAAATATTAATGGAGGAATTTATTCTTAAAATAATTTTGTTGTAAATATGAAGCGTGTTGTTATAACAGGAATGGGAATTTATTCCTGCATCGGAAAAAACTTAGAAGAAGTAAAGGATTCATTATATAATGGAAAGTCTGGAATTATCTATGACCAAGAACGCAAAGATTTTGGGTATCGTTCTCCATTAACAGGAATGGTAGAAAAACCAAACCTAAAAAAACAACTTACCAGAAGAGAACGTATTAGTCTCGGCGACGAAGGTGCTTATGCATATGTAGCAACCATCGAAGCTTTAGAAAATGCTAAAATAGATATCGATTTCTTAAAGAAAAACGAAGTTGGTATTCTTTATGGTAATGATAGTACTGCAAAGGCTGTTGTAGATTCTGTAGATAAAATTAGAGAAAAAAAAGACACCACACTTGTTGGTTCTGGCGCTATTTTTCAAGCTATGAATTCTACAGTTACCATGAATCTTTCTACACTTTTTAATCTTACCGGCGTAAACTTTACAATAAGTGCCGCTTGTGCTAGTGGATCTCATGCTATTGGTATGGCTTTCCAACTTATAAAAAGTGGTTTACAAGATTGTATTATTTGTGGTGGAGCACAAGAAATAAATAAATATGCCATGGGAAGTTTTGATGGTCTTGGTGTTTTTGCCATGAACCTAGAAAACCCTGAAAAAGCATCTAGACCTTTCGATAAAAACAGAGATGGTTTAGTACCTAGTGGTGGCGCAGCAACCTTAGTTGTAGAAAGCTACGAGTCTGCTGTAAAACGTGGAGCACCAATTTTAGCCGAAATTATTGGCTATGGTTTCTCGTCGAATGGCGAACACATTTCTACGCCAAACGTAGATGGTCCATCAAGAGCAATGGCTAAAGCTATTGAACAATCTAATTTAAAACCATCAGAAATAGAGTATGTTAACGCCCACGCAACTTCAACTCCTGTAGGAGATACCAATGAAGCCAAAGCTATTGTTAAAGTTTTTGGAGAAAATGGTCCTTATGTAAGTTCTACAAAATCGATGACAGGACATGAATGTTGGATGGCTGGAGCAAGTGAAGTAGTATATTCTATGCTCATGATGCAAAATAATTTTATTGCGCCAAACATTAATTTGGAAGAACCGGATGAAGACGCAAAAAAATTAAATCTAGTAAGTAAAACGCTAGATAAAAAATTTGATGTATTTTTGTCGAATTCGTTTGGATTTGGTGGAACAAATTCAGCATTAATAATAAAAAAATTATAATACAATATGACTAAAGAGGTTATTATTGATAAGATAAACGATTTTCTTATAGATGAGTTTGAAGTGGAATCAGATGACATAGCTCCTGAAGCAAACTTAAAAGACACTCTAGAATTAGATAGTTTAGACTTTGTCGACCTTGTGGTTGCTGTTGAGTCTAACTTCAGCGTAAAATTAGTTGGAGAAGATTTTGTGAATGTAGAATCACTTCAAGACTTCTATGATCTAATTGAAAAAAAATTAGACTAAACACTTTACTTTAAATATTTATGGCTGCTGAATGGCAAGGAAAGTCCAGAGGAACTGTTTTTGGATACAAGATTTTTGTGTTTTGTATGAAGACTTTCGGAATTGGTTCTGCATACTTCATTCTGTATTTTGTTGCCCTATACTTTTGTTTTTTTGCGGGAGACAGCACAAAAGCCAGTTACTATTATTTCCATAAAAGACGTAAAAACTCGAAACTTAAAAGCTTTATAAATATCTATAAAAGCTATTATGTTTTCGGACAAACCATTATAGATAAAATAGCGATATCTTCGGGATTACGAGATAAATTCACCTACCATTTTGATGGTTACGAACTTATTGACAAAGCCTTAAAACAAAAAAAAGGAGGTATTCTAATAAGTGCACACGTGGGCAATTTTGAAATTGCCGAACATTTTTTTGGTGAGCTTGAGGAAAATACTTCCATTAGTATTTTAACTACCGACGCCGAACATTCTAACATCAAAGCATACCTAGAAAGTGTTACAGAAAAACCGAAAGTAAAGATTATTTTAATTCAAGAAGACTTAGGTCATATTTTTGAAATTAATGCCGCACTTGCAAGAAATGAACTCGTTGTTATAACTGGAGATAGATATATAAAAGGATCGAAACACTTAACACAAGATTTACTAGGTCAAGTAGCAAAATTCCCTGCAGGACCATTTATGCTAGCATCTCGTTTAAAAGTCCCCGTTCTTTTTGTGTATGTAATGAAAGAAACAAACAAGCATTACCACCTTTATACCAGAAAAGCAGAAGCAAAACATAGAGATGCACAAGCACTTTTAAAAGAATATACCGAAAGTGTCTCGTGGATGTTGAATAAATATCCCTTACAATGGTTTAACTATTTTGATTTTTGGGGAACTTTTGATAAAAAAAACTAAGAACACTCCTTTTTTTTTATCGTTTTCGCAAAAGTTAATAAGTTCTACTATTTACAAAGAATGAAACTTCTATATCTAGACTTTTATTCGGAAATTACCAAAAAATATTTCTTTTGAAAAACGTTTTAGTCATACACTATTCTCAATCTGGACAATTAACAGAAATTGTAAAGAATATAGTTGCTCCTTTAGCCAATGATACTATACAAATAGATTATCATGATATAAAAATGGAAACTCCTTTTCCTTTCCCATGGAAAGCAGATGCGTTTTATGGTGCTTTTCCAGAGACCTTTCAACAAGTTCCTGAAAAAGTAAAACCTGTTTCTCCAGAAATTCTTAACAAAAAATACGACCTCATCATTTTAGGATATCAAGTTTGGTACTTAACACCTTCTATTCCTATAAATTCATTTTTAAGCACACCTGATGCGAAGCAACTCCTAAAGAACACACCAGTAATTACAGTGATTGGTTGCCGAAACATGTGGATAATGGCGCAGGAAAAAATGAAGAAAAAACTTAAAGCATTAGAAGCCAATTTAGTTGGTAATATTGTTTTAGTAGATAGACATATCAATCACATAAGCGTTATTACTATTGAAAAATGGTTAATGTCTGGAAAAAAAGAAAAATATCTTGGTGTGTTTCCAAAACCAGGAGTTTCTCAAAAAGACATCGATGAGGCTGTAAAGTTTGGTCCGATAATATTAAAACATTTAAAAGAAAACAATTTTAACAATTTACAAGACAACCTTTTAAAAGAAGGTGCAATCCTAATTAAACCCTTTTTAGTAATTACAGATAGACGTGCAAACGTTATTTTCTCTAAATGGTCTAAATTAATTCAATCTAAAGGCGATAAAAACAGTCCTAAACGTAGTTTTTGGGTGAAATTTTTTAGTTATTACTTATTATTTGCTATTTGGATTCTTGCACCAATTGTTTTTATCTTATTTTTGTTGACTTATGTGTTTTCAATACATAAAATAAAAAAAGACAAATTATACTATTCGTCTGTAAATTATATAGAGTAAGGCATTAATATGAAGGAAGTTTACATCAACAAAATTTCAAAATTTTTACCAAATCGTCCAATTTCAAATGACGAAATGGAAGATAAATTAGGTACCATAAACGGTAAAACTTCAAAAGGAAGACGTATTGTTTTGCGTAACAATCAAATAAAAACAAGATATTATGCTATTGATGATAATGGCAATATCACACACAATAATGCACAACTTACAAAAGAAGCAATAGTTGCCTTATGTGATGCAGATTTTAAAGCAGAAGATATTGAATTGCTTTCTTGTGGTACATCTAGTCCAGATCAAATTTTACCATCACACGCAGCCATGGTTCATGGTTTTCTAAAAAACGGAAACCTTGAAATCAATTCACCTTCTGGCGCATGTGTTTCTGGGATGAATGCCCTTAAGTATGGCTACATGTCTGTAAAATCTGGTGAAACTAAAAATGCGGTTTGTACTGGCTCAGAACGTACATCTTCTTGGATGATGTCGGATACTTTTGAAGAAGAAGTAAAACATTTAGAAACATTAGAAGACAACCCAATATTAGCCTTTAATAAAGATTTTTTACGTTGGATGTTATCGGATGGTGCTGGAGCATTTTTACTAGAAAGTGAACCAAAAGGAAACCAACCATTAAAAATTGACTGGATGGAAGGCTACTCATACGCTCATGAAATTGAAGCATGTATGTATGCAGGAAGTGACAAATTAGAAGATGGGTTTTTAAAACCTTGGAGTGAATATCCTTCAGACCAATGGAGCAAAAAATCATTGTTTGCCATGAAGCAAGATGTAAAACTTCTAAGTGAAAATATACTAGTAAAAGGTGTGGATAGTCTAAAAATGGCTATGGCAAAACACGACCTAAAACCAGAAGATGTAGATTATTATTTACCGCACGTTTCTTCGTATTACTTTAAAGACAGTTTATATAAAGAAATGGTAGCGCAAGGTGTTGAAATCCCTTGGGAAAACTGGTTTATGAACCTAAGCAAAGTTGGTAATGTAGGAGCAGGTTCTATCTACATCATGTTAGAAGAATTAGCAAACTCAGGAAAACTTAAAAAAGGAGATAAAATATTACTTTCTGTTCCAGAAAGTGCTCGTTTTGCTTACGCTTATGCACTTTTAACCGTTTGCTAAATGGGTTTACCAATAACAGACATATCGCATTTAATACCTCAAAAAACACCATTTGTAATGGTAGATACTTTGTTGGATTTCACTGCAGATAAAATTGTGTCTAGTTTCACTATTCTAGACACCAACCTTTTTGTAAAAGATAATTACTTTTTAGAATCTGGTCTCATAGAAAACTTAGCACAAACCGTTGCTTTACATACTGGTTATGACTTTTTTTTAAAAGGCGAACAAGCGCCAACAGGCTATATTGGTTCTATAAAAAAGGTAGAGGTTAAAAAGCTTCCAAAATTGAATGAAACCATCACCACCGAAGCATCCATACTTCATGAATTTATGGGAGTTACTATGGTAGAAGTGAAAGCCTTTAATCAAGATAAAGAGGAAATTGCCTTTGCACAAATGAAAACCGTTATTGCTAGCTAATGAATAAATTTCAGTCACTAGATATCACAAAATTTTTACCACATCGCGCACCATTTTTAATGGTTGATCATGTTATATCTATTGATGATGAACACGTAACCACTTCGTTTGAAATAAAAGAAGATTGCATTTTTATAGATGAAGACATGCAATTTAATGAAGTAGGATTAATTGAAAACGCAGCACAGACCTGCTCTTCTATTGTTGGTAAAAGTTACTTTGAAGAAGACGATCTTGAAGGAGAAGGAACAAAACTTATTGGTTTTATTTCTGCAATAAAAAAAGTAACCATATTTGCTACTCCTTGCATAGGAGACATTATAATATCTAATGCAAATTTAAAATCTAGGTTTGATACAGATCATTATAGCATTTGCACTTTAGCTTGTACTATTGCTACTTCAAACAAAGAATTATTATCTTGTGAATTGAATTTGTTTATTCAGGAAACACCTAAAAACTAAAGGTTATGAAAAAGAGCGAAGTACCTCAGGATAAAAGTAATTTAGAGTCTGCAAATTTTAGAGAACTTTGCTATGCTGTAGATGAGAATGGAGAATATACAACGGCACACACTACTGGTTGGGACCCAAAAACCATCGCTTTAGACAATGCTATTGAAGATATCAATCAACGTGTTCAAGATGCGAAAGACAGAGTAAAAAATAACCAAACCAGTCCGATAGAATATTATATGGAATTCCATAAAATGGATCTTCCAATTTTAGCCAGCTATGTTGGTATTTGGCAATGGCGTGTAAAACGTCATTTTAAACCAAAAGTATTTCAAAAATTATCTAATAAAACCCTTCAAAAATATGCAGATGTTTTTGAAATTACCATAGAGCAACTTAAAAACCTAAAACATGCAAATTAATTTTACACATCATCAATCTGCGCATTGCGAAAATGGTGTGGTTTCTAATTTAATGAAACATCATGGCTTTAACGTAAGTGAGCCAATGGTTTTTGGTATTGGTTCGGGATTACTATTTTGTTATATCCCGTTTTTAAAGGTGAATCATGCTCCAGCAATTACGTACAGAGCAATGCCTGGTTTTATATTTAAACGTTTTGCAAAACGTGTTGGAATAAAAATAGAACGCGAAAAATTTAAAGATCCTAAAAAAGCGAAAGCTGTTTTAGACGAGAACTTAAACAACAATAATCCTGTTGGCTTACAAGTTGGTGTTTATAATTTAACTTATTTTCCAGATGAATATCGTTTTCATTTTAACGCACACAATTTAGTCGTTTACGGAAAAACAGAAGACACCTATTTGATAAGTGATCCGGTTATGGAAACAGTAACCACTTTAACAGATAAAGAGCTTGAAAAAGTTAGATTTGCTAAAGGAGCTTTACCTCCAAAAGGACATATTTATTACCCAACGAATTTCCCAAAAGAGCTGGATTTAGAGAAAGCAATACGAAAAGGAATTAAACATACTTGTAGAGATATGCTAGCTCCAATGCCTGTTCTTGGTGTTAAAGGAATTCGTTTTACAGCAAAGCAAATAAGAAAATGGCCTAAGAAATTAGGTGTAAAAAAAGCGAACCATTACTTAGGACAAATAGTAAGAATGCAAGAAGAAATAGGAACTGGTGGCGGAGGCTTCCGTTATATTTTTGCAGCATTTTTACAAGAATCTAGTAAGATTTTAAACAACCCCAAACTTGCAAATCTTTCTAAAGAAATGACACAAATTGGCGATTTATGGCGTGATTTTGCTGTAGATGCTTCTCGAATTTATAAAAATAGAGGTGCAAAAGCAGATGGTTATAATGAAGTAGCTTCACAATTAGAAGCTATTGCAGACAAAGAAGAAGTGTTTTTTAAAGCTTTAAAAAAAGCTATATAATATGATTAACATTGAGCATATATCTAAAAAGTATAAAACTGCCGATGATTTTTCGGTAGTAGATTTTGATTTGTTCATTGAAGACAAAGAAATTTTCGGACTTCTTGGTCCGAATGGTGCGGGAAAAACCACGCTAATTTCGATACTTTGCTCCCTTATAAAACCAACTTCTGGTTCTTTTACCATTAATGGTTTAACCTATCAATCCAATAAAAATGAGCTAAAACAACTTATTGGTATTGTACCACAAGAGTATGCCCTTTACCCTACACTTACCGCTTTCGAAAACTTAAAATACTTTGGAAGTATGTATGGTTTACATGGAAAACATCTAAAAAATAAAATTGAGGAATATCTTAAAATATTAGGATTATCGCAATTTGCTCATAAAAAAATAGATACTTTTTCTGGAGGAATGAAACGTCGTATAAACCTTATAGCAAGTATTTTACACGAACCAAAGGTTTTATTTTTAGATGAACCAACCGTTGGTGTTGATGTACAATCTAAAAATGTAATCATTGAATTTCTTCAAGATTTAAATAAAAAAGGAACGACTATCATTTATACTTCGCATCACTTAAATGAAGCGGAATCTTTTTGTTCTAGAGTTGCCATTATAGATCATGGTAAACTAATAATAACAGGAAAACCAGCAACACTAATAAGCAACCATCAAGGTGCTCATAATTTAGAAGATGTATTTTTAAGTTTAACAGGAAAAGCCTTAAGAGATCATGCGTAAACTTTGGGCTTCGGCATATAAAGAGTATTTACTTCTAATTAAAGATTTTGGAGGTCTTGTGGTATTATTTGTAATGCCATTGGTACTTATAATTACCATCACCATTATTCAAGACAGCACATTTAAAACAATTAGCGATGCTAAAATCCCTGTTTTAATTGTAGATAACGACAAAGGTACCGTTGCACAAACCATACAAGACGGATTAGCAACTTCTAATACTTTTCAAGTAATTGTAAAAGAAAACGAAAACGTTGCTAGAGATTTAGTTTTTTCTGGAAAGTATCAACTCGCGATCATTATTCCAGAAAATCTTTCTTCCGATTTAGAGAAAAAAGTAACCCAAAACGTTGATGGTATTCTGTCTAAATTTGGTTTAGATGAAGAAGATGAAACGGAAGCAATTGTCATTCCGAAAAAAGAAGTAAAACTCTATTTTGATCCGGCAACACAGCTTACCTTTAAGTCTTCGGTGAAAAACGGCATAGATAAAATGATTTCAAAAATTGAAACACAATCAATCTATAAGGCCTTTCAGCAACAAATAACAGACGACCCAACAGAGGCTATTTTTGAGACCGATAATTTCATCAGTTTTAAAGAAATTCTGCCAATAAAAAACGATGAAGAAATCATACCAAACTCGGTACAGCATAACGTACCAGCTTGGACATTATTTGCCATTTTTTTCATCATTGTACCTTTATCCATCAATATTGTTAAAGAAAAAAGTCAAGGTACTTTTGTGCGCTTACGTACCAATCCGGTTTCTTATGCCACCGTTTTAGGAGGTAAAACGTTGGTGTATCTTTGTGTTTGTATTATTCAGTTTATGTTAATGCTTGCTATTGGTGTATATCTTTTCCCAGTAATGGGCTTACCAACGTTAGATATTTCCGGACGTTTACCACTCCTTTTCGTTGTTGCTATATTCTCTGGATTGGCAGCAATTGGATTAGGCTTATTACTAGGTACTATTGCAAAAACGCAAGAACAATCTGCTCCTTTTGGCGCTACATTTGTTGTTATTTTAGCAGCACTTGGTGGTGTTTGGGTTCCTGTTTTTATTATGCCTAAGTTTATGCAAACTTTATCTAATATTTCTCCAATGAATTGGGGATTAAATGCATTTTACGATGTATTTTTACGAAATACAGGGCTTGTGAAAATTCTACCAGAGATAGGTTTGTTATTTTTATTTTTTATAGTCACTACATTAATTGCTATTGTTTATAATGAAAAGAAAAATGCAGTCTAAAACAAAACTAGTGGAACATACCAATCAAGTACGTGTGCGCTTTGTGGAAACAGACCCTCTAGGTATTGTTTGGCATGGCAATTATATTCAATACTTTGAAGATGGTCGCGAATCCTTTGGTAGAAAACATGGCATATCTTATTTAGATCAAAAAGAACATGGTTACGCAACACCAATTGTAAAATCTAGTACAGACCATAAACACCCTTTACGTTATGGTGATGTTGCAACCATAAAAACAATTTATGTAGATAATCCTGCTGCTAAAATGATATTTCGTTACGAAATTTATAACCAAAAAGAGCAATTAGTATGCAAAGGGGAAACCGTTCAAGTATTTGTAGATAAAATTGGTGAAGGTGATTTATCATTAACAATTCCAGAGTTTTTTATGGAATGGAAAAAAAATGTAGGCTTATTAGATGAGTAAAGTGTACGTTTCACATAATAATATTATTTCGTCATTAGGTTTTTCTAGTGAAGCTGTTGTTGAAAAAATAAGCAATGAAGTTTCTGGTTTACAACGTATAGATGACAAGTCGGTTTTACCAGAACCTTTTTACACTTCGTTAATTCCTACGGAAACCTTACAAGAAAACTTTAACACCTTAAATCCTAAAGGAGATTATACGCGTTTAGAGCAAATGATGATTACTTCTTTAAGTAACGTTATAGATGCTTCAAACATAGAAATTAATGATCGTGTAGGATTAATTATTTCTACTACAAAAGGAAACGTAGATGCGTTAGATGCCAATAATCCTTTTCATAAAGACAGAGCATATTTAAGTGAACTTGGTAATCAAATTAAAGATTTTTTCCATTTTAAAAACGATGCTATTGTAGTTTCTAATGCTTGCGTTTCTGGTATTCTAGCAGTTGCAATAGCTAAAAGATATATACAACAAGGCACTTACGATCACGTATTTATTACTAGTGGTGATGTCATTACAGAGTTTATTTTATCTGGATTCAATTCTTTTCAAGCTTTAAGCAGTGAACCTTGTAAACCGTATGATGCAAACCGAACAGGAATAAATATTGGCGAAGTTGCTGCAAGTGTTTTAGTAACCAATGATGCAGATGCTTTAGCAAAAGAAGCAGTAACCATTTTAGGAGAAGGTTCTTGTAATGATGCCAATCATATTTCTGGTCCTTCCAGAACTGGAGAAGGTTTATATAGAAGTATGCAATCTGCATTTACCCAAGCAAATATTACTGCAGCAGAAGTAGATTTTATTTCTGCCCACGGCACTGCAACCATGTTTAATGACGAAATGGAAGCTATTGCTTTTAACAGAATGCAGTTAAGTACTGTTCCTTTAAATAGTTTAAAAGGCTATTTTGGTCATAGTTTAGGCGCTTCTGGTTTAGTAGAAACCATTGTTGGTATGCATTCCTTAAAAAACAACACCTTATATAGATCGTTAGGTTTTGAAACTTTAGGAGTAACACAACCCATAAACGTAATCACAAAAACAACCGAAAAAAAAATAAATAGATTCTTAAAAACTGCTTCTGGATTTGGAGGCTGTAATACAGCAATCTTATTTCAAAAAAATAATTAAATATGTCAAACCAATCTATAAAAGCTATAGACGCAATTCAAGAAGCACAAAAAATTGCTATGGCGCCTTTTGTGTTTCAAGCAACAGTATCTTTAAGAAAACTTGGTATTTTCGATCTTATTTTCGAGAAAAGAAAAAAAGGAGGAATTACTTTAGAAGCTATTGCTGAAGAATTAAAACTTAGCACATATGGTGTTGGTGTATTATTAGAAATTGCTGAAAGTTCGGATATTGTTTCAAAAAACGATTCCGAACAATATGAACTTACTACTATTGGTTATTTTTTAGCATATAATGAAACCGTTAACGTAAATCTTAATTTTACCAATGAGGTTTGCTATAAAGGATTATTTCATTTAGACGAAGCCATTAAAACAGGGAAACCTACAGGTTTAAAAGAACTTGGTGATTGGCCTACTGTTTACGAAGGCCTATCAAAACTTACACCGCTACAACAAAAATCTTGGTTTGATTTTGACCATCATTATTCCGACGATATTTTTACCGAAGCTTTAGAATTATTATTCAAAAAGGATCGTAAAAAAATATTCGACATTGGTGCAAACACAGGGAAATTCACGGTAAAATGCTGTACTTATAATAGCGATGTTAATATCACTATGATTGATCTTCCTGGTCAATTAAACAAAGCAAAAGCAAATGTGGAAAAAGCAGGTTTTCAAGACAGAGTAAAAGGTCATGAAATTGATTGGCTTTCTGACAACCCAACAATACCTAGTGATGCGGAAACCATTTGGATGAGTCAATTTTTAGATTGTTTTTCTAAAAAAGAAATTCTAAAAGTGCTAAAGACATGTGTACATTCTATGAATGAAAATTCAGAATTAATCATCATTGAAACTTTTACCGACAGACAAAAATTTGATAACGCTAAATTTATTTTAGAAGCTACATCGCTTTATTTTACAGTAATTGCCAATGGTAATTCAAAAATGTATAAAGCAACAGAGTTTAAAGACATTGCAAAAGAAGCTGGATTACAGCTTAATGAAGATATAGAAATTGGGGAATACCACACCATGTTCACTTTTAGTAAAGCGTAAAACATGGATACCAATTACCACATAAAATCCTATTGCAGTATAAAGAACAATCAAGTTTCTTTAAACGGCTCTGTGGTATATAAAGACAAAGAAGATTCGTTTGTAACCTTTATAAAAGCAGCATACAAAGACCAAAGCACGAAATATCCAAAGTTTTTTAAAATGGATAATTTAAGTAAACTTGCTTTTTTGGCTGCAGATGTTTTATTGAAAAACGAAAACCTAAACCCAGAAGAAGAAAATAATATAGCTATTGTGTTTTCTAACAAAGCCTCTAGTTTAGATACGGACCGAAAACATCAAGAATCCATTCAAAATAAAGAAAGCTACTTCCCTAGTCCTGCCGTTTTTGTATACACATTACCAAATATTTGTATTGGTGAGATAAGTATAAAATATAAGCTGTATTCTGAAAATAGTTTTTTTATCTTTGAAAACTTAAATGCGGAACATTTGTTAACCTACTCAAATAGTTTATTATCAAGCAACAAAGCAGAACAAGTACTTTGTGGTTGGGTAGAATTTAATGGTGATGACAACTACGAAGCATTTTTATATTTAGTGTCAACAGAAGGCGCAAACAAACATAATAAACAAGACATAATAAAATTATATAACACATAGTATGGACGCATTAAAAAAAGAATTAAAAGAAAACCTTATTGAGCAATTAAACTTAGAAGATATGACTATTGCAGATATTGCAGATGATGATATGCTTTTTGGTGATGGTTTAGGTTTAGACTCTATTGATGCTTTAGAGCTAATTGTAATGTTAGATAAAAGTTATGGTATTAAATTAACAGACCCAAAAGAAGGACGTTCTATTTTTGAGTCTATTAATACAATGGCTGCATACATCACAGAAAACAGATCTAAGTAACATAGCATTCCTGCGAAGGAAGGAATCTCTATCTAGAGCGAATAATTATAAACTCTAGTGACAGAACAAAGCCAAATACTTGCGTATAATTTATTGAAAATTATTCGTAAATCTGTCTACAAGTAAATAGGTTCGTGGCAAAAAAAATAACAATATTTAAAAAACAATTCCTGCTTTTACAGGAAATTAATATGAGTAAAGGAGTTGCTATAACAGGAATGGGAATTATATCTGCCATTGGAAACAATGTTGCAGAAAATTACCAATCACTTATTCATGGTAAAAAAGGAATCTCTCGAGTTTCTAAAATTAAAACCAATCATGTGAATGATATTATGGTTGGTGAGATTGATTTCACTAATGAAAATTTAGAGCAACAACTTGGTTTAACTTCAGATAATAATTATTCTAGAACCGCACTTCTTGGTTCAGTAGCTGCAAAACAAGCTATCCAAGATGCTGGAATTACAGATATAAACGCATACAAAACAGGATTAATTTCGGCAACAAGTGTTGGTGGAATGGATATGACAGAGCGTTATTATTACGAATATCTCGAAAATAAGGCTAGTCGAAAATATATAGACGGACATCATGCTGGAGATTCCACACAGAAAATTGCAGAACAATTAGGCATAGAAAAAAGCTTAGTTACTACAATCAGTACTGCGTGTTCTTCTGCGGCAAACTCCATAATGCTTGGCGCTCGATTAATAAAATCTGGGCAACTAGATCGGGTTATTGTTGGCGGAACAGACTGCTTATCTAAATTTACTATCAACGGTTTTAAAACCTTGATGATTTTATCAGACACATACAACACGCCATTTGATGAAAACCGAAAAGGTTTAAATCTTGGTGAAGCTGCTGCTTTTTTAGTCTTAGAATCCGACAAAGTAGTACAAGCAGAAAACAAAAAAGTACTTGCTTACGTAAAAGGTTATGGTAATGCGAATGATGCATACCACCAAACGGCTTCTTCCGAAAACGGAGATGGAGCAACCCTAGCTATGCAAAAAGCTTTAGATATTGCGGGTTACAAAGCCGAAGATATCGATTACGTGAATGCACACGGAACTGCCACTGGTAATAATGATTTATCAGAAGGAAGAGCTATTATAAGAATATTTGGTGAAAAGGTTCCCGACTTTAGTTCTACAAAGGCTTTCACCGGGCATACCTTGGCTGCTGCTGGTGCCATTGAAGCCGTATATTCGGTTTTAGCATTACAAAACAATATCATTTACCCAAATCTGAATTTTAAAACACAGATGAAGGAATTTAATATAACACCTCAATTAGAATTAAAAGAAAAGCAATTACAATCTGTAATGTCTAATTCCTTTGGTTTTGGTGGAAATTGTTCTACCGTAATATTTTCAAAAGAGCAATAATTATGAAGAAGGTTTATATAAATAGCGTCGCTTCCATATCTGCTCAAAAAACATTTGATAATACTTCATTTTTGAATGAAATAGAAGATTATGAAGCCAATGTAATCGACGTAATTAATCCTAATTATAAAGAATACATTCCACCTGCTGCCGCAAGACGTATGGCAAAAGGTATTAAAATGGGAGTTGTAGCTTCTAAAATCGCAGTACAAGAATCTGGTTTAGAAAATGTTGATGCCATTATTACAGGAACAGGAATGGGTTGTGTTCGCGATTCTGAAAAGTTTGTAAGTGCAATTATAGATAATGATGAGCAATACCTTACTCCTACTTCTTTTATTCAATCGACACACAATACGGTTGGCGGACAAATAGCTTTAGAGCTGCAATGTAAAGGTTATAATTTTACGTATGTACACGCTAGTAATTCTTTTGAATCTGCTTTGTTAGATGCCAAATTACAATTAGAACTAGACGAAGAAAAGAACATTTTAATTGGTGGTGTAGATGAATTAGGAGACCATACCACAAAGATTCACAAAATTGTTAATCATATTAAAACGGAAGCTGTTAAAACTTCCGAAGTTTTAGATTCTAAAACACAAGGAGCAGTTTTTGGTGAAGGCGCTAATTTCTTTGTGCTTTCTAACGAAAAGCAAGCTTCTACCTATGCCGAAATAGCTTCTATTAAAACCTATAATACTTTAGCCGAAACAGAAGTTTTACAAGAAGCAATCGCCTTTTTAAATGCTAATAATCTAAATATCGAAGATGTCGATGTTTTAATTCTTGGAAACAATGGTGATGTAGATTTTGATACGTATTACCATACTCTTTCTAAAGGTTTTCAAAATACACAACAAGCCAATTACAAACATGTATCTGGTGAGTTTAATACGGCCTCTTCTTTTGGGTTTTGGTTAGCTTCCAAAATAGTAAAAACACAAACACTTCCTGAGGTTGTTAAAGGCAATAATACAAATACAACATCCTTTAAAACCATCTTGTTATACAATCAGTATCGTGGAGAAAATCATAGTTTCACGCTATTAAAACAATGCTAAATTTTAAATCTGTAAATATAATTTCAAGCCTTATTCTTATTGGTTTGTTCATTGCTTACAGCTTTTATAATTTTTCGTTTTGGTTTATTATTTTATTCCTATTTACTTGGTTTCTAATTACTATTGCAGGTTCATCATTAATAGGTTGGAATTATCATTTTACCTCTTTAATCTCAAATCCATCCATCGATAAAAATCAAGTTTCTATTACTTTTGATGATGGTCCAAACCCAGAATACACACCAAAAGTTTTAGCACTTCTTAAAAAATATAATGCAAAAGCTACCTTTTTCTGTATTGGAAAAAACATAGAAATGCATCCGGAAATCTTCAAAAGTATTATAGAACAAGGCCATACTATAGGAAATCACACCTATTCACATAGTACTCGTTTTGGGTTCTTTTCTACGGAAGAAGTCCTTGAAGAATTACAACAAACCAATTCCATAATTACCCAGCAAATTGGTTTAGAACCGAAACTTTACAGACCCACTTTTGGAGTTACTAATCCAAGAATAAAACGCGCTTTAAAAGTAACAAAGCTACAGCCAGTTGGTTGGAACAAACGCTCACTAGACACCAGAAATATCACAGAAAAAAGAATTTTTAATAGAGTAACCAAAAACCTAAAAAAAGGCGATGTTATTCTATTACACGATACTAGCGATAAAACAATTGCTGTTTTGGAACAGTTATTGTTATTTTTACAAGAACAAAAGATAACGTCTGTTACTATAGATAACCTATTTCATATAAAAGCGTATGCGTAAACTAGTATATATATTTTTTTTTACCATTTTTGCGACACAAGCACAAACCCAAATGAGTACGCAGGAAGCAACGGCATTAAAAACAAAAGTAAAAGCACTGGCAAGCACTACGCAAACCATTTCTAGCGATTTTATACAATACAAACATTTAGACTTTTTAGATAATGACATTGAAACCTCTGGAAAACTAGCTTTTAAAGCACCAGATGTTGTTAAATGGGAATATATCCATCCTTTTAAGTATGCTGTTTTATTTAAAGATGAAACCCTTTTCATAAATGATGAAGGCAACAAAAGCAATGTGGATATTGGAAGCAACAAAATGTTTAAACAGCTAAACAAACTTATTATTAGCAGTGTAAAAGGTGATATGTTTGATGAAGCAGAATTTACTATAGAATACTTCCATAAAGACCAAAATAGCTTGGTTTATTTTAGCCCGAGAGACAAAAAATTCGCCAAATACATCAATGCATTCCATATTACATTCAACACAAAAGGAGATGTTATTGAAGTAAAAATGATAGAACCTTCACAAGATTATACCAAAATAGTATTCAGCAATAAAGTACTAAACCAAACTTTAGATAATGCGATATTTACTAATTAGTATATGCTTTATCTTTTTTGGCTGTGCATCGTTTCCTAAAAAAAACAACTTTGTAGCAACTACTGTAACTAGCAATATTAGCAATCCGTATTTTGCCAACCCCAATCAAGATTATATTTACAAAGCCAATATAGAAGTCTATGATAATGCTTTTGGTGGTATTTTTATTGTCAAAAAAATTGGAGACCAACACCATAGAATTGTTTTTACCACAGAAATGGGTAACAAGCTTTTCGATTTTAGTTTCAATAAAGACGCGTTTACCGTAAATTACATTCTAGACGATCTCAATAAAAAGATACTAATCAATGTATTAAAAAAAGATTTTAAAGTCTTAATTACGGAGCATTTAATAGCTGAAGAGACCTATACTATTACTGATGAAATCATAAAAAAAACGCGCTTAGACAATAAGACATACTATTACTTTGAATCCCCAGAAATCCGCAAAATCATTAGAGCAAATAGCCATAAAGAAAAAGTAAGATTTCTGTTTACCGATTTAAATGATAATATTGCACAACATATAGAGATCATTCACTCTAATATTAAGTTGAAAATCAACCTCAAATCTATTACAAAATGAAAAAAATAGTTTTCATCATTTTGCTGCTTCCGTTTATTGGTTACTGTCAGAAAAAAATGGACCCAACGCCAGAAGATATTTCAAAAGCAAAAGAACTAAGAAGTCTTTATGACGAAGAAGATATTGTTTTGTTAGAAAGTGATAACCTAATTACTTTTTCTATAGAAGACAATAAAGTTGCTGTAAACAATTACACCACAGAGCATTTAATGAATATCAACTCTCGATCTGATATTCAAAAACCTGTTTTTTATGATGGCGAATCCGAAATTCAAAAATTTCAATTCTATTATAGAAACAAAAAGGAAGCACGTCTTCTTAGTAAGGATATTTCCTATACAGATAACGATTTATTCCATAATGATGCTCGTGTAAAATTTGCTAATGTCGATTTCCCAACACAAGGTTACACGTATTTTTTCGAATCGATAAAACACACCAAAGACATTAAATATTTTACAAGTGTTTATTTCACTAGCGAATATCCTAGTGTAAGTAGAAAGATTGTTGTTGAAATTCCAGATTGGTTAAACATAGAATTATTTGAAAAGAATTTTGAGAATTTCGACATTCAAAAAACGGAAGAGCAAGTCGGTGACAAAAAAATCATCACCTATACAACAGCAAATATAGAAGCTTATTATGATGAAAAAGGTTCTCCAGGACCAAGTTATATTTATCCGCATATACTATTACTAGCGAAAGATTTCACATCGAAAGGCGAAAAACAAATCCTTTTTAACAAAACTAAAGATTTATATACTTGGTATAAGTCTTTAACCAAAGATATAAGTCACGAAAGTGAAGTGTTAAATGAAAAAGTAACCGAGTTAACTAAAGATGCTACTTCAGACGAAGAGAAAATTAAAAACATCTACTATTGGATTCAAGACAATATTAGATACATTGCTTTTGAAGATGGCATTGCTGGTTTTAAACCAGAAACTGCAGAAAATGTATTAACAAAAAGATATGGAGACTGTAAAGGAATGGCAAATTTAGCCAAAGAAATGCTGGTTATTGCTGGTTTTGACGCGAGATTAACGTGGATTGGTACCAAACGAATTGCATACAATTACAGTACGCCATCGTTAGCTGTAGATAATCACATGATTTGTACCTTGTTTAAAGATGGGAAAAAAATATTTTTAGATCCTACCGAAAAATTTAGTGCTTTTGGCGAATATGCCGAAAGAATTCAAGGAAAACAGAGCATGATAGAAAACAACGATTCCTTTTTGTTAGAAGAAGTACCAACCAGTACCTCTAAAAAAAACAAGGAGTATTTTTTATTTAATGCAAGTATTGTAAACGAAGAAATAGAAGGACTAGCTAGCAGAAAGTATCAAGGAGAAAGTAGAGCAGATTTTTTATACAACTTCAATAATTTAGAAAGTAACAAAAAACAAGAAGCCTTAAAAGACTACCTGGCTAGCTACAACAGAAACGTTTTGGTTAGTGACATAGAAACTTCTAATCTGGAGAACAGAGAAGCAGAAATTGATGTAAAATACGCTTTAAAGCACAATAAAGCAGTTTCGTCATTCGACAATGAAATGTATATTGATTTAGATTTTTATAAAGAATTTGACAACTATGCTTTTGAAGAAAGACAAACCAATTACAACTTTGCCTACAAGAAAGATGTTATTACAGAAATGCGTTTAAAAATTCCAGTATCGTATAGCGTTTCTACATTACCAGAATCTTTTAGTATAGATAATGCTAATTTTAAAATAGCTGTTTCTTTACAAAAAGAAGCAGATTACATTGTGTATAAAAAGGAATTCGAAATAAAAAACGCAACGATTACTACTAGCGATTTTGAAGCATGGAACGATGCTATAACAAAATTAAACGCTATTTACAACGAGCAAATAATATTAACCAAGTCTTAATGAATATGAATAAAGCATTACTTATAATACTAGTATTTTTAATGAGCGCACCTACTTTCGCACAAAAAAAATCGAAAGAGCATTTAAAAAAAGAAGCTAGTGTCAAAGCATACATTTGGAGCGAGAAAACAGATTTCAATAGCATTACTATACCAAGTGATTTAGAAGATCAATCTGCAGTTATATTATATAGAGAAGTAAAATATATCTACAACAGACCACATAATAGTATAGAATACACAAAAATAGAACACGAGCAAATTAAGTTGTTAGACCAAGTTGCTGTTAAGGATTTTTCCGAATTTAAATTTCAAAAAACCAAGCACATCGAAGGTTTATTAAACACATTTATACTAGGTGTTAAAATTATTAAACCAAGTGGTGAAGAAATAGAAATTGATGTAGACAACGAAGCAATCAAAGAAGAAGACGAAAACAAACTAGCAATTCCGAACCTGGAAAAAGGAGATGTTTTAGATTATTACTTCTACTCCAATATTATTGTAAGTGAAAACGATTTGTATCAATTTGATGATGTAGAAGATATTGTTGGAGAACATTATCCTATTTTAGATTTTAAATTTTCTTTAGAAACCGAAAAAGATTTCTTTGTTAGTTTAAACACTTATAATAATGCACCAGAATTAGAAACCTACAAAGCACTTTCTAAAGAAAGCAAAACCAGACTTTATGGTTTTACCATGCAAAATGTAGCTTCTAATGATTTTCCTAGATGGTTTTATCCATTAGTAGAACTTCCTGCTTATAAATTTCAAGTCTTATTTGCTCGAACAAGAAAGCATGAAAAAAAAGCAGATGCTTTTATGCCTAAAGAAGTTACTACCATAAAAACGAATATTAAAAAAGAAGAAATTTTTAATCTATACGAAGACAAATTTCGTCCTTTTGGAAATCTTGGAGACCTAGAAAGATTCTTAAAAGACAAAGATTTTACAAGTGAAGAAGAAAAGGTAAAAGAAGCCTTTTATTTTATTCGTCATAAATACTTCACCAATTATGTAGAAGCCTTTGTGGTAGACGAAAGCAAGATTATGTATCCTTATGGATATTACAAAAACCCGATAATTTTTAATTCTGACGAGCAGTTCATCAAGTTCTTTGCAGCCTTTTTAAAAGACAATAAAATAGATTACGAAATCTTAATTGGTACCAAAAGATACAACGGACCAATTAAAGATTTATTAATAGAAGATAACGTAGATTTTGTACTAAAGATTCTAACCGAAAACCCTTTATATATAGAACATTTTAATCAGTTTTCAACAGTGAATCAAATAGCTCCTTTACTTGAAAACTCTAAAGCATATGCACTAAAAGTAGTAGACAGAAAACATATTGAAGATATTCAATTAACAGATTTACCAGCTTCCAATCATAAAATAAATAACACTACAGAATCTATTGCTATTACACTACAAGAAGATTTTTCTGGTATGCAAATAAAAAGAGTATCTGCAACAACAGGACATAACAAAATAGATGCACAAAAGGATCGATTAAATTTTTATGATTATATCTATAAAGACCATGAAAAATATGGAACCAAACCTGTTTTAGACAAAGTTAAAAAGGAAAAAGACAGACTACGTTACAAGAAAGAATACAAGAGTTTAATAGACAAACAAAAGGAAAAACAACTAGAAGAATTAGAAAAACAAACGGCTAGCGAATACGATCTAGAAATTGAGGATTACACTTTTAACGTACTAAACAATGGTCGTTTTGGTGTGGAAGATCCTTTAGAATTTGAAGAAGCATTCACCTTAAAAGAGGATCTTATTAGAAAAGCTGGTAAAAATTATATCTTATTAATTGGAAAACTTATTGGCGGACAAGCACATATAGATGAAGAACACAAACAACGTGACAACAATATCTATATGACCTATCCAAGATCCTATACCAATAATATATCGCTAATCATTCCGGAAGGATATTCGGTGCAAGGCTTAGAAAAATTGAATAAAAACGTAGAAAATCAAACGGGCGGATTTAGTAGTGAAGCTGTTGTTACCGATAACGTTTTAACTATTAAAACCAATAAGTATTATAAAAACTATTTTGAGCCAGCTGCCAACTGGCCAGACATGGTTGCCTTTTTAGATGAAGCATATTCATTCTATGATGATAAAATTCTTCTTAAAAAGAACTAAAAGTTATACTTTACAAACCTCAAATTAACACCTAAAACAACAAATAAATGAAAAAAATTATTTTAAGCTTAGCACTTATTATTGCTAGCACAACAGCGTTTTCGCAAGTAACTGTAAGTCCTGGTGTAAAAGCAGGATTCAACTTAGCAAACCTTTCTAATGTTGATGAATCAACTACTAAATTAGGTCTTCAAGGAGGTTTATTTGTAAACCTTCATCTTTCAAGTTTTTACGAATTACAAATAGAAACAGCTTATTCTAGTCAGGGTGCAACTTTTGAATATAAAGAATATGATTTTTTCACTGATAATTATCGTACCGTAAAAGAGGATTTAGATTTAGATTACATCAGTTTAAATATTGCAAACAAATTTTTTCCTATAAAAGACATTGGTCTTAATTTAATTGTTGGACCAAGTTTAGATATTTTAGTAAATTCTGATCATTATAACGATGCTACACCTATAGACTTTTCATTATTTGGAGGTATTGGTTATGAGTTCCCTTTTGGTTTAGGATTAGAAGTAAGATACAAACAAGGTTTAATCGATGTTAGAGAAGACTATTACGATTATTATGATGAAGATGATGACGATTTCTATAATGGAGATAATGCATTAAATGGTGTTATTCAGTTTGGCGTAACTTACAAGTTTGATTTTAGTAAAATGTAAACAATATGCAATTAAAAGATTTTTATACCGTAAATAATGTAGCAGTTGCCGATAAATTGGCAACTGCAAACATTACCATTAACAAAGATCACGAGATCTTTAAAGGACATTTTCCAGGAAACCCAGTAACTCCAGGAGTTTGCATGATGCAAATTATTAAAGAGTTAACAGAAGGTGTCGTTGGTAAAAAACTAATCATGCAATCCTCAAGCAACATCAAGTTTATGGCAATTATTAATCCGGAAAAAACACCAGATCTAGTACTTACACTAGACATTAGTGAAACCGAAGATGGTTTTAAAGTAAAAAACACTACCAAGTTTGATGAAACTGTGGCATTAAAATTGACTAGTAACTTTATAGAGAAATAACTTGCAAGCTTTTAAGGGCCTTGTAGGTTTCTAAAAACTAAAAATGAAACTAATAATTTTACTAATAACGGCAGTAAGCTTAAATCTACAGTCTATAAATTTAGAAGCTGTAAGAGATGCCTACAAATTAGCAGCACAAGACAAGACTAAAACGGAAGCTTTTAATGCCTCTTTAGCAACAGTTACTAAAAAAGATAAGATAGAACTTGTAGCATACAAAGGAGCTGCAATGGCATTAGTTGCCAAACATGCTAAAACATTAAAAGATAAAAAGGAAGATTTTATAGAAGGTGTTACTTTAGTAGAATATGCCATTAGCAAAGCACCCAACAATATAGAAGTTCGTTTTATACGATTAGGTATTCAAGAAAACACACCAAAGCTTTTAAAATACAAAGGCAACATAGAAGAAGACAAACTCTTTATCTTAAAACAATTTAGTAACATAAAATATTCTGCACTAAAAAAACACATAAAAGACTATATTTTACAGTCTAAAGCCTTTACAGATGAAGAAAAATCCAACTTATAATATGAAACATATCTCTACTTTACTTATCTTTTTAATGGCCTTAAATGCATTTTCGCAAGATATTATTACCACAAATAATGGAGAAGAAATTGAAGCTAAAGTAGAAGAAGTAGGAACTGAAAAAATTAAATATAAAAAGCAAGAAAACTTAGATGGTCCAGATTATTTTATTGAAAAAAATAAAGTAAGCAAAATTGTATTTAATAATGGAAGTGTAGATACGTTTAGTAATTTGGAAATACCGGAATATTCCTTAGAAAAAACCAAAGAAATTATCTTAGAGTATATTAACAAATATGGTTTTGAAGAAGATAATTTTAAACAACGCTACATAGCAACTTTTGAAGGAGATTATTTAAGATTAATTTTCACAAACAGAAAAGGCACAAAACCTGCAAACAATGGTTTTTTATATGATTTCTCTAACGTTTATAGGTTTGATAAAATATCTAAAAGATCCGATAAGCTTTCGTACATTAATATATGGACCTCTATAATGGTGAATGAAAAAAAGAAAAAATGGGACAAGCATAAATTAATTATGCGTGTGGAAAGTTATCAAAATGGTCAAACCATTTTAAATGCCTTAAAACATTACAACAAACTCTTACTGGATAAAGGAGAGGAATCTTTTAAGAAATTATTTTAATTTATCAGAATACTACATTTTACTACTTATTGCTTTTAGTGGTGAAGAAAAAACATTAATTTTAGACTCGTAAAAAGAAAACACTTTCTTAAGTGAATAACGAGCTATTATTTAATAAAATAAACAATCTGAAAATCTGTGTGTTAATTCCAACATACAACAACGAACGCACCTTAAGACGTGTGATCGATGGTGTTTTGCAATACACAAAAAACATTATTATTATTAATGATGGGGCTACAGATAGCACTTCTCAAATCTTAGAAAACTATACCCAATTACAACATATTTTGGTACCACAAAACCAAGGTAAAGGGAATGCTTTACGACAAGGTTTTATAAAAGCTACAACTTTAGGTTACGATTATGCAATAACTATAGATTCTGACGGACAACATTTTCCGGAAGACATACCCATTTTTGTGGAAGCTTTAGAACAAGCCGAAAATAAAAACCTATTACTTATTGGTGCAAGAAACATGGAACAAGAAGGCGTTCCTGGAAAAAGTAGCTTTGGTAATAAATTTTCTAATTTTTGGTTTTGGTTTGAAACCGGAATAAAACTCACAGATACCCAATCTGGTTTTAGAATGTATCCGTTAAAAGCTTTAGAAAAATTAAAGTTTTACACGAAGAAATTCGAATTTGAAATTGAAGTCATCGTTAAATCTGCATGGAATGATGTAGAAGTAAAAAACATTCCTATAAAAGTATTGTATGATGAAAATGAACGTGTTTCACACTTCAGGCCTTTTAAAGATTTTACCAGAATTAGCATTTTAAATACTTGCTTAATTTTCATTCTAGCATTTTATATAAAGCCAAGAAATTTATTTCGGAATTTAAAAAAAAAAGGAATTAAACGATTCTTTGTCGAAGACTTTTTAGGACATCAAGATTCGCCTTTAAAAAAATCGACCTCTGTTGCACTAGGCGTATTTATTGGCATATCTCCGCTTTGGGGATTTCAAACCTTACTTGTAATTTCACTAGCCATACTATTTAAACTAAATAAAGTGATTGCTTTTGGTTTTTCTAACGTGAGCTTACCTCCTTTTATTCCGTTTATATTATACGGAAGCGTTAAAGTAGGACAAGCCATTTTAGGTGTAGATTACAATTATACTTTAGATATGTTTAAAAATAGTTTCGATATTACAGAACATCTAAAAACATACATCATTGGTAGTTTTACATTAGCTACTATTACTGCTATCTTATTTGGCATCATTAGCTTTATACTCTTTTCCTTTTTTAACAAAAAGAACATAACACTACAAAATGGATAGGCTGTTTTACAATATATACAAGCGTATTGCCGCTCAAAAACCATTGAGCATTGGTGTTATGCTAGCGTTAATTATTGGCTTGTTTTTTCTAGCTTCTAATATTGAATTTGAAGAAGATATTACCAAACTTATTCCGCAAAGCGAAAAATCTTCCGAAGCACAAAAAGTATTAAAACAGGTTAACTTTGCCGATAAGATAATTGTCAATATTCAGCGTAAAGAAAACGGAAACACTGACGATTTAACGCAATATGCATCCGCATTTATTGATAGTATTTCTAATACTTCCGAAGCATATATAAAAGACATTCAAGGACAAGTTGCAGATGAAGATGTCATGAACACCTTAGATTTTGTCTACAAAAATCTACCACTATTTTTAGATAAAAACGATTATCAAACCATTCAGCAAAAGCTAGAAAAAGATAGCATCCAAAAGACTACAAATGCCAATTATAAAACCCTGATTTCACCTTCTGGTTTTGTAGCAAAAGAAACCATATTAAAAGATCCTTTGGGTTTATCTTTTATCGCTTTAAAGAAATTACAAGAACTCAGTTTTGGGGACGATTTCACCTTACACAACGGATTTATAATTAGCAAAGACAAAAACAACGTACTGCTTTTTATTACGCCAACTTTCGCCTCTAGTGAAACTGCAGAAAATGCAACTTTTGCAGATAACTTATATGCTTTACAAGAACAGCTTAACACTACTTTTCAAGACAAAGTAACTGGAGAATATTTTGGTGGAGCACTAATTGCTGTCGCAAACGCCAAGCAAATAAAAAGAGATATTCAGCTTACCGTTGGTATTGCAATTACGGTATTATTGCTGATTCTAATTCTGTTTTATAAAAAACTTAGTGTGCCTATAATCCTATTTACACCAACCGTTTTAGGTGCCCTTTTAGCAGTTAGTTTACTATATTTAATTCGTGGTAAAATCTCTGCTATTTCCTTAGGAATTGGTTCTGTACTTCTTGGGGTTACTTTAGATTACGCATTGCATATTCTTACACATATTCGCAGTAATAACAATGTAAAACAGTTATATACAGAAATCACAAAACCTATTTTAATGAGTAGCTTAACGACTGCTCTAGCCTTTTTATGTCTGCTTTTTATAGAGTCGCAAGCATTACAAGATTTGGGGATTTTTGCTGCAATTAGCGTTTTAGGTGCTTCGGTATTTGCGCTGCTTTTTATTCCGCAAGTGTATCGTACAAAAGCTGAAACAACGGACAAAAAAAACATTATAGATCGGGTTGCATCGTATCCTTTACATAAAAACAAATGGGTTTTAATTGCTTTGGCCATTCTGATAAGTATTAGTGCTTTTACCTATAATAAAGTGACTTTTAATAAAGATTTAAATACCCTTAATTTTGAGCCTCAAGCCTTAATAGATGCGCAAAAAAGACTGGATGCGCTGACTAATATCTCTTCCAAATCGGTGTATTTGGCTGCTTACGGAAAAACAGAACAAGAAGCATTACAAGTGAATGATGCTATTTTTCCAATATTAAAAGGATTGCAACAAAAGAATAATATTATCCAGTTTAGCTCTATTGGTTCTTTGGTGCAATCGGAAGTCATCCAAAATGAAAAAATTAACGCATGGAATCATTTTTGGACTACCCAAAACATACAAAACACAAAAGAAAACTTAATTGAAAGCGGAAAAACTCTAGGGTTTAAGCCAACTACTTTTAAAGCTTTTTATGCACATTTAGAAAATAGATTTAAACCACTTTCTGTTGCAGATTTTAAAGCTTTAAAAACCATTTCTACGGAAGATTATATTACAACCAAAGACGATTTCTCTACCGTTACCACCTTAGTCAAAGTACAAGATGAAAACACGCAAAACTTAGTAGATACTTTTAAAGATTTTAAACAAACCATTGTTGTAGATAGAAAACACATGAATGAAACCTTTTTAGGGAATCTTAAAACGGACTTTAATCGTTTGGTTTTATATTCTTCTATTGTAGTTTTACTATTGTTGTTACTCTTTTATCGAAGCATTTCTTTAACATTAGTGACAGCAATACCAATTGCGCTTACTTGGTTGGCAACGCTTGGTGTGATGGGATTATTTGGTATTCAATTTAATATTTTCAATATCATTATTTCTACCTTTATTTTTGGTTTAGGAATTGACTATTGCATCTTTATCACCAACGGTTTATTGCACGAATATAAGACTGGAGAAGCAGCTTTACCAACACATAAAACCTCTATTATCCTGTCGGTTATAACTACTATTTTAGGAGTCGGCGTTTTAATTTTCGCAAAGCATCCAGCCTTACATTCTATCTCTTTGGTTTCTATCATTGGTATTTTGTCTGCGTTGCTCATTTCGTTTAGTGTACAACCATTACTTTTTAAATTATTTATTGGTAGCAAAACCAAAAGACCAATTACCTTTCATTTATTATTACATGCACTTTTTTCTTTTGGGTATTATGGTATTGGTGGATTTGTTTTAGGAATAATAGCTGCAATAGTATTTCCACTTATTCCGCTTTCCAAAAAAATTAAAATGCCATGGTTTCATCAAGTGCTTTCTAAGTTTATGCGATCTGTATTTTTTACCAATCCATTTGTTAAAGTAAAAACACTAAATCTAAATAACGAAACCTTTAAAAAGCAGGCAATAATCATCGCTAACCATACTTCTTTTCTAGATATTCTAGCAATTGGTATGCAGTCTCCAAAAATTATTTTCTTGGTAAACGATTGGGTATACAACTCGCCTGTTTTTGGTAGAACTGTAAAAATGGCTGGTTTCTATCCAGTTTCTAACGGTATTGATGGCGGTGTTTCCCATTTAAAAACCAAATTAGAACAAGGCTATTCTTTAATGGCTTTTCCAGAAGGAACACGTTCCTATACCAACAAGATAAAACGCTTTCATAAAGGTGCTTTTTTCTTAGCCGAAGAATTAAATCTAGATATTCTTCCTATACTTATTCATGGGAATTCAGAAGTCCTACCAAAAGGAAGTTTCATCATAAAAAGAGAGCACCTTACTATAAAAATATTAGATAGAATTCCTGCGGAAGACTTAAGTTTCGGTACAACCTCTAGAGAAAAAACAAAAAGCATTAGTGCGTATTTTAAGAAGGAATTTAACCTGCTTCGTGAAGAACTAGAACACGAAACCTATTTCCATCGCATTGTTTTAGAAGATTTTAGATATAAAGGGGATGCGCTTTATCATAAAGTAAAAGCCGACTTAAAGACCAACGCAAAAAATTACAGAGCGGTTTTAAATACTTTAGACGAAAAAGCTAGTATTATTCATTTCTCTAAAGATTCCGGACAACTAGATTTCTTATTGGCTTTAGATCATCCAGACAGGAAAATTTTCACTTTTATTCAAGATGAAAATGAAAGAGCAATCGTTAAAAACAGCTATATACCAAATACACATTATAAAATTTCGGTTTGTAATTCTATAGAAGAAACATTACAAAACAAGGCTAATGTTGCTATACTTAATCTAGAAGGTATTTCAGAAAATGAAATAAAAAACATAGCAAATACTGTAAATCTTTTTGTATTATTAAAAGACAGCCGAAATTTATATCTTGAAACTTTAAAATCCTTAGGTTTTAAAGTAGAAATAGAAAACGATACTCTTAGTATCTTAAAAAAATAAAATATTGAAGTACAAAGAACATTATGATGTTGTAATAGTTGGAAGTGGTCTTGCAGGAATGGTTTCTGCAATCATTCTTGCTAAAGAAGGAAAGAGTGTTTGTGTTTTAGAAAAGAACAATCAATACGGTGGAAACCTACAAACCTTTGTACGTAACAAAACCATTTTTGATACAGGAGTGCATTATATTGGTGGTTTAAGCAAAGGGCAAAACCTACACCAATACTTTAAATATATTGATATCTTAGACGGCATACAGCTTCATAAAATGGATGAAGATGGTTTTGATATTATCTCTTTTGATGGTGATCCAAAAGAATATAAACATGCGCAAGGCTATGATAACTTCATAAAAAACTTATTAGAAGATTTTCCTGAAGAGGAAAAAGGCATTAGAATGTATTGTGATAAACTACAAGCTACGTGTCAGAAATTCCCTTTATATTCTCTTGAAAAAGGAAAACCTTATTATGATGATGCAGAGATTTTTCAGCTTCCAGCAAAAGAATATATTAATTCCTTTACAAGTAATAAAAAGCTTCAAGCCGTTTTAGCTGGCTCTAATTATTTGTATGCTGGTGACCAAAATAAGACACCATTTTTTGTACATGCCTTATCTACAAACTCGTATATCCAGAGTTCGTATCGTTGTGTAAATGGTGGAAGTCAGATTACCAAAGTACTTGTTAAACGCTTAAAAGCGGAAGGTGGAGAAGTATACAAACATCATGAAGTTTCTACATTTGGCTTTGAGGACGGTTTAATTACTTCGGCAACCACCACCAAAGGAATTGAAATTAAAGGCGATTTATTTATCTCAAATATAGAACCGAAACTTACCGTAAAAATGGTAGGTGAAAATAAGTTTAGAAAATCGTATACCAACAGAATTGAAAAAATTGAAAGCACCATTGCTGCTTTCACGTTATATCTGGTTTTAAAACCGAATAGTTTTAAGTACCAAAACAAAAATTTCTACCATTTTAAAGATTCTAGCAAGGTTTGGGATTCGCACAACTACACACAAGAAAGTTGGCCAGAAGGTTATATGATGTCCATGGGAATTAAGAAAAATTCTAATGGTTATGGCGATAGTATTGCGGTAATGACCTATATGAATTATGACGAAGTAAAACCTTGGGAAGACACGCATAATACCGTTGCTAATAAAAACGAAAGAGGGCAAACCTACGAGCAGTTTAAAACCCAAAAAGCAGAAACATTGATTGATGAGTTGGTGAAGAAATTCCCTGATTTAAGAGATTGTATTGAAGAATATTACACCTCAACACCATTATCCTACAGAGATTATATTGGTAGTAATCGTGGTTCTATGTATGCGTATGTAAAAGATGTAAACAAACCTTTACACTCGCATTTATCGCCTAAAACGAAAATAAAAAATCTATTTTTCACAGGACAAAGTTTAAACATGCATGGTATTTTAGGAGTAACTATAAGTGCTATTATTACCTGTTCCGAAATTCTTGGTAAAGATTATTTATTAGATAAGATTTTAGAATCTAACAGCCATGAAGATTAAAAATTTTAATAGTTATCCTTCGTTTTTAGTTGTTGTACTTTTTGCTGTACTCACTTCTTGTGGTATCTCCAAGTCTATTCATGATGTACCAGATGTTAGCGGTTATGATGCTACAATTTCTGAAAAAATAACGATTAACGATTCTACATTCACTTCTGGAAACAACAGTTTTGCAAAAAATGAATATGGTTCTTATGAACTTTTTGTGGAAGGAAATGCCTATCAAATTGGTTTAAATACAGGTTTGCTAACCGAAGATTTATTCAAAATACAAGAGAATGCTTTTTTAAGTAAGATTGACGATTTAGTACCTTCTAAATTCAAGCAATATTTACTGCGTAAGGTTTTGGCATTCTATAACCGAAAAATGTATTTACATATTCCGGAAGCATATAAGTCGGAGATTCTCGGACTCTCCAAATACGCGTCCAACGATTACAATCATATTGCCGAAAACTATTTAAGAGTCATGTATCTGCATGGTGCGCACGATATTGGTCACGCCATGCAAGACTTAATGCTGGTTGGCTGTTCCTCTTTTGCAGCTTGGGGAGATAAAACCGAAGACGGACAATTATTAATTGGAAGAAATCTCGATTTCTACGCTGGCGATGATTTCGCAAAAAACAAAATCATAGCGTTTGTAAATCCTACCGAAGGCTACAAATTTATGTCGGTAACTTGGCCAGGAATGATTGGTGTGGTTTCGGGAATGAATGAACACGGACTAACAGTTACTATAAATGCTGGGAAATCTAAAATTCCGTGGATTGCCAAAACACCGATTTCTATTTTAAATCGTGAAATTTTACAGTATGCAACCAATCTGGAAGAAGCGGTAGCTATTGCTAAAAAACGACAAGTTTTTGTGTCTGAATCTATTTTTGTTGGTAGTGCAAAAGACAAAAAAGCCGTTACTATAGAAGTTTCGCCAAAGAATTTTGGGGTTTACGAAGTAGCAAATACCAACCAACTTATTTGTACCAACCATTTTCAAAGTGACGCTTACGCGGAAGACAAGAATAACTTAAAAGCGATTGCAGAAAGCCATTCGCAATATCGTTACGAGCGTTTGGAAGAACTTTTAGGTGCTACCGAAAAATTAAACGTTCAAGATGCTGTAGACATTTTAAGAAACAAAGAAGGTTTGCACGACAAAGCTATTGGTTATGGTAATGAAAAAGCCTTAAATCAGTTATTAGCACATCATGGTATTGTTTTTAAACCTGAAGAACATCAAGTTTGGGTTTCTTCCAATCCGTATCAATTAGGCGCATTTGTAGCTTACGATTTAGATGAAGTTTTCAGTACGGATTCTGCAGCCAAGTTAAATCTTTCGAAACCCGAATTAACAATAGAAGCAGATGCTTTTCAGTTTACCGAAGCATATAGAAATTATGAAGCATATCGTATTTCTAGTAAAGAATTACAACATGCTATTGGTGACGATGCACATATTCCTATAGAAAAACTTACCGAAACCATCCAACTAAACCCAGAATATTGGGAAGTATATTATCTTGTCGGTAAATACTATTACGAAAAAGGGTTTTATACAGCAGCTTTACACGCTTTTGAAACTGCACAAACTAAAGAGATTACAACGGTTCCAGATCAAGAGGAATTAGAAAAATATATTAAGAAAATAAAGAGAAAACTTAAATAGAAAATACGAAGCAAACTAATTAAGAAAAAGAATTCTTATTTTTGTTTATAATACGCTATAAGATGGACATTCAAGCTGAAAAAATAGAATTAGTAAAATTGTTATTAAATACTGATAACCCTAAAATTATTGAATCCATAAAGCAAATTTTCAAAAAAGAAAAAAATGACTTTTGGGATGATCTTTCAGCAGAACAACAATCTGAAATTGAATTAGGGTTACATCAAATAAATGAAGGCAAAGTTACTGACTATGAAACTATCATGAAAAAACATAGATAGTATGTCAAGAGTTGTTAAGTTTTCGGACATCGCAAATGAAAAACTTCAAGAATTATTTGAATACCTAACCGAAAACTGGTCTTTAAAAGTAAAATCTAATTTCATAAAAAAACTAGACAAATCAATACCCATTTTACAGGATAATCCAGAAATATTTCCTTTATCTAAAAATAAAAAATCTCTTCATAAATGTGTAATAACTAAACATACTACATTATATTACACATTTACAAGTAATGATGTATTTGTCGTTACGCTTTTTGACACAAGACAAGATCCAAAAAAATTAAAGAAGGACTTAACATGATTCCTAAAATAGAACAAGCATCTACACAAGAAATAAAAGCTTTTCAAGAAGAAAAGTTAGCCGAATTATTAGCGTATTTAAATGAAAACTCTACGTATTACAAACGTGTGTTTTCAGAAAACAATATTGCTTTAGATGCGATACAATCTATTGAAGATTTATCTAAAATTCCGGTGACAACAAAAGATCAACTACAACAACATAATGATGATTTTTTATGTGTACCTAAAAGTAAAATCATTGATTACGTCACTACTTCTGGGACTTTAGGAGATCCTGTAACTTTTGCTTTAACCGATAATGACTTAGAGCGTTTAGCATACAACGAAGCCATTTCTTTTGCTTGTGCAGGAGTTGGTAAGGAAGATGTTGTACAATTGATGACCACCATAGACAGACGTTTTATGGCTGGGTTGGCGTACTTTCTTGGTGTTCGTAAACTTGGTGCAGGAATCATTCGTGTAGGCGCTGGAATTCCGGAATTACAATGGGATTCTATTTTAAAGTTTCATCCAACGTATCTAATTGCAGTTCCTTCCTTTTTATTAAAACTAATAGAATACGCAGAACAGCATAATATTGATGTAAATGCATCTGGAGTAAAAGGTGCTATTTGTATTGGTGAGCCATTACGCGAACAAGATTTTAGTTTGAATACCTTATCGCAAAAAATTACAGAAAAATGGGATATTGAATTGTTTTCTACCTATGCTTCTACCGAAATGAACACTGCTTTTACCGAGTGTGAACACCAACAAGGCGGACATCAACATCCGGAATTAATCATTGTTGAAATTTTAGACGATAAAGATAATATAGTAGCCGAAGGAGAAGTTGGTGAACTAACCATTACAACGCTTGGTATAGAAGGCATGCCTTTGTTACGTTTTAAAACCGGTGACATGGTAAAAGCAAATAAAGAAGCTTGTGCTTGTGGTAGAAATACGATGCGTTTAGGACCAGTTGTTGGTCGAAGAAAACAAATGATAAAATATAAAGGAACCACTTTGTATCCGCCAGCAATGGATAATATTTTAAACGATTTTAATGACGTAGAAGCCTATGTTATTGAACTTTCGCATAATGAAATTGGTACCGATGAAATCTTAATTAAGATCGCTGCAACAAATCCTTCCGAAAAATTATTGCTTCATATAAAAGATCACTTTAGAGCCAAACTTCGTGTGGCACCAAGAATTGCTTTTCATGATAAAAAGGAAATTATTAAATTACAATTTCCTGCGATGAGTAGAAAGCCTATTATGGTGATTGATAAGCGGGTGTAAATGTTTTGCTTCTTAAGAAGCTTGTTGCATGTTTTGCACGATTCCTTTATCGACATAAACTTCTAATAATTTTGCATTAGTAGCACTAAACACCACTTCTTCTGTATTGGCAGGAATTAAAATAGTTTCTCCCATTTTTACAGTTTCGGTATGCAAACCTGCAGTTATTTCTGCTTCCCCCTCCACACACATATAGATCACAAACGAATCTAAGTTGTTATAATCTTTCACTTGATGATTGGTTATGTCTAAAATGTTGGTTGTAAAATATTCACAATCTACTAAGCTTGCACTAGCGTTTGGTTGTAAATCATATACTGCTTTTCCGTTAGAATCAAACTGCTTCGTAGCTTGTTCTGCTAATTGGGTATGCAATTCTCTTTTTTGTCCTGAATCATCGGTTCTATCCCAATCGTAAACACGATACGTAATATCTGATGTTTGTTGAATTTCAGCAGCTAAAACTCCTGCTCCAATAGCATGAATTTTTCCCGCTGGAATAAAAAAACTATCTCCCTTCTTTACTTCTTCTCTATTAAAAACAGCATCTACATTATTTGCGTTAATGTGATTTAATAATTCTGGATTTGTTGTTTTATCCTTTAAACCTAAAACAATATCTGCATTAGCATCACTATCCATAATGTACCACATTTCTGTTTTTCCAAAAGAATTATGGTGCTTTTTAGCCATTACATTATCTGGATGTACTTGAACAGATAAGTCTGTTTTTGCATCTAAAAATTTAATTAATAAAGGAAAGTTATAACCAAAATTTGCAAAGTTCTCTGCTCCTAAAAGAGTGGCTTCATGTACTTCAATAAGCTCTTTTAAATTTGCTCCTTTATATGCACCATTACTAACTTCTGAAATGTTTCCGTTTACATCCGAAATCTCCCAGCTTTCCCCTACATTTTCTTTATCTGTATCTTTTCCTAAAAGGTTTCCTAGTTTGTTTCCTCCCCAGATTTTCTCTTTTAATATTGGATTGAATTTTATTGGATATACTTTCATAACTGTTATTTTTTAAAGGTTTCTTTGATACTGAAGTTGGATAAAGGGATTCTCTATTTCAATGTTTTTTAAGTAATCGATAACAGAGAATAAACTCTGAAATAAGGTTTGTTTCTTTTTTAAAGGATTGCCATTATAATTAATAATAACGTCTTGATTTTCGGCGATTATTTTAATTAAACTATTTATCCCATAGTATTTAGTGTTTAACATATTTATAGAAACGTAACCTATATTTTTTAGTTGAAACGCACTTTGCATGAATCTCGCTCCCGCTTTTACTGCTGCAACATCCGATTTAAACTTTCGAACATTTAATACAGATACATTATCACAAGCGTCTTTTATTTCATGTAACAAATCGCATGTACTGTCTTTACTATCATTGTTTACTAAACACAATTCTAAATTGGACGTTTGCTTTATTTGTTCTATAAAAAAAGAAGGGTCCATTGCATTCTCATTATTATGAAAGACGATGATGATTCCTGTTTTCATGATTTGGGACGTTTTAACGATTAGTAATTAGGCTACGTGTAGATTAGTGGAAACTGCTGTTTTCACGTTTTGTTTTTTGTTTCTATACACCCACGCTATTTGTCCTAATTGTCCAACAATTTTTATAGAATCTTTCATCGATAATTTAGAACCATCAGCATGAATCCATCTTTTTAATGGTTGCTCACAAAGCATTGCTTTCGCTTCTTTTAATCCGAAATGAATACGCATTCTTTTAAATATTTCTACATCAAAAATCCATTGGGTAACAAACTTTTCACCAAAAGCGATTTGAATTACATCTTTACGAAAGATTTTAGCACCACATTGTGTGTCTTTAAAATCCATTTTTAAGATCTTTCTAATAATAAAATTGATGGTTAAACTAATTATTTTTCTTGCAGATTCTTTAGTAATATCCGCTCCCATTCTTGCTATTCTAGAACCACTTACAATTTTAAAATCGGAAGTTTCAATCGTCTTCACCAAATCATCAAAATCTGCTAAGTCTGTAGATAAATCGGCATCTAAAAAACCGATATAATCTAAATCTTCTTTTTTAGCCATGTGTAACATTCCCAAACGAACAGCTTCTGCTTTTCCTCCGTTTTTCTCACAGTCGTATACTGTAATAAAATCTTCTCTTCCTTTTTGTAAATTTTTTAAAACTTCTAGAGTTTTATCCTTACTACCATCGTTTACAAAACATAAATGGTAGCCAGAATTTTTATCGATATAGTTAATAAATTCATCACTTAATAAACGTTCTTCTTCATTATAACAAGGAATAACAACACCAACACAACGCTCTTGAATCATTACATCACTTTTAGTAACTGCATTTTGTACTTCAGGAGCTCCAATTAACCTTTTTACACGAGCACTAATCTCGTTTAAGCTTAATGGTTTTTTCATATAATCGTTAATCCCTAAATCGAAACCTTCTGTAATCGTTTCATCTTTTGTATCTCCAGATAAAACCATGATTGGTGTTTGCGAATTTTTAGTAACACGAATATGTTTTACAACATCTAAACCAGAAACGAAAGGCATATTAATATCTACAATTACTAAATCTGGATTAAAAGATTCATATAATTTTAATCCTTTAGTTGCATCGGTTTCAATTTTCACTTCATAACCTAATTCTACTAATCTCTTTTGTAAAGGAAGTAATACTAATTGTTGGTCATCTATGGCTAAAACTTTCATAATAAGTTGATTTTATTTGTTGTTGATGGTACAAATGTACAGGAGAAGACAGCCCTAAAATTGTTATTTAGTTTAACCTATAGCTAAGTGTCGACGAATGGTAGATTGCTATAGATAATTAAAAATGAAAGCACTATTATATTTATTTATCTTTACCATATTATTAGAACTTAGGCTTTAAATGAAATATCCCTATATATTAATAGGACTAGTAAACACATGGTTATGGATATTACAACTGACCTATAAATGAATAATAAAAATTAACCGTTGAAAGAAACCTCAAATAAATACTTAATCGTTGCCATCCTTTTAGGATTAGCATTTCATGGTAGTGCCATATTTTTCACTTTGGAAACTACTTATGATGCGTTAATACACCTGTTTTTCGCAGATCATTATGCAAATAGCTGGTTTGAACCTTGGAATTATGAATGGTACACTGGTTTTACAGTACAGAGTTATCCGCCGTTAGTACACCAATCTATTGGACTCTTGTCTATGATTGGCGGTTTAAAATTTGGAATGTTTAGTGTTGCCCTAATTGCAATTGTTCTATTTATCACAGGAGCTTATCGTTTTTCTTTAATGATGACGGGTAACAAAACAGTTGCTGGTTATGCTGCTATTTTAGCAGTGTTTAGTTCTTCTTTTGTAGAAACACTTCATATTTTCGGACAATTACCAAGTATAATAGGTGTATCTGTTTTAATGCATGCCTTACCAGAAATCTATTTGTGGCTAAAAACAGGTAAGAAATGGTACTTAGCAACCTCCTTATCTTTAATTGCTGTTACCGTGACTTCACATCATGTAACTCCCATTTTCGGGATGATCTTTTTTATCTTTCCTTTAATAGGAATGGTTATTATGGATGTTTCTAGAGAGCAAGTAAACACCATGAAAGAAGTCACCTTCAAAATATTTTTGAATAGCTTTTTTAAGTTGTTTAAACGTATTGTAAGCTTCGGAATGTTATCCTTAGTTTTAATTATAGGATGCATTTTTCCGTATTGGCTCAACTCGAAAGCCAACCCAATTACCCAAGTTCCCATTCCGCATGGTTCTCGAGATAATTTTTTGGAAATCACCTCCTCCGGATTGGTATTCTTTTTAATTCCTTGGGGAATATTACTCGTATTATTACCGTATATATTCTACAGATATTATAGCAAACGATACTTGTTTTTCGGACTATCCATAACCATTTGTACCATTTTAGGAACTGGAGGAACCACTCCTGTACCTTTAAAAATGTTAGGGGAAACGGCATTTAATATTTTAACGCTTGACCGATTTACACTTTGGGCTTCTATATTGTCCATACCTATGTTAGGTGAATTCACCTATCGTTTTGTGGAAGGCGATTTAAAAGAATTAATTCAGAACAAATTTGGTGCTATTTACCATCGTATTATTGGCGGCATACTAGCAGGACTCATGGTATTTATGGTTGTGTTTACTATGAGTTTAAACTATTTTAGACCATCGCAACCACAGAAAATTAAGATGTTACCTATAGTGAATTTCTTAAATCAAGATGACCACGATAAATGGCGATTTTTAACTCTTGGTTTTGGCGATCAAATGGCTTGGTTAAGTGCACAAACGAATGCGATGACAGTGGATGGTAACTACCATTCTGCAAGACGATTACCAGAGTTAACCACTAGGCCTATCGAGCGTTTAGAAAACTCCAAATTTAAAGGGGTTGCCGGAATTGGTTCGCTTCAGCAGTTTTTAACTACTCCAGAAAAATACAATCTTAAATATATATTTTCTAACGATAAATTTTACGATCCCATTCTCTACTTCTGTGGTTGGCAACGATTACGACAATTAGAAAATGGCATCATGGTTTGGGAACGACTAAACATTCCGCCAGTTTCATCTATTTTACCAAAAGAAGATGTTGCTAAATGGGTAAAATTAATGTGGGGAATTATTCCGTTTTTAACCGTTTTAATTGCCTTTGTTTTAAACATACAAATGCTTTGGGTTAATGCTTTAAAAACGCGAATTAAACCCATTCCTGACTATTTAAAGTTTCCAACGACTTACAATAAATTCCCGCGAACTGTTTTACGTATTACGCACATTTGGTCTTTAATATTAGCCGTTGCCGTATTTTATGGTATTTATTTATTCTACCTAAAAAACGATTCGCAACGCAGTCCGGAAAATGCCATTATTGCCTATTATGACGCTTTAGATTTTAAAGAATTTGAAAAAGCACATAGTTTAATCGATCCTGAAAATCAGTTACCAATTGCACAATACATGTTAGAGATTTCGGTAACCGATGGTTTACTAAGTAGCTATGCAAAAATGGATGCTATTGCAACCGAAATCACCAAACATAACGACAGTACCGTTTCGGCAAAAGTGACTAGCCAATGGATTACGCCTTTAGAGAAAATTGAAAAAGTGGATTATAAATCGCTATCCAAACGAAAAGGAAAATGGTATTTACAACCAGACGATTTAAACAACGATTTACCGCCAGACCAACTCTATTCTGCTAATGCAACCAAGTATTTCAACCAAGGTAGACGACGTATTACCACCCAACAAACCCATCATGAAGACATTTTAAAACAACCTGTTTTAGAAGTAGTCTCTGCTAAATTGGTACAGTATGATGGCAGTTATGCTATTATTGGGGAAGTACAAAATATAGACAATGTGCCTGCAGATGTTATTTTAAAAGGAACCTTGTACAACGATGCCAACAAACAATTAGCAACATATAATGCGAAGTATCATGTGAAGCATAAATTAATGCCGAAAGAATCAAGTAGTTTCCGTATTAATTTTGAAGGTATTGCCTGGTCTAGAACGCAAGATTCTATTCCAGATACGTTTAATCCAGACGAATTTACGCCTATCGAATTTGAAGAACAACCCACTAAATTCAACTTACAAATTGCAGGAAATGTATCTGGATCTGACTTGTATAAAAACGTCGTGCTAAGCGCCATTACTATTCAAGAAGGCACCATCAACGGAAACTTATTTAATAGTGGCATCCAAGAAATTACCATACCTCAGCTTTTAGTGACTTATTATGACCAAAATAAAGAGATGGTTTGGGTAGATCATCTATTTGTAAAAGAAGGCGTGCGACAACAACGCAAGCAAGATTTTGAATACGAAATACTGAAAGATGGTGCAGTGAAAATCATAAATACAGACATGCAAAACATTTTTGTAAATGGTTTACCAAACGATGCTATTGCTGGAAAAATAGTGCCAAACAGAATAGAAAATCATAGTGATGCACAATTACAAAAAATTGACCATCCCGATTTTAGTTATATTAAAATAGAAATTAATACATATATAGGAAGTCCGAATTAATGCAACTTAAACGTACATACATATTTCTTTTAGGCTTGATTTTATTATCATCGTTTGCTGTTGTGCAAAACAACGAAGCGACTAATCCTATCCAATTACTAACCACACAAACAGATTATGAAGTTGGAAATGCTGTGGTTTTAAAATTTACGGCTTCCGAAGGCGAAAAACCTCTACTCTATTGTTCGAATAGTTATGGTTCTACTCTAGTTTCTGCAACCTTAAAAGACAATGCACTTCAATATATAATTCCGAAAAACATCACCAGAAAAATTGGTGTTATTAACTGGAAGTTATTAGATGAAAACACATCTATTTCTGGTCAATTCTATATGCATCCAAAAGCAGAAGTGGCAACCATGGAAACCTATATTGGTCCGCCAAGTATAGAAGCCGGAGGAACAGATTATACCATGTTGGTTGTTATTCCAACCGATTCTTTAGATAATCCTGTACCAACAAATACGAAGGTAAATGCGAAGTTTCAGTTTTTAACTTCCGAAGAAAATGATGCTGTTTTCACCAAGAACTTAATTGCTTATCGAAATATTAATTCGAAAAGAGAAAGCGGACGCATGTTAGTATCTTCGGAAAGTTTAGGTATCAATTCTAAAGAATTCACTATTAATGTATGGGCTGCAATTCCTACAGATTTTACTATTGCAGCAAAACGACCACATAATTATGCCGACGGCAATCAGGTGACTACGTTTAATACTTCTGTACTAAAAGACAAGCAAGATAATGTGGTTAGTGATGGTACATTTGTCACCTTTTTTATTACGAATGCAAGTGGAAACATTTTAAAAACTACAGGAACGACTATTGATGGTGTTGCACACTCTAAAATTATTCATCCCGATTTTAAAGATAGTTGGAGCATTAAAGCCTATATAGATGGTATGGCAGAAAGCAATACGATTACCTTAGACTATCAAAGTGTTATCGACGATTTTGACGTTGCCTTTACTAACAAAAACCGTGAAATATTAGTTGGTCCTTTACAAAGTTTTATGGAGCAAATGATTCCGGATGGTTTACACGTCAAACTTTTAATTTACAAAGACAACACGCTTGTGGACACCATTACAAAAACATCTTTTAATGGCTATGTTACCTTTTATTTGAAGCCAGCTGTTTACGAAAATGACACGTATAATTTCCGTGTAGAAACTGCAGGAATAGACAAAACATTTAATAACAAAAAACTATGGTAGGTCTTAATAAAAACATACTACGTACCATATTAATAATCTCATATATTATGATTGTAGCCTTGATTATTTCTGGTATTAGTGCGCTTTTTAGCTACCTAAATACTGGAGCAGATAGAAGTACCATGCTGCATACCGAAATACAAAAAGTAGAACAATACGCTCCGAAATTAATTTGGGAACCTTTAACTAATGAAGGTAGACTAATGGATACCGAAAATCTAAATGCCTTACAAAATGATTATTTAGATGCTTGGTATGTAAAACAAGTGGCTTATAGAACAAATAAAACTGCGGGTATAAAAGATTATTACACCGATAGTGCCAGAGAAAATTTATATGCTTTTATTGACTTAAACAAAGCCGAAAATACCACTATTGAAGCTACCACATTAAACCACAATCCAACTTTAGAATTTTTTAGTGAAGACGGGCAACTTGCTGTGATTACAGATAGAGATGTTGTAGAATATAAACGGGTTTTTAAAGCAGAAAAATTAGTACTAGAAACAACCGAAACATCCACTTACAAAATGGTGTTTTTGTTAGAAGATGGCTTTTGGCGAATTAGACATTTGGTAAAAGAAAGCAGTAATCCTTTTGAAGCAAAAACAGCAAAAATAGACACCGATAGTTTAATTATTAAAGGTATTAATTATTATCCGAAAGCAACGCCTTGGAATATGTTTGGAGACGCTTTTGCGAAAGACATTATTGCTAACGACTTTAAAATTATAAAAGATGCCGGTTTGAATTCGGTTCGAATTTTTGTGCAATATGACGATTTTGGAAAAGCAGATGTAAATCCTAAAAAGCTAGAAAAACTAAAACAAACTTTAGATGCTGCAGAAGAGAACAACCTAAAAGTCGTGTTGACTTTATTTGATTTCTATGGCGATTATTCTGTGATGAGTTGGACCTTAAATCAGCGTCACGCAGCAACCATAGTCTCCACTTTTAAAGACCACAACGCTATTATTGCTTGGGATATTAAAAACGAACCAAACCTTGATTTTGAATCTAGAGGAAAAGATATGGTTATCGCTTGGTTGGATAACATGATCGATTTAGTAAAATCTGTAGATGCAGAACATCCCGTAACTATTGGTTGGTCTAACACACAAAGCGCTCCCATTTTAAAAGACAAAGTGGATATTGTTTCGTTTCATTATTATGAAGGTTTAAGCGAGTTGGATGCTGCTATAAAAACGATGCGTAAAGACATTCCTAACAAACCATTGGTATTACAAGAATTTGGAATCTCTTCTTATAGCGGTTTCTGGAAACCTCTTGGTTCTTCCACTGAGGATCAAGCAAATTACCACAAAAAAATCCAAGAGATTATTGCTGCGAATAGCTTGCAATTTATGTCTTGGACTTTATATGATTTTGTAGATGTGCCAAAAGCTGTTGTAGGTAGCAGACCTTGGCGTCGAAATACCCAAAAACATTTTGGATTTATCGATAAAAATGGGGCAAAAAAGGCATCGTTTAAATACATTACCAATTAATGTATTTGTCTTTGTGTTTTGTTATTCAGAACGAAAGCGAAGCATCTAAGTTAAAATAGGTAGTTTTAGCTTAAATACTTCAGTAACACTTTCTTCTAAATAACATTTGATATATTCATTGTTTGGGACAAAAAAAGGTATCGTTTACTAATAATTCTATGCCGTAGCAGGTTGTAATACTGTTGGTCTTTGTAGTGTTTTCTGAGATATAATTCTATCAAAATTATTTAAATACATATTTGCGATTTTCCCCATTGGATATGCAGTTGCAGCTTGATAATTAGCTTTTCCTAAAGTAATTCTGTGTGCTTCGTTAGTTACAATAGCTTCAATTGAAGTTGCTAAACTATCTACAGATGTTGGATCAAAAAACTCTCCTTTATAACCTTCATCTTTTACTAATAAAGCAAGATCTCCTAAATCTGGCATCACTACGGCATTACCGTAACTTCCCGCTTGGTGTAAAACTCCTGAACTTCCTGTTGTTGATGTATATGGAAATACAACTACTGCACTTTCTTTAAATAAGGTTGGCACTTCATATTCTTCTACATATCCAGTAAAACGCACTTGTGGCACATGCTTATAATCTTCTTGCACTTTTGCTAAATAACCTGGCACATTTGGGTTGTCGGTTCCTGCAATTACAACTTCAAGATCTAATCCCGTAGACGCTCTTACTTTCTCAACTGCTTCAATCATACCTTCTACTTTTTTGTATGTACCAAATTTACCAAAAGTCATTATTTGTAAAGGTCCTTGTGGCAAGCTGTATTCTGGTTTTTCTTCAGAAATTTCGAAAGTTCCGTGAGGTATTAAAGTCACATTTTTAGCATTATATTTTGTCTCTAAAATGTCAACATATTTTTGCATGGTTACTGCAACCGTATCTGCTTGTAAAATTAACTTTGTTAAACTAGTTCCTATAAAGCCGTATGCTTTTTGCATGATTTTATTACTTGTAAATCCCGCTGATCCTAAATCTACTTCTTCTAATATGTTATGCAATAAAACAATATTAGGAATCTTTTTTAGTTTACAAACCAATGGTAACATTAACCCTAAAGCTGCTGCTACTTTTTTATCCCCAAACTTCATAAATTGTAAGTTGAATAATACTGCATCTGGTTGTGTATTATTAATGGCTTTAGTAACATTTATAATGTTTGCATAGCTATTAAACTCCCAACATTCTTTTACTGTAACCTTGCAACCATCTTCTGTAAAATCGATGTCTTTTGCTCCTTCGGTTTTATCTGTTAATAAAACAATTTCAGTAACATTATCTTTTTGTCTAAAGTGCTTTACTAAATGGTAAGCATACTCATTTAATGTTACTTTACTTGGAGGATATGCTGTTACGATTGCTAGTTTCATAATATAAATTTTAATGTGTTTTTTCTTAATTACACTACAAATTTGCGTTATAAAAATCAGTAAAATAGGGGGTTTTAGATGGGTTACATGTTGCTATAGACGAATGGAAAGAAGGTGTCGTTTTGCCATTTTTAATACTCTCATTTAGAAGAATAAAAACAAGAACGAATTAAAAATTTCTGTGTATTAATTATCTTCTATTATTAAGATTCTTAACTGTACTCTTAGGAATAAAACAACTCTAAAAATATAAATAAACTGATGCTGTCCTTTAGAAGGAAGCATGACTAAATAATCAAAACTCAAAAATGTTATTTGATTTATGTAAGATTCTTCGGTGTCTATTCTAATGCGAATGCTCTGAATGATAAACCCCCTCTAAACGAAAGAATGCCTCGAAACAGATACATATTATAAAACAGAAAAAGCTGTAGTATAAAACCACAGCCCTTTCCTTTATATCGACTAATAATATAAAATTCTTTTTCTTTCTTATTTCTTACGTTTCGTATTCAAAATGAAGAATAAAATCTGCACCACTAACAAGAAGATCATTGCTACAATTTGCATGTGTACTACTTGTTCTAAACTATCGTGAAAAAAGATAACTAATCCCATTTGAAGCATTCCGAAGACTCCAGAAATTACTACAGGAACAAACTGGTCTAAGGATAAATAGTAATACGCAAAGATGTTGGATATGGCAAACAAGCCAGTTGCTAAAGCGTATTTCCATAACAATGGAGCCATGGCTAAATAGCTATCTCCAAATAATATGGTAATTGCAGTTTCTGGAAACAATGCACAACCAATTACGATTGCTGTTGCAATTGCTGCGATGTAACCAACATATTTAAATAAAATTGGCGCGGTTTCTTTTCCTTCTTTTTTAAGCTGAACGACTGTTGGTAATAACAACATGACAAACATCCAAGCTACGAAGTAAACAATACGACCTATTAAGGCTAATGAAGCATATAATCCTGCGTCGTACGCATCAAAGTAATGTTTCACTAATAAGATGTCACTATTGTTAATTATAATCTGTGTGAACTCGTAAAACGCTGTAATGATAAAAAAGCTTCTTACTTGTTTCGACTGGCTTGCTTCTATAGCAATCGTCTTTTTAAAGTTTAAATTTTTAAATTTAAAAGGCACTAATCCAAATCCGAAAGAGATTAAAATACCAATTGCAATCACCACCGAAGATTGTATATCAAACAAGAAGATTAAGGCTAAAGTGATTATTAATCTGCTTAACATTTCGGCTTGATAGGTAATCGATAAAGATTTAAATTCTTTTTTTCCTTGAAACACACCTCGATTCACACTCATTAAAAAGTATAAAGGCACTCCAATTCCAAAAATAGTAAACATGCTAGAAGACGATGTATTAAAAAGGCCTTGTAGTTGGTTTGCAAATACAATGATTAACGCTCCTAATCCTAATCCAACTATCGTTGCATTTTTATAAATCTTGGAGACGAAATTTTTAAACGTATCGTTTTCAAAAACCACTGAAAATTTTGCAGTTACTAATTGAAAGGTCATCGCTACAAAAGATAATACTAATAAAAAGGTAATTAACACTGCTGCATCTGCAAATTGTGCTGGACCTAATACACGACCTAAAATAAGATTGTACAAATAATTTCCTCCATTTACAGCTAATACACTTAGCATAAACACTTGTTCTGGAGTTATTTTTTTCGATTTTAGTATAGATAAAGCTTGCATCTTTTTCTGCTGTTTTTGTTAGAATTAATTAGGCTACGTTTGGGTATTTAAAATCTTCGTAAACATCTTTACAACCATAACCAACTACAAAAAACATATTGTTACTTTGTATTGCATTGGTATACATTTCTTTTAATGTGTTCATTCCAGATGCATCAATTTCGGTAACCTTATCAATATCTAAAGTCACTTCTTTATTCGTATTTAAAAAAACACGGAAGTGATTTTTAAAACTACTTAATGTGTTTATATTTAATACTCCTTCTAATATAATGGTGTTGTCTTGTTGTGTAATTGTTAGTGCCATAATTGTTATTTTTGTTTTGTTTGTGTCTGATTTCTGATGCAAAGATGCAATGGAAAGCTATGAGATTCCATTGAATTTCGACGAGTGGACCATTGCTGTAGATGAATGAATGAAAAGGAATGCCTAACTTGCAAATGATTAAAAACCAGAACATGAAACTTAAATTTTTTGCCCTACTCACCTTATTATTAACTGCCTTTTTTAGCCATGCGCAAGACATGCAAGAAGGCTTTACCTATTTAGAAACTGGCAAGTACGCTAAAGCGGAAACGTTTTTTCAAAATATATTAAAAGAACATCCAGACAATAAAACGGCAAGACTATGTTATGGTCGTGCTATTGGATTAAACGGAAAACCAGAAGCAGCGAATACCCTTTTTACAAACCTATTAGCAGATTACCCAACCGATTTTGAGGTGAAACTAAATTATGGAGAGTCTTTATTATGGAATAGCAATTTCCCAAAAGCCAAAACCTATTTTAAAGGTTTAATCGATGAAGATCCTAAAAGCTTTCCTGCATTATTAAGTTATGCCAATACACTTTCTAATTTAAAAGAATATGAAGATGCTTTAAAATATGTAGATAAAGCTTTAGAGGTTTTACCAGGAAATCCAAATGCATTAACCTCTAAAAAATATATGTATTTAGGCTATGCGTATCAAAAACAGCAATCGCAAAAATACGATGAAGCAGAAGAATTACTAAAAGAAAACCTTACACTATTTGATAATGATAAAGACACCTTATTAAACTTAGCCAATTTATATTTAATTGCCAATCGTTTAGAGGATGCCAAAGCAACCTATGACATTTTAGCTGAAAATCCTGAAAATAAAATCACAGCATTAAACGGTTTAGCATTAGTTTCGCATTTAAACGGAAAAGAAAAAGAGGCCTTACAATTAAGTAATCAAGCTTTTGAAAGTTTAGGAAGTGATACCAATCCAAAATTAATACAACCAACTACCGAAAGACAAATTCAAGCTTTAATTTGGAACAAGAAATACAAAACAGCAGATACACTTATTAATAATTTAATAGAAACCAAACCTAACGAAAACTGGTTATTAGCTTTACGTGCTACCCTTAATATTTATAAAAGTGATTTTAAAAAGAGTGTCAAAGATTACGACCAAATTTTAGTGAATGATAGTACTTCTTTTGATGGGAACTTAGGAAACGCAAATGCTTTAAAAGCTTTAGGTAAATATGAAGCTGCTTATACCTCTGCAGAAAACACCTTAAAGTTTTACGACAATCAAAAAGATGCGACCAACTTTATTAAAAACCTCAACACTACATTTACCCCTTTTTACGAAGGAAAAACATCCTATACCTTTGATAATGGCGATAACGAAGCATTTGCGTTTAACAACAATTTAGAATTTCCGTTTTCTACAAAATTTAAAGTATTAGCAAGCTATAATTACAGAAACACCACCAATGCTGTTACTAATAACGATGCAACTTCTAACGACTTTAGTTTAGGTTTATCTTATCAATTATTACCAAATGTAACCTTTAAAGGTACCGCAGGATTTACCTCTGCAAAAGCAACTACAAATGATTATACCCAACTATTAACCGATGTATCCTTTAATATTAAACCTTTTAAATTACAAGATTTAACGGTTGGTTACAAACGTGAATTACAAAGTTTTAATGCCGAATTATTAGATCGTGAAATCGTGCAAAACAACTATTATGCAAACTATAGTTTAAACACAAACTTTAACTTAGGTTGGTTTACACAATACTTTTATACCAGCCAAAGTGATAGCAATGCCAGAAACCTATTGTTTACTTCTTTATACTATAACATTTTACCAAAACCATCGCTTAAAGCTGGTGTAAACTACCAATACATCACCTTTAAAAACCAAGTACCAACGGTGTATTTCTCACCAGAAACTTTTAATGCTGTAGAGGTTTTTGCAAATCTTATTAAAGACGAAAACATAGCAAAACCTAAAGAATGGTTTTACGAATTGACTGCAGCAACAGGATTACAATATATTGAAGACGATAAAAGTCAAAGTACCTACAGAATACAAGGGAAGCTAGGTTATAAATTCTCCGACCGTTGTATGGCAAACCTATTTGGTACACGAAGTAATATTGCTTCTGCAACTGCTGCCGGTTTTACTTTTAATGAGATTGGATTACGTTTTAAATGGTTGTTGTTTGAAAAGCCTGTTTTTAGGGAGTAGGATATATTCTTCAAGCTTTTACTAGCTCAAATAAAAAGAGGTAATTCAGTCGTAACTCCTTCTGAATGACAACTCAAATTCTGTCATATAGAGTACAGAAAAGCATCTCATGTAATGAAAATTTCCATTACATGAGATGCTTCTGTTATTCCATTATAATCTAATCGAAACTCCTTTAGTATAACTCCAGCTCTCCTATTTATTAATTTTCTAGGAAGTCCTTTATTTCACCATTTTCAGTAAACGTCTGAATTTTAGGTTCTCCATTTTCATCAACATAAATCATCATTTTTGGTGCACCATCAGGTCCTGCTAAAAATAATCCAGAACTGTTTCCTTTTGTTTTACCAATAAACAAACGGTTTACAGCACCTTCTTTTTCCATTAACGCATTTATTTTTTCTTTGCGTTCTTCTTTATCTTCAATCGTTCTTAATTGTTTAAGCTTTTCATTTCTTTCGTCTACATTAGAACCTACGGGATATTGATTGATAGAAAGCCCTCTTTTAATATATGCTATACCATTAGAATAATACTCATCGTTTAGTATTTGTACTACTTGATCGTCTTTGTAATTGTCCATTGTGAAAGACATCCCAGAGATAATTTTCCCATCTTTTTCTTCCGTTTGAAATACTAAACCTCCACATTCATCTCCTTCGTTATTAAAGAAAATAAGTCCAGAAAGACGTTCTCTTTTTTCCCATTCTTTCCCATTCATTCTTCCTGGATGCTGTCTACTTTCATTACTAAGCACCATTCTAGGTAAATTATCTTCACCAATAACAGTGATTTTTTTCACGATGAGCTCATCAAACTATTCCGTTATATCTTTATTACTAACACTACTTATAGCAAAAAAGGAAATAACGCATGCACTTAAAATAGCATAAGCAATAAGGAAGTTAATTTTTCTTTCTAGTTTTTTGAGGAAGGAATTGTTGGTCGTATGATTTTTGGTTTAAAAAATTATAATCTGTTTTAAATATATTTCTTGTATTTACGAATTGAAATTTCATGAAAATGAGATGCTTCCGTTATTCGATTTCCATCGAAACTCCTTATCAATGACAATTCAAACTAGTACATTTTTCCTTTAAAATAAGACCAAAAAAAAGGCAAGAACCCTCGCTCTTGCCTTTAGTAGAAACCAACTTATAAGCTATTATTAGTTTTTAGGTTCCTACGCTATCAATAAATAATTAGTGTTACTTCACGAGTAACTTCAAGGGACTATATTGGGTTTGTGAACTTATTATTTTACAGATGTATAAACCAGAACTTAGATTATTTCTTTCTATTGCTATTTGGTTTTTTCCTGCTTGTGCTTTTACTGTATTATGAAATACTACTTTACCTAATTGGTTATAGATAACTAGTTGTACTGTTTCATTTTGATTGGTACTAAAGTGAATGTTAGATGCATTTTGCATTGGATTTGGATACGCTTTTACAGAAGTGGTTGTTGTTTCTGTTTCAAAATCATTTACAGATAAGGTATTTCCTGTAGAGAAACGTACATCTTGTACATGCATTTCTTTTGCTGTTCTTGTTCCGTCTTCGCTTACCATGGTAAATACTATGGTAACCACATCATTTGCTTGTAATTCGGTATTTAATACAGATGCAAATGCTGAAAAAGGTATTGCAAAACTTTGGTAATTCTCTGTTAAAGCAATAGTTGTTTTGTATTGCTCTTCCCAATTCGTGATGCTTTGTTTTACTAAAGTAATTTCTAAGTTTCCTGTCCCTTTTGCTTTAAGTTTAAAGTTATCGTAACTAGTTACATCTACTGCTTTAAAACGTGGTGTTAATGCTCTGTAAGCTGCAAAATAAGTACTTGTATATGCACTTAATGTTAGGTTTCTTTCTATTGGGAAATCTGCTGTATCAAAATTATTTGTATTTGGCGAAATAGCGTAGTTAGTAACTTCTGTACTGGATTGCGAATCGTCAATTCCCCAAGGGCCATCCGACATAAATAAATCATCTGGTGTGTTTATGCCATCTCCAATTCTAAATCCGACATCAAATAAATTTCCTGTTGGTACTTGAATTTCTGTAATGTAATTTTCGTTTAAATTCAGGTTTGAAGATGTATAGTTAAAGTCGCTAGTTTCTGTTTCTCTAAAACCAGAATCGAAAGTTACATTTTCGGTTGCATTGGTATTTATTATTTGAAGATCTAAAGCGCCATTGTTATACTTTCCTTTTCTTACAAAAACGGTTGGAGGCGTAGATAACTCGTAACCAGAAATTGGTTTTACTACTTCTAATAAGTTTAAGACTTCTTGAGACAAGCCATATAAATCATCTATAGAATTTGACCAAATTTGAAAGTTATAAAAGGTTACATTTTCTTCATATACATCTAAATTCCAGTGACTTTCTATTGCAAAATTATTATCGTTGTTAGCTACTTTAGCAGATAAGCTTAAAACATATTCAAAAGAACCATCTGCATTTTTTATAATGGATTTAATAAACGCTTGTTCATTGATATCTATGGTAGAAACCGAAATTAATTCTGCTCCTAATAACCTATCGCAAATATATTTTGTGTGTTCATAAACTCCGTTTTCTGTTTTTAAAGCTAATATAGAAGCTACAGATGCATCGTTTTGCATATAATCTACAGCGTATACTTCTGTTGCATTGGTAATGTTTAATAAGTCTGTAGGTGTAGATTCTACTGCATAATCTTCGTTAATAGTTGTTAATGGTACAAAGTCCTGTAATTGAAAATCATTGGTTGTTCTGCTCGTATAATTTACAGGATTTGGAGTAACACGTTTTGCCGACTTTTGGTCAAACGCATAGCTCTTTTTAGCACGATTAAAATTACGTTTGCTGATCGCTTCCGATAATCTTCCGTTACTTTCTAAACCACCATCGTTAGCTGTTGTTGGAGGCGCAATCACTTCGCAGCTACCAAAACCAGAACAAGAAGGATCTTCACAATCTATTAAACCATCGCCATCATCATCAATACCGTTATCGCAAATCTCTTGTGCTACAGGAGCTGTAGGACAACGTGCACCATCGTTACTAGAACTTGATGGTCCGAATGCAAATAAATTAGAGTCCATAGTAGATGTCGTGTTTAAATCTTGAACGCTTTGTATCACGTAAACAGTTCCTGTTTGATTTGCCGATACGTAAAAACGACCATCTGCATCAAAATAAACGGCTCCGTACGTATAGTTTAATCCAGATAAAATTGGCACTTCACCTAAAGCTTGTACCACACTTGTTGTAGGATCTATTCTATATAAAATATTTGAAGTTTTTTCTACTGCATATATATTACCATCTACTGCATTAAAAGCCCAATCATGAATGCTAATATTTTGCGTTAAATTTTCTGTAGATAGGTATTGTGCATAGGTTGCTGAGTCTGGATTTAAATCAATTTTAAAATAGCTTTTTCCGCCAGCTTTAAAATAATAAATACCGTCCGGACTAATATCTCCAACATACTTATTTCCTGTTGTTAATTCTGGTATTGTAAAAGAAGTTGTTTGAAAATCTTTACCAATTCTAACAATTGTTTTAGAAGGTGTACTTAAATATCCCCAAATAAAACCATCTGCAGGATTATAAGCTGTAGCATTAATATTCCCAGGTGTAATATCTGTTGCAGCTAAGAAAGAATTACCAGATGCCAAGTCTATTGCGTACACATCATTACGTTGAAACAAGTAAGCACTAAAATCGCAATTAAAAGGGGTATTCTGTGCTTGTATTGTTATGCTAAACAACACTACTGCTAAGATTACTATTTGATTTTTTAAGATGTGTAATTTTGTTATCATGGTTTCTTTATTTCTTATTTACAGTACAAATCTACTAGTATAACCTGCTTTAAAATGTATTTTTCGTTTCGTGAAGCTTTAGTGTAGACGAATGGTAAGTATATATAGATAAGCTATTTTAAATTATAGCTTTACAAAGATGTTTGTTACGTAATTACTACCTGTTTCATCTTCTTTTGAAGAAATACCAAAGTCGGTATAGCTTGGATTCTCTATAGCTTCTTTATGTCCTTCACTATTTAACCACGCGTTTACTATAGATGCAGCACTACTATACCCATAGCCTACATTTTCTGAAACCTTTTTGGCATTTACGGCATCTCTTAAATTTTGAGAACGCGCACTAAAATGATCATGACTAATAACACCTTGAGTAGCCATATATTGATTATGTACAATTGCTTCTTTGGATGCTGCATTAAGAATATTTAAAGTATTAAGTCCTTGTGAAATTCTGTGCGCATTAATAAGCTCTGCAATTTCATAATCTAATGTTGTGTATGTTACATTTACAACTTCTGTTGTAGAATTTCCTGAAGCACTAACTTCCTCTTCAACAGAGCAAGACATTAAAAATGTATTTAATAAAACGGCTGTAATAACTACTAATTTTTTCATCGTGATTGGTTTAATTTGATGACAAAACTATTAGGAAAGCGAGTTCCGTTTTATGTTTTTCGATTAGCGCAATTTAAAGTGTAGACGAGTGGTGTTTTTTTTTAGATAAAGGATTAGAACATTCATTTACCGATAATTAGAAGCAAAAAAAAAAGACAAAAGTTTCCTTTTGCCTTTTTTACCCTAATTAATCATTCAATCCCTTAAAAGATTACACTTCGAAAGTAGAAGGATTAAAAGTATTTGTTGTTTTTAAAAATGCTTGAAAAAAAGTTTAAGACAAAAGTGCTAATAAAATCGTTGTAATACCTATAACAGATTTAAACGCTTCATTAACTCTGGTCTATTCGATCTGCTTACAGGAATAACATCCTTTTTAATAAGCACACTGTTATCTTCAATATCTATAATTTTTTGAATATTTATTATATAAGATCGGTGCACTTTTAAGAACAAATCGTCTGGTAGTTTGTCTTCTATTTTCTTTAAAGTAGAATGTACGGTATAGTTTTTATCTTCGGTTTTAACTTGAATATAATCTCCTTTTGCTTCCACTAAATAAATACTTGGTATGTCTATTTTAATTAAGCGTCTGTCTATATTTACATACAAATCGTTACCAGAAGTAGCTTCTACTTTTTCCGTTTTTGATTGTATTGCAACCGGTTTGCTTTGTTTCGCTTCGGCTTTACCTATAGCCTTATTAAAACGTTCTTGTGTTATTGGTTTTACCAAATAATCGACAATACAATCGTACTCAAAAGCTTGGATTGCAAAGTTAGGATCGGATGTGGTAAGTATTATTTTTGGCGGATTTTTTAGTGTTTCAATAAAATCGAAACCTGTAAAATCTGGCATATGTATATCTAAGAAAATTAAATCAACTTCGTTTTGATTTAAGTATTTAATGGCTTGCATTGCATTAGGAAACTCTTCTAAAACATTAAGACTTGGTACGTTTGAGCATAATTGAGAAATAATCATTCTTGCAGTAGCTTCGTCGTCAATTACAATACAATTCATATGGTATATTTAAATTTCTTCTAGATATTCTGTTATGCTGTTTAAGATAGTTTCAAATGCTTCTTTCTGGTTTGTAGTACCTTCCAGTAAATTATTTTCGTACACTACCGCAACTTCATAACCTTTTTCGAGCCCTAAAATACTAATTTTATGTTTAAGTTTATGCACATTATCTGCTGCTAACTTATAATTTTTAGCATTGTAGTTATTAAGATACACCTGTTTCTCTTCTGGAAACTCTTTTTTAATAACATCTATTAGTTTTTGTTTAAAGGCTTCATCACCTCCAGACAGGCTGTTAATGTAAGATTGATTAGGTTGTTCCATTTGGGGATTTTTTTAAGGTGAAATAAAAAGTGGTTCCTAAATTGACTTGTGATTCTAGCCATATTTTGCCACCATATAATTCGACAATTTTCTTTACTATAGATAATCCTATTCCTGAGGATTCTGGATTGTTTTCTAACTTTTCAAAGGTTTTAAAAATTTTATTAAAGTAGGTTTCTTCAATACCTTTTCCGTTATCTTTTATATAAAATTGCCAATATTTATCTTGATCTTCTACTCCAATATCAATAGTTCCTTGAGCTTTATCATTATACTTTATAGCATTACCAATTAAGTTTTGAAACAGTTGTTGTAGTCTGTATTTATCGCCTTTAATTATTGGTAAATTGGTTTTTGTAATACGAATATGATCTGGAGTATGAATACTATTTATTATTTCTTCAATGAGATTATTTACATCTACTTCATAAACTTTAATTCGATTTTTTCCAATGGTTGAATATTCTAAAATACCACTAATTAAGGTATCCATTTTTTCCACATTGGTTCGTATCAGTTTTAATGTGTTTTTTCCGTTATCATCTAATTCTTCTTCATAATCTTGCAACAACCAAGCGGTTAATGTATCTATACTACGTAATGGTGATTTTAAATCGTGAGATACCATGTGCGCATAATCGCTAAGTTCTTGATTTTGATGCGCAAGTTCGTTTAGCATGGATTGCTTTTGCTTGTTCATCTTTACAATTTCTTTAGTTTGATTATCAATAAAATCTACCAAATTAGAACCTGTTAATTCTACTTCTTCTTCTTTTTCGTCTTCTTTTAAATTATAAAATTTTAGAGTATCAATAACACTTTTAAGTTTATCAATAACTTCCTTTTGCTCGTCTGCTTCCTTTTGTAATTTTCTATTAGCAACATATAACTCATCAGAGCTAATAGCCATTGCTCTTTGAATCATGACAGACTGTTCATCAAAATTATTATAAGACAAATCTACAGCATTAATAAACGCTGTTATACCCTCATTGTTTTTTAAGTCGTCGCTTAAAAACTTACGAATTTGTCTTTTTAATAATGAATTCATTATTCACTTATTAACGTTATGGTCATGGTTTGATTGTGTAATTGGCAAGCCATTTCGCCATGAAAAGGAGCAATTTCTCCGTAAGAATAAAAACCACTAGTTATGGTGTCTTTACCTATAACTTCAATGACTTCTTCAATTTCTTCTTCCACACGTTGATCTAATACTAACTTTCTACCAATACAGCTAACTAATATTGCTAGTTCTGGTTTGTTTTTTCTGTATTCTAATGCTTGTCTTGCTGCGCGTTCTGATGCGTTTGCAATATTATCTACATTGGTCATCATTAACTGCACTTTAGAGTTTTCTTTAATATCTCCTGCTAAGATTACAGCGTTGTCTTCTTCATTTATATTTAAAATAGACCTAACAATAGATTGTTTTTCGTCTGTAGAGGTTACATTTAAAGGATACAACAAAGCAGCTCCTGGTAAGTCTTTTGCTTTATCTCCTAAATATTTTTTGTACAAATCTAGTGCTGGCAGCCCATCTAACTCATATAAAATATTGCCTTTAGATTTAGTCACAATACGTTCTGGACCAAATGGTGTCCATCCTCCATGAATGGAAAAAGATATTTCTAAGGTATCGCCATAAAAACCAACAGCAACTAATTCTCCTTCTTTCGGACTTTCATTATAAGAAGCTAATGTTTTTTCGAAACGTGCATCATCGCCACATAAACCTCCAGTTATAATTATATTATCGTCTGTAGAAGCACTCATCCCTTTGGTAAGTTGACTACCATTAATAAAGCTACCTTCAGATACTACAAATACATATTTTAAACCTTCTTGAGGCAATTGCTGAATAAGTTCGTTTCCTGTTTTATAGCTATCTAAATCTGCGTTTAAAACATTACTTGTTTTAATTATAAACGTACTTTTTTCAAACTCGATAGCAGTTATAGTAACGCTATCTTGATTTACAGTATTCGATGAAATTTCTGCACAAGAAGATGCAAAAACAATATGTCCATCTGGGAATAACTGTCTAATATCACTGTAAACAACTTGATCTTCTAACATATATCTATTACCAAAAACCAAGACTAAAGGTTCTTTTAAGTCCTGTTTTTCATTAACATATTCCCAATCTTTATTTTTATGTTTTACTAGTTGTACTGTTTTCATTATTATTTTTTTAATGTGAAATAAAAAGTGGTTCCTACCTTTGGCTCGCTATCTAACCAGATTTCACCTTCATGTAAATTGATGATTTTTTTAACGATAGATAAACCTATTCCCGAGGAATCTTTACTTTTCTTTAAGGAATGAAATATTTTAAATATTTTATCGTGATACTTTTTTTCAATACCAATTCCATTATCCTTAATAGAAAATTTATAATGACTTTTTAAATCTTCTACATCAATAATAATGCTACCACATTTTTTATCTATAAACTTAACAGAATTACTAATTAGGTTTTGAAATACCTGCTGTAATTTCGTTTTATCCCCATTGATGTTTGGTAAAACATGAAGACTTTTAATTTCTATATGATCCGGAATATATAAAATAGATACCAGCTCATTTACTAAGCTATTTAGATCTACGTCTGTTTTTAAAGAGGTATCTGCTCCTAGGCTAGAATAATTTAAAACATCTGTAATCAGTTGTTCCATTTTCTCTAAGGTAGTTTCTATAAGTCCGAAGTTTTGTAGACTTACCGCATCTAATTTACCTTGATTATCTTCTTTTAACCAGCTAACCAATGCGTGTATACTTCGTAAAGGAGATTTTAAATCATGCGAGACAATGTGTGCATATTCTTGAAGCTCATCATTACTTTTTTCTAGTTTTTCTAATAGTTTTTCTTTTTGAAGTTCTAGGTTCTTTGTTTCAGTAACATCTAAATGAATACCAATAGACCCAATTATTTCGCCATCTATATTATAGTTTGGTGCACCACTAACTAGCCAATGTCTAGTTTTTCCTTTTTTACATATTGCTTTAAACTCATAAGAACTTGACGCTCCTTCCTTTCGTTTTTGTCGTTCTGCTTTTAGTATTTCAGCGTCCTCTTTGGCAGCAAAAAGCTCTCTTGCATTTTTCCCTTTAACTTCCGCTTCGGTATAGCCAGACATTTTTTCAAAACTATGATTTACCATTAGGATTTGGTCGTTGTTATCCAACTCCATCATTCCTAAATTCATATTTGCTATAATATTGTAATACTTTTGCTTTTGTGCTTCTAGGCTTTTTCTATACGTTCTTTTTAGGGTAACATCTGTAAAGGTCCATAAATACCCTTTAGACTTTTCTCCTATTTTTATTGGTGTATAATTACGTTCTAATATTTTGCCATCTAGCATCTCTAACTCATCACCAAGTACTACTTTTTTCTCGGCATCAATAGTTTGCATCCTTTCTAAAAAAGCGTCCGAATTTTTAAATAAGACTTTGTTTTGTTCGGATGCAGCTTTACAATCTAAACCAACTAAATCTTTAGGCGCTGCATTAATATTAAAAAGCTCACAAAACTTATTATTGGTAAGTACTATATTTCTATTTTCATCTTCTAATACAATACCACTATCTAGATTTACAACAAGCGATGCTAATCTATTTTCAGATTCTATTAATTTTTCTTCGGATGCTTTTTGGTGGGTTATATCTCTAACAATGCCTTGTGCTGCAACTGGTTTTTTATCTTTATCAAAAATCATACTTGCATTTATGTGCACCCATTTAACCTCTTTAGATTTGGTGTACACTCTTGCTTCGTAGTTTTTAAAATATCCTTTTGTTTGTAGTTCCATAAAGGAAGAGACGGCGTATACATAGTCTTCTTTATAAACAAGATCTACAACGTTCACTTCATCTCTACTAATATCGTAACCAAATAACTTGGTTGCCGCTTCATTAAATTTTATAAAATTTCCTTGTATATCCATAACTACGTATGCATCTACAATATTTTCGAATACCCCTTGAAGTTGTGAAGATTTTTCGTCTAGAAGTTCTTCTAGTTTTTGGGATGTTAAATATAAATCTCTTGATCTTTCTTCAAGAATTTTTTCGGCTTCTTTTCTTGCCGCTTTTTCTCTTTTTAAAGCACGTTGTAATATTTCTGATTGATTTTGACTCATTAATTTTTATGAATAATAAATCTAACTTCCGTTCCGTCTTCTTTAATTTTTTCTAATTCTATTTTCGCTGTTGCATTAAAATGCTCAAACGTTTTGTTCATTAAGCCTAAACCAAAGTGATGCATTGCTCTACTGGATGTGTAGATCATTATTAAGGAATTCTCTGTTTTTTCTACGACTTCAAAAGTCGGCAATTCTGCATCTGGATATATTTTTCTTACCTCAACATGAATATGGTTCTCTATAGAAGAAATCATTTCTATTGGATCTTTATAAGTAGCTAAAAGGCCTGGATAACTTTTTTCAATCACACTAAAAAAGTGCTCTGCATATACTAAAAGTAAATTATCAATAGATATGCCTGTGTTTTCACTTAAGTGTTGTAATAGTTGAAGCATTTCAGAAAAACTATACGTTCCTACTGCTGTATAAATACCTTCAGATTCTAATTTAGAATTAGAGATAATGTTATCTACCATTTCTAGTCCAAATTTATCTTCTACTAACTCTAAAAACTCCGTAAAAACAATCCCTTTCATCTTATACTACTATTAATTCATTTATACTCCAATATGCTAATAATTTTTCAATTTTACTAACATAATCCTCATACTTTAATGGTTTTAAAACATATCCTGCAACTCCAATTTTATAACATTCCAACAAATCTTTTTGATTATTAGAAGTCGTTAAAATAATAGTAGGGATGTATTTTAAAACATCGTCACTTTTCAAAATACTTAAAAACTCGATTCCATTAATTTTAGGCATATTTAAATCTAACAAAATAATATCAGGTAAGTTATCTTTTTGCTCTAAGATTTCTAGAGCTTCTTCACCATTATTTGCTTCAATAATTTTATGATCTAATTTTAATGTTGAAATTGTTCTGTTCAATTTCATTACTTCAATCATATCATCTTCAATAAGAAGTATTTTAAGTTTTTTCACCATTACGAAGGGATTTGTTTAATCTTTACAAAATTAACTTTATTGCAGGATTAACACTTTTTAATTCGATTAGAGTGATTTTAATGTCGACGGATAACCCTTTAGTGTCGACGAATGGTTTTATTCGAAAAGGCTAATAGAATGCAGCGTTGTTAGCAGATTACTTTGAGAATGCTGTTTTAATGTTTTTAAATCTGTAAAAAACTCTAGAGGAAAATTTTTTAATTGCTTGTCTTGTAAGTTCATTTCCAGATAATTAATAAACTCTAAATTTCTTATATTTTTATTTAAAGAATACCTTTCTATAGTTTTTAAGTTAAATTCTTTATCCTCTTCTTTTAATTGATCTTTATAAACCGAAGCATGGCTTTTAGATCTTTTTTTATTTTTACTTTGTATATTCAAAAATAATCGAGGGGAAATTTTTATTTTTAACATGGTTTTGTTTGGATTAACTATCACAAAACTAACCGAAGACTATCCTGATTTTTAAAATATTCTTTTAACAAACCATGTCTATAGTTAAAAAGAAAAGAAGTGTAGACGAATGGTGTTTTAAACCCATAAATCCCTGTTATTAAACATGATATTGCATTTACACTTTTACAGATGCAGCAAAAAAGCAACATATAAATTAATAAACAGCTTCATTTTCAAAGAATCCACGGACTATTGTTAAGTTAATGCTCTTTTTATAATTACTACTAATTATACACACTCACAACAGCAATAAAACAGTGTTTTTACCACTCAATACTCTATAAGTTTATTCCCACAACCTAAAAATAAATAATGAAAAAATTACTTTTTAACGTAAATAATCGCTCTTTATCGTGTTTTCTGCTTTATATTTGCAATTTTAAAACTATTTTATAAGAAGAAAGCGATAACTTATAAATTCAAACCTACCCAAACCATGAAAGATGTTTATAATAAATTACTTCATATTTCGAATAAACAAACATCTATATCAAATCCTTTTTTAGATTCCATCCAAAAATCTATTGCAATCGGGTCATGGGAAGTAAATCTTGAAACGATGCAAATTAGTTGGAGTCCTATGACTAAATTCATTCATGAAGTGCCACAGGACTATGCACCTAATGTTGAAGAAGCCTTAAGTTTTTATGAAGAAGGACATCATAGAGATTTAATCGCTGTATTATTTGATAAGGCTGTAAATAAAGGTGAAGAATTTGATCAAGAATTTTTATTGCGAACAGCTAAAAATAATTTAAAATGGGTGAGATCTATTGGCTACCCTATTATAGAAAATAATAAAACAGTTAAAATACTTGGTGTTTTTCAAGATGTTACAGAAAAAACAAATACTTATAAAGAACTTGAATACAAGGAAAAATTAATTAGTACTACCTTAGAGAATGCACCTAACGGAATGGCATTAGTAGGATTAAAAGGGGAAATTCTACATCTAAACAAAAAATTTTGTGATTATTTAGGTTACTCCAAAGTAGAGTTAATACATACTAATGTAAACAAACTCTCCTATCCAGATGACATCAACATTATACCAATGCACACTAATGAAATGATTAATGGTATAAAAGATAGTTTTGAATGTGAAAAAAGATATCTAAAAAAAGATGGATCCATCATTTACTGTTTACTATCTGTTTCTATACTTAGAGATGAAGCAAATAAACCACTGCATTTTATATCTAACATTATCGATATAACGAAAAGTAAAGAGGTAAATAAAAAAATTGCATCCCTACTACAAACTACAAAAAGTCAAAATACAAGGCTTCAAAATTTCGCACATATAGTATCTCATAATTTAAGATCCCATTCTGGTAATTTAGAAATGTTACTAGAATTAATGAAAGAAGAAATTCCAGAATCAACTAAAAATGAGTTCTTCCCTTTAATAAACGAAGCGGTAAATAAATTAAGCGAAACCATTCAAAATTTAAATGAAGTAGCGAATATAAATACAAAACAAAAGCAAGTATTAGAAAGTAATAATCTATTAGACTTTACCAATAATGCATTAGGAACTTTTAGAGCTGAAATAATAGAAACAAAAGCTAAAGTTAATATAGAAATTAATAAAACAATAGAAGTATTAGCCGTTCCAGCTTATTTAGAGAGCATTTTATTAAATTTTGTATCTAATGCTATTAAATATAAAAAAGAAGACTTAGACCCTGTAATTAACATTAATGCCGAGAAGGTAAAAAATTACATTAAAATAAAGATTGAAGACAATGGTCGTGGCATAAACCTAGATTTACATAAAGATAAAATTTTTGGTTTGTATAAAACATTTCACAATCATGAAGATGCTAGAGGCTTAGGACTTTACATTACCAAAAATCAAATTGATGCCATGAACGGTAAAGTTGAAGTAACTAGTAAAGTAAATATTGGTACAACTTTCACAATATATTTAAAATATGAAGCAAATTAATTCCGTCTGTTTAATTGATGATGACCCTATTTTCATTTTTGCTATTAAAAGGATTTTTAAGACATCTAATGTATGTGAAAATTTTACCGTGTATAATAACGGTGAAGATGCCATTAGTGGATTACTACAAACTATAGGGGCTGGAAAAGATATTCCCGATCTTATTTTATTAGATTTAAATATGCCAATAATGGATGGATGGCAATTTCTAGATGAATTTGTTAAATTGAAAATGTCTGAAAACATCACATTATATATTGTAAGCTCCTCGGTAGATCCAGTTGATTTTATGAAAGCTAAAGAATATGAACTAATAAAAGATTTTTTAGTAAAACCAATAACAAGTGAAACGTTAATGAGTCTTGCTAAAGATTTAGAACCTAATTAAACACTACTTCCTTCTTTTGCAAAGTGTATTTTCAACTCTTATAGCGTGTCAGTGAATCATTCTACACTATTTTAAGCGCTTGATTTACATATTAGTATTACAAAAACAACCTTGACTTTACTCCATAAAAAAAGCCACTATTTCTAGTGGCTTATTCTAACTTGCTCCTCTTCTAAGACTCGAACTTAGGACCCTCTGATTAACAGTCAGATGCTCTAACCAACTGAGCTAAAGAGGAGTGTTATTCGCTTTTGCGAGCGCAAATATATGTATACTTTTTAATTACCACAAATCTTTTTTGAAAAAATTTTAAATTATTTTAACCAGTCCTGTATTGCCTTAAATGCATCGTTACCATTTGCAAATAAAACTAAAGCTATAAGTAAAACAAAACCAACCAATTGCGCATATTCCATAAATTTATCTCCTGGTTTTCTACCTGAAATAATTTCATATAATAAAAACATTACATGACCTCCATCTAGTGCAGGAATTGGCAATAAATTTAAAACACCAAGCATAATAGATAAGAAAGCTGTCATTTTCCAGAACACTTGCCAGTTCCATTGTGATGGAAACATTTGTCCGATAGCAGCAAAACCTCCAATTTGTGAAGCTCCCTTTTTAGTAAATATATATTGAAACTGTGCTAAATAATCTTTAATCTCCCAATACCCTTTACTAATACCTCCTGAAACACTTTCACCTAAAGAGTATTCTCGCTGATTTACTTTTACAAAATCTGGATCTGTTCTTTTTACCGCAATACCAACCTTATTGTCTTCGGTTGGTGTTAAAGTGAATTTCTTTGTTTCGTTATTACGCTCTACTTCTAAAACAATATCCTTAGTGGCACTGTTTTTTAATTGATACGTGAAATCTGAAAAATAAGTTATAGGATTTCCATTTACAGCAACAATTTTATCTTGCGCCATTAGCCCTGCTTTTTCTGCAGGTAAACCTGGTTCTACTTCTTCTACTTGAAAAGGAGAACGTGGTTCAAAAGCTGGTAAGTCTCCTGCTGCAAAAAGTTGTTTCCCTATATCTTCAGGAATTGCAAGATCTTCAATAGCGCCATTGGTATGTTCTACTTGAATGGTTTCAATATTTCTAAACATTAAATATTTACTAACGTCTTCAGATAAATTTTCAATTGGTTCACCATCTACAGAAACAATTTTATCTCCTTGTTGAAAACCATAATTCTCCATGGTTTTACTAACGCCGTAACCATATTTTACATCGTCTTTTTGAATATAAACAGTTCCCCAAACAAATAATATAACCATGTAAAGGAAGAATGCCAATACAAAGTTCATAAAAACACCACCTAGCATGATGATTAAACGCTGCCAAGTTGGCTTAGAACGAAACTCCCAAGGTTGTGGTGGTTTAGCCATTTGTTCTTTATCCATACTCTCATCTATCATTCCAGCGATTTTTACATAACCTCCAAGGGGTAACCAACCAATACCATAAACGGTTTCGCCAATTTTTTTCTTGAATAAAGAGAATTTTACATCGAAGAATAAGTAGAACTTCTCCACTTTTGTTTTAAACAATTTTGCAGGAATAAAATGTCCTAGTTCATGCAAAACAACTAATATAGAAAGGCTCAAAAATAACTGAGCGGCTTTTATTATAAATACAGTCATGTATTGGGTTTTATTTGTAACGTGCAAAAGTAAGCTTTTATGCTTACTAAAAAAAACATGAATATGTATTGCTTAATCCTTTAACAGCCTTTTATGAAAAACCCCTTGATTTGTAGAAAATTTCACAAAGTGAACACCAGAAGACAAATTTTCGGTATTAATCGTTTCTCTATAATCCATTTCCAACACTAACTTTCCTAAAACATCGAATATTTGAATAGTATTAATTGTTAATGCATCTGGTTTTTCTAACTTAATATAGCTTGTGGTTGGGTTAGGATACATCAATAAACTTCTTGCAATTTCAAATGTATTCGTGTTTAGCGTTAAGTTGTTATTTTTAGAAATTAAATCTACATCTGGATCAAAAAGTATTTCGCTTATGGTAAAATTTACGGTTTCTACAAAAGTTTCCCCTGAAAAGGTATTATCTAAAACGATATCTAACACCTCTCCATTAGTACCCATAATGCGTATTGGAATAGGTACTTCAAAATAACTGACAGAACCATCACTTTGGGTTTGATTTACTTGAAATTGAAGTTGGTTTGTATTAATCCAATTCGCATTTATAGTATAACTTGGATATCCTTCATTGTAAATCCAATCGTTAAAAAACTCGGTTAAATCCTGACCACTAGCAGCTTCCAATTTTTCTATATAATCTGGTGTTTTCGCATAATTATAAGCCAAATTCGAATCACTTAAATAATCTTGCATACCTTGATAAAAATCAGCATCACCCACTTTTTTCCTAAGCATGTGTAATACCATTGCTCCTTTATTATAACTTAATCTACTGCTAAAAATTCTACCAACACTTGTAGTGTCTGTATCTGCCAAATACACAGCTCCGTCTGTTTGTGATGTAATAGAATTTACTCGTCCTTGTTTCCAGCTTTTAAAACTTTCTTCACCATCAAAATCTTCAATTACTAGTCCAGATAAATAAGTAGCAAAACCTTCGTTTAACCAAATATCTTTCCAACTGCCACAAGTAATTTTATCGCCAAACCATTGGTGTGCTAATTCGTGTGCTATTAAACTTCTTCCAAAGCTTCCCATAAAAGAAACCGTGGTATGCTCCATTCCTCCTCCCCAACCAAATTGGGCATGTCCATATTTTTCGGAAGCATATGGGTATTCTTCAAACTTAGTGGAAAATAACTCCATAATATCTACTGTAACTGCTGTACTTTCTTGCACAGAATCGAAGTCTTCGGGATACACATAGTTTACAATTTCAAAAGGGTTTCCGTTATTAGGAACGGTATGTGAATACACTTCATAATTAGTTGCAGCAATAGCTATTAAATAAGCAGGAATAGGAAACTCGTGTTTATAATGTGTTGTTTTACTTGCCCCATTTAAGGTTTGACTTTGCTCTACACCATTACTAACAGCAATATATTCTTCGCCTTGTGCATTGAATTGCGGCGTGGTGATATATACATCTATATTTTCAATTTTATCATTTAGATCTTGCTTACAAGGCCACCAACCTTTTGCTCCATAAGGCTCAGACAATGTCCAAATAATAGGATCACTATTATGTGTCGTTTGTGCAAAAGAACCAAAACCTGAACTTATTGGATTTCCAGAATAGGTGATTTCTACAATTCCTGTTTGCCCTGTATTAACAGTTGTTTGCAAAGTTATTACCAATTCATCATCTGTATTTTGCACATAAGTTAAAGCGTTTCCGTTTTGCAAAACTTGAGAAACAATCATATTATCTGCTAGGTCAAAAGTTACTTCTGTCATATTTTCCTTGGCAACAAAATGCGTGGTTACAACACCCAAAATACTTGCCACACTTGGATCTACAGTAAATTCTAATTTATGATAAATAACATCATAATTTCCGGTGTTCAAGTTTACTCTTTGCGTATAAATTCTATTGGAAGCAGATTTAGCTTCGGCCTCAACAAGTGAATGTAAATCTTCGTCAAAGGTTTGAGAAAAAGAAGAACTGATAGATAACAAGGTGATCAACAAAAAATAATATTTCATTTCAATAGCTTTTTTAAGAATTTAAAGTTACAATATTTAGTTTTAACTTATGTAACCATTATTACCTGTACCCCATAAAATAATTTGTAATTTTGTACCACAAAATACTTCTTATGCTTTCGTTTTTTAAGGACTACAAATATTTTGCTATTGTTTTAGCAATACTATCCATCATTATAATTACTATTTTCTATAATATTTTAAAAGTAGAGAAAGTACTTCCTATTTACCAACCCGCTTTAGTGAATCCAGAACTAGTAGATAGTACGATGCAATACGTGAAAAAATATCATAAAATAGCAGACTTTAGCCTTACTAATCAAAATGGAAAAACAATTACGCAAGAAGATTATAAAGATAAAATATATGTAGCTGATTTCTTTTTTACAACCTGTCAAACTATTTGTCCTGTAATGACAGATAACATGAATCAAATTCAAAAAGAAATTTTAAATGATGATGATGTGATGCTACTATCGCATTCTGTAACTCCTAAAATAGATAGTGTAGCACAATTAAAACGTTATGCATTAAAAAAAGGAGTAAATGATGCAAAATGGAATTTAGTAACTGGAGACAAAAAACAAATCTATGCCCTTGCTAGAAAAAGTTACTTGGCGGTAAAAACCTTCGGAAATGGGGATGCGTATGATATGATACATACAGAAAACTTTATACTTGTAGATAAAAAGCGACAAATTAGAGGTTTTTATGATGGTACTAACCTTGAAGAAATAGAACAACTTATTCAAGATATTAAAATCCTAAAAAAAGAATATAAATAGTTTATTCAGTAACAATTTTTTTAGCTACTACTTTTATATTACATTTGCTTCTTTAAAATCAATCTAAATAAGCTTGCAAGTAACTATAGCACATCTTAAACGTGGAGAACAAGGCATTATTACAGATGTTTCTTCTGCACATATTCCATTGAAACTCTTAGAAATGGGTTGTCTTCCTGGGAATACTGTTGAACTTTTACAGGTTGCTCCTTTTCAAGATCCAATGTACTTAAACATTAATGGAACGCATTTAGCAATTAGAAAAGAAACGGCAAGTCATATATTAATAGAAAAAATAATCCATGAGTAAACAAATAAATGTTGCACTTATTGGAAACCCAAATACAGGGAAAACTTCTGTATTTAACGCACTTACTGGTTTACACCAAAAAGTGGGGAACTATCCAGGAATTACAGTCGAGAAAAAAGAAGGTATCTGCAAACTACCTCGTGGTGTGAAAGCACACATTATCGATTTACCAGGAACTTATAGTTTAAATGCTTCGTCTTTAGATGAAAATGTAGTTATAGAATTACTTTTAAATAAAACGGATAAAGACTATCCAGACGTTGCCATAGTAGTAAGTGACGTAGAAAACTTAAAAAGAAACTTACTTCTTTTTACTCAGATTAAAGATTTAGAAATCCCTTGTATTCTGGTAATTAATATGTCGGACAGAATGCGATACAAAGGTATTTCGTTAGATATTGATTATTTAGAAGAACAACTAAAAACCAAAATCGCTTTAATAAGCACGCGTAAAAACGAAGGTATTGACAAGCTAAAACAACTCATTGCTAATTATAAAGAATTATCTATTACGCCTTGTTTGCATGCTTCAGAAATTGATAAAGAATATTTTGACAGGTTACGTCAAGCATTTCCAAATCAACTTTTATACAAACTATGGCTAGTAATTACACAAGATGTAAATTTTGGTAAAACAAGCAGACAAGAAATTGAAGCTATTGCTAGTTTTAAAACAAAATCTAAAGGCGACCTAAAAAGACTACAGCAAAAGGAAACCATAAAACGTTACCAGTTTATAAATAATACGCTTAAAAAAGGGCAAACCATAGATGCAAGCCAAGCGAAAGGTTTACGTGCAAAATTAGATAGAGTACTAACCCATAAAGTTTGGGGTTACGTTATTTTTGCAGTCATTTTATTAACTATTTTTCAAGCAATTTACGATTGGTCTAGCATACCAATGGATTTTATAGATACTACATTTGCTTCTTTAAGCGAGTGGACCAAAAACGTATTACCAGCAGGTGCTTTCACCAATTTAATTGCAGAAGGTATTATTCCTGGACTTGGTGGAATTGTTATTTTTATTCCACAAATTGCATTCTTATTTCTGTTTATTGCCGTCTTAGAAGAAAGTGGTTATATGAGTCGTGTGGTATTTTTAATGGACAGAATCATGCGTCGTTTTGGTTTAAGCGGAAAAAGTGTTGTGCCCCTAATTTCGGGTACTGCTTGTGCTATTCCTGCAATTATGGCAACTAGAAATATTGAAAGCTGGAAAGAACGATTAATCACTATTTTAGTAACACCTTTTACTACTTGTGCCGCAAGGTTACCGGTATATTTAATTATCATTGCTTTGGTAATTCCAGAAGGGCGAATATTAGGTTTAAGCTACCAAGCACTAACACTAATGCTATTATACCTAATAGGGTTTGGAACTGCTATTACCTCAGCATACATCCTAAATAAAGTACTAAAAATAAAGAATAAAACCTTCTTTGTTGTAGAAATGCCAAACTACAAATTACCACTTATAAAAAATGTTGCCTTAACGGTTTTAGAAAAAACAAAATCTTTTGTATTTGGAGCAGGTAAAATAATTCTAGCAATCTCTATTGTACTTTGGTTTTTAGCATCATACGGACCAGGAGAAAACTTTAATAATGCGGAAGAAATTATTAAAACAGAATACGCTTCTCAAAACCTATCGGAAGATGAAATCAATCAAAAAGTAGCTTCACAAAAATTAGAACATTCTTATATTGGTATCACAGGAAGAGCTATCGAACCTGCTATAAGACCTTTAGGTTACGACTGGAAAATTGGTATTGCCATTGTTAGTTCGTTTGCTGCTCGTGAAGTATTTGTTGGTACACTTGCAACTATTTACAGTGTTGGTAATGACGAAGAAGAGACCATTAAAAACAAAATGGCTAAAGAAATAAACCCAATTACTGGCGGACCATTATTTACATTGGCTTCTGGTATTTCACTATTACTTTTCTATGCCTTTGCCATGCAATGTATGAGTACATTAGCGATTGTTAAAAGAGAAACCAATTCATGGAAATGGCCAACCTTACAATTAATAATCATGACTGCTATTGCTTATATCGCAGCATTAATAGCCTATCAGTTTTTAAAGTGACCTAATTACATAGAAATTTTGTAAATTTATAGCACAATAAACGACCAATTAATTATGAATACAATCATTCAAGACATACTCGTTTTTTCTACCGTTTTACTAGCAGTAGCTTTTATTGTAAAAAAGTATTTCTATAAAAAGAAAGCTAAAAAGGCCTGTGGAACAGATGACTGCGGTTGTCATTAAAATCCCTTTGAAAAAAGGGATTTGATAAATTTTAAACTAATTTTATTCTATTTGGGCGTTACTTTTACACATACCTTCTAGGTTTTAAAAACCTTGTAGGATCGCAAAAGTCAGGCTGTCACTACTCAATCTTTTTTTGCAAAAAAGGATTTCAAACATGCCGTTCCATCCTTAACGCGATTACTCCAACACAAAAATCTTACAAATTATAAAAACCTTTAAAATCTTTGTAAACAGCATTTATTATAACTTTATTTGAGATTTACTGTCTCAAACGACTGCATCTTAATAATGCAATCTTCTACTTCCTCACATCTAACTGAATGTAATAATCTTCCATTGGAATTTTATTATTAGCAACAGGATAAGGCATCACGCTAATTCCTGAAATACTTAATGCTTCCGAAGAAAACAAATTACCAAGTTGCTCCTGCAAAGAAAAAGTGGGATTAATCGTTAACTTTTTTTGTTCTACTTTATTTCCGTTTTTAAAAACGTCTACTAAAACAATTACTTCTCCAGCCCAAATACATTGCACCGCTTTTGGGCAGCGAGAATCTTGTACTACTTCCACAAATTTTAATCGGATATCTTCGAACTGTACACTTGCACCAAAATGAAGTTTTGTTACAATTTTGGGCGGTGTTACTTTGGTTACATCTGTAGAATCTTGCGCAAAACCAATACTTGCTACTAAAAATGTGAGGATAAATATTGTATATTTCATCTTTAGTTTCCGCGAAAGCGGTAATCTTTTAAATTAATAAAGCGGTCTTTAGACATTAAATCCAATCCTAAATCATGCCAAATTATAAATTACAAAAAGATTGCTTACACTACTAAACTTTCTTTAAATACAGATTTTTGGCTACATTTTGAGAAACAACAATTTCAGAATCTTTTAATTCTATTTTTATAGAATTATCATAAGGCTCTTTATGTTTGATTTTAATAATAGTGCCTAAACCAATATTATTACTATCTAAATATTTTAAAAAACTAGAAGAAGTATCATCTACTCCAACACATTTATACACAGCACCTATTTCTGCTTTTGCTAAAACAATTTTTTCAATATGTTTAAAATTACCTTCTTTATCCGGAATTGGATCTCCATGCGGATCGTGTTTTGGAAACTCTAAAAAAGCATCTAATTGATTAATAAGTTTTTCTGATTTTATATGCTCTAAGTGCTCTGCAACTTCATGAACCTCATCCCAAGAAAAGTTTAATTTCTCAACCAAAAAAACCTCCCAAAGCCTATGTTTCCTAATAATATTTACGGCTACAAACCTACCATCTTTAGTTAACGTAACTCCTTGGTATTTTTTATAATTCGCATATTTTTTTTCAGACAGCTTTTTAATCATATCTGTAACCGAAGATGCTTTGGTTTGCATAACCTCTGCTATTGCATTTGTATTTACTGTTTCTTCACCATTGTTCCCAAGATGATAAATAGCCTTAATGTAATTTTCTTCCGTTAATGTGATCATAGTATAATTATGTCTTACAAATATAGAAAAGATATATTTCTTAAAATATTTTTAGACTAGTCTAAAAATAATTTTATATTTGATGAAAAATAAAATAAGATGAAACTAATTAAATTCTTAATAGTATTAACATTTTCTTCCGCTACAGCGCAAACAACCTTTAATATAGAAGGAAAAGTATTATCTAATGGAGAACCACTTGCTTACGCTAATGTTTACATAGAGAACACGACAAAAGGAACGACTACAAATGAGAATGGTATTTTTATTATTAAAAACATAGAACCTGGAAAACATAGTATAATAGCTTCTTTCACAGGGTATATCCTTCAGAAAAAAATAATTACAATAAAAAACAAAACAGTTTTTACAACCTTTAATTTAAATGAAAATGAAGATTTAGAGGAAGTGATCATTACAGGAACCTTAAAAGCGGTTTCTAGGTTAGAAAGCCCTATTCCTGTAGAAGTATACTCTCCCACTTTTTTAAAGAGAAATCCAACACCTAATATTTTTGAAGCGCTTCAAAATGTAAACGGTGTTCGCCCACAATTAAACTGTAATGTATGCAATACTGGCGACATTCATATTAACGGTTTAGAAGGGCCTTACATACTTGTTCTAATTGATGGTATGCCAATTGTTAGCGGTTTGTCTACCGTTTATGGTTTGTCAGGAATACCTAATTCTTTAATAGAACAAATTGAAATAGTAAAAGGACCTGCTTCCTCATTATATGGTAGTGAAGCGGTTGGAGGTTTAATTAATATCATCACCAAACTTCCTGAAAATGCTCCAAGATTCTTTGCAGATGCATTTGTTACCGGCTGGGGAGAAGTAAACGTAGACGCCGGGTTTAAAGCAAATGTTGGTAAAAAAACAACCGTTTTATTTGGTGCCAATTATTTTAAATACGATAATATTATAGACAACAACAAGGATAATTTTACAGACTTAACACTACAAGACCGTATTTCTATTTTTCAGAAATGGGATTTTAAAAGAGCTAGTAATAAAAAATTATCTCTTGCCGGGCGCTATTTCTACGAAGATCGTTGGGGAGGAGAACTACAATGGACCAAAGCAGATAGAGGAGGAAATGAGGTTTACGGAGAAAGTATTTACACTTCGCGTTTTGAAATCTTAGGAAACTACGAACTGCCTATTAAAGAAAAAGTAAATTTTCAATTCTCCTATTCCGATCACGATCAAAACTCTGTATATGGTGACACACCTTATTTGGCACAACAACGTATTGGTTTCGGACAATTTATTTGGGATAAAAAAATGAATAAGCATGATTTATTATTTGGTTCTGCACTTCGCTATAATTATTATAATGACAACACCACAGCCACCGTAAATGCAGATCAAGTTACTATTCCTTCGGTATTTGTTCAAGATGAAATTAAGTTCAGCAAAAAACAAAGTCTGTTATTAGGAATGCGCTATGACTACGATAGTAGACATGGTAGTATTTTCACGCCAAGAATCGCGTATAAGTACAAACCAACAGACAATGATATTATTCGATTAAATGCGGGTACAGGTTTTAGAGTGGTAAACCTATTTACCGAAGAACACGCAGCACTTACGGGATCTAGAGATGTTATTATTGAAGAAGCCTTAAATCCTGAAGAATCTTACAACATAAACCTTAATTATTTAAAAAAACTGTACTTAAAAAACGGTATGTACTTTACTTTTGACAGCTCGGTTTGGTATACCTATTTCACTAATGCTATTATACCCGATTACGATACCAATCCGAATCAAATCATATATAATAATCTAGACGGATACTCCACTTCTAAAGGTTTTAGTTTTAATATGGATGCTGTATTTGGAAGTGGAATAAGAGCCTCTTTGGGCGCAACCTACCAAGATGTTTCACAAACAGAAAACAGCCAAACTACAGAACAAATACTAACAGAAAAGTTTTCTGGAGTTTGGTCTTTTAGCTACAAAAATCACCCTACAAATCTTACCATAGATTATACTGGAAATATTTATGGCCCCATGCGATTACCGCTACTTGGAGAGCTAGATCCAAGACAAGAATATTCGCCAACATGGAGCGTTCAAAATATTCAATTAACATTTGATGGCATCCATAATCTTGAAATGTATGGAGGTGTTAAAAACCTATTAAACTGGACGCCTAACCAAGGAAATCCGTTTATAATTGCAAGAGCAGGTGATCCTTTTGATGAAAACGTACAGTTTGATGGAAATGGAGATGTTATTGCAACTGCAGACAATCCGTATGCGCTAACCTTCGATCCTTCTTATGTGTATGGACCAAATCAAGGTATTCGTTTATTCTTTGGAGTAAGATATAAATTAAATTAGTCAGGCATTTTTAGTACCTTCGTAATAAATATTTAGATATATGAAAAAAATAATTTTCCTTTTAGCAATCACCTCAACTTTAATTGCTTGTAAAAAAGAGGCTAAAGAAAACGGAAAACTAAACATAGTTACCACTACAACCATGATTACAGACTTGGTTAAAAATATAGGTGGCGATCATGTAAATATTCAAGGTTTAATGGGTTCGGGAGTAGATCCACACTTATACAAAGCCAGTGAAGGCGATGTTACTAAACTAGTTAACGCCGATATTATTTTTTATAACGGATTGCATTTGGAAGGAAAGCTAGTCGAAGTTTTTGAAAAAATGGGTAGTAAAACAAAAACACCTATCGCTTTAGCGGAAGTGATTGATAAAAGCACTTTAATTGGTTCCGATTATTTTGCATCCAATTACGATCCGCATGTTTGGTTTAATATTGCATACTTCCAACAATTCGCAAAAAAAGTAACTCAGGTTTTATCGGAAAAAGATCCACAAAACGCTAGTAATTATGCGGAAAATGAGAAACTATATTTAGAAAAATTAGAGATGCTTCAGCAAAACGTAAAAGCAACGATAGAAACACTTCCAAAGGAAAAAAGAATTCTAGTAACCGCACATGATGCCTTTAATTATTTCGGAAAAAACTATGGTTTTCAAGTTGTTGGTCTTCAAGGTATATCTACCGCAACCGAAGCTGGAGTACAAGACGTACAAAATGTTGCTAAATTTATAATCGATAATAAAGTAAATGCTATTTTTGTAGAAAGCTCTGTACCTAAACGTACTATAGAAGCTTTACAAGCGGCAGTTAACTCTAAAGATCATGAAGTAACTATTGGTGGTACTTTATATTCGGATGCATTAGGAAATGCCGGAACCGTAGAAGGAACCTATATTGGTATGTTTGAGTATAATGTGAATACAATTGTGAATGCTCTTAAATAGTATACAGTTTTCAGTCACTGTTTTCAGTGCTTACTCGATGGAATACAAAATATAATTAGAATAAATTCCTTCCTTTTTTTTAAGGGAAGGTGGATTTAAGCTTCCGAAAAAGCTTAAAGACGGAAGGGTTTTAAAAACTAGTATTAATGAAAAACAATTCAGAAGAAAATATTAAAAGTAGTATCCCTATTAATGAGACTCCTGCCTTCGCAGGAGTATTAGCAGTAAAAGTAGACGACCTAACCGTTGCCTACAACTACAAACCTGTACTTTGGGATATTGATTTAGAAATTCCGGAAGGCGTACTTATGGCTATTGTTGGTCCAAACGGCGCTGGAAAATCCACACTTATAAAATCTATTTTAGGCATACTAAAACCCATTGCTGGAAGTGTAACTATTTACGGAAAGCCTTATGACAAACAACGAAAACTAGTAGCATACGTTCCGCAAAAAGGTAGTGTAGATTGGGATTTCCCAACAACAGCCTTAGACGTGGTGATGATGGGAACTTATGGTAGTCTAGGTTGGATTAAGCGTCCGAAACAAAAAGAAAAAAAAGCAGCTCTGGAAGCCTTAGAAAAAGTTGGGATGCTTTCCTTTAAAGGAAGACAAATTAGTCAGCTTTCTGGCGGACAACAACAACGTATATTCTTGGCAAGAGCGTTAGTACAAAACGCATCCATTTATTTTATGGATGAACCTTTTCAAGGTGTAGATGCAACCACAGAAATTGCAATCATTAATATTTTAAAAGAATTACGAAAAGCAGGAAAAACAGTAATTGTAGTACATCACGATTTACAAACCGTTCCGGAATATTTTGATTGGGTAACTTTTTTAAATGTGAAGAAAATTGCCACAGGACCAGTTAAAGACATTTTTAATGATGATAATTTAACCAAGACTTATGGTATTAACTATAAAGTGAGTGTTCAGAAATAAATAGTAAGCAGTAAATAGTTAGCGTTGAGCAGTCATCAGTTGGCAGAGTTTACTCGATTAACTAAAAGGATGTCAGTTCGAGTGATTTGTGAAGAATGAACAAATTGTATCGAGAAGTCAATTAAAGTTCTCGATACAATTCCGAAGAAAAATCGGAATCACTCGAACTGACAAAAAAATAAATATAATTAGAAAAATTCCTTCCCTTAAAAAAAAAGGAAAAGTTATTTGATTTAAATAATGAAAGTCAAAAGAAAAATTAAACTTGAAATTCCGACAAAGTCGGAAAACATCAAAATTCAGAAATATTGAGCGAAGAGATGAAGATGCGAAGCGTAGCTTCAAGCATGAAATCTCGAAAGCGAAAGATGCTTTAGCAATTTCCTAATTTTGATTGTGATTTTTTGGTTCGTTTTGTATCAAGACAAAATGAACAGAAACAAAACAAGAAACCAACAGATTGCCACGACTTCAAAAAGTCTCGCAATGACAATAAAAAACAGATTGTGTAGTAGGAAGAGGTTCCTGCCTTCGCAGAAATTATGGACATAACAGAATATTTTTCATTAGTCTTTACAGACTACACACTTAGAACCATCACCCTTGGAACCGCTATTTTAGGCGCTGTTACAGGAATGCTTGGTAGCTTTGCTGTACTACGAAAACAAAGTCTTTTAGGGGATGCTATTTCGCATGCAGCACTACCTGGAATTGCAATCGCTTTTTTAATAACTGGAGCAAAAGACAGCAACACACTTCTTTTGGGAGCTTTAGTTAGCGGACTAGTTGGCACCTTTTGGATTCGAGGAATAATCACAAAAACCCATTTAAAAAGTGATACTGCTTTAGGCTTAATCCTTTCTCTATTTTTTGGTTTCGGGATGTTGCTACTTACATTTATTCAAAAACAACCCAATGCCAATCAAGCAGGTTTAGATAAATATTTATTTGGTCAAGCTGCAACATTAGTAGAAAGTGATGTTTGGTTAATGGCAATTGTAACAGGCATTTGTTTGTGTGTTCTTTTACTTTTCTGGAAAGAATTTAAACTCTTACTTTTTGATGCCGACTACACGAAAACACTTGGCTTTAACACCAAGTTCATAGATATTCTTATAACTACTTTTATTGTTTTAGCTATTGTTTTAGGTTTACAAACCGTTGGTGTAGTTTTAATGAGTGCTATGCTACTCGCTCCTGCTGCTGCTGCACGACAATGGACAAACAGTCTTGCAACCATGGTTTTCTTAGCTGCAATTTTTGGTGCTTTTTCTGGTGTATTTGGAACCGCAATAAGCGCTAGTCAGAACAACCTTTCTACAGGACCAGTAATTGTATTAGTTGCTGCTGTATTTGTAGCATTTTCTTTTATATTTTCTCCCAGTAGAGGATTGCTTTTTAAACAAATTCGTTTTATAAAAAACAGACGCGATTTAGAGCTCCATAAAACGCTAGCCTTTATGTATCATATAGCAGAAACGCATGAGAACATTTCGCATCCGCACACGATTAAATTACTAAATAACTTTCAAGGTTTTACTAAGAAAACGCTTCAGAAACTAGTGGAGAAAAATTATGCAACTATTGATGGTTCGATGTGGAGCTTAACCGATTTAGGTTTTGAAACCGCTGCCAACTTATACACCAAACAAAACACAGAAGATGAATAGTGCGCAAATAGAAATACAACTTATTGCAAGCTTAGTAGCTATTGCTTGCGCGATTCCTGGAACCTTTCTTGTTTTAAGAAAAATGGCTATGATTAGTGATGCCATTAGCCATTCTATCTTGCCAGGAATTGTAATTGGATTCTTTATAACACAAGATTTAAACTCTCCGTTATTAATATTACTAGCCGCGTTTACAGGAATTATTACTGTGGTTTTGGTAGAATATATTCAGAAAACAGGATTGGTAAAAGAAGACACAGCAATTGGTTTAGTTTTTCCTGCGCTGTTTAGTATTGGTGTTATTTTAATTGCTAAAAATGCGAATGATGTACATTTGGATGTCGACGCTGTTTTACTTGGTGAATTAGCCTTTGCTCCTTTTGATAGATTATTTATTGGAGGAACCGATGTTGGTCCGAAATCCCTGTGGATTATTGGTTCAATTTTAGTGATAACTATTGGTTTACTGCTTGCCTTTTTTAAAGAATTAAAACTAAGTACTTTCGATAAAGGTCTTGCAGCTTCTTTAGGTTTTTCACCAGCAATTATTCATTACGGTTTAATGTCCGTAGCATCGGTAACAACAGTTGGTGCTTTTGATGCTGTTGGTGCTATTCTAGTGGTTGCTCTAATGATTGCTCCTGCAGCAACTGCGTATTTACTAACCACAGACTTAAAGAAAATGCTTTGGCTTGCCGTTGGTTTTGGCGTATTAAGCGCTATTTCCGGTTACTGGTTTGCGCATTGGTTAGATGCATCTATCGCAGGATCTATCACTACCATGTTGGGTTTCATTTTCTTAATGGTATTCTTATTTGCACCAAGTAAAGGAATAATTGCCGTAATGTACAGAGAAAAGCAACAACGTACAGAAGTCTCTTTACTAACCTTTTTATTGCATTTAAAAAATCATACCGAAGAACGCGAACGTCATGTAAATCACCTACAAGAACATATTAATTGGCAAAAAGTAAGAGCTAAAACAGTTTTAGATTTGGCGCTTAAAAACAACATGATTGTAGTTAATAAAAACATTGTTTCTCTAACTAAAAAAGGAGATGCTTTCACCTCTAAAGCCATTGATTATATTATTACTAATGAAGATGCACAAATTGAAGATATGAAAGACGATTTCTTCTTGTTTAGAGGTTAATAAATCTATGTAGTCAGAATTCAAAAAAAACTAGTTATACACGGTAAGCTTCTTTATTTAATAACGACTTTTACATCTTTAAATAATAATCATGAAAATATTAGAATACCTAACAGGAAAAGAAGGAATGTTGATTCTTGGATTCGTTGTTATAGCCATCTATTTTGTTAGAAAATGGAAAGAAAAACGCTATTTCAAGAGTATTGAGAAACGAGTAAATAATAAAAAGGGAAAATAAAATTCTGTTTTTGATTCCCCTTTTCATAGCAATGACAATTTGAACGGAAACCAAACCCAGAACGTTGAGATTTTTTTTCGATTAGAAACCTCTCTCCTTTTGCAGCTGTTCGTAAGCTTTTTGTATTTGTTTAAACTTTTCTTCTGCTCCTTTTCTATGTTCCTCACCTAAATGTGCTACTTTATCTGGATGGTACTTTTTAGCCATGGTACGATATGCCTTTTTAATTTCGACAACAGTTACCGATTTTGTAATTTCTAAAATCTGATACGCATTATCGCTACTGTTATAAAACATCGCTTTAATACTATTATAATCCCGAGAGCTTATCCCTAAATATCCAGCAATAGTAAAAATGGTTTGTTCTTCATCTTCGGTAACCATACCATCTGCTTTAGCAATACCAAATAGAAAATGCATCAATTGCAAACGCGATGCATGATCCATCATTTGTTGTATTTGTTTACATACTTGGCGTAATGGTACCGTTTGACTACTTATACCTTTAAATAATTTAAATGCTTTGTTCGCTCTGTCTTTTCCATACATGCTCACAAATTGGCTACGTACAAAATCTAATTCGCGTTGGTCTTGTACACCATCTGCTTTTATAACTACTGAAGCCAAAATAAGTAAACTGACTTCAAAATCACCAGAAGTAGTTTGTGCTCTTCGTTGTTGTTGGCTTCTATAATTTGGCCTTTGTCTTTGTTGTGTACTTCCTCTTTCAGAACCTCCTTCACCAATAGTAAATCCTTTACCTGAAGATAATGTATCTACAAAACTACCAAGCGCCAAACCTATAATAGCACCAATTGGTCCTCCAAAAGACCATCCTAAAGATGCTCCAATCCATTTTCCGAAACTCATGTTTTTTATTTTTTAAAGTTCAAAGATACTACTTGTTAGTTATAAATTCTGTGGTTTTGTTACAGAAACCCTTTCGTATCTTTCTTACCTATTTTCTTAAAACAAAGAAAGGAAAACTAGTATTATAAATGAAGTTGCACGCGTTAAGCCTGCCGGCAGGCAGGCAGGGATAGAAACGACATCCTTTTTTTACTTTTTTGAAAAAAAGATATTGTGTATAGCCTGACACTTTGTAGCTTTAAGCGAAGAAGTGTAACGCCAAAAAAAATAAAGTTCACTTAATAAGATTCCGTTTTACAACGAAATTAATTCGATTACGCCATTTTCCTGCGTCATTCTGTCTTTAAAAATGGCTATCTCATTAAATTGCATGGTTTTTGATTACCTTTGCATATTAATAATTATTAAACATAAAATTACAAGATATGTATCCAGCAGAATTAGTAAAACCAATGCGTGAAGATTTAACGAACGTAGGTTTTGAAGAATTACATACCGTTGCAGATGTTGATGCAGCGATTGCAAAAGAAGGAACAACTTTAGTGGTTGTAAATTCGGTTTGTGGTTGTGCAGCGGCAAATGCAAGACCAGGAGCTAAAACAAGTTTAAAAAACGCAAAAAAACCAGACCATATTGTAACGGTTTTTGCAGGTGTAGATAAAGATGCAGTGAATAAAGCTCGTGAATATATGATTCCTTTTCCTCCAAGCTCGCCATGTATGGCTTTGTTTAAAAACGGAGAATTAGTGCATATGCTAGAGCGTCACCATATTGAAGGTAGACCTGCAGAAATGATAGCAGAAAATCTTATAGATGCTTATAATGAGCATTGCTAGAATACTTTTAACATCATATGTTAAAAGTTACATGTAAACACAAACTATTACCACTAAACCACGTTTTATAGACGTGGTTTTTTTATTTTTGAAGTCTTACATTTTAACAAAAAAAATGAGAAAAATAATAGCATATCCTTTATCTTGTATTTATTATCTTTTTTTCGGATTAGCATTACTAGTGTTTCATCCAATACAATGGTTTTGTTTTAATGTTTTTGGATACAATGCACATAAAAAAAGTGTAGATGCTTTACAGTTTTGCCTTATGCGATGTGTAAATCTTTTAGGATCTAGACACAGCTTTTATAATGCGTATCCATTAGATAATTCGCAACCTGTAATTATTGTTGCTAACCACCAAAGCATGTCAGACATACCTCCTCTTATGTGGTATTTTAGAAAACACCATGTTAAATTTGTTAGTAAAAAAGAATTAGGAAAAGGCATTGCAAGTGTGTCGTACAACTTACGTCATGGAGGTTCTGTTTTAATTGATAGAAAAAACGCAAGACAATCTATAGTTGCTATTCGTAAATTTGGAGAGTATATTGAGTCTACAAATCGTGCAGCAGTTATTTTTCCAGAAGGCACAAGAAGTCGCGATGGCAAACCAAAACCTTTTCATACTAAAGGATTAGAAACATTAATAAAATATATACCAAGTGCAGTAATTATTCCGGTTACTATAAATAACTCTTGGAAAAACCTACGCTATGGCAAGTTTCCTTTAGGCATAGGAAATCACTTAACTTTTACAGCACATAAACCTGTGCAAAAAAGTGATTTTGAAACCCAAGAATTAATGCTTGAGCATATTGAAAAAACAATAAAAAACAGTATTAAACTATAAAATTATGTCCATAAAAAATGTAAGATTAGAAGTAATGTCGTTTTTAGAAAAAGACATAGACTCTTTAATTCAAAAATATTTAATTCCTGTAGATACCATTTGGCAACCATCAGACTTTTTACCAAATAGTGAAGGCGACAATTTTTTTGAAGAAGTAAAAGAAATTAGAGAACTAGCCAAAGAATTACCTTATGATTTCTGGGTAGTTTTAGTTGGTGATATGATTACCGAAGAAGCCTTACCAACCTATGAATCTTGGTTAATGGATGTGGAAGGTGTAGATCAAGTAGGAAGAAATGGTTGGTCTAAATGGGTAAGACACTGGACCGCTGAAGAAAACAGACATGGCGATGTGCTAAACAAATACCTATATCTTTCTGGACGTGTAAACATGAAAGAAATTGAAAGAACCACACAACATTTAATCGCAGATGGTTTTGATATTGGTACGGATAGAGATCCATATAAAAACTTTTTATATACTAGTTTTCAAGAATTAGCAACGTACATTTCTCATAATAGAGTTGCAAAAATGGCGAAACAAAAAGGAAACAAGCAACTTTCTAAAATGTGTAAAATCATTTCTGGAGACGAAATGAGACACCATCATGCATATTGTGAATTTGTAGAACGTATTTTTGCTGTAGATCCTAGTGAAATGATGCTTGCTTTTCAATATATGATGAAGCAAAAAATTACCATGCCTGCGCACTTTTTAAGAGAATCTGGAAATAAAATAAGTTCTGCATTTGAAGAGTTTTCTAATACCGCACAACGTATTGGTGTGTATACCGCTGCAGATTATGTAGATATTTTAGACAAACTTATTGTTCGTTGGGAGATTGATAAAATTTCCAATCTAACCGATGAAGCTGAAAAAGCGAGAGATTACCTAATGAAGCTTCCTTCAAGAATGGTACGTATAGCAGAACGCATGAAAGTTCCTGAAAATTCCTTCGAATTTAATTGGGTTGAACCTGCAAAATTAAAATAGTACATGCATACTATCATTGAATCTACTAAGGGTTTTGTAAAAGAAACCCTTAAAAATGCCGAAGGTGGTCATGATTGGTTTCATATTGAACGTGTATATAATAATGCGTTACTTATTGCAAAAGGCGAAAATGTAGAGGTATTGGTAGTTGCATTAGCTGCTCTTTTACATGATATTGCAGATAGCAAGTTTCATGATGGCGATGATACTGTTGGTCCAAGGATAGCTCGTGAATTTTTATTTAAAGAAAATGTGTCCTCTGAAATTATAGAACACGTAGTAAACATTATTGCTAATATGTCTTTTAATAAATCTTTAGATGGTGCTTTAGCTTTCACTTCTAAAGAATTAGAAGTAGTACAAGACGCCGATAGATTAGATGCTATTGGAGCTATTGGTATTGCCCGTTGTTTTAATTATGGCGGATTTAAAAACAGAGCACTTTATAATCCCGAAATTGCTCCTAATTTAAACATGAGTAAAGAAGAATATAAAAAATCTACTGCGCCAACTATTAATCATTTTTATGAAAAACTACTCTTGTTAAAAGATAAAATGAATACTAAAACAGGAAAGGAAATTGCACAAGAAAGACATCATTATATGGAAGGTTTTTTAGCGCAATTTTATGCCGAATGGAATGGTGAAAAGTAATTCCTATTGAATGATTAATCGCATTTCATTTCTATACTTAGAGGCACTTTTACCAATAACCTCATTAAACACTTTATTAAAGTGTGAAAAGTTATTAAAACCACATTCAAAACAAATATCTGTTATACTACTTTGGCTTTCTGTTAATAGTTTTGTTGCGTAGAAAATACGACACTCATTAACAAACTGCGTAAATGTTTTTCCGGTTACTTTTTTAAAATACCTACAAAACGCTGGAACCGTCAAATTTACATAGTTAGCAATTTCATCTAAAGTAATATGTTGCTGATAGTTTTTATTAACGTATTTAAAAATTTTATCAATTTTACTACTGTCTTGTGGTTGGGTTTCAAACATGTACCCGTTTTCATTAAGCAAAACATAGTCTGTGCTCAATGCCAATTGCTCCAGTATCTCTAATAGCTTAGTCACACGTTTTATACCTTCGTACTTTGGCAACTTCTCTATTTTTGGACCAATAATTTCTTTTATTTCTCTTTTAAATAAAATTCCCTTTTTAGAACGTTCTATTAACTGCGAAATATTTTTCATTTCTGGCAACTTATTAAAAAGGTCTCCCAAAAACTCCGGATGAAATTGCACCAATGTTTCTTTTCCTTTAGAAGTTAAACGATCTGTAAATCCATTATGCGGTAAATTAGGTCCTATTAAAATTAATTGACTATTATTAAAATAAGAAAGATGATTACCAATATGTCTTCTCCCCTTTCCTTTATTAACGTATACCAATTCTAACTCTGGGTGAAAATGCCAAAAAGCTTCACTTCTTTTACGCTTTTTAGTTTTCTGAATAGCAGTAATAGAGCTACCAAAATCTGGAGTTATTTTTTTAAAAGTAGGTTTTAATTGCAAAATTTTTCTGGGTATTAAATATAGTAGCAAAATTACAAATAATTAATATGGAAACGTGTGTTAATTTACCACTATTATATGTTATTTTAACATATAACGTTTTCGTGTTAAGTAATCAGGGTAAAATAACATATATAGTTGCAAATATAGATGCTTTTTAAACTCGTCATTGATTATACCTTTGTCCACATAATCATTAAACCCAAAAGATTATGAAAAAATTAATGAAAAACACTTTAGTAATAGTAGCATTATTTACTGCTTTACTAGCAAATGCAAATGCACCTTTAAACAATTTAAACGATGCAAGAAAAACAACTTTAACATTAGACAATGTTAAACAAGGAGATATACTAAGAATTAAGAATAATTATAATGTAGTTATTTACAAAGAAAAAATTAAAACTTCTGGCAACTATATTAAAGGCTTTGATTTAACCGAATTACCAAAAGGGGATTACTATTTTGAATTGAACAAAGACTCTGAAATTAATATAATTCCTTTTCACGTTTCTAATAGTTTAGTTGCTTACAAAAGCGGAAAAGAGTCTACCATTTTTAAGCCTTCTATTAAAAGCATAGAAAACAAGGTATACATCTCAAAACTATCTTTAAACCAAAAACCATTAGATATTAAGGTTTATTATGAAAACTTTGAAGGTGACGACTTCAATTTAATTTATTCGGAAACTATTAATAACGATGCTAAAAATATTGGTAGAGTATTAAACTTAGACGAAAAACTAGAAGGAACATATAAGGTTGTTACAAAAACCGAAGGAAGAACATTTGTTGATTATATACAGTTTTAGTTAGATTATATAATATCAACGCAAAAAAAAGCGAGCATTTATGCTCGCTTTTTTTGTTTATAGACTTTCTGTTTACATTAGGATTTAAAACTCCCAGCACTTTTAATATATGATGCATATAAGTAAAAACAAAAGAAGATTAATAGGTGCTAAATCAACAACTAAATAAAAAAAACTAACTTATTGTTTATTAATTCGTTAGTGTTAAAATAACACACATAGTCGCAAAAATAGCTGTTTTTTAAACACGCCTTTCCATATACCTTTATCTATATAATCATTAAACCTATAAGATTATGAAAAAATTAATAAAAAACACCTTAGCAATAATAGTATTATTTACTGCTTTACTAGCAAATGCAAATGCACCTTTAAGCGATTTAAAGAATGCAAAAAGAACTACTTTAACATTAAACGATGTTAAAAAAGGAGACAAACTTCTAATTAAGAATACTCAAGGAATTATTCTCTATAATGAGTCCATTCAAAATTCTGGTGATTACACCAAAGGATTTGATTTAACGGAATTGCCAAATGGAGATTACTTTTTTGAATTAAACAAAGCTATAAAAATCGTAATAATTCCTTTTCATGTTTCTAATAACATCGTTATATTTAAAAAAGAAAAAGAACTTACCATATTCAAACCTTATATTAGAAATAAAAAGAATAAAATTTACATCACTAAATTATCTTTAGACCAAAAACCGTTAGACATTAAAGTCTATTATGAAGACCTAAATGGTGACGACTTCAATTTAATTTATTCGGAAACTATTAATAACGATGCTAAGAATATAGGCAGAATATTAAGTCTAGATGAAAAACTAAAAGGAACATATAAGATTGTTACAAAAACCGAAGGAAGAACATTTATTGATTATATACAGTTCTAGTTAGATTATATAATATCAACACAAAAAAAAGCGAGCATAAATGCTCGCTTTTTTTGTTTAAAATACTTTTGTTACTCTGTAAAAATTTAGATTTTTATTTTAAGAAATCTTTTTTGTTCCCCAGAATCACCAAAAATAATTATGTTTCCTTCAGCATCTATAATATTGTCTTCTGTATGAAATAGAATGTCTAAATCTTTGTCTTCGTATATTTTTTTATAATTTGACTTTCCGTTTTCATCTAAAATAACACAATAGATAGCAGATTTATCTCTTTTGAATTCCCCAAATTCAACCACGCCATTTTTAGATTCTTTTATTTTTGGAGAAGCATTAAAAAAGTAATATAGTTTGTCATTCTTAAATACAGAACCATAGGATGCATGTACAGTATTAGCAACATCAAAATAAGTATCCGCCTGCTCTTTAATTATATTTTTAGCCCAAGTTAATTCACCATTATTGTTCATTTTTATTGAAATAATATCATCATAGAGATAAGTTATTCCTGTATGCTGACCATATTTATCTAGTTGTTCTTCTGCAGCTAAAATAATATTACCATTATCTTGCATGTAACCAGCATTAATATTCAAATCTTTAAGCCCTTTATCCGATTTTTTACCAAGTTTTTCAATAATAAAATCATCTGAAAATTGAGCAAAACTACTTTTTTCTATACTTAGATTTTTAATATTTATATCAAACCTACATACTCCATTTGATTTTTCTTCCTTGTCTTTTCCATAAAAACCAACATAAGATAAATTATTCCCTTTTCTAACTGGCACTAAAGATTTAACAAAGTTATTGTTTGTTTGTAAATCTACTTTTTCTTGTCCATTATTAGTTAGCTTAAAGAGTTCATAATGATAGTTTACTTTATCGTCTATTATTAATTTTCTAGTATTGTTTTCAAAAACTTTACCTAATAAAAGAATGGAACCGTCTGTGTCATCTACATTAACACTTTGAAAATCAAAAAATACATCTGGAATGTTTTTCTTGAATGTGTACTCCTTTACTTGTTCGAATTTCTTATTAAAAACAAAAACTTTATGTGTTGCTTCTTCTTCATTTTTAATATCAAAAATCAAAGCACTATAGTTTTTGTTTTCAGAGAAATATACGGTTCCAAAAGAATTAGGATCATATGTTTTAGATGAAGCGTACAAAGACATAGATAATTTTTGATCTTTCCCTGATGAGCATAAATGCTTCTTTTCAAACTTCATGGATTCAATAGTAGATGATAATAAATTAAACTCATATGCATTTGTTGCTTCATCCAAACCAAACATAATCATATTAATTACACCATTATCTATAACAATATTGCTTGAAGCATTATCTATTTTCACTCTATTAGTTAATTTCAAATCACTATCATAATGCTCTATATAGTAGGCTTCCGCATTTGATCTAGAGTGCACATGAAATGTTCTTACAATTACAAGACCACCATTTCCATCATCTTCAGAAGAAACTATTTGTGTCCAATTTGTTTGATCTTTAAAGACAGGTCCTTCAATAATATTGTCAAATTCATTTTGTCCAAAAGTTAAAATACTTGTAAATAAAATTATACTTGTAATAAGTAGTTTCCTCATATATGTTTTTATTAAATATATCGTTTATTTACCTGGAAAATTTGCTTTTCTTTTTTCTAAAAAGGCTGTAGTTCCTTCTATAAAATCTTCGGTTCCAAAGCATTTTCCAAATTGCTTAATTTCTACTTTATACCCATTTTTACCATCTTTATAATTAGCATTAATTGCTTTGATTGCTTTGGCAATTGCAACCGTTGAATTACGCATAATTTTACCTGCTATTTTTTCAGCCAATGGTAACAACTCTTCTTGTGTGGTTATATGGTTTACTAATCCGTAATTTTTTGCGGTCTCTGAATCAATCATTCCCGCTGTCATTACCATTTCCATAGCACGACCTTTACCAACTAATTGCGGCAAACGTTGTGTACCTCCATAACCAGGAATTACACCAAGAGAAACTTCTGGTAATCCCATTTTAGCATTATCACTTGCAACTCTAAAATGGCAAGCCATAGCTAATTCTAATCCGCCACCAAGCGCAAAACCATTAACAGCTGCTATCACTGGCGTTTCTAATTTCTCAACAAAATCGAATAATAATTCTTGTCCTTTTGCTGCAAGTTTCCCTCCATTATCTACACTAAAATTTGCAAACTCACTAATATCTGCTCCAGCAACAAATGCTTTCTCACCACTTCCGGTTACAATAATAACCTTGGTGTTTTTATCTTTATTAGCAGCTTTAAAACCTTCGTGAAGTTCTTGAATAGTTTCCTTGTTTAACGCATTAAGTTTAGTAGGTCGATTAATGGTTATTGTTGTTATTCCATTTTGGGTTGTAGATAGTATGTTTTTGTATGACATAATATTATTTTTAGTTTAAACTCCTTGCCTACGCAGGAATTACAAATTAGTTATTCTTTTGGAAAAGTTACCGTAAAAGTGGTTCCAATTCCTAATTGTGATGTAAAGGTAATGCTTCCGTTATAAGTTTCCATAATATTTTTAACCATCGCTAAACCTAATCCCATGCCACTGGTTTTTGTGGTAAACTTTGGTTCAAATATTTTAGATTTATTCTCGTCCGAAATCCCTATACCATTATCAGAAACCGTTATTTTAATCATCTTATTTTCTTCCAACACTTTCACCACAATTTCTGGTGTTTTATCTTTAGGAATTGCCTGAATACCATTTTTAATTAAATTAGTAACCACTCTAATAAGTTGTGTTCTATCAAAATTAGCAATAATTTCTTCTCTATTGGAAGAAAACGTGATATAGTCTTCATTAAATATATCTAAAGAAAGATCTACAACTTCTACCACGTTTAGCATTTCGTTTTTCTGAGCCGGCATTTTTGCAAAGTTAGAAAATGCAGAAGCAATAGAACTCATAGTATCAATTTGCTGAATTAAGGTCTTGCTGTATTCGTCTAATTTTTGGTGTATATTTTCATCGGTAGGATCAAACTTACGCTGAAAACTCTGTACTGTCAATCGCATTGGAGTTAACGGATTTTTAATTTCGTGTGCTACTTGTTTCGCCATTTCTCGCCAAGCTTGTTCTCGTTCACTAGTAGCTAATTGCACAGCACTTTCCTCCAACTCATCAATCATACTATTGTACGATTTTACAAGTGCTGCAATTTCAACAGTGGCAGAATCAATTTCAATTTTTTGATTTCTTCTTTCTAACCTTGTTCTGTTAATTTTATCACTAATGGTATTCAATGATTTGGTTATATATTTTGATAACACATAAGCCAAAGCAATTGCCATTAACAACATAAACAAATAAGCAAAAGCTATTCGTTCTAAAAACTCATTCAATTCTTTTGCTAAAAAATCATCATTCTCTAATAATGGCAAATTTAAAATAGCAATTGGTTTTGATTTTTGATCTTTTATATAGGTAAAGGAAGATTGATACGTTTCACCATTTACTTTTCGTTTTTGAACAAATCTATGCTCTACAGTATTAGCCAACGCATTTAAAACTTCCGCATTTAAGCAAGTTTGAAGAGAGTCTTGCGTTAAAGTTGCTATCGAAGATTTTAAAAGCTGACCATCTAAATCATATAAATTTATTGGCAAATCATGTACAGAGGCAATTTTATAAATTTCTTCTTTAAAAATAAAAGGAAGTTTCTCTGTTTTAACTTCAAAAGAAGTTTCTTGAATTACAAAATCAATATGCCTTTTTATGTTGGCTTCTTTACGTTCTAATCTTTGCTCATGGTAGTCTTTAGTTTCTTCCTTATTTTGATAAACAGCAACTCCTGTAATTAAAATAGAGGCTAAAAGCACCAAAAAAATCATGGCAATAAAGATACGAACTCGTAAAGACAGTTTTTTTAATTTCATAGAAAGGCCTGCATAAACAGGTATCTTAAATTAGTATTTGTAATTGTCTAAATATAACAATAATCACACCAAAAACACTTTGACCACATCGCAATAACAACAATTTCCTAATTCCATATTTTGGGTTTTGGAATTTTAGTTATGCGTCCGGATTCTTGTTACGTATATTTTTATAAACTTTAAAACCTAACATGAGTAATACGCCAAGAATAAAAATACCTAGTACACCAAAAATCCAATTAAAAGCACTTTTAAGTATTACAAGAAACACTACAGCAAATAAAATAAAGGTGGCTCCTTCGTTCCATAAACGCATAAAGTTGGATGTTTTTTTAACCACATCGTTTTGCAATTGTTTATAAAACTGATGCGTTTTTAAATGATAAATAATCAGTAAAATCACAAATCCTAATTTTACATGCATCCAAGGTTGTTGTAACCAAATGGGTTGTAAAATGAGTAACCAAATTGCAAATCCTGTAGCCAAAATTGCAGATGGCCAGGTAATGATATTCCATAAACGCTTTGCCATTAACTTCAACTGTTTCCCAAGAATCTCTTTGTCTGGAGAAGGTTTATGAAATGCTTCAATTTGATACACAAATAGTCTAGGAATATAAAATAATCCGGCAAACCAAGTGATTACAAAAATGAGATGTAGCGATTTTATGTAGTTGTAATACTCCATAGTTATATTACGATAAAACTCCTTTTTCAGACCAACCATTTACCCATTTAGCAAGTAAAGAAACCCATGCATCATCATCATTTAAACAAGGAACGGTTGTAAAATCTTTTCCTCCCATTTCATGAAAAATCTCTTGACCTTCCATCGCAATCTCTTCTAAAGTTTCTAAACAATCGCTTACAAAAGCTGGAGTTACAATAGCCATATTTTTTACGCCTTGTTTTCCTAAACGCTCAATAGTTCTATCGGTATAAGGTTGCAACCAAGGATCAAATCCTAATCTAGATTGAAACGAAGTAGAAAAAGCACCTTCTTTAAACCTTAATTTCTCTGCGACCAAACGAGTCACTTCTAAACATTGATGTCTATAACAAAACTCGTGTGCTTTGCTTGGTGTTACACAACAACTACCGTCTATTTTACAATGCGATTTTGTAATATCACTTTTTCTAATATGTCTTTCTGGAACACCATGATAAGAAAACAAAACATGATCATAGTTTTTATCTTCTAAATGCCTTGCAATACTATTGGATAACACCTCAATATAATCTGGCTTGTTGTAAAATGCAGGAACAGATTCTATTTTTATATTCGGAAAAAACTTTTGACGCAGTTTTTCGGCTAAAACAGTAATTGTTTCTGTAGTTGCCATAGCAAATTGCGGATATAAAGGAAAAAGTAAAACTTCATCTACACCTTTATCTATCAATTCTTGAATCCCTTTTTTCATGGTCATCGTTCCGTAACGCATGGCCAAAGCAACAGGCATTTCTGTCTCCTTTTGTAATTTCTTTTGAAGTCTTTCTGAAAGTACAATAAGTGGTGAACCTTCTTCCCACCATATCTTTTTATAGGCTGCTGCAGATGCTTTTGGTCTTGTGTTTAAAATAATACCTTTCACTAAAGCTGTTCTTGCTAAAACAGGTATATCGATAACACGTTCATCCATTAAGAATTCTCCTAAATACTTTTTAACGTCTTTAGGTTCTGGACTTTCGGGAGAACCTAGATTTACTAATAATATTCCTTTACTCATATATTATATTTTTCCGCGAAAGCGAAAACTGTTTTAGTTTATAGATTGTATATATTTTTTCGGAGTCGTTCCGTACTTCTTCTTAAAAGCAGCAATAAAATGACTAGACGTGCTGTATCCTACTTTTAGTCCGACTTCGTTTACATTATGATCGCCAGATTCTAATAGTTTTCTGGCTACTTCCATTTTATAGTCTAACAAAAAGCTAAAAACAGAATCCCCATAGATTTGCTTAAATCCTTCTTTAAGCTTTTTTAAACTTAAAGAAATCTCATCTGCTAACTCTTGCAAACTTGGTGGTTCAGCCATTCTAGATATCATAATATCTTTTGCTTTTCGTATTTTAATCACATTGGTTTCATCTACCAAAAACGGACATTGCTCTACATTTGCATCTTCATTTCTATTAAAATACAAGCTTAAAAGCTCGTAAGCCTTTCCTTTAAAATATAGGTTTTTAATAGATTGGTTTAAGTTATAATGTATTAATTGATTTAATACAATAGACATGGAAGGGCTAATTTTCCCGTCTTTGTAATATTTTTTATCCTTATTATCATCGCTTAAAAATGTGATATAATCTGCTTCCTGACTAAATAAACCATGAAATTTTTTAATCGAAATCAAAAGGGAAACCAACCAAGTATTAGCATCTACCTGTAAATGAATGGGTAAATCGCGTTGCGGATTATACAAAAGCAAAGAAGTTTCGTCTTGAATATTTAAGGTATAACTTCCTTTATTAAACAAAAAAGCAGCGGCACCTTTAATACAAAAATGAAACTGAATAAAACTACTATCAATCTCTCGCTCCAGCGTTTCAACTAATTGACTTTCATTTTGGTAGCTTAGCACAAAAAAACCATCATCTACTTCTGTTTCATTAAAAGTACCTCTAGCGACATTTTTTAAAGTAGTATTCTCTTTCATTTTAAAATTCTTATTTAGAATAGTTCTAAACAATAGCATCAAAAAGGGTTGCTATTACTGCAAAAGTATGATATTTATCATATATTATTTAAAAATAGTACTAAAAAACCACAAACGACACTAAAAGTTCTTTTAGCGTTACTTTTATCCGCATAAGCGTTCTATTTTTGTCCGGTAACATCCAAATCAGGTAATGGAGCAATACAATATTTCTAAAGGCAATTCATTTTACGCAATTGGTCTAAGCTACAAAAAAGCGGATGCCGAAATACGTGGGCATTTTAGTTTAGACGCACAATCTAAAATAAACTTATTAGAACAAGCAAAACAAGAAGGTGTAGAAAGCCTTGTGGTAACATCTACATGTAACCGAACTGAAATTTACGGATTCGCACAACATCCTTTTCAACTTATAAAATTACTTTGTGACAACACAAAAGGTACTGTCGAAGAATTTCAAAAAGTAGCATTTGTCTTAAAAAACAAAGATGCTATTTCGCACATGTTTCGTGTAGGATCTGGATTAGACAGTCAGATTTTAGGAGATTTCGAAATTATTGGTCAGTTAAAACACGCTGCTTCCCAATCTAAAAAAGAAGGTTTATTAAATCATTTTTCAGAGCGTTTAGTAAATGCGGTTATTCAAGCAAGTAAACGTATTAAAACCGAAACAAGCATTTCAACAGGAGCAACTTCTGTTTCCTATGCTTCGGTACAGTATATTTTAAATGAAGTGGAAAACATTTCGCAAAAAAACATTCTACTTTTCGGAACAGGAAAAATCGGTAGAAATACTTGCGAAAATTTAGTAAAACATTCCCAAAACGAACAAATTACTTTAATTAATAGAACCAAAGATAAAGCGGAAGCTATTGCTGGAAAATTCAACCTTGTGGTTAAGGATTACAGTAATTTACAAGAAGAAATTCAAACTTCTGATATTTTAATTGTTGCCACTGGTGCGCAAATGCCAACGGTGGACAAACATATTATACAAAATAAAAAACCACTTCTAATTCTAGATTTATCGATACCTAAAAACGTAAACGAAAACGTAAACGAATTAGAAAATATCACTTTAGTACATCTCGATCATTTATCTAAAATAACAGATGACACCTTAGAAAATCGCAAGCTAGACATTCCACTTGCAGAAATAATTATTGAAGAAGTTAAGACAGAATTTAATGCTTGGTTAGAAACTAGAAAGTTTGCACCAACTATTAAAGCTTTAAAGCTAAAATTAAATGATTTTAAAGTTGCAGAATTAGATACGCAACGTAAAAAAATGAATAATTTTAACGAAGAACAAGCCGAATTAATTAGCAATAATATTATTCAAAAAATAACAAATCATTTTGCGCATCACTTAAAAGATGATGCTATATCTACAGACGAAAGTCTAGAACTCATAAAAAAAGTGTTTCAATTAGAAACATCCTCAACAAATGTCTAAAACAATTAGAATTGGTACTCGCGATAGCGAACTTGCACTATACCAAGCAAAAATAGTAAAAAGCCAATTAGAACATCTTGGTCACAACGTAGTATTAGTTCCTGTAAAATCTACAGGAGATTTACAACTAAACAAACCATTATACGAATTAGGAATAACTGGAATTTTCACTAAAACCCTAGATATTGCGATGCTAAATGGTGATATAGATATTGCAGTTCACTCTTTAAAAGATGTACCAACGCTTTTACCAAAAGGCATTGTCCAAGCCGCTGTTTTAAAACGTGGTAACGTACGTGACACTTTGGTTTACAAAACAACAGAAGAGTTTTTAGGTGCACGCGAAGCCGTAATTGCAACAAGCAGTTTACGTAGAAAAGCACAATGGTTAAACCGTTACCCAACACATACTATCGAAGATATTCGTGGTAATGTAAATACGCGTTTACAAAAACTAGAGGAGACAGAACATTTTGATGCAGCCATTTTTGCAGCAGCAGGAATTGGTCGTTTAGAATTACGCCCAGAAACCGCTGTGAATTTAGAATGGATGATTCCAGCAGCTGGACAAGGAGCTATCGTTGTTGTTGCATTGGAAGAAGATGAAGAAACAAGAGCTATTTTAAACGAAATTAATGACGAAGAAACACAAACGTGTACGCAAATTGAGCGTGAATTTTTAAATCGTTTAGAAGGTGGATGTTCTGCACCAATTGGTGCATTATGCTACATAAAAGAAGAAGAAATACACTTTGATGGTATTTTATTAAGTCCTAACGGAAGTAAAAAAATAACCGTACAACGTGTAAAAAAATTAGGAGAACACCATGATATGGCAGCATGGTGTGCAGACTATGTTATAGAAAAAGGTGGAAAACGTTTAATGGATGCCATACAAGAATCTAGCAAACCAACTACCGTATATTCTACAAAATCCTTTACCGAAGACCAACGTTTATTAGTAAACGAAAATCTTGGTGTAGAAAGTTCCGATTTTGTAAAAATAAGCACCAATAGATTAAAACCACAAGTGGTTAGAAATCCTATCCAAAATGTGGTGATTACAAGTAAAAATGCAGTTGAAGCATTACTTCAAAACTTTTCTGCTGTCGAGTTACAATTCCAAAACATTTACTGTGTCGGACGTAGAACAAAACGTTTAGTAGAAAAACGTATTGGTGAAGTGAAACATACAGAACCAAATGCTAAAAAGCTTGCCGAATACTTAGTTGAATATATAGAAGGAACCGAAGTTACTTATTTCTGTAGCGATTTACGTTTAGATGCACTTCCTACTATTTTAGAAGAAAACAATATTACGGTAAACGAAATTGAAGCATACCAAACGAAATTAGATGCCGTAAAACTAGACGATACTGTAGAAGCTGTTCTATTTTATAGTCCATCCACAGTACAAAGTTTTAAGCAAGAAAATAACGTTTCAGATAATATGATTGCCTTTTGTATTGGAGAAACTACTGCGCAAGAGGCTAAAAAACATTTTAAAGATATACGAATAGCTAAGGTTCCTACTGTAGAAAGTGTGATCCAATTAGTGAATGAGCATTATATTTAAAACCTCTCGACTGCGCTCGAGGAGACAAAACGCTGTCTGGTCGAGCGCAGTCGAGACCTATTTAAACTAAAGTTACGTTGAATTAAAAAGATTTCCGATTTCGCGGAATGTGAGCATGATAAAAAACGATTTATTTTTAAGAGCATTAAAAGGAGAAATAGTAGAACGTCCACCAGTTTGGATGATGCGTCAAGCAGGTCGTTATCTTCCAGAATTCATGGAGATAAAGGCAAAGTACGATTTCTTTACACGATGTCAGACACCAGAATTAGCAAGTGAAATCACAGTACAACCTATCCGTAGATTCGGAATGGATGCTGCCATTTTATTCTGTGATATTTTAGTAATTCCACAAGCCATGAATATTGAGGTACAAATGAAACCAAACTTTGGGCCTTATTTACCAAACCCTATTCGCTCACAAAAAGATGTCGATACGGTAATCGTTCCCGACGTAAAAGAAAGCTTAAGCTACGTTTACGATGCCATTAAAATGACTAAGGAAAAACTAAACGATGATATTCCATTAATTGGTTTTGCAGGTTCCCCATGGACCATCCTTTGCTATTGTGTACAAGGACAAGGAAGTAAAAACTTTGACAAAGCCAAAGAATTTTGCTTTACCAATCCGGTTGCTGCACATCAATTATTACAAAAAATTACAGATACAACCATTGCGTACTTAAAAGAAAAAGTAAAAGCAGGTGTTAATGCGGTTCAAGTATTCGATTCTTGGGGAGGCATGCTTTCTCCAGTAGATTATCAAGAATTTTCTTGGCAATATATCCAACAAATTATCGATGCTTTAAAAGACGAAACTCCGGTGATCGCATTTGGTAAAGGATGTTGGTTTGCTCTTGGTGAAATGGCAAAATCTGGCGCTGCAGCTTTAGGTGTAGACTGGACATGTTCGGCAAGAAACGCACGTTATTTAACTGGCGGAAACATTACACTGCAAGGTAATTTTGATCCGACACGTTTATTTTCGCCTCCTGCAGAAATCAAGAAAATGGTACACCAAATGATTAACGAATTTGGTAAAGACAAGTACATTGTAAATCTAGGTCATGGTATTTTACCAAACATTCCGTTAGAAAATGCCAAAGCTTTTATTGATGCAGTAAAAGAGTATAAAGCATAAAATAATTTGGGCGTTACCTACTTTTTTCAGTAACATCTAGTTGCTAATTACTACTTATAGTTATAAAAAAGTAGGTCGCGCTTTCCGCAGTCGCTTTTTATTTGCTTTTAATAGCAAAAAAAGAGCTTCAACAAATGCTTCAATCGCTAACGCAAGGCTTGGTTTTAAAATAAGGACTATGGTTAAAAACATACTAAAAGGCTTAAAAGCATACGCAAACAGTTTCGCATTAATTTCTAAATTAAAACTTTGGAAATTCTTTTTCATACCAATAATTATCAGCTTAGTAACCGCAACCATAATAGGTATTACCGCTTATGGTTTATCGGATAATGTTGGTGATTTCATTGCAAAAATTTGGTTTTGGGAATGGGGAAAAGAAACCTTCACCTCTATTTCTACAGTTATTGGAGGAATTGCAGTTCTAGCCATTGGATTAATCATTTACAAACACATTATCATGGCACTTTCTGCGCCATTTATGAGTCCGGTTTCCGAGAAAATTGAAGCACACTTAACAGGAATAGCAAACCACACCCATCGTAAAACTTCTTTTAAAGAACAGTTATGGCGAGGAATTCGTATCAATATTCGAAACCTAGGAAAAGAACTTTTGTTTACCATTCCGTTATTACTGCTTAAGTTTATTCCTATAGTCAATATATTCTCCACCGTTTTATTGTTTTTATTACAAGCATATTACGCAGGTTTTGGTAATATGGACTACACGTTAGAAAGACACTTTAATTATCGCGAAAGCATATCGTTTATTAGAAAAAACCGAGGCATCGCTATAGGAAATGGAATCGTTTTTATGCTCTTTTTATTAATTCCAGTAATTGGTGTAATTTTGGTTTTACCTCTTAGTGTTACTGCCGCTTCTATAAGTACAGTACAACTATTAAAACCAGAAACAGAAACTTTAAACTAATGACTTTATATTTTGACGACTTCGAAATAAATCCTATCCATAGCGGAGATGCTTGGAAGCTTTGCGATTTCATGGTCTCCAATAAAGATCGGTTTAAACGCTATTTCCCAGGTACTTTAGCCGAAAATGCAACACCAACTTTAGCCAAACTGTTTACGGAAAAGAAAGTCAAACAATTGGAGAAGAAAGAAGAATATCTATTCACTTTAAAACATTCCGAAACTAGAGAATTAGTAGGAATAATCTATATTAAAGAACTAGATCATACAATAAAACAAGGGGAATTTGCCTATTGCATTGGCTATCCTTTTAAAGGAAAAAAACTAATTACGAATGCCGTAAAACTATTATCCGAATACGCATTTAATCATTTAGACATAAAAACACTTCAAATCATTGCACATAAAGACAATTTACCGAGTGTAAACGTCGCTTTAAACAATGGTTTTGTTTGGCAAAAAACATTAGAGAACGAATTCACTCCAACTAATGAAAACCCGTTAGACATGGAGTTATACGAATTATACAAACCTAGCAGGTTTTGAAAACCCGACTGGTTTCCATAGAATAAATATAAAGTTAGACCTGCGAGGTTTTAAAAACCTTGTAGGTCTAAATCACAACAAACCTAGCAGGTCTATAACTTATAATAATAAAAAACAATGGAATTACTAAAAAAAGAAAATTACTACCATGTTTATAATCGAGGAATAAATAGTGAAACTATTTTTCACGATGAAGAGAACATGACTTATTTTCTAAAATTAGTAACTAAACATTTAAGTCCAAAAGTTAATGTCCTGGCTTATTGCCTATTAAACAACCATTTTCATTTTGCTATTGAAGTGACTTCGGAAAACAAAGTTGTTAACCAAGCATTTTCAAATTTATTTAATGCTTATACTAAAGCATTTAATAAGCAAAACTCTAGAACTGGAGCTTTGCTGGAAAGACCTTTTAAAAGGAAACTAATTAATAATGAAGATTATTTAAAGCAACTCATTTTATATATTCATAAGAATCCTGAAAATCATAATATGATTAAAGATTTTAAAACTTACGAGTTTTCATCTTATAAATCATTTTTATCTAAAGACGTGACGTTAATTAGTCACAAAAAACCATATATCATTGCCCTTTTTAATGATTTAAATAACTTTATGGAAACACATAATAATAATAATAATAATAATAATAATAATTCCAACGATTTTAATATGGATCATGACGATTCTAGACCTGCTAGGTCGTCAATGAAAGATACATTTTTCAAATACATACATCAATTACAAGACACTATTACAGCTGGCCTAGAAAAAGTGGATGGTAAAGCAACCTTTCAAGAAGACATCTGGGAACGTCCTGAAGGTGGTGGCGGAAGAACCAGAGTAATAGAAAACGGAAACGTTTTTGAAAAAGGAGGCGTTAATATTTCTGGAGTTCACGGTAAATTACCAGATTCTATGCAAAAATATTTTGGTGTAGAAGATGCCGATTTTTTTGCTTGCGGATTGAGCTTGGTATTGCATCCTAAAAACCCAATGGTTCCAACGGTACACGCGAATTGGCGTTATTTTGAAATGTATGATAAAGAAGGAAATATTGTAGACCAATGGTTTGGTGGCGGACAAGATCTAACGCCTTATTATTTGTTTGATGAGGATGCGAAACACTTTCATCAGACTTGCAAAACGGCTTGCGACAAGCACAATCCAGAATTTTATACAAAATATAAAGCACGTTGTGACGAATATTTCTATAATGCACACCGAAATGAAGGTCGTGGTATTGGCGGTTTATTCTTCGATTACTGTAAAGCTTCCGAAGAAATGAGTATGCAAAACTGGCATGATTTTGTTACCGAAGTTGGCGATAGTTTCCTAGAAGCCTATGTTCCTATTGCGGAAAAAAGAAAAGATTTAGACTATACGAAAGCACAACGCGATTGGCAAGAAATTCGTCGTGGTCGTTATGTGGAATTCAATTTAGTGCATGATAAGGGAACGCTTTTCGGATTAAAAACAAACGGAAGAATCGAAAGTATTTTAATGAGTCTTCCTCCACACGTACAATGGGTTTATGACCATCATCCAGAAGCTGGTAGTGAAGAAGAACGTTTAATTGAAATTTTACAAAATCCTATAGATTGGGCTTAAAATGAATTGCTACTGCGGAAATAACAAAACTTACAAATCCTGCTGTGAAGTCTTTCATTTAAATAATGGAAAAACAGAAACAGCACAACAACTTATGCGTTCCAGATATAGTGCATTTGTATTAGCAAATGGCGATTACTTAATGGAAACGCATCATAGCTCTACAAGACCAACATCCGAAAAAAAAGCGATTGTAAAATGGGCAAAATCTGTAGCGTGGATAAAACTAGAAATAGAAGAAACTACCAAAGGTTTAGAAAAGGATAAAGAAGGTACAGTAACCTTTAACGCCTATTTTTATGAAAACAGCAAAGTAGATGTGATTCATGAAAAATCTGCTTTTATAAAAGAAAATAACAAATGGTATTACTTAGGTTATGCCAAAAACTAATATAATATGTATCCAATTAAAAGAAATAGAAGATTAAGAACCAACGAAGCGATTAGAAGCTTAGTTAGAGAAACCATCATTTCACCAAACGATTTTTTAGTACCACTTTTTGTAGTGGAAGGAAAAGGTATTAAGGAAGAAATTGCATCGATGCCAAATTACTATCGTTACAGTTTAGATTTACTACAAGCCGAAGTAAAAGAGCTTTGGAAACTAGGTTTAAAATCGGTGTTACTATTTGTAAAAGTACCAGACAATTTAAAAGACAATAAAGGTACGGAAGCAGTAAATCCTAACGGATTAATGCAACGCGCTATAAAAACGGTTAAGAATGCTTGTCCGCAGATGTTAGTAATGACAGATGTAGCACTAGATCCATATTCTATTTATGGTCACGATGGTATTATTGAAGATGGTAAAGTTATTAACGATGAAAGTGTAGACGTATTAACCGAAATGAGTGTTTCTCATATAGAAGCTGGAGCCGATTTTGTAGCACCAAGCGATATGATGGATGGTCGTATTTTATCTATCCGTGAAGCCTTTGAAGATGAAGGCTATGCAGATGCCGGAATCATGAGTTATTCTGCTAAATATGCTTCTGCTTTTTATGGTCCTTTTCGCGATGCTTTAGACTCTGCTCCTGTAGATGCACAAGATATTCCGAAGGACAAAAAATCGTATCAAATGGATTATGCAAATCGTTTTGAAGCGATACGTGAAACCGAAATGGATATTGACGAAGGTGCAGATATCGTTATGGTAAAACCTGGTTTATGCTATTTGGATATTGTCCGTGAAATTAAAAATGAAGTAGATGTTCCTGTTGCCGTATATCAAGTTTCTGGTGAATACGCAATGCTTAAAGCAGCTGCAGAAAAAGGTTGGTTAGACCATGATGCGGTTATGATGGAACAAATCACAGCTATTAAACGTGCTGGTGCAGATATCATTGCTAGCTACTTTGCAAAGGATGTTGTCAAAATTTTAAATGATTAGAAAATCTACAAACAAAACGAATTTTTATCATCCTGAGCGTAGTCGAAGGGTTGCTAAAGATGTTGTGAAGTTATTGTAAGCGCAAATTAGACTTATTCTGGTAAAAATGATTTTTCGCCAAGGTTTAAACCCCAATTAACACCTAAAATAGTAACTAGGTTTTCATCTATTGGAAAGTCTTTACCAAAGCCTCCTGTAATACTCATTTTTTCAGATAATTGGTATGTAATATTTCCAACAGACCTGTATTTATCATAATTACCTGTTCGTTTTAAGTATTCATAAGCTAATGTAAATTTATTAAGTTCTAACTCTAACTTACCACCATAATCCCAAAAATTTTCTGTAAAATAAAGCCCTTCATCCGTAAGACTAAAACCATCATCGATATATTTTGCAATGCCATAAATGTGTAAATAATTATTATTAGTTAATTGCAATGCTACATCCGCAGTTATCCAACTTCCAAAACGGCTAGCTGTTGCAGAACCAGATTTATTTTCTTCAAACAAAAAACTATAAGCCAATGCTCCATCTAAACGTAGTATTGGTTTAATGGTTTTGGGGTTATTAACAAAACTAGAAATATTTTCGCACCGCTCTTTAAAATACTCAGAAACAATACTTTCCTCTCTTATTTCTTCTCGTTTTTTATCTCCAAAAATTAATTTTCCTCGTTCTGCTATTTCATCTGGATCATCAGGATCTTGTTCTTCAAAAATTCTATCCAAAAAATCACTAGCTATAGTATTAAACTCATTTTTTAAATCGGTATTATTCTCAATATCGTTACAACTTCCAGTACCTGGATTATTAATACCCTCTTGGTTAAAATAATCTTCAAATAAAATATTTATTGATTTGGTTACGCCTTTATCAACTATACTAATTGCTGTTTTAATTTTTTCTATTCTAACTTTATTATATAGTTTTAGCATTGTTGTTCTATACCCTATAGCAATTGTTTTCTTTTCATCTTCAGCTCCCTCAAATTTTTTATTAATGTATGCTAAAGAAAAAGATGAGTTTGTTTTCCATCCTATAAAAGGATCTATATATGTTTCGCCATTTTGTTTCATTTTAATTCCTCTAAATTTTTGATATGAACGTTTATCTTCAAAATCGATTAACCAATAAGGATTTGTTTCTAATGCAATATTTGTATTGGAAAAACCATTAGATAAGTATAATGCTAGACTTTTTAAATTGCTTGGCGTATTGATTTCTGAAGGTGATTCACCGATAAGTGTAAACGCAGGATTTGTAACACTTTCAAAATTAAAATCGTTAATAGATGCTTCTTCTTGTGCAAATAGTAAAGAACTGATTAAAAAAAGTATTATTATTAATTTTATTTTTAACATTTTGATTCTATTTAAAATTAGTTAAATAATACTTGTATTCTTTTCGTAATACTAAAAGTTTCGTCTGTTGTTCTTCCTAAATCATATTCGTCTTCATTTATATCAAAACTAGATTCAAAATTTTCATCATCTAATTTATAGGTAATTGTAGTAGTTTTTGCAATTTGTTCTTTTAAAGCTAAATCATCCACAATAAAATTGGTTCTAATCTTTAGAATTGGTCTTTTAATTAATCGTGATTTATCTGTGCTAGCATTAAAAATATTAGAACCTTGATCTATTACATCTACTTTTCTCCATTTTCTTGGCGCATCTTCGTGATAAATAGATAATCTCACTTTTCCTGATCCATCCAAAAGAGCATCACTAGAAGGTTCAACAATAATTTGTATTGGACTAATATCAAACTCAGTATTAAATGTTTCCATATTCATAATTAAATATTCCGAAAAACTTAATCACTTTTAGATTAAAGATTATAAGTATTTCTATTAATAAAATCACGCTACTAAACTAAGAACTATAGGGAAAGAATACCATACCCAATAAAAGGTATATTAGGTAACTAATTTACAAAAAAAATCAACATAACACTATTTAGCAATCTATTATTCAAATGATTACCTTTATTCTATTTAATACTAGATGTTAGATTTGCACTGTTTTAAGGTAAAAATATTATAGAAAAACTTTTATAGAAATAAAACAAAAATTCATGTATATATTAACAATAAATTACACAAATAAATTTAGTTTAAGCCCTAATTTAAAAAGGCTAAAGAACCTATTCTCTTGAAGTTGATTATTATAGATAGTATTTTGTAAATTAGCCAAAAACAAATCCTTTATGACTGCACTAATTCTTTGGGCAACAATCTCTATTTTCTTTTCGTTTCTATGTTCTATACTAGAAGCGGTACTTTTAAGTGTGACTCCAACATTTATAAATGTAAAAAAACAAGAAGGAAAAGAGTATGCAACTACACTTGAAACGCTAAAAAAAGATGTAGACAAACCTCTTATTGCTATACTAACATTGAACACCATTGCACATACTTTAGGAGCTATGATGGTTGGTATTCAAGCAGAAAAACTACCTTATAAATTAGAATTTTTTGGTATTAATACCGTTGGTGTTGTTTCTGCAATAATGACTTTATTAATATTAGTAGCTTCAGAAATCATCCCTAAAACCATAGGTGCTACCTACTGGAAAAGCTTAGCAAACTTTACATCTAAGGCTTTACTTGTATTAATTTTTCCTTTAAAATGGACAGGGATCTTATGGGTTTTACAACTAACCACAAAACTAATTGGAGGTAAAGGACACGGAAGCGTTTTAAGCCGAGAAGGTTTCTTAGTTATGGCAGACATGGCACATGAAGAAGGTGTTTTTGAAGGAAATGAAAGTAAAATCATTAAAAACCTTTTAACCTTTAAAGAAGTATTTGCTAAAAACGTAATGACACCACGTACAGTGATGCAATCGGAAAACGAAGAAACTACAGTCGAAGATTTTTTTAATAGAAATATGAACCTTCGTTTTTCTAGAATTCCGGTATATTCTGAAACAGAAGACAACATAAAAGGACTTGTTCTAAAAGACGAAATATTTAAAGAAATGGCTTTAGGTAATGGCTCTAAAAAGTTAGTCGAATTAAAAAGAGACATTATCATTGTAGAAAGAAACTTACCAATACCGACGCTATTTGAAAAACTAGTAGAAACCAGAAATCACATGGCTTTAGTGGTAGATGAATATGGTAGCGTAAGTGGTATTGTAACCATGGAAGACGTAATAGAAACCCTTTTAGGTATGGAGATTATGGACGAAAGCGATAACGTAAGCGATCTACAAAGTCTTGCAAGAAAAAGCTGGGAAGCACGTGCAAAGAAACTAGGTATCATAGAAGATAACAGCACAGAATAACCATGGAAGAATGCATTATCAAAACCCCTTTAGGTTTCACCAAAATAATGGGTGATATTGATGGTATTGCATCCGTAACCGTTTTAAATCATATAGAACGCTTCGAAGAAGAAACAGATAAGCTATCATTACAGCGAAAGCTGGAATCTGAAGAAAAAGTAACCGATATCATTCCGCAAGTACTAGAGGACTGTGTCATACAGCTACAAGAATATTTTAAAGGGGAACGCAAACAATTCCATTTTAAAATAAACGCAGAAGGCACCGATTTTCAAAAACGTGTTTGGCAAGAATTACGCAACATTCCTTATGGTAAAACCACCTCATACCTTAAGCTATCCCAACAACTTGGAGACGTAAAGGCCATCCGAGCAGTTGCAAATGTCAATGGTAAAAATCCACTTTGGATTATCGTGCCATGCCATCGTGTAATTGGCAGTGATGGAAGTCTAACAGGTTATGCAGGAGGATTACAACGAAAACAATGGCTACTAGAACACGAAAGTCCGTATAAACAACACACCCTTTTTTAATAATAACTCACATTTCTTTTTTTAGAGAAAATATTCTATATTTATAAACTGTAAAGCATTATGAAATTTTTAAAAAAAATATTTAAATTCTTAGTTATCGTAATAGGTTTAACTGTTGCTGTTCTATACATCACAGATACCGATTATCTAATAAAGGCGGTTCGTACTATTTATATGCGCGGTTATACCACAGCTTTTTTAGATGATTATAAAAGATTTGATAACCAAGTTATAGAAAACGGCACACCTCAACCTTGGCCAAACCATAAAAACTATAATACGGTAACAGAAACAGAATCTTTACAAAAAGCGAATAAAGACTGGGGAACTATCGCATACGTAATTATTAAAAACGATAGCGTTTGGTTTGAAAACTATTATGATGGTTACAATAAAGACTCTAAATCCAATTCCTTTTCTATGGCAAAAAGCTATGTTTCTGGCTTAATGGGAAAAGCAATTAAAGACGGTTATATTAAAAGTTTAGACCAACCTGTTTGCGATTTCCTACCTGAATTTTGCGATGGTGAAGCAGCAAAAATGACGGTTGGCGATTTAAGTAGTATGGCATCTGGAACCAATTGGGACGAAGCGTACTATTCGCCATTATCGATTACCACACGTGCGTATTTTGATGACGACTTAGCGAAAGTTATGAATGGTTTAAAAGTAGTTACAGCTCCTGGAAAGGCTTTTAAATACGCAAGTGGCGACACGCAAATGCTTGCCATGGTAATAGAAAAGGCTACTGGAAAAAAATTATATACGTACTTAACCGAAAGTTTCTGGAAACCTTTAGGAAGTGAAAACGCTACGCTTTGGCAAGTAGACAGTGAAGATCATGATTTGGTAAAAGCATATTGCTGTATTGCAAGTAATGCGAAAGACTTTGCGCGTTTTGGAAAACTATACAAAGACCATGGAAAATGGAATGGAAAACAGATACTAGATTCTACTTTTGTAGCAAAATCTTTAAAACCTCGTTTTCCTGCTAGTCCAGAATATGGTTATGGATGGTGGCTTAAAAACCAAAACGGAAAAGACTTTTTCATGATGCGTGGGCACCTTGGACAATATGTAATTGTGCAACCAGAAGACAATGTTATTATTGTCCGTTTAGGACACCGAAAATCTCCGGATGCAGGAATTGGAGCGTATACAAATGATATCTCGCTGTATATTGAAGAAGCCTATAAGATGTTGAATAATTAAAAAAAATACCGCTTTCGCGGAAAGAAAACATGATTAGTAAACTAAACTTGGAAGACATATTGTTTTTAGATATTGAAACGGTTCCGGAAACGGAAAAATTTTCAGAGCTAGACAAAACGAAACAAGAACTTTGGGATGCCAAATCACGTTACCAAAGAAAAGAAGAATTTACGGCCGAAGAATTTTATGATCGTGCAGGAATTTGGGCGGAGTTTGGTAAAATTGTATGTATTTCTGTTGGCTATTTTTCTATAACAAATGATGTAAGAACTTTTAGAGTTACTTCCTTTTATGGCGAAGAACCTAAACTTTTAAAAGACTTTAAAAACTTAATACTTTCGCATTTTAGCCAAGCCAAACATTTGCTTTGTGCGCATAACGGGAAGGAATTTGACTTTCCGTACATTGCTAGACGTATGATTATTCATCATATTGAATTACCATACAAACTAAATCTATTTGGTAAAAAACCTTGGGAAGTACCGCATCTAGATACGCTAGAACTGTGGAAATTTGGCGACTATAAAACCTATACTTCTTTAAAATTATTAACCAATGTTTTAGGAATCCCTTCTCCCAAAGATGATATTGATGGTAGTGAGGTGTACCGAGTATATTACCAGGAAAAAGAAATAGATAGAATTGTTGTTTACTGTGAAAAGGATACGATTGCAGTGGCACAAATCTTCTTAAGACTTCGTGGAGATGATTTACTTCATGATAACGAGATTATTCATATTTAGTTTAGTATCGCAAAAAGGATGGAGGCTTTGTTGGAGCTCCTCACAGAGAGCGACTGCCGAGAGCCTGGTTTTTTTCTTCAAAAAAATTTGACCAAAAATAAAAACAACTTTTTCTAAAAAAAGGAATAATAAAAAAAGCCCAGAGCTTTCACTCTGGACTTTAAAATAAACTAATTCTGAGGATTAATTATTAATGTTTTATAAACTTTTTAACTTTTGTTTTCTCTCCAATATGCAATTGTAAAACATACATACCGTCTTGTAATTTAGAAACATTAATGCTATTGGTATATCTACCTTGAAGTACGGTTTGTCCTAACAAGTTTTTAATCTCGAAACGTTGCGCTTCTAAACCGATTAGACTTACATTAAGCGTTTGCTTCACTGGATTAGGATACAGTTTAAACTGATTATCTAAAGTCTCTACGGTACTTGCAGCATAACTGTACGTAGCGCTTGATGCTCCACCAACACAAAAGGTTGTTGTTTCTGAGCTAGTAAAAGAACTTCCGCTTACTAATACGTTTCCTCCATCTGTTAGAGAATAGGATCCATTTCCATAAGAACAGCAAATACCGTCACCATAAACATCACTAATTGTAAAGGAATAACATCCTGCAGGTAGTGTTTCATTAAGGTTTAATGTAGAACCATCTGCTTGATTTCCGTACGTTCCTCCGGATGCTACCACACTATTAGAACCATCTGTGATTGTCCAAGATGTTTCTTCTGGATAATTATCGAAAGTAATAGATAATGAAACATCTGTAGTAGTACCTGTTGACCCACCTGATGTAGATAAGCTTACAGCATCTACTGCCATATCTCCTTGCCATGTGGTTCCTGTAACACCATTAAAACGTAGTTGCACAGTTCCTCCTGCATACGCAGATAAATCTACAGATGCTGTTTCCCAAGCATTTCCTTGATTTCCTGATACACTCCAAACACTTGCCCAAGAACTTCCGTTATTACTACTTGCTTCTACAGCTAAGCTTCCCATTGCTGTAGTACCATACATATGGTATGCAAAGGTAAAAGTAGCTTGAGATTCTCCATTTAAATCAAAACAAGGAGAATTTAGAATAGCTCTCTTTGTAGAGTAGTTAGGAGAAGAAGACTCCATAAAAATATATTGAGAACCTTCTGATGCACTAGATGGCCCAGTGTTACTTGAAGGTGTAGCACCAGATTGTCTTGTCCAGTTAAAATCATCTCCAGTTCCTTGGGTCCAAGCTCCAAAACTAGATTCAAAACCTTCGTTATAAGGGAATGAAGAAATAGCTCCAGAACATCCAGTTGTACTTGCTGGACTTACCACTATAGATCTAGATACTTGGTCTGCTGGATTACCTGCTGCATCACTAACATTATAGTTTCTGGTATAGGTACCTGCAGTATTTGTATTTACAGTTCCTGTTATTACTATACTAGAAGTTAAGTTTCCATCTATATTATCTGTTGCAGTAGCACCTAACTCACTGTACGTATCACCAACCGTTAAGTTAATCGTTGCACTTCCTGTTAAGGTAATCACTGGTTTCACAGTATCTGCAACTCCAGTAGTAATATTTACGGTATAATCTTCTACTTCTCCATAAGAAAAAGCTTCACAAGATGTTGGTACTCCATTATATTTCATAGAAACACGTAATCTTTTATCTCCACTTGCTGTTCCTGTTGGCACTGTAAATGAACCGCTTGCTGGTGTTACCGATGATGCAGCTAAAGAAAATATTTGCTCTCCAGCATCTGTAAAATCACCATCATCATTATAATCTATCCAAGCAGCATATCCTTCACTATATGAAGAACCTGTCCATGTTGGCGTTACTGTTAATGTATAACTAGAACCTGTATCTAGATCTGTAGAAACACTTGTGAAATCCGAATATAATTGTGCTCCAGAAGTATTGTTAATAGTACCTACTTGCACTCTAGAAATATACTCATCATTAGCATTGTTACCTTGCGAATCGCAATATTGTGTTCCAGTTTGACATGGTGCACAAGAAGAACCTCCACAATCTATTCCAGTTTCATCTCCATTTTGAATACCATCTGTACATGTTGGTGTAGTTCCTGTTGCTCCACATTTATCAGATAATGCTAAAGTACGTCTTGCTCCTCCTGCCTCTAACACAGCGCGCATTCTTGTTTTTTGTCCTTGTGTGAATAAGTTCATACAAGAGTCATTGGTATAATCCATATAATTCTCCACCATATCTGTAGAAGAACAAGAAGTTTGCCCAGTTGGACAACCATAGTTAGAAGTTTGATGTGTTGGTGTATCACTTACAAAATCGTTACCACAATTAGAGTCTCCCCAAATGTGACGTAAATTAAAGTAGTGTCCTATTTCATGTGTAGTTGTTCTTCCTCCATCATACGGAGAACTTACTGCTCCTGTGCGACCAAAAGCATTGTAAATCATTACTAATCCATCTGTTGCCGCAGAACCTCCAGGGAATTGCGCATAACCTAAAAGATTAATCGTTTGCCCTCCAGAAGTCGTAGTCATTTTTGGTACAATCCACATATTAAGGTATTCGGCAGTGTTCCAAGGATCTATTCCTCCTGAAGAAGAACGCTTCGCTTCGTCATTTGCTCCCCAATCAGATCTTGTTGTAGATTTTCTAGTAATACCAGTTGTAGCATTTCCATTAGGATCTACAGTAGATAAACAGAATTCTATCTGTGTATCTGCGGCTTGAGACCACGTATTATCCGCGTCCGGGTTAGTACGTCTAAAATCTTCATTTAAAACATCTAATTGCGATTGTATTTGTGCAACGCTAATGTTTTCTGTACTATTCGTATATAACACATGTACTACTACTGGAATCGTAATAATACTACCATCTACTCTATATGCATTGGGATTATTTTCTAATGCTTGAATTTTTGCCTGAGTGAAATTCTCTATCTCAGTCATTCGTTGCTCCAATTGTGGATCTAATTGCTTTCTGTATTCCAGGTTTTCCATGGTAGCACATCTTCGATCTTGAGCGAAAATGGAAGCTACCATTAAAAAACACATAATTGATAATGTAAAGTTCTTTTTCATACGAATATTGTAATTTTTTGGTTAATATTTTGCTGAAAGTAATATTTTTGATTCAAATAAATAATTAATTGATGCTTTTTCGATGAAATACATTTTTTCTGTAAAAAAACCCTTATATTTTACGGTTTTCCCGTAATTTTTATGACTAAAAATGCTATTTTTAACCATGTTAAAAAACAAAATACTTGCTGTTGAAAATCTATCTATTTCCTTCTTTAATAAAAAGGAAGAAAAAGAAATTATTCACAACATTTCTTATCATTTAAATGAAAATGAAATATTAGGTATTGTTGGGGAATCTGGTTCAGGAAAATCGGTTTCTACCTTGGCTATATTAGGGTTATTACCAAAAAACATCTCCAAAATCACGAACGGAAGCATTTTATATAAAAACGAAGACCTAACAAAATTAGACGAAAAAGGATTTCAGAAAATAAGAGGAAAAAAAATATCTATAATTTTTCAAGAACCAATGAGTTCTTTAAATCCTTCGATGACTTGCGGAAAACAGGTTTTAGAAATTGTTTTACAACACACCAACTTAACTAAAACCGAAGCAAAAGCACAAGTAATTACTTTATTTGAACAAGTGAAGCTTCCTATTCCTGAAACTACCTACCATAAATATCCGCATGAAATATCTGGCGGACAAATGCAACGAGTTATGATTGCAATGGCTATCGCCTGCGAACCGGAAATTTTAATTGCCGATGAACCCACAACGGCTTTAGATGTAACGGTACAAAAAGATATCATTCTGCTTTTAAAAGAATTACAAGCAAAAAACAAAATGAGCATTCTTTTTATCACGCATGATCTTTCTTTAATATCTGAAATTGCACATCGCGTTTTAGTCATGTATCAAGGAAACATTGTTGAACAAGGCAGCATAGAACAAATATTTAAAAACCCAGAAAATAATTATACTAAAGCACTTATAAGCTCTAGACCCTCTTTAAATACAAGGTTAAAAATACTACCTACCATTCAAGATTATTTACAAGGAACAACTTCTACAGAAGTAATAACTGCAGAAGAAAGACAAAAACATCACGAAGCTATTTACAGCAAACCTCCTTTATTAGAAGTAATAAATCTGGAAAAGGAATATTTTACGACTTCGGGTTGGTTTAATAAAACGGAAGGTTTTAAGGCTGTAAACGATGTGAGTTTTAAATTATATGAAGGAGAAACTTTAGGATTGGTTGGCGAATCTGGCTGCGGAAAATCTACTCTTGGAAAAGCTATTTTACAATTAGACAAAGCTACCGCTGGAAGTATTCTATATAAAGGAGTGGATATTACTAAAATATCTACTCAGGAAATGCGAGTACTAAGAAAAGATATTCAAATTATTTTTCAGGATCCTTACGCTTCTTTAAACCCAAGACTTACTATTGGAAATGCTATTTTAGAACCAATGAAAGTGCATAACCTTTATAATACATATACCGAAAGAAAGGAAAAAGCATTAGAAATTTTACATAGAGTTGGTTTAAATGCGGATGCATTTAACAGGTATCCACATGCATTTTCTGGCGGACAAAGACAGCGTGTTGGAATTGCTAGAACCATTGCATTACAACCAAAACTAATTATTTGTGACGAATCTGTTTCGGCTTTAGATATCTCTGTACAAGCGCAAGTACTAAATTTATTGAATGAATTAAAAGCAGATTTTGGCTTTACCTATATATTTATCTCGCACGATTTGGCTGTTGTAAAATATATGGCAGATCAATTACTGGTAATGAATGCTGGTAAAATTGAAGAGTTAGCAGATGCGGATGTTATTTATAATAATCCGAAAAAAGAATACACAAAAAAGTTAATTCATGCTATACCTAAAGGGTTATAGCATGAATACTTTTTTTGTTAAATACAATAAGCTTCCTATAAATTTGAATGTGTTTTTTACTTTTTTAAAAAGTTTTAAAAAAAATAAATCCGTATTCATAATTCATAATTTAAGGTTAAGTCTATGGTAGACTCGGGTTATTATATTTGGTACATTTGGGGACTCCAAAGATGTAACTTATTTTATAATAATCAGTTAAAAAGCATAATAAATCGATGAAATACGCTAAATTTTAACGTTTGAAGAGCTTTCGTAGTCCTTTCCTTATCTTTTTAACACCTAAAACATGTGCTACCGGATAATAATTCCGACCATAATTAGAGCGTTTATCTTCCCCTAATCTTTTTGCTACTTGATTGGTCATTTTAATTACAAAGACTTCTTCCGCATTGGGAAAGGACAAATCACGACCATCTTGATCTACTTTTTGTCCTCTGGAGGTATGATCGTGCTTTCTTGCATGATACGCTTCGGTTTCATACAATTCATTATAACAATGTATCAGTTCATGGCTAAGTAAAGCTAAGGGAGAGTTATAGCCTTTGTTGCGTTTAAACCACTTTCTTTTATGGTTCTTTCGGAACACAACACCATGCGTATCATAAAACATAATAGCATTATGCTTAAAGTAGTATGCATTCTTTTTTCCTGGTACGATTGTAATATTATTTACCGTGTCTTCTATTAAAACATCTATAATATCCACCCTTTTCATCTCTTCTTCGTCTTCAAAAGAGATGGTAAGGGTATTGTTCTTTATTAAAAAATCAAGAGCTATGGTGGTATTCCGAACAAAACGATCGGTAATCGTTTCATAATCCCGATCTTCTTTATATTGATAGTTGAAAAACTCTCCGTTAAGGGATTTTATTTTCATTCCGAATATTAAAGACTCATTTTAATTTTACATATTCTATTACCCTAAATCGGAAAAATTGAATTCGCCATTAGCAATTTAGAATAATAGCATGTTTTTACAGACTCATTTCCGGCACTTCGCCTTCCACAATTAAAGTACCTTCAGTAGCATTTTGAATGTCTTCAACAGAAACTCCTGGAGCGCGTTCTAGTAATTTAAATCCGTTTGCTGTTACTTCTAAAACAGCCAAGTTAGTTACAATCTTTTTTACACAACCAACTCCGGTTAAAGGCAAGCTACAATTTTTAAGAAGTTTTGATTCTCCAGCTCTATTGGTATGCATCATGGCAACGATTATGTTTTCTGCACTAGCAACTAAATCCATTGCGCCTCCCATTCCTTTAACCATTTTACCAGGAATTTTCCAATTGGCAATATCTCCATTTTCCGAAACCTCCATGGCACCGAGAATGGTAAGATCTACATGTTTACCTCGAATCATTGCAAAACTCATTGCAGAGTCGAAAAAACTAGCTCCAGGAAGCGTGGTAATGGTTTGTTTTCCTGCGTTAATTATATCTGCATCTTCTTCTCCTTCAAAAGGAAATGGTCCCATTCCTAAAACGCCATTTTCACTTTGAAATTCTACTTCTATATCGTCTCTAACATAGTTTGCTACTAATGTAGGTATACCAATACCAAGGTTTACGTAGTAACCATCTTGTACTTCTTTTGCAATTCGTTTTGCTATTCCTGTTTTATCTAACATGTTCTTTTGTTTTTTGTCATTCCTGCCTTTCGTCTTCGCTCAAGATAAACTACGGCAGGAATCTTTTTAATTGAAACTGTAATTCTGTAAATGGATTCCTGCTTTACTCTTTAATTTCTTTTTAATTATTGAAATCATGAACCTTCGATGTAGCAGGAATGACAATTCTTTAACTTCTTTGTCTTACTGTACGTTGCTCAATTCGTTTTTCATATTTGGCACCTTGAAAAATTCGCTGTACAAATATCCCTGGAATATGAATTTGATTGGGATCTAGCGCTCCTACAGGAACTAATTCTTCCACCTCAGCAACGGTGATTTTTGCAGCACCACACATATTCGGATTAAAATTTCTAGCAGTTCCTTTAAAGATTAAATTTCCTGCAGCATCGCCTTTCCATGCTTTTACAAAAGCAAAATCGGCCTTAAAAGCATGTTCTAAAACATACATTTTACCATCGAATTCTCTGGTTTCTTTTCCTTCCGCGACTTCTGTTCCATATCCTGCTGGTGTATAAATTGCAGGAAATCCAGCTTGCGCTGCTCTACAACGCTCTGCTAATGTCCCTTGCGGAATAAGCTCTACATCTAATTCACCAGAAAGCATCTGACGTTCAAATTCTGCGTTTTCGCCAACATAAGAGGAAATCATTTTTTTAACTTGTTTTTGATGTAATAACAAACCTAGACCAAAATCATCTACTCCTGCGTTATTCGAAATACAGGTGAGTCCTTTTATATTCTTTTTTACTAATTCTGCTATAGAATTTTCGGCAATACCAGAAAGTCCAAATCCGCCAAACATGAAAGTCATGTTGTCTTGAACACCTTGCAATGCTTCTTGTACAGAATCTACTTTTTTATTAATCATTTTTGTAATTTTTTGGAACTGAAAAATACGAAATAAAAAAACCATTCGGAATAGAATGGCTTTGAATTTATGTGTGACTATTAGTGAACTAATTTATTTATTGGAAAATTAAAATTCGCTACGCTTATTTTTCTTCAAACCTTCCGACTTTCCATAAAATGAAAAGCCACCTTCCTTATAACTAAAGGAAGGAGTTAATTAAAAATTAAAGTTTATAGATTAATTTAAATAGAATTATTCTTGGAAGAATATAAGTTTTACTATCACTTATTAAAAAATTTGAAAAAGAATTTTGTTGTTTGAATTTGGTATCAAAAATATTGCTTGCTGAAACCTCAAATCCCCAAGGACTATCTTCCTTTTGATAAAACAAGGAAGCATTTGCATTTTCAAATCGGTTTTTTGATTGTATATTTTTATTTTTATAATTATTTAAACTGTAATCTGCTTTAAAAATAAAATCGTTTAAAAAATCGTATTCTAGGTTTACAAAAAAGTCATCATTTTCAAATTTGGTTTTATTACCAAATGATTTATAGTTGTTAAAATCTTTAGAATAACCGATTTCTATATTAGGATAGTTTTTAAAAAAAGTTTCTGCACTTACAGTTGTGTTTATATTTTTAGAAATATTTTTATTAGTTACATTATTTAAAATTTGATAAAAATCATTGTAAGTATATCTACTTTTAAATTTGTATCTAATTTTTTTAATTTTTTTTGCAATGCTTCCGTTTAAGGTCCAATTATGTTCTGGTTCTTCAAAAAGAATTGGTGTACTAAACTGCTCAATACCTTGTAATTGTGTTACGCTTTTAAAAGACTTTACACGTTTATTAAATGTAGTACTTGCATTAATGTTTAAGTTTTTAAATAAACTAAATTTATAATAACTCAAACTAGCAGAATGATATAGCTGATTCTCTAGAGTTGGGTTTCCTTTATAAACACTATTAAAACTAGAAAGCATAAAATTACTTGCTAGTTGGTTTACACCAGAAAAACTAGCATTTAAGTTGTATTTAAAATTTATTTTCTCACTATTATTAAATTCTATTTTAGTAGTGAATTGTGGTAATAACAAAGCTTTGTTATTAGAAAATTTATCTGTAAATTGTTGTGTGTTCCAAGAATAAAAATGATAATATAAAGCTGGTTTAAATGTAGCAATACCTATTTGAAATTTGTACTCTAAACCAACAAAGGTATTTATTATATGGTGTTTAAAATCATTGCCAAAGCCAGCACTTGAAAAATTGTTGCTATTTCCATTACTTAAAAGCTGTTCGTCTTGATTATAAAAATCATTAAAAGAAGCATTTACTCCAACGCTTGTATATAAATGATTAAAATTATTTAAAACCCAATAGTCTTTTACAATTGCATTTGCAGTATGCGATTTTACTTTTTTAGTTTGTAAAATATGATAGATTTCTTCTTCTTGTAAAGGAATTAAATCTTGTAAAATTTCTTGATTGGTAAGCCAATTAGTAATGGGTTTATCATTTTGAAAATTATAAGTTGCTTCTAAAGTTGCTGTATGGTCTTTAGTTAACTTTCTACTATAACTTATATTTTGCTTTAGGTTTATATTTTTAATGTCTGTTTTGGTAGTAATGTTGTTATTTTGTGTTGGGTTTATAGTATTTACAAAACCATGACTATCATTATTAGTAACTTTAATAAAGCTATTATAAGCAAAGTCTTCTTCATAACTTGGGTCATAGTCAATTGTTACTTTGCCAATAGTAAAAAAGTTGTTAAGTGTGTTAGTATTGCTTCTATTTTCCATAAAAGCTTCTTCACTAATTAAATACTCATTTAAGGTATTGTCTTGGGTTTCTGTTTTTGCTTTACTAGTAATTACATAACCAGAAATATCTGTAATATCACTTACAGACTGTCTAATATTTATTGCACCAAATTGGTTGGTGTTTGCTGTAAAATCTTGGTTATTTAAATACTTGGAAAAGTCACTATTAAATAAACTAAAGTAACTAGAAGCATCACTCATTAATTTACCAAAACCACCTTCAAACTCTAGATAATCTCTAAAAGAAAAGCTTTTTACTCCTGTATTATTTAAGTCTCCTATAAAATTAATAGTAGTTTTTGGGCTGTAATAAAACAGGTTAGGATGCACCACATAACGTTCTTTAATTCCTGCACCAAACTCCACATCTCCAAAGGCAAACTTTTTTTTGTCTTCTTTAAGCTTGATATTCATGGCAAGGTCTTCACTATCTTGTAAACCTTTTAGCATAGCAACCTCATTATAGTTATCTAGAACCTCTATTTTATCTATAGCATCTGCAGGTATATTATTTACTGCAAGTTTACTGTTGCCAGTAAAAAAGGTTTTATCTTCTACTAAAACCTTGGTTACTTTTTTGCCATTTACTGTAACATTACCACGTTTATCTACTTCTACTCCAGGTAGTTTTTTTAGTACGTCTTTTAGTTTGCGTTCTTCTCCTGTTGTAAATTTATCTACTAGATAAATGGTAGTATCTTTTTTTATTGTAATTGGTGGTGTATAATCTATAATAACTTCATCAAGTTGATCATGATTTTCTTGTAATACAAAATGATGTGTAAGATTATCTTCTTTTGTATTAAGTATTAGATTTTCTGGTAAAAAACCTAAATAACTTACAGTAATATTATAAGACTGATTTTGTGCTAGCTTTAGTTTGTATTCTCCTTGTTCGTTTGTAATTGCAAAATGCACTTCTGCATTTTCAGCTTCTGGTAAAGCTAGAATGTTTGCATAAACCAAAGTGTTTTGCAAAGAATCTGTAACCTTACCTTGAATTATAATGTTTTGTGAATAAGAAGTTACTACTACTAGGAGAAATGAAAATATTATTAAATGTCTAATTTTTACCAATAGTTATTTTATTATTACCCATATCAATTCCTATATTTTCAAATTCTTCTTTAGACAAATTCTTTCCTCTTTTAGGTTTTTTAACTTTAAATCCATCATCAGTATTTATAACAATTTCAATTGCTTTATAATTTAAGTTTCGTTCTTGTAATTCTAATATTAACCCAGGTAACCCATAATATTCTTTTGGGCCAAAGGGAATTGGGATTTCAGTAGTGTACCACGCTATTACAGGATATGTAAAAGTTCCTTTGCTATTATTTACTGTATAGTATGTAGTCGCTTTAAAGCAGTTGTATTTTCCAATTTTTTTCGACTCTTTTTTCAATACCCATTTTTTTTTTCTATTATGAACTATAAATAATTCTCCATAAGCATCAACTTGGTAAAAAGATTCTTTAGTTTTAAGGTTTGTATAATGAACCTGATTACCTCCAAGTAATATAGTCGCTAATTTTATTTTAAAATTTTTATCATCTTCTATTTTACGGACTTGAGAGTAAGTTGACTCATTATTATTAAAATACAATTCAAACTCGATTGGAGCCATTCCTGAGATTAAACTATCAATAGTTTTTATTTTCGATTGTTTTTTGTTTCCCGTAGCAATTAACGACTTGTTTGGGACTCCATTATAAACAATTCTTCCACTATTCTGTTGAGAAAACATACTGTTAACTAAAAGAAAATTGACTAGAAAAGCTATTATTATATTATTGTTCATCTTTAAATTTATTTTTTTATCAACTTTCTTTTAGTTTGTTTTTTCTATAACCTTATGTTGATGTAATTTTTTAATATTATTACAACTTAAGGCGTTTTTATTGACAAATAGCCTTATAATGTGCCACCTGCCGCTATATAATTACATAAATCCAAGTAGGCTCCGGAAACATTATAGGAATGTTGATGAGACCATCCTTCATCCATCAAATCATTGTGTACGTCTATAGCTTCCATTTCGCAATCAGATAGTTTTTCAAAAACAGTTGTACTTGATTTAGTTGCCATACTCATCATTAAAAGTGAAGCACAAGCTATTCCAAATACTTTTTTACTTAAATTTTATATAATTCTAAAATTTTAAACCAGTTTATAGTTTAATACTGGTTGGTTAATAAAAATTAAGCCGAATTTTAAAGCCGAAAATGTATTAAAATAACAAGCCGTTATTATTTTAATGCACTATTTAATAGTTAAGGGAGTTAATAAAAAAACTAGTACAAGTTATAGATTAATCCTAATGTCATTAGCAAATCTTTAATCGGCTTTGATTTAAACTTTTACCTCTGACTGGACAAACCTAAAAAAAAAAACTAATACAGCAAGTTTTTATAGAAAATATTCTATTATATTAAAATTTACGGTTTTCCCGTAAAAAAAAGCTTGTTTTTGAGTAAAAAGCCATTCAGAAAAGAATGGCTTTGAAAATTGATTTAGTTTTCAATATACTCTTTTGTTAACTTACTTATTAGATTTTCATATTCTTGTTGTGTCATTGCTTTAGAAGCATCAATTTCTTCAATTTTCGAAATTGTATTTGGTTTAATTTTTTTTACTGATACTACAGCTCCTTTTAAATTAACTTCAGCAATTAATCCTGGAAGTCCATTAAAAATATCTGGACCAGATTGTAAAGGTATTGAAGGAATAAACCAGGCTTCCACTTTTAATTCCTCATCTGTTACTGGATCATAATAATTCCCTTCAGCTTTCTTTGCTACAAAACCAAGAATGTTTTTTGATTCATCCTTAATAGCCCAATTAAAATTGTAGCAATCTCTTTTAACTAAAAAATCTTTATTCACTAAATTTCTAACAAAAACAATACTATTTTCATTATGATTAGTATAAACTTTTTTGTTAAAAGAAGGGAATCTTTTTGCCATTCTTGATAGCATGTTATCGAGTGGTGTATCGCTTTCTTTTCTCAATGTATCTTCTAACTGAAAATACGAATTTTCATTATTAGATATGAGTATGTAATGTACTTCTTTTGCTCGATCAGCAACTTGCTTAGTAATACGTTTGCCTTTTTCGTCTAGATTATCTATAGAACCCTGAAGTTTAATTTTTGAAATATTATAAGTTACCTTATAAGATGTTTGTGCATATAAATTTGGTGTTGAAACCAAAAAAAACATGCACAAAACAATCTTTAAAGTAAAATAATGCAAATATGAATAGCTCATTTTATTCGAATAAGGCTTGACATTGTGATACTAGATTATTAAAGTCACCTACATTGTCTAGATTAATTCCGCCATAATATTCATGGAAAAGTCCATGATAAAAAGAGAAGCAACTTTGTCCTTTCAATAATATATATTCGTTAATTTCTTTAGTATTGACTGCATTGGCATTAAAGGATGTAAACAACATAAAAACACCAATAAAACTAATTATTTTTTTCATAATTCTAAAGTTTTAAACCAGTTTATTACTGGTTAGTTAATAAAAATTAAGCCGAATGTAAAGCCGAAATATGGTAATAAAGTTAATTTTCATTGAAAAAATCTGCCATTTTGTTGCTAGCCATTTTTAAAAAATCTTCTTCAGTTATTGTTTTATTAGCTTTTGGCTTTTCTAAAAACTTAACTTCTGTTTCATTAAAGTTAATTTGAGTAGCGTAAAATGTTAATTTTTCATTTATAGTAGTTTCTAAAATTAAACCTGGAAGACCATCAATTCCGTTAGGTCCAAATGGAACTGGAATTTGATTTGTAAACCATGCAATTATATTAGATTTTGATACAATTTTATTAGCTTTAAAGCATTTATAACCTCCAATTTCTTTTGTTTCATTTGTAATTTGCCATCTATGTTTATTAAACGGAATGATTACATTGAAATTTACATCTGAAAAATTTTTGTTTAATATTTTTAATGAATCTTTGATGTTTGAATAATATAAACCTCTTATAACAATTGAAGCTAATTTATAAGATTGGTCATTATTTAATGACATTTTTTTTTCTTGATAAAAAACACTTTCATTTACATTAAAATGCAACTTACATTCTATTAAATCGCTAGCTTTATTAATGGCTTTTATCCTGTTTTTAATAGAAGTTTCTAAATCTAAATCTTCAACATTATTATTTGTACTGATTTTGTAAATAATTGTAGAAGTTTTCTTTGAGTTTTGTGCAAAAGAAACATTAACAAAAAATAAAATTAAAAAAAATAAATTTGAAAAATTCATGCTTAGCTCTAATAAAATTTAATAATCTGTTTAGCATCCTTCTATTATAAGCAAAACTAATTCAGCACCTTGATCTTCTGAATAACCATGATATTCCATATAATAAAATGCAATTGCTCTAGCTTCATCTATACAGTCCTTTTTTGGGATTACTTCTTCAACTTTTGTTGTCATACTCATCATTAAAAGTGAAGCACAAGCTAAACCAAATACTTTTTTACTTAAATTTTTCATAATCTTAAAATTTTAAACCAGTTTATAGTTTTATAACTGGTTGGTTAATAAAATTAAGCCGAATTTTAAAGCCGAAAAATGTGTTAAGCCGAAGTGTATTAAAATAACAAGCCGTTATTATTTTAATGCGCTATTTAATTGTTAAGGAAGATAATAAAAAACTAGCGCTAGTTATAAATTAATCTTAATGTCATTAGCAAATCTTTAATCGGCTTTGATTTAAACTTTTACCTCTGACAGGACAAACCTAAAAAAAAAAACTAATACAGCAAGTTTTTATAGAAAATATTCTATTATATTAAAATTTACGGTTTTCCCGTAAAAATGTTACGGGAAAACCGTGAAAAATCAAATTTTTTGAATAAAAAAACCATTCTGAAAAGAATGGCTTTGAAATTGTTGAGATTCCTCGACAAGCTCGGAATAACGGAAAAGATTATAATTGTAAAATAAAAATTCGCTTCGCTTATTTTTGGCCAAACCTTCACTTCATATCATAATTAAGTTACAATCATGAGATTCCTGCCTTCGCAGGAATTTAAAAGTCTAATTCATCAGGTACATCTTCATTTGGAGTATCTGAATTAGAATCTTGCTCTTTTTTATACTTATCGCAATCTACTTCAATAGATAGATTAGCTGGTTTTTCAAAATCGTCTTTAGATATTTTAAGCTCTGCATCTTCATAACAGCTTTTCATATACATTCCCCAAATTGGTAATGCCATTGCAGCACCTTGACCATACGTTATAGATGCAAAATGTGCTGCTCTATCTTCTGCACCTACCCAAACACCTGTTACTAGATTAGGTACCATTCCCATAAACCAACCATCACTTTGGTTTTGCGTGGTTCCTGTTTTTCCAGCTATTGGATTGGTAAATTCATAGGGATAACCTGTAATTACTTCTCTATAATCTGCACGCCATTTATCACGTCCTTTACCTCTTAATCTTGCTCCTGAACCAGATTGCGTTACACCTTCCATAAGGTTTACCGTTACATACGCCACTTCTTCACTTAACACATCGCGAGATTCTGGTGTGAATTGATATAAAATCGTTCCGTTTTTATCTTCAATATGGGTTACCATTACTGGCTTTGTATATACTCCTTGATTTGCAAATGCAGAATATGCTCCAACCATTTCATAAACACTTACATCTGGAGTACCTAAAGCTATTGAAGGTACAGCAAGAACTTCAGATTCTATTCCTAATTTCTTTACTAAATCTACAACAGGTTGTGGACCTACTTTATCCATTAAACGTGCTGTAATAGTATTCACAGAATTTGCTAAAGCGTTTTTTAAGGTTCTTGTTCCGCCATATTCATTATTATCATTTCCTGGTGTCCAAGGTTCTGGATTCCCATATTTATTAGCTTCAATAGTAATTTGTGAGTTTGGCAATACATCACAAGGAGAAAGGTGCAACTGGTCGATTGCTGTTGCGTACACAAAAGGCTTAAAGGTAGAACCTACTTGACGCTTTCCCTGTTTTACGTGATCATACTGAAAATGTTTATAGCTAATACCACCAACCCAAGCTTTTACATGTCCTGTTTGCGGATTCATAGACATCATTCCTGTATGTAAAAAGGATTTATAATAACGCATAGAATCTATAGGTTTCATAATAGTATCTATTTCTGAAACTGCGCCATCTTTCCAAGAAAAAACGGTCATTTTTCTAGGCTTATAAAAAGATGCTCGGATTTCTTTTTCCGATTTCCCTGCTTTTTTTAATATTCTCCAACGTTCTCCTCTACTCATTGCTTTTTGCAATAAAGAATCTACTCCTCCTCTTGTAAGATCTAAAAATGGTGCTGTTGGGTTTCTTTCTGGTGTATTTTGATGAAAAAACTCAGCCTGTAATCTTGGCATGTGTTTCGCTACAGCATCTTCGGCATATAACTGCATACGTGAATCAATTGTAGTGTACACTTTTAATCCATCGCTGTTGATGTTATATTTTGTGCCATCTGGTTTTCTATTGGCTTCATCCTTGGTCCAATCTTTCATAAAAGCACGAAGATATTCTCTAAAATAGGTAGCTGTACCTTCACGATGCGATTCTGGTGAATAACGCAAGTCTAACTCTGTTTTTTGAAGTGAGTCTTTTACTGCTTCATCTATGTAACCATACTTTTCCATTTGTGCTAAAACAACATTTCGTCTGTTTTTTACACCAACTGGATTTCGTCTTGGGTTATATAAAGAAGAGTTTTTAAACATACCAACTAGCATGGCAGATTCCTTTAAATCAAGATCCCTTGGTTCTTTACCAAAATAAATTCTGGATGCAGAACGAATACCATCACCATTGTTTCCAAAGTCATAGATATTAAAATATTGCGCAATAATCTCTTCTTTGGTGTATTGACGTTCTAGTTTTGTTGCAATAATCCACTCTTTTAATTTTTGAGTAATTCTGCTAATTGTATTTGTAGAAGCCACACCAACAAATAACTGTCTAGATAATTGTTGCGAAATGGTACTTGCTCCTCCTTTAGTACCTAAATACACGAAAGCTCTTAGAGTTCCTCTTGCATCGATACCTGAATGTTCGTGAAAACGAGCATCTTCCGTTGCTATTAAAGCATCTACTAAATTTTGTGGTAAATCGTGATAACCAACAGGTGTTCTATTATCATTAAAATAAAACTTACCAAGTGTTTGTCCGTCAGATGAAATAATCTCTGTCGCTAAATTAGTTTTTGGGTTTTCAAGAATAGTATAATCTGGAAGCGCTCCAAAAACGCCCCAAGATGCTAATAAAAACACGAGTATTATTGCTAAAATACCTCCTGAAAAAAGTTTCCAAAACCAACTTATATATTTTGAAAAATCCTGAGTTACTGTTTTTTTATTTGCCTGCTTTTTTGCTTGCTTTTTTGCCATTAACTATTTTCTTTTGTAAGATACTTCGACTGCGCTCCGTATGACATTTTTAATTATTATTTATATTTTCTACTCTAAATCCAACATCTGTGATACCTTCTAAATCTACAATACCATTTACTTTGCCGTTTTCACGCATGGCATGTTGAATCTTTATTTGGTATTCTCCAGGTTCATTAAAAATAAAACCTTCTTTATACCACAATTTATTTTCTTTAATACTAGAAAATCCGGAACCTAAAAATTCACCATTAGGTTTCGCCATTTTATATTCTAAAGTATCTTTTACCGTTTTTCCGTGCGGGTAATTCATTGCTACTATTAGATACAAATTATTGTATTTGTATTCTTGATTGTTTCGCAGGTTTACAAACAAATTGTATTTATTAATACTATCTGGAGCTTGCACTTTAAAAAGCAAAACATCCTCTTTATTCCATTTGTTATCTATGCTTTGATAGGTATCAAAAACACCATTAGCATCACAAGACACAAAAATTAGAGAAAGAAAAAAAAGCAATAGAAAAATACTATTTCGCATTGTTTGTTTTATTGGTATTACTGTTTTTATTTGTGTTTCTAGTTTTGTTGGTATTGCTAGTTCTGCTTGTATTACTCGTTTTGTTGGCTTTATTGGCATTACCTGCCTTGTTGGTGTTATTACTTTTATTTGGGTTATTACTTTTGTTAGCATTACCAGGTTTGTTAGCAGTATTGCTTTTGTTCGTAGTACTTGTTTTATTCGTATTACGGGGTTTATTAGTATTCGATTTGTTTGGCTTATTGGTATTTGTATTGTTGGTACTATTTTGAGGTTTTGCTCTTCTCTTATTATTTTTACGTTTTTTATTGCCTTTTGGATTATCGAAACGTGTTAAACTATCTTGACCAACAACGTTTTCAAACTCGGTTTTAGTATCTTCTACCAGTTCTAATGCGTATTCTTCTAGACTTTCAATCTTTTCTTTTTTCTTATTGATTGCAATAATTTCATTGGCTTGATCTTTCGTAATCTTGTGCCAATTCATCCATTCGCCTTCATAAGCATACCATAAATGACCTTGAAAAATATCTGTTTTCTGACAAACAGCAGTTCCTTTTTTAGTATATAATTTTATTTCCGGTTTTGGAAGTGTTTTTAAAGCATCTAAATAACTATCTAACTCATAGTTTAAACAGCATTTTAACTTACCGCATTGTCCTGCTAATTTTTGCGGATTTAAAGATAATTGTTGGTAACGTGCCGCAGAAGTGCTTACCGAACGAAAATCGGTTAACCAAGTAGAACAACATAACTCACGACCACAAGAACCAATACCACCAAGTCTTGCTGCTTCTTGTCTAAAACCAACTTGTTTCATTTCAATTCTGGTTCTAAACTCTCTTGCAAAAAGCTTAATAAGCTCTCTAAAATCTACGCGTTCTTCTGCTGTGTAATAAAAAGTGGCTTTACTGGCATCTCCTTGAAATTCGATATCCGAAATTTTCATTTTCAATTTCAAATTTATTGCAAATTGGCGTGCTTTTACCTTCATTGCTTCTTCTCTATCACGAGCTTCAGACCAAATATCGATATCTTTTTGTGATGCTTTTCTGTATATTTTCTGAATCGTTTCTGGTTTTTCTGAAACCTTTTTACGTTTCATTTGTACTCTTACCAACTCTCCAGAAAGGGTTACCATACCAATATCATGACCAGATTGTGCTTGTGTTGCAACCACGTCACCAATTGCTAAAGTTAGGTTTTCGGTATTTTTGTAGTATTCTTTTCTTCCGTTTTTAAAACGAACCTCTACCCAATCAAAGGGTTTTTCTCCGTTTGGAAGCGACATGTTTGCTAACCAATCAAAAACAGTAAGTTTGTTACAACTATCTGTTCCACATGTTCCGTTACTTTTGCAGCCTTTTGGTTGGCCATCTTTTCCTGTTGAACAAGTTCCACAAGCCATAAAGTGTATATATTGATTCTGAAAAAGCACTCTTTTTCAGAAGAAGATTAATAAAAAATAGTTTCTTTTTTAAAGATTTCCACTTACATAGAAATTACAAACCAAAGTATTACTTTGGAATGTAAAGATAATATTATTTATTAAGTTAAAAAGCTAGTAAATTTATAAAACTGAATATTATAAAAAAATTGTATATTTATACCTCCTAAAATTTTTTTAGCCAAAACATTATAATTCGTTTTTTAAGCGCATTAGAGAACCCTTAAAGCTATTCATATTATGAAAAAAATCACTAAAACTTTTATTGTACTACTTTCTGTTTTCGGATTTTTAATTACTACACACGCTCAGGAATCTATTCCTAAAATAAATGGTGGTGAATATATCTTTAATGCAGCAAAAACCCCTTGCTTAACACTAGAGCAAAGAGAAAATATTAAAGATTTTTTAAAGGAAAATGAAGCTGTATTAAAACAAGAAAACAAACTCGTTTTTAACGAAGAAAACAAAGCTGGAGGACATGTTTTATTCGATTGGCCCATACAGCAAGCAACCGGTTTTAATTACAATGAAACTTGGGCCATTTCTGGTTATGTAGATCATAATGCTACATTTCCAAATCAGTTATTAGATTATAATTGTGGCTCGCAAACTTATGATACCGCTTCCGGATACAACCATCAAGGTGTAGATGTTTATTTATGGCCTTTTAGTTGGAAACAAATGGATGACAGCCAAACGGAAATTATTGCTGCTTCTGCTGGTCAAATCATAGGAAAAGGAGATGGTCAATTTGATAGAAGTTGCGGTTTTAACAATAATCAATGGAATGCGATTTACATACAACATAGCGATGGAAGTGTTGCTTGGTATGGCCATATGAAAAGTGGATCTGTTACTACCAAAAACATTGGTGATTTAGTAACTACTGGTGAAGTTCTTGGAACGGTAGGAAGTTCCGGAAATTCAACAGGACCACATTTACATTTTGAAGTATACACCGATGCGAGTTATTCCCAATTAGTAGATCCGTATTACGGAACATGCAATAACTTCAATCTGGACTCTTGGTGGTTAAATCAAAAACCATATAGCAATCCAAATATAAATGCGGCATTAACACATAGCGATAATCCTATTGTTTTTCCAACATGTCCAACAGCAGAAACCACTTATGAAAGTAATGATTTTGAATTAGGAGACACCGTTTATTTAACTGCTTTTTTAAGAGATCAGATTGCAGGGACCAATTTAAGTGCACAAATTTTAAGACCAGACAATAGCATTTTTTATAGTACTTCCTTTAATACCTCAACAACAAGTTCTTCTTGGTATTACTACTGGTCTTTTAATTCTTTTGATGTCATTGGCGAATGGAAATGGAGAATTACTTATCAAGGACAAACCGTTACCCATTTGTTTAATATTCAAACTTTAAGCATTGCTGAAAACGAATTAGAATCCGTTTCCATTTACCCCAATCCAACTAAAGATTATATTAATATTTCATCTAGCAATAGTATTACAAAAGCTAGATTAGTGGATCTACAAGGTAAAATTATTCAGACCATCCATAACGTTTCCGAAGGAATACAAAAAGTGAGTTTAGAAGCTGTTTCTAATGGCACGTACTTTTTAACATTGGAAAGTAATTCCAACCAAAAAAAGACTTTTAAGATTATAAAGGAATAGCTTTTTAATTAAATTCTACTTCGTAGTTTAATCTATTGGTAAGTGATTTTAATTCGGTTTCCGACTTAAAAGCATTGGCATATAATTCTTTGCTCCAACCTATTCTTTTAGAGTAATCATTAAAGCTTTCTTCTTTCCAATTAAAGCCTTCTTTCCAGAATTTATTGGGAGAAACATAGCAAAACGTATAGTCGAAAATTAGACTAGAGTTGTTTATTTGTGTGCTTTTAGGAATTTCGTTAGAAGCCAAAAGCATAATATTATTCGCTTTACAATTGTCTCGAATTTGTGTTATCAGTTTTGGATAATCGGCACGAATACTTTCTAAATCGAAATCATTATACTCGGTATTCCCAATTTTTCTAATGGGACGAATTTGAAGTATATCGAAGCTTTTTCCGCTAAAATGATTAAAGAGCTCTGTTAATTCGTAAAAATTATCTTTATTAAAAGTGTAATTAATTCGGACTTTAAAATCGTATTTGCTTTTTAGTTTCTGAAAAGCATTAAATGCATTATGAAACTTCTCATAGCTCGATTTTTTCATAAAACCCTCGTAGCTTTCTTTTGTTACGCCATGTAATGAGATTGTAAATTCATTAAGTCCTGCTTCTAAAAGAGCTTCAATCTTTTCTTCATCCAATAAATTCGCATTGGTTGTCACAGAAATATATGGCACGCCATATTGCTTCCCTAATTTTACAATTTCTGGTAAATTTTTATAAAGCGTTGGCTCTGTACCACAACCAATTTGTAGTTTTAAAGCACGTTTAAAAATGGTTTTTGCTACTTGCTCTAATTCTTCAGGTTTAAATTGTCCCTTTAGAGTTTTAACATAATCGGCATCTGTAAAATAACACATTTTACAACGCAAGTTACAAGCCATTACAGGGTCTAGATTTACTGCTAAATAACGTTTGTTAAGTTTATGTAACAGCCAAAGCCCTAGAAATTTAATTCTATGGCTTTTAATCTTTCGATTGAGTTGTAATAGCTTGTAAATATTCATTTACTTTTTATTTGGTAAAGATTCAAAGATATTTCTTAAATCTTTCTTGAAAGGTAAGTGATCTGCTCTTCCTTTTTTAAATATATCGTTACTATTTGCTTGTCCTTTTCGTAATTCTTTTTGTTCTTCAAAAGGCATTGCATGAATTTCTTGACAGGTTGTAGAACAACAGTTATTCATTTCTTCCTTACACGCATCACATTGAATAAATAAAAGATGACACGCATCATTTGCACAATTGGTATGAATATCGAATGCATCGCCACATTGATGGCATTTTGCAATAACATCTTCGCTTATTTTTTCGGCTCTTCTTTCATCAAAAACAAAGTTTTTTCCAATGAATTTATTTTCTAAACCTTCGGCATTAATTTGACGTGTATATTCTATAATTCCGCCTTCTAATTGGTATACATTTTTAAAACCTTTGTGTTTATAGTATGCACTTGCTTTTTCACAACGTATTCCTCCTGTGCAATACATTAAAAGATTTTTTTCTTCTTTAAATTCTTTTAGGTCTTCTTCAATAATATCTAAAGATTCTCGAAACGTATCTACATCTGGCGTTACAGCACCATCGAAATGACCAATCTCACTTTCGTAATGATTACGCATATCAACACAAACGGTGTTTGGGTTGACTAACATTTCGTTAAATTCTTTAGCAGAAAGATGCACTCCTTTATTTCGCACATCAAACGTATCATCATTTAATCCGTCTGCAACAATCTTGTTTCTAACTTTTACTTTCAATTTTAGAAAGGACATATTGTCTTGCTCTACCGCAATATTTAATCGTATTCCTTTTAAAAAATCAATAGTATCTAAATGAATTTTAAAAGCTTCAAATTGATCTGCAGGTAAAGATAGTTGTCCGTTTATTCCTTCATGGGCAATATAAATTCTACCAAGAACATCTAAGGCGTTCCAAGTTAAAAATAAGTGGTCTCTAAATTCTTGAGGATTTGTAATTTTAGCGTATTGATAAAAAGAAAGTGTTAATCGATCTTTTCCTGCTTCTTCGATTAACGCGGCTCTTTCTTTTGCGCTTAAGGTATTGTACAGTTGCATGCTATACTAATTTTTAAGGTTAAAGAATAATTTTATACAAAGGTAGTATTTTAAAAAGAATAGGCAAGATTTGTGTGTTTTGATAATAGAATATAAAAGTTAAAAACAAAAAAAAGTCCTTTACGCTCTGCAAAGGACTTTTAATAGACTAACTCGTTATTAATATTATTAATTTCTTAAAATATTTTACGAGTTAACCTCCATCGGCTTTACAATTGCTATTTATAAATATAGCAACGGAACCGCCTAGTGCATGAATACATTTTTTAAAAAACTTCATAGTTTGATACCTTATAAGATTAAACTATATATACCTAACAAAGACTAAAACAGCGCACTATCTTTATTTCTATTTCCTTTCAAGTTCCAACACAAAATAAAACGTACTTAAGCAATGCTTAAAGGACTATTTCATCCAAAGAAAATAAAATTCAAATTTCGTTACTACTCTTTTAAAATTTATTCGGCACTATTTATTAAAAAGCAAGGTCATTTTTCTTTTTCATAGCATAAAATTTTCCCACTTTATATAGTAGATGCAGAAAGCATAAAAAGGTTGCGTCACAAAGGCAATTATTATTTAATAAATTTAAAATGAAATGTATTATTGTATTGCAATATGACAAAAGAAGTAGTATTTTAGCGTCTCTTACACGAATAAATTAATATACACAGATGAGCAGCGAAAAAGAAGCAAAATTAAAAGCCCTAAAACTAACTTTAGACAAGTTAGATAAGGCTTACGGAAAAGGAACAGTAATGAAAATGAGCGATAAAGCAATCGTGGATGTAGAGGCTATTTCTTCTGGATCTTTAGGATTAGATATTGCTTTAGGCGTTGGTGGTTACCCAAGAGGTCGTGTTATTGAAATATATGGACCAGAATCTTCTGGTAAAACCACATTAACTTTACATGCTATTGCCGAAGCGCAAAAAGCTGGAGGTATTGCTGCATTTATTGATGCAGAGCATGCTTTTGATAGATTTTATGCAGAAAACTTAGGAGTAGATATCGATAATTTAATCATCTCGCAACCAGACAATGGAGAACAAGCACTTGAAATTGCAGATAATTTAATTCGTTCTGGTGCTATTGATATTGTGGTAATAGATTCTGTTGCAGCATTAACACCAAAAAGTGAAATTGAAGGTGAAATGGGAGACTCTAAAATGGGTTTACATGCAAGACTAATGTCTCAAGCATTAAGAAAATTAACAGCATCTATTAGTAAGACCAATTGTACGGTTATTTTCATTAACCAATTAAGAGAAAAAATTGGTGTTATGTTTGGTAACCCAGAAACAACAACTGGTGGAAATGCATTAAAATTTTATGCCTCTGTTCGATTAGATATTAGAAGATCTACACAAATTAAAAGTACAGATGGCGATGTGCAAGGAAATAAAACGAGAGTTAAAGTAGTTAAAAATAAAGTAGCTCCTCCTTTTAGACTTGCAGAGTTTGATATTATGTATGGTCAAGGAATTTCTAAAGTTGGAGAAATTCTAGATATAGCAGTAGAGTTTGAAATTGTTAAGAAAGCTGGTTCGTGGTTTAGTTATGGCGAAACAAAACTAGGACAAGGTAGAGATGCTGTAAAAGAATTAATAAAAGACAATCCAGAACTCATGGATGAGCTGGAAGGCAAAATTAAAGCTGCGATTAAAGAAGCTAAAGAATAAATAAAAATCCCGATATAATCGGGATTTTTTGTTTTTACACGCAACCTTTTACACTTTTTTGCATCTAGTAATTAAAACATGTATTTTTTATTGTCGTAAAAATGAAAAAAATATTAGTAGTCTTATTATTCATAATTATCTCTTCTTGTAGTGTTACTGATGATTCACCACGTATACAAACAGAATTTTTGCCTATAGAAAGTGTTAACATGCCAGATGCATATAGAATAAATCAAACCTATACTATATATTTAACTTATTATAGACCATCTAATTGTCATGCTTTTAACGGTATTTATTCGCATATAAATAGTAACGAAAATACGATTGCCATAGTTAGTGATGTATATACCAATAATAATTGTCAAGAAATAATTACAGAAGCAGAAGCTTCTTTTAATTTTAGACCAACAGAAATAGGGACTTATATTTTTAAATTTTGGCATGGTGAAAACACTATAAATAATGTAAATGAAGACCTTTACTTAGATTATGAGATAGAAGTAGTAGAATAAATAAGTTTAACTAATATATATATCCTTTGAGTTTAGACCAACTCATTTTAAATTGTAAAAAAAATGATGCTAAAGCACAAAGCGAACTATACCAGCTCTTTTCGAGTAAACTGTTTTCTCTTTGCTTAAAGTATTCAAAAAATTACGTTGAAGCGGAAGATAATCTGCAGGATGCGTTTGTGACTATTTTTAAAAAAATATCACAGTATAATAACAAAGGTTCTTTTGAAGGTTGGTTAAAACGAATAACAATAAACACCGCATTACAATGCTATAGAAGCCAAGGTGTTTTTGAAATTGTAAATGAAGAAAATATTGAAGAGGTAACGCTTGAAATAGAAGACGATGAATTATCTATAGACTATCTACTACAAATTATACAAGAACTACCAGATAGGTACAGATTAGTGTTTAACCTGTATGCGTTAGATGGCTATTCTCATAAAGATATAGCATCTATGTTAAGTATAACCACAGGAACCTCAAAATCTAACTTAGCAAGAGCTAGACAAATTTTAAAAGATAAAATAGAAACCTATAGAGCGAGTTTAAATGCGCAAACATTATAATGAGTGACAAAAAACATATAGATAGAATTTTTCAAGAAAAGCTTAAAGATTTGGAGGTAACTCCAGATGCTAAGGTTTGGGAAAACATTCAAAGTCAACTAGAACAGCCTAAAGAAGATAAAGAAAAGATTTTCCCGATTTGGTTCCGTATTGGTGGTGTTGCAGCATTACTATTGGTATTATTAACTGTTGGAAACCTTTATATTTCTAACAAAAACAATACTACTAAAACAAAGGTTGTTGATATTGAAAATGCTACAAATCCTTCAGCAGAGGAAAAAAACAGTACTAACAAGAATAGTACGAATTCAGAAAACCCAAATAACGCCATTGTAGAAGAAAGTAGTAAAGCTTCTAAAAACGAAGAAACCATTGTTGACACTAAAAATATTTCCGAAGAAAACAAAAACAGCACAAACACGAGTATAGTATCTTCTAGTTCTTCTGAAAAATCAATTAATAAAAATTTAAATACTTCTAATTCAAGATACAATAACACATCACAAAACAATAAAACAGTTACGGTTTCAAAAAATAAAAGCAAAACCTCAACCAATAAACAAACACCAGTAATAGTTGCTAAAAATAACGCTCCGTTATATACAAATTCTAAAGGAATTACTCCAAACTATGCACCATCTAGAAATCCAAAGAAGAATGCTGTTGCGAATAATTCTAAAGATCAAAACACAAACATTACCAATAAAAACAAGAATGCCATTGTACAAAACAGAACAGAAAATAGTAATAATACAACTGAAAATGTAACCGAATTAGATAAAAATAAAGTAGCTACGGAATTACAAAATAGTACTACAAATGCTATCACGGAAAACACCATAAATACCGAAGTAGAAAATACCATTACAGATGCAGACCCTAAAAAAGAAGAACCATCTATTGAAGAAGAAATAGCAAAAATAGAAGACCTTACTGAAAAAGAAGAAGAAAAAGTAAACAAGTGGCAAGTGTATGCAAATATTGCACCTGTTTACTATAATACACTTAGCAAAGGATCTCATATTGATGACCAGTTTATAGACAACTCAAAATCTGGAGAAGTAAATACGAGTTATGGTGTTAATGTAAGCTATGCTTTTAACAATAAATTAAAATTACGCTCTGGCGTTAACTCTTTAAATTTAAGTTATGACACCGATAATGTTATTTTAATTCAAAGTGCCGATGGAAACAACGGAGGACTTGCTTTAAAAAATATAAACTTTAATAACGACCAACATATATCTGCCATTTCTGCAAATAACCTTGTGGTACAACAAGCAATAGGTATTTTGCCAAATACAAACGCTGCTATAAGTCAGCGTATAGGGTATTATGAGGTTCCTATGGAGCTCGAATATACAGTATCTAGCAAAAAATTTGGCGTAAATGTTATTGCAGGATTAAGCACATTTATTTTAAATGACAATAAGATTTTTTCTGAATTTGAAGGAAGAAAAACAGAAATTGGAGAAGCAAACAATATAAACAATGTGAGTTTTAGTGGAAACTTAGGTCTTGGATTAGACTATAAATTTTCTAATAAAATTAAATTCAACGTACAACCAACCTTTAAATACCAAATGAATGCCTTTGAAAATACCTCTGGTAATTTTAGACCATACATTATTGGGGTATATACCGGGTTGAGTTATAAATTTTAGTTTTTAGTTGGTTAAATTGGTTATTGCTTTTTTAAGTGTATACCATTAAAAAAAGTAATAATACAAAAAGCTGCTCTGTGCCAAGAGCAGCTTTTTTATTTTAAACGATACGTCTTTAACTGCTTTAATATAATAGCTTTAGAAGTACTATTTAAAGCTTTAGTATCTTTTGTTGTTAGGTCTTTAGTTGGAATAAACTTATGGATCTTAGCTCGCATCCTTCCCGGACTTCCACTAAAGAAGGTATATGAAAAACGTTTCTTATTATCTGCAAAAGTTAAGGGTACAATTGGTATTTGGTGGTTTATTGCTAGTCTAAAAGCACCATCTTTAAATTCGGTTAAAAGCACATCATCATCAGGAACTAATCCTTCCGGAAAAATACAAATACTTAATCCTTGTCCTAAACGTCTTTGCGCATTTCTAAAAACTGCTTTTCTACTACGCTCACTACTTCTATCCACTAAAATACTAGTCCGTTTATAAAAGAAACCAAACAATGGTATTTTTCCTAATTCTGCCTTACCAACAAATACAAATGGATTTTTTACAGCAACCAGCATCAGCATAATATCCATCATCGAAGTATGGTTAGCAATAAGCATATAGCTTGTTTTAGGCTCTAGAGTTTGTTCGCGATCAATTTTGGTTTTAAAACCCATTCCTATTAAAATAAAACGTGCCCAAATACGTGCAATCTTAAAAAAGAAAGGATACCAAGTTTCTTTTAAAATAGAAATAATTAAAAATGGAAATAATATAATAATTGGTATAGCAACCAGTATATAAAACCAAATGCGATAGAAAATCCAGAAAATGTACTTAAAAACTTTCATAAGCGCCAAAACTACTAAATTTATCGAACTCCTCTTTATAAAAAAATTATCTTTGCTTTATCAATTAATATTTAAGTTTAATTTAAAAAGATTTCCGTTTTCGCGGAAAGGAAACATGGCAAGAATTTTAACAGGAGTACAAAGTACAGGAACACCACATTTAGGAAACATATTAGGCGCAATTATGCCCGCAATAAAAATGGCAGAAGATGCTAAAAACGAGTCGTTTTTATTTATTGCAAACCTGCATACCTTAACGCAAATTAAAGACGCAGCACTATTAAAAGAACATACCTATTCTGTGGCTGCAACTTGGCTTGCTTTTGGTTTAGATATTGAAAAAACGGTTTTTTACAGACAAAGTGATATCCCACAAGTTACCGAGTTATCTTGGTACCTATCTTGTTTTTTTCCTTACCAACGTTTAACATTAGCGCATGGTTTTAAAGACAAAGCAGATGTATTAGAAGATGTAAATGCAGGTTTATTTACCTACCCAATGCTAATGGCTGCAGATATATTATTATATGATGCGAATATCATTCCTGTAGGAAAAGACCAATTACAACATATAGAAATGACTCGTGATGTTGCTTCGCGTTTTCATAACAAGATGGGTGAAACTTTTGTGATACCTGAAGGAAAAATTCAAGAAAATATCATGCTTGTTCCTGGAACAGATGGAAATAAAATGAGCAAGAGTAGAAATAACTTTATCAATTTATTTTTAACAGATAAAAAATTGAGAAAGCAAATTATGAGCATAGAAACAGATAGTACAGCTTTAGAAGATCCTAAGGACTGGAAAACCTGTAATTGCTTTGCTCTTTATAAGCTTTTAGCTTCGGAGGCAGAAACAGAAACGATGAAAGCCAACTATGAAAATGGTGGTTATGGTTATGGTCATGCAAAACAAGCTTTATTTGAATTGATAGTTGAAAAATTCGCAACGCAACGTGAACGTTATAATTACTATATGAATAATTTAAACGAACTAGATGAAGCCCTAGCAATTGGTGCTGAAAAAGCAAAACTAGTTGCCAATGACGTTTTAGCAAGAGTTAGAGAAAAAGTTGGATATTAATTCCTTTTTAAATTTATTTTATAAAAAAAGGCTGTCTAATAATTAAGACAGCCTTTTTTGTTCTTTACACTTTCAGGTGTTTTCTATTTAATAATTACTTTTTGTTTCCTATTGGATATTTAGACCTCCCTTCTTTTCCACCGTTATCATTCTTTAATTTTTTTCCCGTTGAAATAATACATTACAAAAGGTATCGATTTAGACGATTTTAAATTAAAGATTAACTGTTTTTTACATGTTTTTTTGGAACTAAGGTTAATGCATCTATGTAAGTTAATTTCTGCTTATTAATTAAATCACCTCAAACAATTTACCTGGAAGCGGTCTTACCACACCTTTTAATTCCATGTTTAAAAGCAAACCTGCAACTTTAAAAGTTGGTAGGTTACAACGCAAAGCAATAATATCTAACAATTCTTTTTCTTGGTCTTTCAAGAAGTTGTAAATCACTTTTTCTTGGTCGTCAAGTTCTACAAATAATTGTTTTTGTACCGCAGGTTTTTTACTGTCTTCTAATTCCCAATTTAAAATATAAGGCACATCTAAAGGCGTAGATAACATGTGTGCTTTTTGGTGTTTTATTAAATTATTACAACCAATACTTTGGCTATCTGTAACTCTACCAGGAACGGCAAAAACATCTCTATTGTAGGAGTTTGCAATATCTGCAGTGACGAGGCTTCCACCTTTTTCTGCTGATTCTATTACAATGGTAGCTTGGCTAATTCCCGCAATGATTCGGTTGCGTTTTAAAAAGTTGTTTCTATCAAAGGTATCACTACTCCAAAAATCGGTAAAAAAACCACCATTTTTCTCCACTTCTGCAATATACTTTTTATGGGTCTTTGGGTATACCTGATTTAAACCATGTGCTAAACAACCTATAGTTTGTAGATTATGTTTCATTGCTGCTTTTTGTGCTGTAATATCTGTACCATAGGCAAAACCTGAAACAATTACAGGATTAAAAACAGCAAGTTGTTCTACTAACTTGTCACAAAAAGCAATACCATTTGTAGTAACCTTTCTTGCGCCAACAATACTAATAATACGTTGCTGTTTCAGATTAATATTTCCTACTTGAAATAATAAAATAGGACTATCTATACAGTGTTTCAACTTTTCAGGATAGGCTTCTTCTGCAAAATAATGACATAAAATATTTTCGTCTTTAATAAATTGCAACTCTTTTTCGGCAGCTTTTACATGGGTATTGGCAAATAAATCGCTAATTACAATGCTTCCTATACCATCAATTTTTAAAAGATTTTGCTTTTTTTCTTTAAAAACAGCTTCCGCAGAACCGCAATGAGCTATGAGCTTTTTTGCAGTAATGTCCCCAATCTTAGCAACATGCTGCAAAGCTAAAACGTAAAGCAATTCATTATTATTCATGATATAGAATTTTTTCTATACTGCAAAGTAAACAAAAAAACATAATGTTAATAACTCATACACGCGTTCTTTTTTCTGAAGTAAAAAATTTATAACTTTGTTTTATGCGATTAGAAACCTACATAAGTGATTTATTATACAGATACGACTGTGTTACAGTACCTAACTTTGGTACCTTTTTAACACAACGCGTTTCTGCGAAAGTACATGCCTCAACAAATGCCTTTTATCCTCCAAAAAAAGTATTGTCTTTTAACGAGCAAATACAACAAAACGATGGTTTGTTGGCGCATTATATTGCGGATGTAGAAAAGATTCCTTTTGAAGTTGCTGTTAAAAAAATAGAGAAAAGAGTAAAATCTTTAAAATCGTATTTAACAGAAGGCGAAACACTAACCTTTGATAATATTGGAGATTTATCTTTTAACAACGAAGGTAAAATGTTGTTTGAGCCATCGTATCATTTAAATTACTTAACCGATGCTTTTGGTTTAAACCAATTCGTTTCTCCTACAATTACAAGAGAAGTGTATAAGGAAGAGGTAGAAGCAATAGAAAAAGTAATTCCGCTTACAATAACTCCAGAAAAACGCAAAGCGAGACCTTATTTAAAATATGCAGCAATTGCATTATTAGCATTAACTGCTGGAGGTTTGGTTTCTTCTAATTACTATGTAAGCCAAATTGAAACACATAACCAACTAGCACAAGAAGAAGCGAATACACAACTTGAAAACAAAATTCAAGAAGCTACTTTTGTAATAGATAATCCGCTTCCTGCTGTAACCCTTACGGTAAACAAGCAAACTGGTAAATATCACATTATTGCTGGTGCTTTTAGAGCGGAAGAAAATTGTGATAAAAAAGTAAAGCAATTAAAAAATCAAGGCTTTAATGCTAGAAAAATTGGAGCTAACAAATATGGTTTGCACCAAGTTGTTTATTCTAGTTATACTGATAGATTAGAAGCATTACAAGCGTTACGTGATGTTAAAAAAACACATAATAAAGAAGCTTGGTTATTAGTTAAAGATTTAAACTAATTTCTAAACGACATCCTATTATAAAACCTTCCTTTTTTGGGAAGGTTTCTTTTTTTATACCCTTTACAATACATACAGATAGCGTTAAATCTACTTCCTGTTGCTATTTTAATTTATGTTTTTATTAGCTACTAAATCTTAAATTCGGTTTACCTTTGCATTTTCAATTATTTTCGGTTTTTCGGAAACAAAAAATTAATACATTTTTGATGCAAGCTAAAACACCTAAAGAATCTAGAACAATAATGACAGATATGGTTTTACCTGGTGAAACCAATCCAATTAACAACCTTTTTGGTGGCGAATTACTGGCAAGAATGGATCGCGCAGCAGGCATTAGTGCTCGTCGTCATTCGCGTCGTATTGTGGTAACTGCTTCTGTTAATCATGTTGCTTTTAATCGTGCTATTCCTTTAGGAAGTGTGGTAACCGTCGATGCTAAGGTTTCTAGAGCCTTTAATAGCTCTATGGAGATCTATATAGATGTTTGGATTGAAGACAGAGAATCTGGCATTAAAGACAAAGCTAACGAAGCTATTTACACTTTTGTTGCTGTAGATGAAACTGGACGACCAATTAGAGTTCCAGAACTAGAACCGGAAACCGAATTAGAAAAAGAACGTTTTGAAGGAGCATTAAGGCGTAAACAATTAAGCTTAGTACTTGCTGGAAAAATGAAACCTAATGATGCTACAGAATTGAAGGCTTTGTTTGTAGATGCGTAGATTTCTTTGTTATTTCAAATTTGTCGAGAAATCTAGATACTAATCTTGATAAGTAAATGTGGATTGTGTTACTAATTCTCCACCCAAATATTCATTAGAGGTCAGTGGATAACCAGCGTCATTATAAGTGTATTCTAATGTATATACATTTGTCCCATTATTTGTTGAATAAACTCTTTTTGTTTTATTGTTATAATTATACCCTATTATTTTACTGATTTCTTGGTTATTATATAACGTGTTGGCTGGATTATTTTTATTATCATACTCAAAAGTATATTCTATAAATGAACCATCATTTTCCTGATAGGTATTTTCTATATTTCCGTTATTAGTGTAAGTATACTCTTTAGATGCAGTTTCGATATTATTTTCATTTAAAATAGACTCTCTAATTAACTGATCTATATTATTGTATGAATAATTTCTCCTATAAATGGATCCGTTATTATGGTATCTAGTTGAAGATGTAATTAAATCAATATTGAAAACATACTCTGTTATTTCATCATTCCCTTCATAAGTGCTTGCATGTCTTACAATTTGTCCGTTTGAATTATAGGAGTATGTTACAGTTGTATTTCTGGTTTCATCAGTTAAAAATATCTTTTGATTTAAAGAAGCTATCCTTCCTCTGCTATCGAAAGAATACGTGAGTTTAGAAGTAATATCTGAAATTAGGTTAAAAACCTCCACTTTTATTAAAGCGCCACTTGGTGCATTACTTTGTGATACATTATCTGAATCATTACTACTACAAGCTGTTACTAGAATACAAATGGCAATTACTAAATATTTTTTCATGTTATAAATTTGGGTTCTAATTCAACGATTAAGAGATTCATGCCTTCGCAGGAATTTTACATTTTAAAAATCCAAGAAGCTGGATTTTCTGTTTTAGAGTTATTAAACACACTAAAACTTAACATGGTTTGCCCGTTTGAAGGGTTTGTAAAAACTTCACCTATTTCTTGTTTAGTGGTTACTTTATCTCCTTTTTTAACGTAGATTTTTCCTAGATTAGAATATGCCGTAAAGTAATTACCATGTCGAATTAAAATGGAAGGGTTTCCGTTTTTAGATCCAATTATTCGATATACTTCTCCATTAAAAACGGCGCGTACTTTTGCGTTTTTTTCTGTCGCAATTCTAACCCCATTACTTTGTATCATAATGGTTTTTACAATGGGACTTGGCTGTCTACCATAGCGTAATTTTACAATTCCTTTTTCTACAGGCCAAGGCAATTTACCTTTACTAGTAACAAAACTATTAGCCAATACCTTATCTTCTGGTGTCATGGCATAAGCTGTGGACTTAGAAGTAGATTTTGTTCCAGATTTGGCATTAGAACTTGCAATAGCCTCTTTAATTATTCTTTCTATTTCTCTGTCTATTCTACTTGCTTCTGCTTGTCGGCTTTTAATTTGCGTTGCATATTTACTCACATCTTTATTAATGGCAGCCATTAAGGTTTCGTGTTGTTTTAGCTCTTTTTCTAATTCAACTTGTGCTACTTTATTTTCACTAATAAGCTGCTGCTTGTCTGCTTTTTGCTTTAATAAAGCCGTATTGATTACTTGTAACTCGGCTGTTTTTGCTTTAATAGATTCCCCTTGTTCCTTTTGGTATTCGGCATATTGGTTAATATATTTTATACGTTTATAGGCTTGCTGAAAATTACTAGAAGACAATAAAAACATGACACGACTTTGCTCACTTTTACTTTTATATGAAGTAACAATCATTTTAGAATAATTGTCTTTTAGCGTTGCTAACTCTTCTCTTAGCTCGGATATTTTATTCTGGTTATCGTTAATTTCACGAGTAAGCAAATTGGCTTGTTGGTTGGTAACTTTTATTAAGTTTCTACGCACACTAACCTTATAATTCAAGTCTTCTATTAGTGTTAATTGCGATTTTTGTTGCGATTTATTTTTCGTAAGCAGACTGTTTATTTGTTGTATCTCGCGACGCAATTCTTGTCTGCGTTCTTCTAACTCTTGTTGCTTTTTACTTTGTGAAAACGAAAGGGAAGTGCAAAAAAATAATGCGATTAAAAAGGCTATTTTGTATGTAAGTTTACGCTGCATTATTTAAGTGTAATTTCATCAAATCCAGAAGGAATATTATACGGAAAGCTTAGTTTTTCATTTAAAGCTATAGACTTAAACTCTAGATTTAGTCTTGTTTCTTCAAAAGCTTCTACGGCATTAATTTTTATATGCTGCGGAAAAGTTTGTTTGTCGACCTCTTGATAGCTTGTATAATCTATTTGAAGCATTCTATTTTCTTTTTCTTGGGCGAGTTGTTGCGAGTTTATTTTAAAATGTGAAGCATTTAGAATATAAAATAACTCGAAAGCTTCAGGCTGAATTTTAGGTTTCAAAACATATTCATTTCCTTGTGTGAAAACTTCAAAATCATTCTTGTTTAAATCGTACAAAGCTTCTCCTAAAAGCATGTTTTGCACCTTATCAAAATCTAAATCGGTTCCTAATAAATCACTTAGATATTTGTAATCTCCATCAAAATAGCTGTTATCTAATTTATTGTAAAAGCTTACGCGTTCTGGAGTAATTAACACCTTGACAAAGCCAAATTTACTCATCCAAATGGTTTTGTCTTTTTCCATTCTTAGACTTATCGTTGTGCTTTGAGAGGCTTCTCCCTTGGCATATTCTATTTTCACTCTTGCAGCAAGTGTTTTAAAACTTGGTGTTTGCTTTGCATTTTCTTTTATAAGTTGCTTAGCGGTTAGGTTTAAATTGCCTTTTCTAGATGTTACTGTTTTGGTAGCGGTACAACCTACTAACAAAAAAACAAAAAAGAAAAGGGAATATATAAGGCGTTTTGTATGCATCTAATTTGTAGATTCTAATTGTTTTGCTTTCTCACTAAACGTTTTTGCTTTGTCTGTATTGTTTAATTGGGTATAAGAAATACTTATTTGTTTGTAAAAATCACCTTCCATTTTATGATCATCAATTACATAATCTAAACCAGTTTCTAAAACTCGTATTGCTTTATCTGGTTTATTTAATTTATTTTTAGCAACACCATTTACTAAATAAAATATGGGTTGTGAAGGGAATTTATCTAAAGCTAGGTCACTTTTTTCTACCGCTTTTGAATAGTTTTCTACATCTATGTATAATAACAATACATTACGAAGTACACCAAAGTTATCTGGTTCTTTTTCTAATGCTTTTTCGTAATACATCACTGCTTTGGCTTTATCTCCTTTAGCCAAAAAGTATTGTGCAACTTCTATATTTGATTTCCCTTTTTCGTCTTCTGTGATGTTTGAAGTAATTTCTACCAGTTGGCTTTCATATTCTGGATGTATAGCTACAAATTTCACAAAATCGGACAATACCATCATTTTAGCTTCTGGTTTAATTTGACTCGATTTAAGTACAATTTGCATAGAAGCTACTGCCTTTTCGGCTTCATTATCATCTAGGTAAAACTTGTATAAAGCCAAATGTACCATTTCTGAATTAGGATGGCTTTTTAATAGTTTTATTGCCGTTTCAAAAGCTTTTTCTTTTTCGTTATTATCGCTATATCGAAAAATTAGAGAAAGGTAGTTTTTCTCTTCCTCCGGATTATCCTCTACGCGTTCTTCTAAGTTTTCAATTTGATCTTTTTTATTTCCAGTTGCATTATAAATCATGTTTCTAACACGATCTCTTGTGGTTGAAACACCAAGCTCTGCATCCATTTCATCTAAAACTTTAAGAGCATCATCATATTTCTTGGTTTTAACATACAGCGTTGCTAAATCCTCTTTATAATCTGGATGGTATTTAACAAGTTTTTTTACGGTTTTAATGGCGTTTTCCAGATCGTTTTGTTTTGCATAAACTCCGTAAAGCTCATCTAAATACCATTCGTTATCTGGTTGTTTTTTTATTGCTTTTTGAAGGGCATCTTCTGCTGCTCCAAAGTTTTTAAGTTGGCTGTAGTTTTTTCCTAGTTCAAAAAACAAAGCAGGATCTGAATTGTCTATTTTTTCACATTTTAATAATGCTTCAATAGCACGATCGTAGTTTTCAATGCCCTTTTGTTTTAAGGCTTCGAAAAAGAATTCTTGATATGCATCTTCATTGTCTCCTAAATCATCATCAGGCTTCTTATTAAAATCAACTTGTGCATAGTTTGCCTGCGGAAAGAGAAGTATTCCGAAGATAAATAGTAATATGTACAGTTGTTTTTTCATATTTATTTCCCTTGAAAAAGGGAACCTTAATTTTCTTTTACGTTGGAATCTATTGTTATTCCAAACTCGATTTAATTACATTCATGAGATTCCTGCCTGCGCAGAAACTTTGTTATTCCAAAACAGAATAATCACCAATACTAATTCTAGTAAACTCGCCATTATACTTTACATGGTTTCCAATCATTGCTTCGTCTAAATTAGCGTTTTTTATGCTGGTATGGTTTTGTATTAAACTATTTTTAACGCTAACGTTTTCTAAGGTACAATTATTACCAATAGATACATTTGGTCCGACAGTAGTATTGGTAAGTTTCACGTTTTCGCCAATATAACAAGGTTCAATAATTTTAGAGTTTACTAAAGTTACAGAATCTGCAATTAATTGTTCTTCATTATCTGCTTTTAAAAAGCCTAACATTCTGGTGTTGGTTTCTATAGTAACGGCTTTGTTACCACAATCCATCCACTCATCAACGGTTCCTGTTTTAAAGACTTTTCCTTCAGCCATCATGCGTAAAATACCATCGTTTATTTGGTATTCTCCTCCATTCATAATGTTTTCATCTAAAACCTCTTGCAGTTTTCCTTTTAAAACAGCAACGTCTTTAAAGTAATAAATCCCTATTACAGCTTGGTTACTAACAAAGGATTCTGGTTTTTCAACAAGCTCTGTAATATTATTTTCTGCATTTAATTTTACAACACCATAAGCTTCTGGGTTTGCCACCTTTTTAGTCCAAATCACAGCATCTGCTTCTGGATCTAAGTTAAAATCTGCACGAATTAACGTATCTGCATACGCAATAACCGCAGGACCAGAAAGGGATGGCTCGGCACACATAATAGCGTGACCAGTGCCTAATGGTTTGTCTTGTCTATAAATAGATGCTTTTGCACCAAGACTTTCTGCTAGAGCTTTAAGACTTGTAACTACCTCTTCACCAAACCAAGCTGGATCCCCAAGAACAAATGCTATTTCTTCTATTGGTTGCTTTAAAACTTTGGCAATATCTTTAACCAATCTATGTACAATTGGCTGTCCTGCAACAGGAATTAATGGTTTTGGTACGGTTAAACTATGTGGACGTAAACGAGAACCTCGTCCTGCCATTGGAACTATTATTTTCATTGAAAATTATATTTTCATTTCCACTTTCGTGGAAATCTGTTTCATTAAACTTTATGTTATTTATACCTGCTAGGGTTTAAAAACCTTTCAGGGTTTCCTAAGAAGTCCCTGTACTTCCAAAGCCGCCTTCTCCTCGATCGGTTTCCGAAAGTTCATTTACTTCTATCCATGCTGCACGTTCGTGTTTAGCAATAACTAATTGAGCAACACGCTCCCCGTTTTCTATGGTAAAATCTTGGTTCGATAAATTTACTAAAATAACCCCTATTTCTCCTCTGTAATCTGCATCTACTGTTCCTGGTGCATTTAATACGGTAATTCCTTTTTTTGCAGCAAGACCACTTCTTGGTCTAACTTGTGCTTCAAAACCTATTGGTAATTCTATAAACAAGCCCGTTTTAACAATAGTTCTTTCTAAAGGCTTAAGTACTATGGATTCGGTAATATTTGCTCTTAAATCCATTCCAGCAGACGCTATGGTTTCATAGTGTGGTAATGCGTGAGTAGATTTGTTTATTATTTTTATTGTCATGTTTTTTTTCCGCGAAAGCGGTACTTTTTAAATTCACTTTTTAATTGTAATGCGACCTCTAGACTGTGCTCGAGGTGACAAATAGTTATTGTTTTAATAGTTGTTTGATTTTATTTTTTTCGGAAAAGAAAACGATTCCCAAAAATAATAAAACTAATGCTGTATTAATATAATAGTTTCCGTTTGTATATAATGCTAAAATAGATAATATAATCGCTACCCCTAAATAGCCAAGTATTGCTTTTATGTTATAAGGCACTGGATAATGTTTTTGTCCTAAATAATACGATAAAAGCATCATGATGCCATAAGCTAATAAAGTTGCCCAAGCAGATGCTATAAAACCTATTTTAGGAATCATTATTAAATTAAATGCTATAGTAATGACTGCACCAACAATGGATAGATACATGCCATATCTCGTTTTATCTGTAAGTTTATACCAAATGCCTAAGTTGAAATAAATACCTAAACACAAATTTGCTAATAATACTATTGGTACAATATCTATTGCAATCCAGTACGCTTCATTAGGAACTAGTTGTTCTTTGATTACATCTAAAAAAGCAATAATAACCAGTAACATTATACTACCACAGATTACAAAATACTTCATAATATCGGCATAGGTTTTTGTTGCATTTTTTTCTTTAGCATGATTAAAGAAAAAAGGTTCTGCTCCTAGTCTAAACGCTTGAATAAAAATAGTCATAAACACGGCTATTTTGTAGCATGCACTATATGCACCATTGATATCTTTTCCTAATTCTCGTGGTAATATCCATTTATCGAAACTTTCGTTTATTACATAGGCTAAACCAGCAATCATGATTGGCCAACCATAATTTATTAGTTGCTTAAAAATAGTCTTACTAAATTGTAGTTTCGATTTAAAAAAATAGGGTATTAGTAGTAAAAAGGTAACCATACTAGCTACTAAATTGGAAATAAATATATACTTCACTAGATCTTCTTTATCATAAAAAGAAAACTGTAGATTAAATTTTGGAACGGCCCAAAAGAAGAAGTAATTTAAAATAACATAAACAACAATATTAGAGAGTTTAATGGCTGTAAATTTGATAGGTCTTCCTGTAGCTCTTAAATATGCAAAAGGAGCTACAACTAAGGTATCTAAGGCTAATACACCTATTAAAAGATTAAAATACTCAATATCTAAATTAACAAAGGAAGCTATTTCATTATTGAAGAATAATACGACACCTAAAAAAACAATAGTGGTAATGGAAAGGCTAATTAATACGGTGGAAAATACTTTTAGTTTTTCTTTATGCGAATTATAAAACCTAAAAAATGAAGTTTCCATACCATAGGTTAGAAGGACATTAAAAAAAGCCGCATAAATATAAAACGTTGTATTATCTGAGTAATTAGAAAGTGCCAAATTACCCGTATGTAAAGGCACTAAAATAAAATTCATAAGCCTTGGCAAAACTGTTGCCAACCCATAAATAATTGTGTCTTTAAAAAACCTTTTTAATGTACTCAATGTTATTTTTTAATTAGGCTTAAATGTATTGAATTTGTTGCAGTATAAAAAGTATTAATCTTTTGGAGGTCCATCTAGATAATAAACACCTTCTTTTTCTTCTACATAATTTACTTTATAGTATTTAACTACGCCGTGTTCTAGGTAACTAATTACACATTCTCTGTTTCCTAATTTAAAAGGAAAAAATCCATTAGTTGTTAGTAAATTATCTTCTGCATTGGTTAATCTTTTAGTTAATCTAGAGGTATATAATCCTTTTCCCTCTTTTAACTTTCCTTTCATTCTTCTAAAAAACACACTATCTATGGTTATATTTTTTGCTGGTATTAGATTTGCAAAATATATATTTAAACCTGTACTGCCAATTTTAATCCCGGTAGTCCAATTATTAAAATATGCACGTGTTAATTGAAAAGGGGCCTCTTTTTGAAATGCGTATTTGGAAGGTTTACAACCAATTAGGCAAATAAGGATTAGTAATAAAAAAGTAATTTTTAAAGAAGCTTTCATATTTAGAATACTATATACCATTTAGTTTTTGGGTCTCGCTTGGATATTCATCTCTTGGTTTTTCTATGAGATCCTCAATTTTATAATACTTGGTTGTACTATCTTCTATATAAATAATAACACATTCATTACCTTTTAACTGAAAAGGGAAATCGGCTTTTTTTGCCAATTGGTTACCATACAAATCGCGTTTAAACGTACATATTACAATATCTTCCTTTTGGTTTGCTTTCCTTATTTATTTCTTAACTACTAGAACAATTGGAGAAACTTGCCAAAAGAAAAAGTATGAAAAAAGATAGAATAGATGTTTTATTGATCCTTATGGACATTCGTTTAATAGTTATAAAGATAGTAAATCGAATAATGTTCCATAAAAAAAGCTCTACTAATAATAGTAAAGCTTTGTTTTAGTTTATAAAAAGACCTTTCGACTGCTCTCAAGGTGACATTTTAATAATATTTATTCTTTAGTTATTTAAAGCTTCTGCTCCACCAACGATCTCTAATATTTCATTAGTAATAGATGCTTGACGTGCTTTATTGTATGTCAATTTAAGTTGATCTCTTAATTCTGTTGCGTTATCTGTAGCCTTATGCATTGCTGTCATACGAGCACCATGTTCACTAGCAAAAGAATCTCTAATTCCTTTATATAATTGTGTCTTTAACGACTTAGGAATTAATTGCTCAACGATTTCTAATTTTGAAGGTTCAAAAATATAATCTGCATTATTAACCGCTTCACCTTCTACAGGAACAATTGGTAAAAATTGTTCAGTCATTATGATTTGTGTAGCAGCATTTTTAAACTTATTGTACACAATTTCGATCTTATCAAATTCTCCTGCAACAAACTTTTCCATTAGCATTTCTGCTATTACGGAAACATTATCAAAGGTTAAATCATCAAAAATAGCACTCTTGTTGTCAATTACAATTCCTTTTTTAGAAAAGGCATCGTTAGACTTTTTTCCTATTGCTAATACAGATACTTTTTTACCTGCATGTACATTAGAAATTAAGTTTTGTGTTTGCTTAATAATGTTTGAATTAAAAGCACCACATAAACCTCTATTCGAAGTTATAGCAACAATTAATACATTATTTACCTCACGTTGCTCCGAAAATTTACTTCCAGAATCTGCATCAAGTGTTGCACTTAAACTTTGTAAAAGCTCCGTTAACTTATCTGCATAAGGACGCATTGCTGTAATAGCATCTTGTGCTTTTTTCAATTTTGCAGCAGATACCATTTTCATGGCACTAGTAATCTGCATCGTTGAAGATACTGAAGCTATTCTATTACGTATTTCTTTAAGATTCGCCATTCTTTATTTATGTAAAGACTCTTCGCCAAGATTTTCTTGGTGCCTTCAACACAAAATACATTTTATGTTTTGGCAATGCTAAGAGTGACATTAATTTTATAATTGAAATTTAGAGTTATGAGTAAGTAAACTTTAAACTCATAACTCTAAACTTAAAACTTCTAAGCTCTATATTTAGCAGAAAGGTCTTTACATACAGTCATTAATGTGTCTGTAACCTCATCTGTTAATTTACCTGCTTTTAATGTATCTAAAACATCTCTATGTTTAGCATTTAAAAATTCAAGATAATCTCTTTCGAATTCTTTAATTTTATTTACAGGAACGTCTTTTAATAAATTTTTAGATCCAGCATAAATAATTGCTACTTGATCTTCTACTGTAAACGGATCATTTTGACCTTGTTTTAAGATCTCCACGTTACGTTTTCCTTTATTAATTACATTTAAAGTAACCGCATCTAAATCAGAACCAAACTTAGCGAAAGCTTCTAGCTCACGGTATTGTGCTTGATCTAATTTTAAAGTACCAGATACTTTTTTCATAGACTTAATCTGTGCATTACCACCAACACGAGATACAGAAATACCTACGTTAATTGCTGGACGAACACCAGAGTTAAATAAATCTCCATCTAAGAAGATTTGTCCATCTGTAATAGAAATTACGTTTGTTGGAATATATGCTGAAACGTCACCTGCTTGTGTTTCAATAATTGGTAATGCTGTTAAAGAACCACCACCTTTTACGATTGGTTTTAATGAATCTGGTAAATCATTCATTTCTTTAGCAATAGCATCATTATTAATGATTTTTGCAGAACGCTCTAATAATCTTGAGTGTAAATAAAATACATCTCCAGGATACGCCTCACGTCCCGGTGGACGTCTTAATAATAAAGATACCTCACGGTAAGCAACTGCTTGTTTTGATAAATCATCAAATACAATTAAAGCTGGTCTACCAGTATCTCTAAAGTACTCTCCAATAGATGCTCCTGTAAAAGGTGCATATACTTGCATTGCAGCAGGATCTGATGCATTTGCAGCTACTATTGTTGTGTACGCTAAAGCTCCTTTTTCTTCTAAAGTTTTAGCAATAAGTGCTACTGTTGAAGCCTTTTGACCTACAGCAACATATATACAATAAACAGGTTCCCCTGCATCGTAAAATTCTTTTTGGTTTAAGATAGCATCAATACAAACTGCAGTCTTACCTGTTTGTCTGTCACCAATAACTAACTCACGTTGTCCTCTACCAACTGGGATCATCGCATCAATTGCTTTAATACCTGTTTGTAACGGTTCTGTTACTGGCTCTCTATAGATAACTCCAGGAGCTTTACGCTCTAAAGGCATCTCATAAGTAGTTCCAGCGATTGGTCCTTTACCATCGATAGGATTTCCTAGTGTATCTACAACACGACCAACAATACCTTCTCCTACTTTAATAGAAGCAATACGATTAGTACGTTTTACTGTAGAACCTTCTCTAACTCCTACTGAAGTTCCTAAAAGTACAATACCTACATTATCTTCTTCAAGATTAAGTACAATACCTTCTAATCCGCCATCGAATTCTACTAACTCACCATATTGCGCGTTAGCTAATCCGTAAGCACGTACAATACCATCACCTACTGTTAATACTGTTCCAACTTCGTCTAATGAAGCGCTTGCTTCAAAACCGGATAGTTGTTGTTTTAAGATTGCTGATACTTCAGCTGGTTTTACTTCTGCCATCTTACTTATTTATTTAGATATAAATATCTTAGTTTATTGTAAATTCTCTTTTCAATTTATTCAATTGGTTAGATATACTAGCATCATACTGCGTATCTCCAACTCTTAATATGAAACCACCTAAAATGCTTTCATCTACTATATTTTTAATTGCTGTTTCTTTCCCTGTAAGTTCTTTAACTTTTGCTAAAACTTTAGACTCTAAAGTTTCTGTTAAAGGTACAGCTGTTGTAACTATTGCAATTTGACTTCCTTTTTGTTGCTCGTATAAGGTAATAAACTTAGAAGCTACTTCTGCTAATAAACTTGTTCTCTTATTCGTAATTAACGTATCTATTAGGTTAACCGTTGCAGGATTGATTCCTTTAAAGATTTCTAATAAAGCTGCTTTTTTTACAGTCGAACTAATTACAGGGCTATAAAGCATATCTTTTAAGTCTTTACTTTGCTCCACTGTATTATTAATTAGCTCCATATCTGCATTTACAACCTCCGCTGTATTTTTGTCTGTAGCTAAACTTAAAACTGCTTTTGCGTAACGTATTGCTGCTCTTTCTCCTGCCATGATTTAAACTTAGTTTAATTTAGCATCATTTAACATAGACTCTACTAATTCTAGTTGTTTGTCTTTGTTAGATAATTCTTGACGTACTACTTTTTCTGCAATCTCAATAGATAGACCAGCAACATGGCTTTTTAATTCTGCCATAGCCGATTTCTTTTCGCTTTCAATAGCAGCTTGTGCTTGAGCAATCATATTGTTTGCTTGTGCTTGAGCTTCCGTTTTAGCGTCGTCAATCATTGTGTTTTTAATATCTCTTGCTTCTTTAAGCATAGACTCACGTTCTGCACGTGCTTCTTTTAATAAGTTTGCATTATCTGCTTGCAGGTTTTGCATTTCTAATTTTGCTTTTTCAGCAGCATCTAAAGCACCTTGAATTCCTTCTTCTCTTTCTGTTAAAGAACTCATGATAGGTTTCCATGCAAATTTTACCATTAATAAAATTAATAGTAAAAGAAGTATTGTTTGTACTACAAACAATCCTGGTGAAAAATCATTTAATAACTTATCCATTTCTAAATGTATTTAAATTTCTTCTTTTTTTAATTTAATAAACACAACCTGTAACCAACCGTTACAGGTTTGTGTTCTTAATTTGATTGCTGCTTATTTTCCTAAGAATAAAGCACCGAATGCTAATCCTTCTAAAAGTGCTGCAATAATAATCATTGCTGTTTGGATTTTTCCTGTTGCTTCTGGTTGACGTGCAATACCTTCCATTGCTTTTCCACCAATTTGACCAAGACCAATTCCTGCTCCGATTACGATTAAACCTGCTCCAATTAAATTGTACATAATAAAAAATTTATAGTTAAATTAAAAAAACTCTTGTTAAATAAAATCTCCTCGCACATCTTCTGCGTCAGGGACTTCTTTACCATGATCATCATGTGCATGATCATGATCGTGCTCTGCTACAGCCATACCAATAAACAATGCAGAAAGCATGGTAAAGATATACGCTTGTAAGAAAGCAACTAATACTTCAATTAATGTTATAAAAAAGGATAATACTAATGATAATCCTGTAGCTCCTACAACTCCTAAAGATTTTTTAAGAGTAAACATAATAGCTATTAAACTCATTACTACAATATGTCCTGCAGAAATATTTGCAAACAAACGTACTAATAATGAAAATGGCTTAATGATTAATGCTCCAGCTAATTCAATCACAGCTAAAACTGGACGAATTAAAATTGGCACTCCTGGCATCCATAAAATATGCATCCAGTAATCTTTATTACCACTTACTGTATATATTACTAATGTAAAGATTGCTAAACAAGCAGTAACTGCTAATTGACCTGTTACATTAAAACCAAATGGTGTTAAACCTAATAAGTTTAATATCCAGATAAAAAAGAATACCGTTAATAAGTAACCTGTAAATTTTCTATAATGTTTTTCACCAATGTTTGGTCTTGAGATTTCGTCTCTTACGTATAATACTAAAGGCTCTAAAACGCGACCAAAACCAGTTGGTACTTGTCTCTTTTTATATTGTCTTGCTAAACCAGAAAACCAGATTAACATTAATAAACCAATTAATAAGACACCTACTACACTTTTAGTAATAGAAAAATCTAATACTCTGTGTGCATTTGTTGCATGGTGTGTTTCGTCAAAAGCTACTGTTGCAGCTCCACCGTCTAACTCATAGATTTTAGAATGAATCTTTGCGAATTTCAATCCGTTTTTCTCCACAATAACATGACCATCATCATTATGATGAAACTCTGAAGACATAAAAGTTGTTAAACCATTACTTGACCATAAAATAATTGGTAAAGGGAATCCGAAATGTTTACGCTCTCCTGCATCGTTTGTATATGAGAACAAAGAAAAATCATGAGAATCTTGAATATGATGCAAAATATAAGCTTCCACTTCTTCTTTTGTATCTATTTGACTACCTGTATCTTTCCCTGTATCATTAGTGTTTTCAGCCATTGCAAAAGCACTAGCGAAAAGCATTACTGCCAGAGTGAATAATTTAAAAGTTTGTTTAGCTACCTTCATTGTTAAAAAAATCAAAAAAACTGTGTTTTTAAATTCGGTGCAAAACTACGGAAATTATTGAAAAAACAATTACTTTTTTTTTAATAATATTAACCACTATTTTTTACTTAATATTCTGGCTATGAAATAGACTTCTAAAAAAAGAAAAAGGAACACCGGAATTAGCAGATTAAATCCTTCTAATTTACTAAGGTTCTCGACTTTAAAAACAGAATTTTTAAAGACCACTACAAACAACATAAGTTTTGTTATTAAAGTAAATAAGTACACAAAACCCAACTGTTGTGACCATTTTTTAGTAGTTTCAAGTACTGCAAAAACGACACAAATAAATAGCGATACTATAAAATGAAATAGATAGATAGAAAATAGTGGTACCCTAAGTTTAATGTTTAAATCTTTTAAACTGGATAAGTGAATAGCATAAGAAGCTGCAAATAAAAATGAAAAAGCAATACTATAGAAAACGATTCTTTTAATCATTGTCTTTATTATCTTTTGATATTTTTAAAACCTGGCTAATTACTAAGTACATAGCAATAAAAACCGCTAGAAGCGTAATGGTGTTTTCTAAATAAGTGGTTTGATATTTAACATCTAACCATTTTCCTAATACATTACCTAACCAAATGGTTCCTCCCATTTGAAAAGCTGTAGATGTAAATCTTAAAAATTTACTAGGCACTTCTTCCTTTTTTTAAATTTTGTGAAGTGTTGCTATTATTTAATTCTTTTAAGGCTCCTTTCATTACACAGTTTACATTAAAAGTTGCTCCTGGCTCTACTTCTAATTTCCCTAAAACCACTTCACCTTCAATATGCGCAGAAGATTTTAAAGTTAAGGTTCCTGTTAAGGTTAAGTTTCCTGAAAATTTTCCTTCAAAATAAGCATCAGATCCATTTAGCGTCCCTTTAATTACACCAGATTTCCCAACTACTATTTTTCCTGGAGTAGTTAGATTTCCTTCAATAGTACCATCTATTCTTAAATCGCCTTCACTAGAAAAGTCTCCAACAATATTGGTTCCTTTTGCTATAATGTTTTGGCTGGAAGAATTTTCGTAAGCTTTTTTATCTTTTTTGTTATCTGAAAACATGATTCTTATTTTATAATTGCTGTGCTTTAGTATAATCGTCTAAATTCTTATGAATCTGAACAATTTGATAATTTGTAGATGAAATAGCAATAGATGGTTTTGTTATTTTAGATCTATCTTCATCTCTTAATATGTATGCAAATCCTTTTGCTCCATCGATACTTTTTAAACCGTGAATGACAACAAATGTTGTTTCTGGGTCATACACATCTACCGAAGTACTTAATTTATAATGTGGCACATGTGCTGTTACTTCCTTTAAGGTTTTTACAAAACTTGTTATTTCTTCTGTATTCGCTGTATTAAACTTGTACAACACTTTATAATTACCATTTAAACTATCTGAAGCAAATTCTTTTTTAGCCATCTTAGGTAATGCATTAGTGGATAAATCCTGTGCTCGCTGTCCTTCTGGTGTGTTCGCATAATTAAGCGCTACAAAATTAATTGCCTTTTTATAGGCTTCATAACCATATAAACGCCCTGTTGCTGTTGCTTTAAGAAGTTCGAATTTAGAAACTATAGCTTCTGCTTCAAAGGCTATAATATACTTTTCTATATCGGAAAGTACTTTTACGTATTCCTGATTTTCAAATTGATTATAAAGATTTTTATATATGGTTTCCGGACTATTTTCATCTTCCAGATTTGCGGCTTCCGGATTATTTAAAATAGTTGCATATCTAGAATCTGGATAATTGGTGATAATATCTTTTTTAGTAAAATCTGCTTCGCCTTGTTCTCCTAATAATTGATAAATCTTGTATAGATTATATTTAGAAGGAAGCACTAAGTTTTCTTCGGGATTATTATTTAAAAGTTCTGTAAATTTAATCTTTGCTAAAGGATATTCTTTAAATTTCTCTTTATAGATTAACCCCAATTGATAGTAAGCAAAGTTTCTTTCTTTTATTATGCTGTCAACAACTTTTTCTTCGGTAGGAATTTGATCGATATAAAACTGAGGATCATATAATTCTACTTCGGAAGCATTTGCTATCGCAGGGTTTTCTTCGGAAGCATTTATTCCAGAATTTGTGTTGCTAGACCATCTCCAATCGTCTTCCAATTTACGGTTTCCCCAATCTTTAAAAAATTCTGATTTACCATAAGCTACTGTTGTTGGATTATAAAAGTAAAAAGAAGAACCTTGACCAGGAGTTGATCCTCCTCTAGAGTCCTTTCCTCCTAACGCCGGAGTATTACCAAAACTATTATTGGTTGTTACAATACCTTTGTTTCTTTCTGCGGCTTCTGCTTTTTCTTGTTCTTTTTCTGCTTCCTCTTTAAGTTTCTCTACATGCTTTGTAAAAAATGCAAGCTTATCTTCTTTAGACAAAGAAACTAATCTTATAATACTATCGTTATTTTTCGCAATGTCTTCATATAGAATAACATCTTCCAAATTATCTCTTTTGCGTTTAATGACTCTGTATGGTTTGGTATTTACTACCATATTTGTCATGGTACTATCATAATAATCACCAGCACTTTTATATGCTGCTGCAATAAATTTCATATCACCAATAATCTCATAGGTTTTTGCTTTTAAAACCTTATCGTTGGTGTCTGTTCTTAAAGATTTATTGTAGTATGCTAGCGCTAAAGAATCCGATTGATTCTTTAAATGGTATTCTGCTATCTGATGGTAAATTTTATCTAGATAAGGTCTATTTTCCCTATTTTCTTCTAAGTCTGTAAGTAATTCTAGGAACTCTAATTTGTCTCCTTCTTCATAGTCAAAGTTTTTAGCCTTTTCAATATGTGCACTAATAAGGTACATTCTTGGCGTGCTTCGGTTTAAATCTATAACTCTATCAAAGGCTATGTTTGCACTGTCTTTATCTCCTAAAGCATTGTATAATTGTCCTTGTATAAAACGATATCTTCCGCGTTCATCATTACTTTTTGTAGCGTTAGATGCGATATCAATTTGTGTTAATGCACTATCTAAAGACTTAGTGTTTATATAGGCTTGTGCTAGTATGGATGTGGCATCTGCTAAGTCTTGACCGTCTAATTCTTCTTGATCTAAAAGGCGTTTTAGATTTTTAATAGCTAGTTCTTCGTTTTCTAGACGAATATTAGATTTTTCTCTCCAAATTTTAGCTTGATTGATTTTATTACTAGCCGGATATTTATATAAAATGTAGTTGAAAGACTCTAAGGAAGGCACAAAACGTTGGTCAAAATAACGCGCTTTTCCTAAGAGTAAATACGCTTCGTCTATTTGGTAATTATATTCTTTTCCTTGAATATTCATACCATGCTTCTGAATGGCTTTTACTGCTTTTTCTTCTGCTCTACTAAAGCTTTCGTTTTTGTTTTGCCCAGGAAGTGTAACCTCTTCAAAAACTTGCATGCGCTCTATAGGAAGGATTTCCCAGTAATTATCTGTATAGCTTTGATTCAGGTTTTCTCTTCCTTCTTCTAAAGCATTGTAACCGTTAAAAAGCGTATTATCTCGTGCAGACAATGCGTGATAATTTCTGCTAATAAAAGTGTTCTTTTTTCTAGAACAACTGGTTATTAAGGTTACAGAAACTAAAAGGACTAATATAATTTTGTAAGATGTTTTCAAAAGCTGTGTATTTAACTCAAATAAATAACTGTAAACTCAAGCATATATTATAAATAGCTCCTCTAATTTTAAATTAGAAAGCATATAAAAACCGCCTAAGCACGTAAAAATACGCATCTTTTTTAATTTAGCTATAAAAACGAGGTGTTTTTAGATTATTTCTGTTCCTGCAAAATGTGCTTCCAATTCTTTTAAAGTTGCTTGGCTAGTTACAATATCTTTAACCACCTCTCCTTTTTCAAGCACTACAATACGTTCACAAACATCTGTAACATGCATTAAATCATGACTAGAAATAAGTACGGTTACTCCTTGTTCTTGTGCTAAATCTTTTACTATTTGTTTCAGTTTTATTTGCGTTGTAGGATCTAGATTAGCAAAAGGCTCATCTAATATAATGACTTCTGGATTACCAATAAGTGCCGCAACTATTCCGGCTTTCTTTTGGTTTCCTTTACTTAGGTCACGAAGGTATTTTTTCTGTCCGAGAATTTCTCCATGGAAAAAATCTTCAAAAGTAGCTACTAAGGCATCTACATCTGCTTTGTTTTGCCCTCTAAGTTCGCCAATAAAATAAAAGTATTCTTCTGCGGTTAGGTAACCAATTAAAAAGCTTTCATCTATAAAAGACGACGTAAATGGCTTCCAGTCTTCACTAAGGTTTACCTGAATATCGTTATTTTTAATATACCCTGTAGTTGGTTGTATTAAATCTAAAAGCAGACTAAAATACGTGGTTTTTCCTGCACCATTATTACCAACTAAACCGAAGCTTTGTCCTTTAGGGATTTCTAAACTTTCAATATTTAAAACGGGATTTGCATTGTATTTTTTGGTAAGGTTTGTAGTAGTTATCATGTGGTTATATTTTAGTTGTCTTGATCAAAAGCAGCAATCATTTTATATTTTGAAGCTAAATATCTCTTGGTTATTAATTTCATTATTTTTTGATGGAAAATAATTCCGGTTACTCCTAAAAGAATAAGCACTAGAATACCAATTTCGAAATTGAATGCAAAATTGAAAATAGCGAATATTCCCATTGGTAAAAGCATTAACGGAAAACCAATAATCCACTGTACCGCTCCAGTACCTTGAAAGTTAAACGCTGCTCTTTGGTTTAAATCTATTTTTTTTCGATTGAAAGATCCTCCTAATAAAATGACATAGGTGTTTACTCCAATATTATAAACTGCTGCAGCAAAATGTGCTAGTAAAATTTTCCAACCAAAGTATACGTAAGGAATACTTAACACAAATAAAATAATAACACTTAAAGTCATTAAAGTGTATTTAGATTTTAAGTATTGTTTGTATTTAATATTTTGACTCATTAGCATTTTGTAATAGCCACTATCCCATGCAGGAATGAATTGTCCGAAGTTGATAAGAAAAATTCCAGTTACAAAAATACCAACAAATGCAAACAAGAATTCTTTGTCTTGATACATAGGATTTGGATAAAAGAATAAACCATATAAAAGTCCTATTAACAGCATCCAAACCGAAGATTTTGGTCGTTTATTACGCCAAAGTAATTTTAAATCTAATTGCATAAAAGGCGCAATGTCTCCAAACTTTTTAGTCCATTCTAAGTTGGAAGCATTTACTTCTTGTGTTTTAGATTTTAGAGAACTATCTAAAAATAATTTAGCACGAAGAATTTTAAAGTTATACAGGTATAGACCAATTAAAACAAGTATTGGAACCACTAGGAACAATGGATTATTAGAAATAGCCTGAATACCATTAGATAAAACTTCGGCAATATTTATTATTTGAAAATGATTTAATGCAAAAAGAGATCCTGCAAAAAGTATAATTGGTAAAAAAGATAATTCTGTTTTAGCAGATAGGCTTTCAATAATAAAATTTAAGAAGTTATTTATTAGTGTAATTAACACAATGGTTAGCATCCAAACCAAAACAGTAGCAACGCTATAATCTTTTAATATAAGTGTGATCCCAAAGGGTATTATTGCAAATAAAGGCAAGAAATTAAAAAAGGATAATGCAGATTTTCCTAATACGAAGTTTACCACTTTCGCTCGTTTGATAGGAAGTGTAAGTAAGGGTTTTACACTCATTACTGGTAATTTCTGAAAGAAAAATCGGATTACTAAATCGCCTAAAATCCAAAAGAAAATAAATCCGTTAAACATTATTAAAGGATCACTTTCTGGAAACACTTTTTTAAGTAGCGGATACATTGCAATTCCCATGATTAAAAACATAGCAACAAAATACAAGGCAAAAAAGGCCATTACTATTTTTAGTACTACGCTTTTACCAAAGCTTGCTGATCGAGTAAACTGTTTCCATTCTAAATCTAAAAAACGTTTTATCATTTTGGTTGGGTTTGGTTTAAAGGTTAGTAGTGAAAAATATAAAAATGTTACACACAGAATTCGGGATAGGTTTTATTCAATAATTCTTCCGCTTTTTGGGGCAATATTAAAAAGCTAATATATAGCCAAAGAAAAAATAAAGTTGAAAAAATAGAAAAGCCTAAAACAAAATAGAAATTGGTAAATAAATTATCTGAAAGATTATACAAAGATGGCAATTGAGACATTAATAATAGTACAGATCCTCCAGCTTGTTTAAATATTATTTCTTCTAGCATCCATTTTTTATTAGAAACTTCCTTTCTTCTTTTAAACTGTCTTTTAAGCTGTACACTTTTAACAAAAGACCAAATACAGACTATCCCATAAAAAGCAAAAATAAAATACGAGAATAAAGAAGAGGTAAAAGCAACATAGATCATTATAAAAAGGGCAGCCGTTTTAATTGCTTTAGGTAAAGTAAACCATTGCTTAAGCTCTGTCCATAAAAACTTTAAATACCTTTTATGCATTGCTTTTTGACGTTGCTCAACAGCGTTCATAAATCCGAAAACACCAAACTTTTCAAAAGCTTTATCTCGCGCATTTTCATAAGGTAAATCAGGGTTGTTTTCCCAAATAGATTCTATATCATTTGCCAGATGATCTACTAATTCTGTTTGCAAATCGTAATGCTCTACAAAATGTTTTCTGGTGAATTGGTAAAGGTTTTCCAGTTGTTCTTTGTCTACTTTCCTACTGTACGACATATTTTCTTTATTGGATGTTTTCATTAATCCAAACTAAATTTAGGGTTTACTAGAAGCTGCATCGTTTTAATATAATCCTGAAGCTCTTGCAATTTACTATTGGTTTCTTTGCTTCCTTTTTCTGTTAACTTATAGTATTTTCGCAGTCTATTATCTACTTTTTCTACCTCAACATCTAACATACCATCTGCTTCTAATTTATGCAAAGCAGGATATAAAGCACCTTCAGTTATCTTTAATTCTCCTTTAGTGATCACTTTTACTTTTTGGGTGATTTCATAACCGTACATCTTACCTCCTTCATCCAGAAGTTTTAAAATAATTGTTGTTAAACTTCCTTTATATAATTTATTATTCGCCATAAATCAAATATACATAAAATTCTTATGTATAAGATAATTAGGTATAAATTTTATAATAAAAGAAAGGCAAAACGAAAATGCTTCATTATTTTTACAAAAAATAATAACTATGTCACAATTTCATAAATTAACCATTAAAGATATACATAGAGAAACTGAAAAAGCAGTAACTATAACCTTTAATGTACCAGAAAACTTAAAAGATATTTTTGCTTTTAAAGCAGGACAATATATAACGGTAAAAACCACGATTAATGGCAATGAAGTAAGACGTGATTACTCTTTATGTTCTTCGCCAAAAAGCGGGGAATTAAAAGTTGCAGTAAAAGAAGTAGAAGGTGGTACTTTTTCTGCCTATGCAAATAACACTTTAAAAGCTGGAGACACTTTAGAAGTAGCTTCGCCAAAAGGAAGGTTTACATTTACACCTAACGACTCAAAAACTAAAAATATAGCTGCATTTGCTGCAGGAAGTGGGATTACTCCTGTTTTAAGTATTATTAAATGTGCTTTAGAAGAAGAAGTACATAGTAAAGTAATTCTGGTTTATGGAAACAAAACCACCAAAGACACGATGTTTTTGGATGAGTTATTAGCCTTACATCATAATTACAAAGAACGTTTTTCTATACAGTTTGTATTTAGTCAAGAAGATGAAGAAGATGCTATTTTTGGAAGGATTGAAAAAAGCACCGTTAATTATGTAATGAAAAACAAGCACAAGCATATAGATGTAGATGCTTTTTACCTTTGCGGACCAGAAGCAATGATACATACCGTTAAAGATGTTTTAACAGGACATGACATAGCAGAAGACACCATACACTTTGAGCTTTTTAAAGCTGCAAAACCAGCTGCAATAAATGAAGAGGCTGTAAACGGTGAAACAGAAATTACCATTACTGTAGATGATGAAACAACCACATTTATCATGTCTCAAAAACAATCTATTCTTGAAGCCGCATTAGATAAAGATCTAGATGCTCCATATTCTTGTCAAGGCGGAATTTGTAGTAGTTGTATTGCTAGAATTACAGAAGGAGAAGCAAAAATGAGACAAAACAATATTTTAACAGCTAGTGAATTGGACGAAGGGTTAATTTTAACTTGTCAAGCACATCCAACTACCTCTAAAATTACAGTGGATTATGATGATGTATAAACCGTAAAAAAATATTTAAAATCATTCTTGTGCTAACATTTTATCGATGAAAATCTGGTTTTAGCTTAAAAAATATACACTTTAACGATTTTATTATCTTTTCCTAGATGTTTATTTTTTTTAAATAATAAACCCAATATATTCGTTCTAGTTTTAAACGATAAATGATAATAGTTAGGGATTATTAATTTTATGGTAAGTTTAAAATGAACCCTACTCTTTGGAGTAGGGTTTTTTTATAGTACGTTTAAAATCTAAATATCAACAATTTAATCTTTTAAATTATAGCATTTATTGTGTCTATAATTTTTTGCGGAGCAATACTTTTGGAAGCTTCTTCATAACCCTCAGGAAACTTATTTCCGTAAATAGAAGTTGGTATTAAAGGAAACTGTTTTTTATCTGCTAACAACGCATAATTTTCTGGTTGATTAAAAGGTGAAAATCCTGCAAAAGGATGTGTAACTCCCCAAATGGTAACTGCTTTTTTACCTAGCATCGCTGCAATGTGCGCATTACCGGAATCCATAGATAACATGACGTCTAAATTAGAAATAACATCTAACTCTTCGTTTAAACTTAATTGTCCGGCTAAATTAACCACGTTCTTATTTATCTGTAAAGCCTGTAACTCTTGTATATCTTGCTTTCCTCCAAAAAGAAAAACAGTATACGTTTTAGAAAGTGCTTCAATAACAACTTGCATAGCGTCTAAAGGATACATTTTACTTTTAAAGGCAGCAAAAGGTGCAATACCAATCCACTTTTTTGTTTTATCTCCTGTTTTAGCAAGCGTATTTTTTTGAAGCTTAACGGTTTCCGAAAAAGTTGGATTACTTAAATCTACAGGTAAACCTAGGGCTTTAAAAACATCTGCATATCGCTCGTGAGATGTTTTTAGCTGCTTAAACGCTTTACCAGAAATCAATGCTTTCTTTTCTGCTCTACCTTTGTTTATTTGCATGTATTTTATTCCGAAGAAAAAGACTTTTAAAATCTTAGTTCGCAATACATTATGCAAATCGGCAACGCCATCAATATGTAGTTTTTTTAATTCTTTTGAAAGTTTGAAAAGTCCGAAAACACCTTTATGCCTTCCTTTTAAATCTATAGGAAAAACAGTAACGTTGTCTAAGTCTCTAAAAAAAGGAGTAAAAAACGCACGTGTTAAAACGGTGATTTTCACTCCTGGATACTGCTGTGTAAATGCTCTTAAAACAGGAACTGTCATAGCAACGTCTCCCATTGCAGAGAGACGAATGACTAAAATATGTTTTTGTGTATTCATAAAACCTTTCCGTCTTTCAATTTTTTAATAAATTGAAATCCACCTTTCCTTAAAAAAAGTAAAGGAGTTTCTTATAATGAAAAATTATGTATTACTTCAGTGAACGTAAAACTGGGTTTAACTCATCGTCATTATACATTTTCATTTGCTTGTAAACTTTCATGTATTTATCACCATTTGCAATATCTTTTAACAAGGTATCTATTGCTGTTGATAAATCTACACGTTGTTCTAATAAGATGTCTAATTTTTTTTGACAAGCTGCTTTATGTGCGTCTGAAGCATTTTCTCTAGTTGCTTCTTCATGCATGTGATATACTTTTAAAGCTAAAATAGATAATCTATCTACACCCCAAGCAGGGCTTTCGGTATTAATTGTCGCATTTTCTTTTACAGAAACATTTTTATTTTTCTCTAAAAAATAACTATCAATATACTCTACCATATCTGTTCTATCTTGGTTAGAAGCATCTATTTGACGTTTTAATGCTAAAGCAGCAACAGGGTCTATTTGTGGGTCTCTAATAATGTCTTCATAATGCCATTGTACCGTATCAATCCAACATTTTCTGTATAATAAATGTTCTAATAAATTGGTTTCTTTATTATAAATATTAGTGAAAGGTTGATCTACAGTATTTAAAACGTGATAGGTATTAATTACGTCTTGAAATATTTTATTGGCTTTTTCTGAAAACATTTTTTAATTTATTTGATTACAAATATACATTTTTGAAACCAAAAAGCCGCTAAAAGCGGCTTTTTGGAATTCAATTAAATTTGATTAATTATTGTTTAACAAACCTTTTAACTATGGTTTTATTTTCCTTAGTTGAAATTTTCGCAAGATATAATCCAGCACTTAATTGTTCTAAGTTAAGTTTTACTTCACTTATATTAGACGCTGTACTGTAATCTTTAGTCAGAATTAACTTCCCAGTAATACTGTAAACTTTAATAACAGTATTGGTATCTAATAAATCTGATTTTACAATAATGTATTTAGTAGCAGGATTAGGATATAACTTCACACCATTATATAACGCTAAAGATTCTTCATCTAAATCTTGACTGTTTTGCGTAAATTGTCTTATTACAGTATCGTCAAGTATTGGTTCTTCAGATTTTCCTTTGTCTTTTCCTCCATCTGCTTCTGTTTTAGAGTTACCAAAGACTTTATCTATACCAAAATCAACTCCTTCTGTTGTTTCCTGTAAATTAAACCCATAAAAACCATCTGGATTATTAGTCTCATCATCTAAATCAAATGTAGTAGTATAAAACAAGAATGGTGGGTTATTTTCAGGTGTTATTGCATTTACTATTTTACTACCTGCCGTAACATTATTAAAGATATAATTAGGGTTTGTGGAAGACGTAGATTGCGTCTCTAGATATTCATCTCCAGCATCTAAAATACCATTTTCATTTACATCATTAAATAGATTTACAAGAATACCTGGTAAAGGCATTTCTGTTGCATCATGTATACCATCTCTATTGTTGTCATCCCATACGACACCAGAAATAGTATACATTAAAACTTCTTCTTCGTTGATACCAAAATCAACTCCAGATACATCTTCATTAGAATGAATAGCGACAACCTCATCTGTTGTTAATGTATAAGTATTATCTGCTGTATCTTCCGATATTACTACTTCAACTAATACGCTATAATAGCTTACTTCCGTAAAAGAATAATAACCATTTTCATCTGTAGTTGTTTCTTCTAACAATAAGTCATCTGCATCTAAAGCGCCGTTGTTATTACTATCTGCATATAAAATAACAGGAATGTTGTTTAAATACGCCTCTTCCATCTCATAAAGACCATTTTCATTATCATCATCAAATACAACTCCTTCAATAACATAGTTAATTATGTTATTTTCGTTAATTCCGAAATCCACTCCAGAAACATCTTCCGTTGCCGTAATTACTACAACTTCACTGGTTGTTGCTTGGTATGTATTTTCATCTGTATCCTCTGGAACTGTTACAATTACAAGTATATCTTCTTCTGTAATATTTGTAAAATTATAATAGCCATTGGCATCTGATGAAGTAACTCTTAACTCTAGATCACCTGCATCTAAAGCTCCATTATTATTGCTGTCTGCATATAATGTTACACTAACGCTATCTAAATTAGATTCTTCCGTTTCTTGTGTTCCGTTTTCGTTATCGTCATCAAAAATGGTTCCTTCTAAATTATAAGAAACTTCAACATCTACAACTAGGTTTAAATAATCTGCAGCATCCGTTATTTTACCTTGATCTTCCGCAGATAAACCATGAATTTCAATTAAACCTCCTAATTGAATATCATTATACGTTTGTAATTGAGATGGCTCTGTATAGCTTTGCACATAACTTTTTCTAGTACAGCTAGAATAACAAGACCCGTAATGCGAACACGTTTTCTTATTTTTAAGTAAGTGAAAATTACTGTTCTTATCTTTTGCTATTTGCGCATAAACATCTTCGTTATTTGCCCAATTAAAAGTATTGGTATTAAAATCGAAATGTTGAATTTGATAGGTTGTAACCGCATAAATTTCTCCGTCATCACTTACAGCTATATCACCAAGCTCTCCTTTATATCTAAAACTAGAATGCCCATCATTATCATATTTAGGACTAGCATTAGAAATACTAGAAGAATCTCCACTAAAGTCTGAAAGATTACTAAAGCAAACCTCTAGCAAATAAATCTTATTATTATAACTACTATAATTGCTATGTCCACGTTGTGAAACACCTCTATTAGATCCTGTTAAAGATCCAGTTGAAGATCCTGCAGAAGAAACCCTATTGTCCAATAAACTAGATTCAGAAACATAATCACGTAAATTATAGTTGTCTTCCGCTTTTATACTTTTAGTTTGATTAGTATTTGCGGTAGGTAAAGTCTCTGTTGCACCTAATCTTCCTGTATTTATTTCCAAAGAAGTGTTTACAAGAGAACCTTTTTTAATCTTAACACCTTCTAATTCTCTTTGTAATTCGTCCTTTACATTTACAATACCACTTGAAGTTCTATAGTTATAACAACTTGAAGGGTACTCCATAGCAAAGTAAAGTTTACCATTATAAAAAGTAGCACCCCCAGAGCCTAAACCTCTAGAGGAATATGCATGCCCGCTAGAAGTAAAATAAGACCTAATATCACCAAAAGATTTATGCGTATTAGCATATACATTATAACCATACACTGTCCAGTTATATTTAGAAGCCTGGTTACTAACGTAAAAAATCCATCCTGTACTAGCATCTACAGCTAAAGAATTTATCTCGGATACATAAGGAGAGGATGTTAATAAAGTAGCTTGATACGTCTGCATGTTTACGGTGTAAATATGACATCCTGCAGAAACAATTAATGAATTGTCTTCTGTGGTCATCATAACAGTTGCAGCTTCCCCATCAATGCTTAACGGAGCATTAGCTTGAATTGTCTGAAAACCAAAAGAAAAAGCCATAAAGGCTAGAATTGTAGTTTTTAATCTCATGTTAGTTAGTTTTATGTTTAAATTATAGCATACTATAACATAAAACAGGCAAGAAATTTCTGGTAGATTATTCTAAAAGGGGAATCAAATATATTACAAAATTGAACTATTTTTAATATTTTCGAATAATTACATTTTTTTTAGACAAAACTCCTAAAAAATCGGTAAAACTCGCAATCTTACTATTTAATTTATTCTTATTTTTATCCCATGAAAATATTTAATCTAGCAGAAGACAATTCCATATTAAATTCTTTTATTTCGGAAATAAGAGATGTGAAAATCCAAAAAGACAGTATGCGTTTTAGACGAAACATAGAACGCATTGGTGAAATTTTGGGTTATGAAATGAGTAAATCACTACAATACAACACAACGACTATTGAAACTCCATTAGGTAATTGTAAAATGAATTTACTTAATAATGACATTGTTTTATGTTCTATTTTAAGAGCTGGAGTACCATTACATAATGGCTTATTAAATTATTTTGATGATGCAGAAAACGCATTTATTTCGGCATATAGACACCATAAAAAAGATCCGGATAGTTTTGAAATTATAGTAGAATATTTAGCTTGTCCAAGCTTAGAGAACAAAACCCTTATTCTAGCAGATCCCATGTTAGCAACAGGACAATCCATGCTTGCTACTTTTGAAGCTTTAAAACCTTTTGGAAAACCAAAAAACGTACATTTAGTTAGTGTAATTGGTGCACAAGAAGGTGTCGATTTTATAAATGAAAATTTTAGCGAAGACACGCATTTATGGATTGGTACCATTGATCCAGAATTAAGTGACAAAGGATATATCGTTCCTGGTTTAGGTGATGCTGGTGATTTAGCTTTCGGAAAAAAAGTGCAACATTAACAACACAAATGGAGCAATTAATAAAACACCAAAAAATAGCTCTCTAAACCATTTTTCTTTAATCGTTTCAATATAATTAGTAACAACTATTGCTAAAGGTGCAAATAAAAATAAAAGTTCACTTCCGTTCTTATTTGGCGCAATAACAAATAGTATAAAAGCAATTATTAACATTGCCAAAATTGTTTTAAAAGCGGGTCTAATAGTTCTTATTTTCTTTCTAAAGTTTTTTAAATAGTAAAAAACAGACCAAAATCCAAAGGAAAATAGTAACGTTAAAGCAACTAAAAACTGTAAAGTGTTATAGCTGTTAAAGTTCAAACTTGTTTTGTAGTTACTATTAAAAAAGTCTAAATAGGTATTATTAATTAATATCGATGCACTTACGCACAATATAAAAACGGTAGCCATACCAATAACTGGTGTTAACCAATGCCTTATATTATCACTAGAATGAAACAATAATACCAATGGGATTAAAAAAAGAAATAAAATAGCCCAAAAATAGAACAAGGAAGCAACAGCGATACAAAAAGTGGCATCAAACAGTTTGCTTTTTATGTTTTTTTTAGTCCGTAAACTTATTAGTCTTCTTAAGGCAAAAAGAATAAAAAAGTTAGCCCAAATTACTCTAGAACTAATTAATGATTCTGGTATTAGTAATAAGAAAAGGCTAAATAAGATTATTTCTATATTACTTTTTAGTGTTAATTCATTTTTAGTTACAATAAAATTCAATAGTAAAATGGAAAAATAAGAAACCATAAAAGTTACTAGTTGTTGCATAACAAACACGCTAGTAACAGGCCCTTGTGTATACTTTAATTTAACGCTTAAAAACGCCAAAGCAGTAATTACAAAAACGATTAAAAAATTTATTGGCTTAGATTTACTAAAAATACTTGTAATCATTAACTCTTTTTGTACTTTTGTATTGTAAATATACTATTATTACTATTATGAAAGATTTCTTTTACGCAATACAAGACCTATTTGTAAATGTTTTATTTGCACCTTTAGATGCAATTAAAAACTTAGAACTTGAAAACTGGTTTGCAGCAAATACTATTTCTTGGATTTTTATTCTTATTGGATTTGTAGCAATGGTTTACTGGATGCTTCAATTAAGATCATTTGATAAAAACAACGAAGAAAACAAAACTGTTTCTGCACATTCTTTTTTATAGGAATTACAGATCAAAGCCAATGTCTTTACGATAATTCATCTTATCAAAATGTAGTTTTTCTATACTTTGGTAAGATTTTTTTATGGCTTCTTGGTAGGTATTTCCATAACTTGTTATTGCCATAACTCGTCCACCAGAAGTTACAATTTTATCTCCATCTAATTTTGCTCCTGCGTGAAAAACTAAAGATTCTGTTATGTTTTTCACACCAGTGATCTCTTTTCCTTTTTCATACGCTTCTGGGTAACCACCAGAAACCAACATCACAGTTGTTGCTGCACGCTCATCTATTTCAATTTCTATTTGATCTAAAGTCTGATTCGCTATGGCTTGAAAAATTTCTACTAAATCATTTTTAAGTCTTGGTAAAACCACTTCGGTTTCCGGATCTCCCATTCTTACATTATACTCTATAACTTTTGGGTCGTCACCAACTTTAATGATACCAATAAAAACAAAACCTTTATAAGGCAAGTTATCTTTTTGTAAACCAGAAATTGTAGGTTTTACAATGCGTTCTTCAATTTTATTTAAAAATTCTTTGGTAGCAAAAGGTACTGGAGAGATTGCTCCCATTCCACCTGTATTTAATCCTGTATCGCCTTCGCCAATTCTTTTATAATCTTTTGCTGTAGGTAAAATTTTATAGTTTTTTCCATCACTTAAAACAAAACAGCTTAATTCTATTCCGTCTAAAAACTCTTCAATAACTACTTTGTTACTTGCTGCACCAAATTTAGCATCTACTAACATGCTTTTTAATTCGGCTTTCGCTTCGTCTAAATCATTTAAGATTAAAACCCCTTTTCCAGCTGCTAATCCGTCTGCTTTTAGAACATAAGGAGGGTTTAAAGTTTCTAAAAAAGCATACCCTTCTTCTACATTACTTGCATTAAAACTCTGGTAAGCTGCGGTTGGTATATTATGTCTGTATAAAAACTCTTTAGCAAATTCTTTACTTCCTTCTAACTCTGCTGCTGCTTTTTCTGGTCCAATAACTGCGACATGCTTTAAGGCTTCGTCTTGTAAAAAGAAATCATGAATACCCTGTACTAGAGGATCTTCTGGTCCTACAACAACCATATTTACATCTTTTTCTAAAACTAGTGTTTTTATCGATTGAAAATCGGTTACCCCAATATCTATATTGGTAGCAATTTCTGCCGTTCCGGAGTTTCCTGGAGCAACATAAAGGTTTTTACATAAAGGGCTTTGTGATATTTTCCAAGCAAAAGTATGTTCTCTTCCGCCAGAACCAAGAATTAAAATAGTCATGTTGTATTTTGTTTGCTCAAAAATAAAACTAATGCATCGAATACACGAATATTTTTTATTTACTTTACAAAAATATCTTTTCGTTTGCATTTATTCAATCTTTCTTTAAAACTAAACGGCTTTCCTATAAAGAAGGCTTCTCGTGTTTTAGAAAATATTCAGGCTAAAAACGAAGCCGATTTTGAAACTTATCTACTTCAGAAGAAAAAGGATATTTTTAATTATCACATGCAAAACAATTCGTTTTATCAAGAAATTGCTAAAAACGCTACAGTTACAGACTGGAAAAATATCCCTGTAATGACAAAAAGCGATTTACAGCAACCTTTAAACGCTAGACTTTCTAAAGGGTTTACGACTAAAAACGTATATGTGAATAAAACTTCGGGCTCCTCTGGAGATCCTTTTGTTTTTGCTAAAGATAAATTTTGCCATGCATTAACTTGGTCGGTAATAAAAAACAGGTTTGGTTGGTTTGGTATCGATTTTAATACTTCTAAACAAGCTCGATTTTATGGTATTCCGTTAGATAAAAAAGGGTATTATAAAGAACGCTTTAAAGATTTTTTAGGGAAACGTTTTCGGTTTTCGGTTTTCGATTTAAGCGATGCAGCTTTTGAAAAATGTGTAACAACCTTTCAAACAACCCGTTTTGATTACATTAATGGTTACACCAGTGCTATTGTGCAATTTGCTAAATATCTTCAGAAAAAAAATATTGTTCTAAAAACGGTTTGCCCTACATTAAATGCTTGTGTAGTAACTTCTGAAATGCTTTTTGAAGACGACAAAAAACTTCTAGAAAAGCAATTTAATATTCCTATAATTAATGAATATGGAGCCTCTGAATTAGACCTAATTGCATTTCAAAATCCGCAAAATATTTGGCAAGTAAATAGCGAAACCATTTTTGTAGAAATCTTAGACAAGCAAGACAACATTTTACCTTTTGGTGAAGAAGGCAGAATTGTAATTACCTCAATGTATAACAAAGCGCATCCTTTTATACGTTATGATATTGGCGATATTGGCATACTTAGTAAAAGTAGCACATTACAAAAACCTATTCTGGAAAAATTAATAGGAAGAACCAATGATATTGCTATTTTACCTAGCGGAAAAAAGGCAGCTGGCTTAACTTTTTACTACATTACCAAAAGTATTATGGAAGACGATAGTACCATAAAAGAGTTTATTATTGAACAACAGAAAATAGATACTTTTAAAATTATTTATGCTAGTGCGGAAGATATTTCGGAAGCAAAAATAAAAAGCATTAAAACCGAAATGGATAACTACCTTGAAAAAGGTTTAAATATTATCTTTGAAAGACAAGACAAAATAGAACGATCTAAAAGTGGTAAATTAAAACAGTTTAGATCTTTACTTAATTAATATACATGAACATTACCATTATTGCAGGTGCACGACCAAATTTTATGAAAATAGCACCAATTATTGCAGCTATTCAAGAAAAGAAAGCACAAGGTTTTAATATGAATTATAGGTTAGTTCATACCGGACAACACTACGATAAAAACTTAAGCGATACTTTTTTTACCGAGCTAAACATCCCTTTTCCAGATATTAACCTAGAAGTAAAAAGTGGTACGCAAGCAGAACAAACGGCTGCAATTATGATTGGTTTTGAAAAAGAATTACAACAAAACCCTTGTGATTTAGTAATGGTTGTTGGTGACGTAACCTCCACAATGGCTTGTACTATTGTTGCTAAAAAAGCAGGAATAGATGTTGCGCATGTAGAAGCAGGTATTCGATCTGGCGACATGAATATGCCTGAAGAAATTAATAGAATTGTAACCGATAGTTTAACCGATTACTATTTCACCACTTCTAGCTATGCAAATGAAAACTTAGAAAATCTTGGTATTTCTAAAAGCAAAGTTTTCTTTGTTGGAAACGTGATGATTGATACCTTATTGAAAAATTTACCTAGACTTGAAAAACCGCAAATTTGGAACGATTTAAAGTTGGAAGAGAAAAAATATATGGTCATGACTTTACATAGACCAAGTAATGTAGACGAAGAAAAACAGCTTAAAAACCTTATTCAGCAAATTGTAGATCTTGGTAAAGATTATCCTATAATATTTCCGGTACACCCAAGAACTAAAAAGCTTTTAGAAGGTTTAGATTTAAATTTTAAAAACCTGCACTATGTAGAACCTTTAGGGTATTTACACTTTAATTATTTGGTAAAAAATGCTTTTGCAATGCTTACCGATTCTGGTGGAATTACAGAAGAAACCACCGTGATGAATGTGCCATGTATTACGCTTAGAGACTCGACGGAAAGACCAGAAACTTGTGCTATTGGAACTAATGTTTTAGTAGGAAACGATACTGCTAAAATTAAAGCTGCTTTTACAAATTTACTTTCCGGTAATTGGAAACAAGGACAAACTCCAGAGCTTTGGGATGGTAAAGCGGCAAATCGTATTACAGATTGTTTAGTTAAAATTTATTCGCTGTAAATGAAAGAGGTACTAATAATAACGAGTTACTTTCCTCCAGAAATTGGCGCAGCTTCTAATCGCATTTTTCACCTAGCGGAAGGTTTACAAGAAAGAAACTTTAAGGTACAAGTAATCACCCCTTTACCAAACTATCCTACTGGTAAAATATTTGATGATTACAGCGGGAAATTTAAACAAACAACGGTTGAAAAAGGCATCACGATTCACCGATTATGGATCTATGCTACCGTTTCTAAAAACAAGTTTTTGCGTTTAATTGCAATGCTTTCCTATAGTTTCAGCTTGCTTTATTTTTTTGCATTTAATAAACTACCAAAAACAGTAATTGTACAATCTCCACCATTATTGGTTGCTTTTACTGCCATGCTTTTTTTACGTTCTAAAAACAGAAATCTTATTTTAAATGTTAGCGATTTATGGCCAATTGCGGGATTAGAACTTGGTGCTTTTAAAAAGAATTTCAGCTATAAAATGCTAGAGAAAATTGAACGTTTCAATTACAACAAAGCGGATTTGGTTTTGGGACAAAGCGAAGAAATACTAACACATGTTACCTCGTTATTCCCTGAAAAGGAAACCCTTTTATATAGAAACTATCCGGATTTTGATGCTCCTGAAATGGAATCTAGAAATCTTTCCGAAGAAAAAATAAAACTAGTTTATGCTGGTCTTTTAGGAATTGCACAAGGCGTTTACAAGCTTTGTACCGAATTAAATTTCAATAACAACATAGAACTTCATATTTATGGTTCTGGAGCAGAACAGAAGCTAATTGAAACGTTTATAGAGAAGCATCCAGATCTTCCTATATACTTTCATGGCAGAGTTACAAGAGAAGAATTACACAAGGTGTTATTGCAATACGATATTGCTATAATCCCTTTATTGAATCGGATTTATGGTTCTGTACCTTCCAAAATATTTGAATATGCCAAATTAGGCTTACCTATTCTATATTTTGGAGGTGGTGAAGGGGAGGATATTGTAAAAAACAACACACTAGGTTGGATTGCTAATGCAGCAGATTATGAGGATTTAAATCGTGTAATTGCTTCTATTACTATTTCAGAAATAACACTCGATTTTAAACAACAAATAAAAGAAACAGCAACAACAACTTTTAATCTAGAAGGGCAATTAAAAAAGCTTACTAGCTTACTTTAATAGGCTTTATCTTCGCCATTAACGACATTCATAAAGGTTTGCGTAACGATCTTAACATCTAGTAGTAAAGACCAGTTTTCGATGTAAAAAATATCTAATTTTACACGATTAATAATGTCTTTATCTGTTTCAATTTCTCCTCTAAAACCACTTACTTGAGCCAATCCTGTAATTCCTGGTTTAACAAAATGTCTTACCATAAACTTATCAATTCGCTTTGCGTACATATTGGTATGACTTACCATGTGTGGTCTAGGACCTACTACTGACATATCACCAAACAATACATTAAAAAATTGTGGTAACTCATCAATACTCGTTTTACGTATAAACTTACCGATTTTAGTTACACGTTGGTCTCCTCTTGTAGCCTGATTTAAATTAGCATCCTTATTTGGAGTCATAGAACGAAACTTATAGCAATCAAATTCTTTATAATTAAATCCATTTCTAGACTGTTTAAAGAATATTGGACCTCTAGATTCTATGATAATAAGAATGGCAATAATTGGCGTTAACCAAGAAAGAAGTAAAATAATTACAGCAGATGAAAACACAATATCAAATACTCTCTTAAAAAACTGATTTACAGAATCTTCTAAAGGTATATTACGAAAGGATAAAATTGGTGTGTAATTGTAGTATTCGTATTTTAATTTTTTGGAATATATATCTTTATTGTCTGGTAAAAACTTTAAGATTTTAAGATTATTATCTGCAAAATCGATAACCTTACTCAGCTGACTATTAGAAAGCTGTGATAAAGAACAGTAAATCTCGTCTACATTTTCTTCTTGTAAGAACTTAAAACAATCTTGCAGCCCTTCGTCTGTAAGGTTTTTAAAATTAAAAGTTTTGGTGTGTGAATACCCATATTCTGGTTTGTCATTAAAAAACTTTTCTAATGCATGCGTTTGCTTGTTTTTACCTAAAATAGCAGTAACTCTATAATTACCACCAAAAGAAACTCTATATCTCTGTAATAAGTAATACAAGGTGAATTTAAATACAGTTACCAGGACAAATACGCTACCAATATATTTAAAAATAGTTTTTGGCAGTATGTCTAAATCATAATGAAATCCGGAATAAGCAAACACAACTAAGGTGAAAAGTGCCATTTGCCTAAAAATAAGTGTCATGATAACGACTTCTCTTGTATACCTAAAAACACCATAAAATTTAGATAGTGTAGAGATAATAATCCAGGATATTGAAATTATAACAACAAAAGAAACAGGTTCAACACTTTTAAAAAAATAAAGTATTGCTAAACTATTTATAATAATTAAATCAATTATATACGATATAGGTCTTAAATAGACAGAATATCTCCCTTGGTTAAATGTGTTCAATTTATTTTTTTATATGTTTAGAAAAATCTTTATGCTCGCTTTTATATAAGTCTTCATCTGACAAAGACTTAAAGTAATTAAAAGTTTTAAGCATACCTTCTTCGCGTTCCACTTTAGGCTCCCAACCGAGTAACTTTCTTGCTAATGTAATATCTGGTTGTCTCTGCAACGGATCATCTACAGGTAATTCTTTATAAATTACTTTTTGATTGGTATTTGTAAGTTTAATAATCTCTTCGGCAAAATCTCCAATGGTAATTTCGTTTGGATTACCAATATTAACGGGGTTTGCATAGTCACTAAACATTAATTTAAAAATACCATCTACTTGATCATCTACATAGCAAAAAGATCTGGTTTGTTTACCATCACCAAATACCGTTAAATCTTCTCCTCGAAGTGCTTGTCCCATAAATGCAGGAATAACTCTTCCGTCATTTAGTCTCATTCTTGGACCATAGGTGTTAAATATACGAACTATACGTGTTTCTAGACCATGAAACCTATGGTAAGCCATGGTTATAGATTCTTGAAAACGTTTCGCTTCATCATAAACTCCTCTAGGACCAATGGTATTAACATTACCATAGTAATCTTCGGTTTGTGGATGCACTAGTGGATCTCCATAAACTTCAGATGTAGATGCTATTAATAATCTAGCATTTTTAGCCTTAGCCAACCCTAACAAGTTATGTGTACCTAAAGAACCTACTTTTAAGGTTTGAATTGGAATTTTTAAATAGTCTATTGGGCTTGCTGGTGAGGCAAAATGTAAAATATAATGTAAGTCTCCTTCAATTTTAATAAACTCGGTTACATCGTGTTCTATAAACTCAAAATTAGGATTATTAGCTAGGTGACTAATGTTTTTTTTGTCGCCAGTAATAAAGTTATCCATACCAATAACATAAAAACCTTCATGGATAAATTTATCGCATAAATGTGACCCTAAAAATCCTGCTGCTCCTGTTATAAGTACTTTTTTCATTATTTATTATTCTTTATTGACCGGTTCCTATTTTGTAGTAAACAAATCCGATATCTTCTAAAACTTCTTTATCTAAAATACCTCTTCCATCAAAAACGAAAGCTGGTTTCTGCATATTGTTAAAAATTTGCTTCCAATCATAGGTTTTAAATTCATCCCATTCGGTTAAAACGGCAATAGCATGAGCGCTTTTACACGTTTCGTAAGGGTTATTTTCAACTTTAAGAAGACTTCTATTTTCTTCGCTTGATCTTGTATTTAAATAGTCTAAATCGGCATAAATACGTTCTTCCACCACTTTAGGATCAAAAACTGTTATTTCTGCTTGCTCATTTAGTAAATTATCAGCGACTTTGATGGCTGCTGATTCTCTAGTATCATTGGTATCTTTTTTAAATGCCCATCCTAAAAACGCAATCTTTTTACCAGATACTGTGTTGTAAAGTGTACTCACAATATTATCTGAAAAACGTTGTTTTTGGTGTTCATTCATTAGAATTACTTGTTCCCAGTAATCAGCTACTTCATTTAATCCGTAACTTTTAGCAATATAAACAAGATTTAAAATGTCTTTTTGAAAACAAGAACCTCCAAAACCTACAGACGATTTTAAAAACTTAGCGCCTATTCTACTATCCATCCCGATAGCTTTAGAAACTTCATTTACATCTGCTCCAGTTTTCTCACAAATTTCTGACATTGCATTGATTGATGAAACACGTTGTGCTAAAAAGGCATTTGCTGTAAGTTTAGATAACTCTGAAGACCACACATTAGTTCTTAAAATTCTTTCTTGCGGTACCCAATGCGCATATACTGCAGCCAAAGCTTCAATAGCTTTCGTTCCTTCTGGAGTTGTATCACCACCAATAAGTACTCTATCTGGGCTTAAAAGATCCTCAACAGCTGTACCTTCGGCTAAAAATTCTGGATTTGATAATATTTGAAAAGCAACATCATTACCTGTATTGTCTAAAATATCTTTTATGGCAGAAGCAGTTCGAACAGGAAGTGTAGATTTTTCAACAATAATCTTATCTTGTTTAGAAACTCTAGCAATTTGGCGAGCACATAACTCGATATATTTTAAATCTGCAGCCATCCCTTTCCCTTTTCCGTAAGTTTTGGTTGGTGTATTTACAGATATAAATATCATTTCAGCCTCGTCAATAGCTTTATCTACTTCAGTTGAAAAGAATAAGTTTCTTCCTCTTGCTTCTTTAACAATAGCGTCTAAACCTGGTTCAAAAACAGGAAGATTATCTAAATTATTATCATTCCATGCTGCAATTCTAGCTTCATTAATATCTACAACAGTTACTTTTATGTTAGGGCATTGTTTTGCTATTACGGCCATGGTTGGTCCACCAACATAACCAGCTCCAATACAACAGATGTTTTTTATTTTCATTTATTTAAACTTCTTTTATTATTATTACTATTATAAAAATAATACTAATTTAAATTCTAGCAATTTTGTTTTTACACGTAAATTATTTCAAAATAAAGAAATAATTACGTTTTTCAACAATAAAGCTTTATTATTTATTAGTGAAAGTATTATCCTTTATTCTTATTTCTTTTCTTTTAACGCTTTTAGCAAGAGTTTCAGGTATTCATTATTAATTTTATTCCAATTAAAGGTGTCTTCTATTTTCTTAAAATTATTAGTGATTTTATCTTGATACGCTTCTTTATTTATGGTGTCGATATATTTAGCGACTTCATTTTTGTCTGTAAAATAGAAAGCATCTTCATTTAAAATTGCTTTATTAAATACATTATCATTTGCAATAATTAATGTGGTAGATGCCATGGCTTCTAGTAAAGAAGGATTTGTTCCTCCTACCGAGTGCCCGTGAAAATATAAATTAGAAAAATGTCTAAGGTTATTTAAATGCTCTAAATTATAAACTCCTCCAATGAAGCGAATATTTTTATGATCGATATACTTTTTCTTTAAGTACTCACCAAATTCATTGGCATCATGTTTACCTACTACTAAAAAGGTTTCCTTTTTATCTGCAAGGCTTGCGCCATCTAAAATCGTTTCTAGATTATTTTCTGGTTCAAATCTAGCAATTAACATGTTGTATTTATACGGAGTTACATTGTAGGATTCTAAAACCGCGCTATCTTCATTTATAAAGTTATCTGCTCCATACGCAATGTATGTAGAATCTTTATTATAGGTGTTTTGAATATACTCTTGTATACCAATAGAATCTGAGATTAAATAATCACTACTATTTATAGCAAGTTTTTCGGCATATTTTAGAAAGGTTTGTACGGGTTTAGAGTATTTACTTCTTTTCCATTCTAAACCATCCATGTTGGTGATTATTATGGCTTTTTTAGGCAAAAACCGATGCCAAACAGAATTACTTGTATACCCTAGTTGTAGTATGATGTCAAAATCTCTTTTTCTGGCATCTCTTATACAGTTTAAGTCGTATAAAAACTGTCCGGGAGTACCTATTACATTTTCTGGATCTTTACAATGAATAATTTTTACTCCTTTAAACGTACTTTCTTGGTAAGGGTGCGTATGCGAATTATATACATATACGTCGTGCTTATTATCGGCTAAAAAAACCGAAAAGAATTCCGCAAATTGCTCAAATCCTCCGTGATGATTTGGAACCCCTCTAGTTCCTATTATTGCTATCTTCAAAATTTAAATAGTTTTGTAAAAAAAGTGTGTTAAAAAAATAAAAAAATACAATCCCCTTGCTTCTAACGAGCGTGACTTCAAAAAGAAATCCAAAACATACAAGTATAAGGAAAAAAACATGCATTACGTTTTTGTGTTTGATTGCTTTATAAAAACTAAAAAACAAATAACTTAAAAAAAAGATCAATACAAAAACACCATACGTTACTAGCATGTGGGTGTATTGATTGTGTAAATTAAAATCTTCGAACCAATTGGGTCCTAAGTTATAGGAAAAAAAATAATAGTTCAAATAATCTTTAGTGTCCCCTTGTTTGAAACCAAAAAGTAATTTGCCATCTTTTACTAAATGATAAACACCAATACTACTTAAGACATATCTTAACTCTAAATCACTTATTTCTGTCTTTTCTTGATAGGTGAATATTTTTTTTTGGCTAAAATCGTTAGTTGGTTTAAAGTTTAATATTTCTGGACTAAAACGTAATCCGTCAGTAAACCTATCCTTTATAAAATGAATATTAAATACCGATATAGATACTATTCCTAATATTGTAAAATATACTATTTTTTTCTTCAATTGCTTTATTTTCAACGAAAAATAAAAAAGGTAAATAACTCCATTTATAAATAATATAGCTTTTGAAACACAAAGGATTAACCCTAAAAGAAGAAGTATTATAAACCCCGTTTTTACGACTTTGCTCTTTTTGAAAAACCACTTCGTTTTTGTGTGAATAATAAAAAATAAAGCAATGGAAATATTTAAAGAATAATAAATGGGATGATAATCATATAACAATGTGAAATTATGAAATATTAAATCTCCTAGTTCTTTATGTTGAGCAACTTTTATTACATTATGAATCAATAATATGGTAACACTTAATACAGTACCATAAGTAAACCATATTAGTATCTTGGTGATTTTGGCTTTGGTTATTTTGTTGTTTATTAAAATAAAAACGAGTAAAACCAATAAAATTTCTAAGTTTAGGCGCTTTAAGCCTTCCATGTATTTATTACTTAAAAGGCTACTTATTATTACGATTAGAAAGAATGCTATTGGAAAAATAGCACTAAAAGATTTGAGTTTTTTAAGATTTTCTTTTCGAAAAAAAAAGACCGTATATACCGAAGCAATAATAATGGCAAGATTACCAATATTAATCTTAAATGGTATTGTAGCAGCAATTAAACATAGCAAAATTGTTGCTACGTCGTACTTTGAAATGATGTTTTTTATAAACCCCACTAATTAAGTAGTTTGATTAAGTCTGCTACTTTTGTACTCCAAGAATGTGTATTTAAATCTATTAAATTCTTAGAATTTTGGTGGTTTGTAATTTCTGCAGAAAACTCTTCGGCATTATGAATTATATACAAATGTTCTTTTAATTCTTCTAAGCCATTAGAGTCTGTACCAATAACTTTTTTTGTAGTTGCTAAATACTCATAAACTTTAATAGAGTTTGCACCAGATTTCTTGTCTTCATCTACTACATAAGGCACGGTACAAATATCAAAATTTTTCACATAGTTTGGATAGATCTCGTAGTGCTTATCGCCTAAATAATAAAAATTATCTAATTTTAAAATACTATTAAACACTTGTTTATCTAAAATCTGACCTACAAAAACAAAGGAAGCATTTTTAGTTTGCTTCATGGTTTCATTTAACAAATCAACATCCAAAAGGTGTGTTATTTTTCCTCCAAAACCAACAATTGGCCTCGGGATATTTTTCATATCCTCAGGAATTTCTGCTTGTGTATCATTAGCAAATCTAGAAACGTCTACACCGTTTTTAATTAATACAAGTTCTTTAGGTTGGTATGCTTTTGAAAAATCTCTAATATTATCATTGGAGTTTGTAATCCAAAAATCACAAATCTTAGCATATTCTTTATAAGCAGAAAAAATTTCTTCTTTAATTTTTGAATACACATTAAATTTCGCAAAGTTATCCCAAGCATCAAAAACGGATTTTTTAGGCTTTAAGGATTTTGATAATTTACTTGCAAAGATGTTTTGATTAAGTAAAAAGTAATCTTCATGAATACCAAGTTTACTTAAAGACTCGTTAATGAAGTTAATATATTTTGGGTTTTCATATTGTGAAATAAACCACTTATAACCGTTTAATACTTGACCAAAAATATCATTGGAAACAAAATCTATGACATAAAAATTCTTACTTACCTCATAAAGTTTAAAGTTTGATTTGGAATGAATGACTTTCCCTTTTATTAAGTTAGGCTTTCTTTTAAGTAAGATTTCTACTAATGTTGTAGGCCTATTAATAACCACTTTTACATCGGCACTATTTTCATTTAAATGTTCAATAAAATGCGCATCTCTAGTTCTAAAACCTTCTAGGATAATTTTTCTCCAATCGTGAAAAGGTGCTATAAGTATATTCATTCTTGTCTAATCTTTTTATTGTTTTGTAATAAACTAGTTAGGGTTATCATTATTGCTAAATCTGAAAAAATCGTTGTCATAAAAGCATAAATAAGTACAACACCAAATAGAATTATTTTAACACCTTTGTCTAGGTTAAAACTATTTACAAGCAAATATAAAAGTAATATTAATAGAATAAGCCCTATAATACCCAAATCTGCATAAACCCATATTAATTGCGAAAAGTGTTTTGTTGCTGCAAACTTCCCTTTTAATACATCAAAATAAGAATATGGTCCTTCCCCTACTATTCTTAGCGGTAATACTGTTGCATAGGTTATAACAACTTGGGGCCGCTTAGCAATACCCCTTTTATAGTTTGAAAAGGATTTTTTAGAATTATATTCTTGATGAAAAAAGTAAATTTCCCTTTCAAAAGCTTTTATTTTTTTTGCCTGTGAAAATGCTAAAGGCATTAATAATAGAACAACTAAAATGCCAAATACTTTTATTTTTTTTGGAAATGATTTATATATTAAATATCCAAAAAATAAAATCAGCAACAGTTTCGTAATATTAGATTCTGCTATTAATATGGTTAAAGACAAGTAGAAAACAATTAGTTTGGGTCTTTTGGTAATGCTATTGTTAATGTTGTTTTCAAAAATGTTAAAAATATTTAACAACAAAAAGAACCCTAAAGCATGATCGGCTTTTAAAAAAAAGGTACCAAACATAAAATCGAAAGAAGCAATAGCTTGGCTACTATTATTAAACCGTATAAGAAAATCATATCCAAAATTCTGGATTAAAATAGCTGGTAATTGCAAACAAGCAATAAATAAATAGATTTTACTAATTGTTCTAGAGGAAATATATCTTTCTTTTTGATTTATTTTAAAGAACAAATAACTACCTAAAGGAATAAGAATAAAAATAAAGTAAATAATTGTTTTTAATATATTGGTTTGGTTTACTATAGAGCTGAGAATAATGAGCAGAAATAAAACAAAGAAAAGCAAGACTATTTTGTCAAAAATCACTCTTTGTTTTACTATTACATAAACGAAATAAAATAAAAAAAACAAACCCATTACACCGTAAGAAAAAACAGTATTAGGAATACCAATAAAAAACTGAGTAAAACCTCCTATTAGAAAACAAAAAGCTACAATTAATAAAAAAACACCTAAGTATAACTTATTTAATTTTATCATTTGTTTTAAAATGTTTTCTAGAAGATAGTATCGCTCTTAAAATTATAGGAAACTTCCAGAAGTGAGTTGGATTAAAAATCATTGCCAAAAATAAGATAAAAATATAACTTAAGGTATTTATAGAATACACCAACTTACTATTCACAAAGTTTTTCTCAAAAAACACATTGTTACGCACAGAGTAATAAATTGCGTTTTTTGAATCGGTTGAAAAATATCTTGTATGCAGAATTTTTTTAGGTTTTTTTAAATGAAAGGAGGTTTCTAAATCTTCTAATTCGCTATCTAAAACTAAAATTATTTTACCATCATTTTTTGTTATTCTATAAGAGAACTCATGGTCATCTGCATATAGAAAAAAGTGTTCATTAGGAAGTCCTATTTGACTAATAGTATCTTTATGAAAAAACATACCGCCATAAGGAGCAACAGCTACCACACCAGAATCTACTTCTTCTGGTTTTTCAGCTTTAGGCTTCTTTAGTTTATCTAAAATATTAAATCCTAAAAAAGAATTTTCAGTACCTAACATTAAATATGGGTTATGCTGTGAAATAGCATCCTTGTATATCTTTCTTTGTGGTCTGTAGGATAATAATGAAAGTGGTTTAGTAGTATTGTCTTTAAAACTATCCCAAGACTTTAATAACACTTCTAAAGCATTATCTTTAGGTAGGTTATCATCATCTAAAAGCCAAATAAAATCTACCTTTTCTTTTAAAACCTCAACGATTCCATCTTTAAACCCTTTTGCTGAACCGGAGTTATAACCTTCAGAATAAACCTTTAATTTCTTACATTCCTTTTGTAGGATTAAAAGTTCTGTGGTGCTCTCTCCTACTATGCCATTATCTACAAGAACAATTGTTTTTACTGCACTAAAAGTATTTAGCTTCCGTATTACTTGTCCAAAGTATTTAGCTCTATCACTATATGTAACAATTACAACACCAACATCCATATCTTAAAGTATATTATTATATCCCAAAGATTTTAATAAAGGTCTGTTTTTAACTTCTTCGTAAAAACGTATATGTTCATCATTCTTTTTAAAGGCAAATCCTCTATTTGCATCTACTTTTTTTACAACACTCTCTATCAAACTCTCTTTTGGATCAATTTCTAAAAAACTAGAAAGCTCATTTAAAATGGGTTTTGGATTATGTAAGAAATCTTCGTACTTAATATGTATTGTGTCATTAAAGATTTTATCTGAATCTAATGCTTTTTTAGTATAAAACTCCCAAAGTTCAACACCTCGAAGTAAATCTTCAACAACAAAAGAATGATTTAAAATTCTTTCTTTTATAAGTAATTTTACTTTGATTTTTTCTTTTGAAGACAATGTGTTTTTTTCTTTTTTAAGAAACTCTCTAGTTTGTAAACTTACGGCTACATCTATTGGGTTTCTATAAATATGAACAATTTTAGCTTCTGGAAATAGTTCTTTATAGATTGGAAGAAGTAACGTATTTCTAGGGTCTTTCCAGCCCCAAATGGTACTTCTTGTTGAAATCTTTCTGTTTTTTACGAAATTTTTCCAACCTAAATAACTTACATTATTAATAGAATCCATCCTTTCTAAAATAATTTTGGATGAAATATTTCTAAATCTTGCATCTATTAAATCTACGGTTTGAGGTACATCCCAAGATGCGCCAGCTTGAAATAAGATATATCTATTTAAATTTTGAAAAAACTTAGATTCATCATTTTCGCTTTTATCGTTTCCCATAAAAACACCTAAATCACTAATAAATCTAGTGAGCATAGAGGTTCCGGACCTATGCATGCCGACTATAATAATTGGTTGATTCTTCATTTTTAGCTAATAAATGGTAAATATAATGTGTTAATATTTAATTTTTTCTTTGCAATAATAACTAATATAATGTTTTGTAAGCTAAGACAAACTGTTGTTGCAATCGCAGCACCTATAAGCCCATAAATTTGTATTAAAACGATATTTAAAACAATAGCTGTTAAACCTATTATTATTGTTACATGCATTAATGATTTTTGGTTTCCTGTCATATTTAACAAAACACCTACAGAGCCACAGGTGGCATTAATAAATTGTCCTAAAGCTAATACTATCAAAACATATTTTCCTTCTGTAAACTCCTCGCCAAAGAAAGCTAAAAGCTGGTTAGAAAAAAGTACAATCACAAGAAATACAGGGAAAGATAACCAAAAAATAAATTTGGAGTTTGTCAAAATAATATTGGATAACTCTTGTTTCTTATTAGCCCAAAAAAGCTCTGATAATTTTGGTGCTAATACCGTATTAACTCCTATTAGAATAAAACTTATAAAAAAAGAAAGCTTAAGACATAACGAAAAAATACCCACATAAAAAGTGGAGAGTACAATTTGAATAATGTATATACTTAAATTTCCGGTAAAATAAGAACTAATAGTAATAACCATCATAGGTATTGAGGTTTTTACCAATTTAGAAAATTTCAATTCTTTTTGTACCGTTTTTTTTATATGACTCGTTTTGGTTAAAATTATTGTAATAGAAATAAATGCTATTGAAATAATAGTAAAACCAAGGGCGTAAATAGGAATTTTTATATCTGTTGTTTTTGGAAAAACTAACAATATTAAAACACATATTAATGGAATCAATATTGTTCTAAATATTTCAGACAATTTAATTTTTTGTAAACCTCTTAAATATTCAACATTAATTAAATTAATAGTGAAAAAGGGAGCAATAAAGGATACCGATTTAAGGATTTCCTTATATGAAGCATCTTTAAATATATTTAGTGCGATCTCTTCAGCAAAAAAGTAGAGTAAAAAAGAAAGCACAAAACTGGCTGTTAAAATTAATTTTAAGGCATGAAAATACAGGCGCTTTCTTTCATATTCCTTTTCTTTTTTGGCATATTGTCCCATGAACCTAAGGATAGATGTACTTAATCCAAAAGAAGCAAAATGACCAAAAACGATTATTGAGCTATAGGTTATATTATAAATACCATAACCAGTAGCCCCAAATCTTTTTGTTAAAAGTAATGTAAATGTGTAACCTAGAAGAATGCCTATTGCTTTAAGAAACATAACAATAAAGCTCTTTTTAATTATCTCATTTTTGTTAGCTTTAAAAACTATGTTATGAATTTTCTTAAACATTTTATCTATTTCTATATTTTAACTATTATTAAAAAAGGGTACTTGCACAATAGGTTTAAAATATATTTTTTAATACTCTAAAAGCAATATTTATCTTGCTTCTAATTCAAGTCTTTTCTTGAAAATTGGTTTTGAATTAAAATAAGGGTCATACTTTCCATCTACCATTTTACGTTCAATAACACCAGTTTCTTTTGTGTATTTAATGTAATTATTAGGTATGAAAAATGAGTAAAATTCTTGAGGGTTTAATTTTAGTTCGAAATCTTCATAAGTCATTGTAACACCATTAAAAATCACATTTTCTAGGCTATTATTTTTACCAAAATCGAATCTAAGACTAGTAGGGAAAATTTCTTTTGGAAGCAATATCTCTATATCTTGAGATTTAAGATCTCCTTTTACTGTTTTAATAACCCTGGCTTTATTACTATACTTTTGTTTATTATAGTCTAAATAATAAATTTCAATATCATCATCATTAGGAATAACTATATTTAAATTAATTTTAAAAACAGATTCCTGTTTAGGTTCTTCAATAGTTTGGTTTGTATCAGTATTTGCTTTCTTTTCCTTGTCACCACAACTAGTTATGCTAATACTTAAACAAATAACTAATAATAAAACACTTTTTTTCATAATTTTTATTTCTATTTCGTTAAACAATCCTTTTTGTAGCAACAGTTTTGTTAGTTGTATATTCTACAAGAATAATACCTCTAGTAGTTCTGTTTTTTCTATACGTGTATACTTTTTAATGGCTAATAGTACGTATTTAACTTTACAAACATCATTCATACTTGTTTGTCTTGTTCTAAAAATAATACTGCTTGACGTATAGTTTCTGCTTTACCTCCCTTTGATATATGGTTTAAAAACAAAAAACTAGTATTATTCTTATCGCAAAAGGTCTCCAGTATTTTTCTTTACTATCTATACTACCATTATTTACAAAAAATATTTCAACATCCTTATAAGTAATCATATAATGAAATATGACCTACTTTTAAGATTTAGTTTTTTTACTGTTTAATATTAATAATATTTCTTCCACATATTTTTTCTTAATAACTAATCTAGGATCTATTTTATCTTTTATCTTTTTAGGTTTGTAAACCGCATGTTCTTCATCTACGATTTCAACCCATGGACTACTCTCAAAAATCTTTGTTATATCTGTTTGATTTATGTCATAAGATCTATCCTTATACTTTAACGTTATTTTTTTTATGGTTATTTCTTGATTTTCTTTAGAGCCAAAATCAAATCTTAAATATGGATTTAATCCTGGAACAACAAATTTAAGAAATTGAAAATCATTACTAGGTTTAACTTCACTTATAAAAGAACGCTTATTATCGAATTTTTGATCCAAGCTTTCACTATAATAAATTTGAAACTGATCTTTCTCCTTTATTTTAATTTCAAAAATTATCCTTAAATCAAAAATATCACTTGCTTCTTTATTTAATGGATCATTCTTACAGGAAACAAATAAAACTAACGCTATTACAATAAATATTCTATTTTTCATATTTTACTAAAACTAAATTAATTCATAATAGAAAACACATTTTCTTTTCTAAATTTTTCAATTTTTGGCAAAGTCATATCACTTTCAACATCAATAACTAAAGGCTTTCTATTACTATCGTTAATAAATAAGTTTATTCTTGAGGTTTGATGAGGTAAATCTATTCCTATAAGATTTTTGTCCTTATAAAAATCATAATCATCCAATTGTTTCTCTAGATAAGATCCATAAATTGTTTTTTTATTCTGTTCTTTAAGTAGGGTATTATAATAGGCTTCTATTCTGAAATCAAATTGAAAATTATCATCTAGGTTCTTTATAATAAGAACGTTAAATTCCTTAATAAAATAGATGATTAGGTTTTCATTTTTTAGAGAAGGTTTAACCATATCATTTTCAACCAAATATACTCCGTAATTACTGTTTGGAGATAATAATGTTGTGTGTGAAATTACAGGATTATTATTATTAAATGCTTTTTTAAATGAAGGACACATTCTTACATTATTATAAGCTCGATAAGTTGGAAGTGTTTTATATTTTGGAGAATAAACAGGTAAATTAACTGTTTTATTTTCTTCTTTTTTAGCAATTAAATAATATCTTCTTGCTTTTTCTTGAGTATAGAGTTCTTGCAGGTTATTGTTATTTATTGAAGAGATAAAGTCACCTATATTACTTTTGCTATAAAAGGAATATGCATATATTATTAAAGCAATTGAATAAACAAGAGTCGTTATTATAAATAAGTTCTTTATTTTCAATTTTATATTACTTACTAAAACAAGAACTATAACTACGCTTCCTATAACAAAATGTCTTGTTAGCATATTATACGCTTTAGCCATACCTTCTGTACCATTAGAGGCTAGAAAACCAATAATCATAGGTGTAATAATATAAACTAAAGTTACAAGTACAATGTATATCTTTTTGTGGATAGTTAATTCATACTTCTTTTTTGAAGTACTAATAAATATAATAACAACTAATACCAAAGCAGTAATACTATATATATTTATATCACCAGAAATAAAATTCAATGTTTTATCAAAAAATTTATTATAATCTAAATTTAAAATACTGAATCCTTCTCTTTCGGAAACTTCATTTCTTCTATTAATGCTTCCTGGAGATAAGAGTACTATTAAAAACCCTATAAGACTTGTTAAAAACAATATTAAAACCCTGAGGTTTAATTTTTTTTCAAAAATTAATAAATAAAGTAATAAAGCTCCTAGAATAAAAAACATAGGTAAAGAAACAAGTTCTACTAAACCACTTGTTATTATAATTATAAAAAGAGCCAGTAAAAAATAAATATTTTTATTTTCTATTTCCTTGCTTAACATTTTAAATAATAAATAATAACAAATTAATGATAATGAGAAACCGACCGTATAAGAATTAGCTGTTGGTAAATATAATGCGTGATAATAAAATTTATATACTAGTTGAGCTATAGTAATAGTAATTACAATTGATAAAATAATTGCATTTTTATTATTGAAGAAAATTTTCAGAAAAAAATATGTTGCAAACGCAAGTAAAACATTAATAAAAACAATGGTTATTTGTTTGAATTCGTAAAACCTATAATCATTTGATATTCCTTGTCCCCATCTACCATTAAGATGAATAAAATTAATTTCCAATGATTTTAACCAAGTTCTCCCAAGGCCATTATTAAACATATCTGCATGACTTGCAAATGTATATTTCGCTCCAACAAACAAGTAAAAAACAAAAAGCAAAAATAATAATACGTAAAATATTAGATTCACATTTTCTTTAAAAAATTTAATTATATATAATTTCATATACTACAATTTTTACTTTTTTTGATGAAGTATATTATTACAACTAATTTCTTATGCATTACCTAATTTTTTCTTTAATAATAAGAAATAATTATTAGAGATGTAAAAAAATGTATTATCATTAATAAAAAAAACTTCTCTATTTAATTTAGAATACGTTTTAAACAATCATTCCTGCTGCAACAGTTTCGTTGGTAGCATCATCTACAAGGATAATACTTCCGGTAGTTCTGTTTTCTCTATACGTATCCACCATTAGCGGTTTTGTAGTACGTATTTTAACTTTACAAATATCATTCATATTCACTTCTTTATCGTCATTAATACGATCTAGGGTATTGATATTGTATTTGTAAATCACCTCTTTAATCATTGCTTTTTGATCGTTTGAAGTATGTTTTATCGTGTATTTAGTTCTTGGTTTTGCAGCAGAGTTATTTAACCAACATAACATCACTTCAATATCTTGTAAAGCTTCTGGTTTGTTGTTAGAACGTACAATCATATCACCACGGCTAATATCAATATCATCTTCTAGTGTTATAGATACAGACATTGGTGCGTAAGCTTCATCCAACTCTTTATCTAAAGTATCAATGGTTTTAATTTTAGAAGTAAACCCGGAAGGCATCACTGTTATTTCATCTCCTTTTCTAAAAACACCACTTGCTACACGTCCTGCATACCCTCTATAATCAATAAAACCTTCACTTTGTGGTCTTAGTACTGTTTGCACTGGAAAACGAGCGTCTACTTTATTAATATCACTACTAATATGCATAGTCTCTAAAGTATGTAACATTGGAGCTCCTTGGTACCAAGGCATGTTCTCTGATTTGTTTACTACATTATCACCATCTAAGGCGCTCATAGGAATAAAACGCACATCTGTTACTAACATTTTTGAAGAAATATCTTCGAATTGCGTAACAATATCATTATAAACTTTTTCAGAATAGTCCACCAAATCCATTTTGTTTACACAAACAATAATGTGAGGTATTTGTAATAAAGAAGCTATAAATGCGTGTCTTTTTGTTTGCTCAATAACTCCGTGTCTTGCATCTATTAAAATAGTTGCTACGTTTGCTGTTGAAGCTCCCGTAACCATGTTACGCGTATATTGTATATGTCCAGGAGTATCTGCAATAATAAACTTACGTTTAGGTGTTGTAAAATATCTGTAGGCAACATCTATGGTTATACCTTGTTCACGTTCGTCTTTTAAACCATCTGTGAATAAAGCTAAATCTACACCTTTATGACCTTTCTTTTTACTTGTATTTGTGATTGCTTCCAGCTGATCTTCGAATATAGATTTAGAATCATATAATAAACGACCGATCAAAGTACTCTTTCCGTCATCTACACTTCCTGCTGTTGTAAAACGTAATAATTGATTGTTATCTAACATTTTTATTTTTTATAATTTAAAAAGACCTTTCGACTGCGCTTAAGGTGACATTTTCAATATTAATAAATTAATTCTTAAAAGTATCCTTGGCGTTTTCTGTCTTCCATTGCAGATTCAGAACGTTTATCGTCACTTCTGTTTCCTCTTTCTGTATTACGCATTCCTGCAACTTCTGTAGCAATTTTCTCTAATGTATCTGCTTCCGATTCATCTCCTCCGGTAATTGTGATATCCCCTAAAGTTCTAAAACGTATTCTTTTAGTTACTACTTCTTCGTGATCTTCTAATACTAAAAACTCAGAATTTGGAATCCATGTATCTTGTCTCCAAACGACTTCACGTTCATGTGCAAAATATAAAGATGGAATAGCAATATTTTCTCTTTTTATGTAGTTCCAAACATCCATTTCTGTCCAATTACTAATAGGGAAAGCTCTAAAATGTTCGCCTTCAAAATGTTTCCCATTAAATAAGTTCCATAATTCTGGTCTTTGGTTTTTAGGGTCCCATTGTCCAAAATCATCTCTATGTGAAAAGAAACGTTCTTTTGCTCTTGCTTTTTCTTCATCACGTCTTCCGCCACCAATTGCACAATCAATTTTATTTGCCTCTATAGCATCTAAAAGTGTTGTTATTTGAAGTGCATTACGCGTTGCATTTTTACCTTTTTCTTCAGCTACACGACCGTCATCAATAGATTCTTGTACAGAACCAACAATTAGTTTTACACCTAAATCTGCGATAACAGAATCTCTAAAATCAATAGTTTCAGGGAAGTTATGCCCCGTGTCTACGTGCATTAATGGAAATGGTATTTTAGCTGGATAAAAAGCTTTCTTAGCTAAATGTGTTACTAAAATAGAATCTTTTCCTCCAGAAAACATGATTACTGGATTCTCAAATTGTGCCCAAACTTCTCTTAAAATAAAGATTGCTTCACTTTCTAATTCATCTAAATAATTTAAGTAGTATTTACTCATTGCTCCAATTTTAATTTAGGTTTTATATAGTTCTTGATAAACGGAACTGCCTCTTCTACTGTTAATATTGCCATACTTAGGATTTTCTATTTTAAAAAACAGAAATTCTATCTTCGTTTTATAGCACCTTTTTTTCCCTTTTTGTAAAGGTAATTTATACCCCTACGTTCACATTATGATACACTTGTGTCTATAAAAACTTCGACAAAGTTAACATCTTTAGCGATATTTTAAGTGCTTTAACCGTTTTTTTTATTACTTGAAATTAAGAATAAACAAAACGAGAGCATTAATTGCTAATTGTTATAAATATTAGTGATTCCATTATCAGATTCGTTATAAAAACAGAAGATTGTGTACTTATTTTTTTTAAACCATAGTCTTCCTATTTACTATTCCAATTGCTTGGATTAAAACATCAAAATAAATATGTTACATAAACAACTGTTAGATGTATTTAAACAAATTTATTTTACAAGATCTACACAAAAAAGAAGGGATTTAATATTTTTTCCAGATTTTAAGTAATTCTATTGGTGCTTGTAAAAAATCTGTTGGTTTTAATTTACTACCAGCAATCTCATCCCACTGCTGCAGTGGTACTTCTAGGATAACTTGTTTCGCTTGTTTGTAACCTATTAGTTTTTCTAGCCTTGCAAGTAATTCTACATCAAACAACCATTTTGTTATTAAAGGGTCTTTAAACAAACTAAAAACAATATTTTTATGAATTAATTTAGCTCCACATTGCGTATCGTATACAGGTATTTTAAGTATCCAACTTACTAATGTTGCAAAAATTCTACCTATGTAGTGTCTGGATGCTTTTCTGTTAATTTGCGCTCCCATTCTTGCAAAACGAGTTCCCATAATAAACAACATGTCTTTTCGTTTTTCTATCTGTTCTAAAAAGTTGTTTATTTCAAAAAGTGGTGTTGCTAAATCTGCATCAAAATACCCTATAAAATCGTAAGTATTATTCTCTTGCAAAGACAGAACTCCTTCTCTAATTGCACCAGCTTTACCTTGATTTTGATTTAAATCTAAAAAAGAAAAGTTATTATTAGTTGCAGATAATTCTTTTAAAATGTTTGCTGTGTTATCAGAACTACCATCATTTACAAATAAAAAATCTATAAATTGATTGTCATTAGAATATGCTTTAAAAGCATCTTGATTTAATCTTTGCTCCTCATTATAACAAGGTATGATAATAGAAATTTTCATGTGCTATTTATTTAAAATGGTACCCTTAGTTGTTGACTTTAACCGTTTCTTTTAATTGTTTTTTATTAAAAATTGGTAAAAATATAAAGGAGATTATACCAAATACAATAATCATTAAGGTTTGAGAGGTCCATACAATCCATCCAAATGCATAACTAGGTTCTTCTGCTAAACCAAATAAGGTAAGCGCAGATAATACTGCTGCTGGATAAAAGAACACGCCTCCGTTGGTTGCTGCAATTGTAAAACTCGCTGCTATAAAAGCTACTATCATAGATGAAAAAGGTGCACCGTGTAATTCTTGAACAGAGAATGACGTTATATAAAACATTAAAACATACATTACCCAGATAAAAATGGTGTGAAAAATAAACATTCCTTTGTTTTCCATTTTATAAACACTTGTAATACCTTCTAACAAACCATTAACAAAACCTTTTATTTTATTGGCCAATTTGCCTTTAGATTTTTTGATAAATAGAACCATTAAAACAAATACCACGCTTAAGCCTAATAGTAATGTTATTATTTTAGTAGGGTTTAATTTTTCTATTAGAATATTATAAATAAAATCGAATTGAAAAAACAAGGTTATCAAACAGATAAGCAGTATCATTATTAAATCGAAAATACGCTCTGTTACTATGGTTCCAAAACTTTTTTCAAAAGGAATATCTTCATAATTTGTTGCAACTGCTGCGCGTAATACCTCCCCAGATCTAGGGATTCCAAAATTAGCTAAGTATGCAATAAAAATAGACATTACACTATTTTGAATTTTAATAGAGTACCCCATTGGTTTTAACATATAATTCCATCTATATGCCCTTGACAAATGACTAAACATCCCGAAAACAACGCCTAAGGCAATCCACCAATAGTTTGCTGTTTTAAAATAAGGTATAATTTCTGAAATTGGTAATCTAGAAAAAGTTAACCAACCAAAAAATACTGCTAACAGTATTGGAAGTATTAGCTTTAATTTTTTTAAAAATGATTTCTTATTATCACTCATAATAGATAAATATCGTTTAAAATTAATTTATACTTTATTGCCTATTTATTTCTAATTTAGGCTTTATATACGCCATGATATCTTTCACCGCTTCCTCCACCGTTTTTTCTTCGGTTTTAATTTCAATATCCGGATTTTCTGGAGCTTCATAAGGAGCAGAGATTCCTGTCATGTTTTTAATCTCGCCAGCTCTCGCTTTTTTATAAAGTCCTTTTACATCTCTTCGCTCACATTCTTCTACGCTAGTATTAATATAAACTTCAATAAAATTGACATCCTTTACAATACTTTTAATGTTCTCTCTGTCTTTTCTATATGGCGAAACAAAAGCCGCTAAGGTAACTAAACCAGCGTCTACCATTAGATTTGCAATTTCAGCAATTCTTCTTATATTTTCTGTTCTATCTTCTGGAGCAAAGGTTAAATCACTGTTGATACCTTTTCTTATATTATCACCATCCAGCGTATAGGTTTTTACTCCTAATTTATATAATTCTTGCTCTACAACATTAGCTATTGTAGATTTTCCAGAACCTGAAAGCCCTGTAAACCAAATTAAAAAAGAACTATGCTTGTTATTTTCTTGTCTATCTGCTTTGGAAACTTGATAGCTATGTGGAATAATATTTTCTTTCATCTGTATGATTTAATTATTACTATTTGCAGATGCAATTTGTAAATAACTAGGTTTATTTGGTTAAATAATGTTTGTTGCTGTGTATACTAATTATTTTGTACGTTCAACAAGTCCGAAATTTATTTTGTACCAAGCACGTTCATGTAAATAATACAATAACATTTTTGTTACCACTTCTGCAAAGCCTATTTTTAATGCGGCCAATGGGTCTCCCGAAATTAACCAAGCTAATGTCATGGTATCAATAGTTCCTATAAAACGCCAGGTTATTGTTTTTGCTACGTGGCGTTTTCTGCTTTCTAAAATTTCTCCTTCTTTAGATAGGTTTATTTTAAACCAAACACGTTCATGAAGGTAATATAAAGTCATTTTAGTTATCACCTCAGCAAATCCTATTTTAAGACCTGTAAAAGGGTCTCCGGAGATAATCCAAGAGAGAATAATAGTATCTATAGTGCCTATAATCCTCCAAGTAATCGTTTTGGCTATATGTCTTTTGTAAGATATATCGGCCATTACTTACTAACTAAAAACCAAGGATTTAATAGATTTTCTTTGTTATATAAAAGGGATTGGTTTGTTTCTTGTGAAATAACAGCAATTCCAACAGCATTACAAATGGCTTGTCCTGCCGCAGTATCCCACTCCATAGTAGGTGCAAATCTAGGATATACATCTGCGTTTCCTTCTGCTACCAAACAGAATTTTAAAGAACTTCCTTTGGAAACTACTTCCACTTCTTTTCCTTCTTTTTTAATAGACTCTACAAAATCTAATGTTTCTTGACTCATGTGTGAACGACTACCAACAACTTGCACAGGGTTTGATCCTGGTGCTTTTGGTTGTAGTTTTACTGCAGCTTGCATTACTTCTTCTAACGTAGCATCATGAGAGTCTAAGTCTGCTTTAAAAGCATCGTTTTTAGTTACATCTGCAACATAGATAGTTTTTGTTGCTGGTACATAAATAACGCCTAATTCTGGTTTACCGTTTGTTACTAATGCAATGTTAACGGTAAATTCTCCGTTACGTTTTATAAATTCTTTTGTGCCGTCGACAGGATCTACTACCCAGCAAGTAGTCCAATTTTTTCTTGTAGCATAATCTGTTTGTTTATTCTCTTCGCTAATAATTGGAAACTCGGTATTAACTAGATAAGAGTTTATAATATCATTCGCTTTTTTATCTGCTTCAGTTAAAGGAGATTTATCGTCTTTTATTTCTACATCAAAAGGAGTATCATATACTTCCATGATTACTTTTCCTGCCTCTAAACTAGCTTTTATAGCTATTTCTAAATCTTTATTCATAACTATTTGCTAATGCTTTTTTTAAACTGTCTCTCCAATATGGAATTTCAATTTGAAGATTCGTTTTTATTTTCGTTTTATCTAACACGCTAAAATGTGGTCTTTTTGCTGGTGTAGGAAATGCTTTAGAAGGTATTGGTAATACTTTGATTTTAATATTGCTTTCTTCAAAAATAGCTTTCGCAAAATCATACCAACTTGCAACTCCTTCATTACTATAATGGTAAGTACCGTATTGCGTGTTGTTTGTTGTTATAATTTTTATAATGGTTTCTGCTAAATCTGTTGCGTACGTTGGGGTACCTATTTGGTCTGCCACGATAGTTAACAGATCTCTTCCTTCAGACAGTTTTATCATGGTTTTCATGAAGTTATTCCCGTTTTCGGAATACAACCAAGATGTTCTTATAATAAAATGTTGTTCTAGGTTTTTAGCTACTTCTAGTTCGCCTTCTAGTTTTGTTGCTCCATAAACTCCTGTTGGGTTTGTGGTATCTGTTTCTGTATATGCTACAGATTTTTCGCCATTAAATACAAAATCCGTAGACACTTGAATCAAGGTTGCGTTTTTTTCCGCGCAAGCGATAGCAAGATTTTTTGCACCAATAACATTAACTTCCGTTGCTTTTTCTTGGTCACTTTCTGCTTTATCTACAGCAGTATAAGCAGCGCAATTAATGCAATATTGAAAGTTTGTAGTATTAAAAAATTGTTGTACAGCATCAAAATCAGCAATATTTAACTGTGCTGAATTTGCGTATATAAAGTTTAAATTGGAATACGTAGATTCCAAATCTTTTATACAGCTTGCTAATTGTCCGTTTCCTCCTGTCACCAAGATGTTTATCATAGTCTAGCGTTCTCTAAATTTGGTAAAATTACATCTTTTTCTGAAACAAGTAATTCGTCTTCAGGTAATTGCCAGTCTATATTTAGTTTTGGATCGTTGTATATAATTCCTCCTTCGGACTCCTTATTGTACAGGTTATCACATTTATAAGAAAAAATAGCGGTTTCGCTTAACACTATAAAACCATGTGCAAATCCTCTAGGTACAAATAGTTGTTTCTTATTATCTTCAGATAATTCCACAGCTACATGTTGTCCAAAAGTTTTTGAATTAGCTCTAACATCTACTGCTACGTCTAAAACTTTTCCTTTAATTACACGAACTAACTTTGCTTGTGCATGTGCACCTACTTGATAATGCAATCCTCTTAATACTCCTTTAGAAGAAAAGGACTCGTTATCTTGAACGAAATCTACTTTTTTATTAATTAGCGTATTAAATTTTTCTTGGTTAAAACTTTCAAAAAAGTAACCTCTTTTATCTTCAAAAATTGTTGGTTCTAAAACAAAACAGCCTTCTAGCTTGGTTTCTGTTGCCTTCATATTATTTTTCTAAAATGCTTAACAAATGTTTACCGTAACCACTTTTAATTAAGGGTTGTATTAAGGTATTAAATTCTGTTTTATTAATGTAACCCATTCTATACGCTACCTCTTCGATTGCGCCAATTTTTAAACCTTGTCTTTCTTCAATTACTTGAACAAATTGAGATGCTTGCATTAGCGATTTAAAAGTACCTGTATCTAACCAAGCGGTTCCTTTATCTAAGACACTAACTTTTAGTTTACCTTGTTTTAAGTACTCTTTATTAACGTCTGTAATTTCTAATTCCCCTCTATGACTAGGCTTTATGTTTTTTGCGATTTCTACAACAGAGTTATCATAAAAATAAATTCCAGGAACGGCATAGTTTGACTTTGGTTTTTCTGGTTTTTCTTCAATAGAAATAACCTTACCGTCTGCATCAAATTCTGCCACACCATAACGTTCTGGATCATGCACATGATATGCATAAATAATACCTCCATCTGGATCATTATTAGCTTGTAATAACTGTTCTAATCCTGTTCCGTAAAATATATTATCTCCTAAAATAAGTGCTACTTTATCATCACCAATAAAATCTGCTCCAATAACAAAAGCTTCCGCTAATCCGTTTGGTTCTGCTTGTACTGCGTACTCAAAATTACAACCAAACTTTTTTCCGTCTCCTAAAAGTTGTTCGAATAATGGTAAATCATGCGGTGTAGATATAATAAGAATATCTTTAATTCCAGACCACATTAAAGTTGATAATGGATAGTATATCATTGGCTTGTCGTAAATAGGCATTAATTGCTTACTTACTGCAAGTGTTAATGGATGAAGTCTTGTACCAGAACCTCCTGCTAGTATTATTCCTTTCATGTGTCGAGCTTATTTGTTTTTTATTTGTCACTTGTAGCTTCCATAATAGTCATTCTCTTTAGTATCGAACTCTTGTTATGGAAGTTTCATGTTTCTGTTTTTATTATTAGCTGTATTGTTTTTGGTAATATGTTTGGTAAGAACCGCTTGTTACACTGTTTAACCAATCTTCGTTATTTAAATACCAGTCTATCGTTATTTTTAAACCTTGTTCAAAGGTTACCGATGGTTTCCAGCCTAATTCTTTATTTATTTTAGATGCATCAATAGCATAACGTAAATCATGTCCCGGACGATCTTTAACGTATGTTATTAATTCTTCTGAAGAACCTTTATCTCTTCCTAGTGCAGCATCCATTTGCTGACAAAGAAGTTTCACTAAATCAATATTTTTCCATTCGTTAAAGCCACCAATATTATAAGTATCTCCTTGTTTTCCTTCATGAAAAACTAAATCGATAGCAATTGCGTGATCTACAACATACAACCAATCTCTTGTATAGTTACCATCTCCATAAACAGGTAATGGTTTGTGGTTTATAATATTATTTATAAATAATGGAATTAATTTTTCTGGGAATTGATTTTGACCATAATTATTAGAACAGTTTGTTATCACATAAGGCATTCCGTAAGTTTCACCATACGCTCTTACAAAGTGATCTGAACTTGCTTTTGAAGCCGAATATGGTGAGTTTGGATCATAGGATGTTGTTTCTTCAAACAATCCTGTTTCTCCTAATGAACCATAAACCTCATCTGTACTTACATGATAAAATAATTTATCTGCAAAATCATCTTTCCAAAGTGCTTTAAAAGCATTTAGCAATATCATAGTCCCAATCACATTGGTTCTTACAAATGCTAATGGATCTTTTATCGATCTATCTACATGAGACTCTGCTGCTAAATGAATAACACTATCAAACTTATACTCATCAAAAAGGGCGTTTATAAACCCTTCATCTGTAATATCTCCTTTTACAAAAGTATAGTTTGCTGCGTCTTCTATATCTGTTAAATTCTCAAGATTGCCTGCATATGTTAAAGCGTCTAAATTAATTATTTTATAATCTGGATATTTTTCAACAAACAACCTTACAACATGAGATCCTATAAAGCCTGCGCCTCCTGTAATTAATATCGTTTTACTATGCATTCATTCTTTTTTTTAAATTCATTAAATTTTTAAGTAAACTATTCCTCAAACTTATTTGTTTTAAACGTATTAGCCGACAAATGTAGGCCTTTTTGGTTTGTATTACAATTATTAGCTATTAGGTGCCTTAAATAGCCTTTTCTTAATTGTTTGTGCTAAACTTTGCTTTCAAGGACTTTGTTTAGAAAATAGTTATAGCGCTTTTAGTTATCTAAGACACTACAAATAACACCGGCAACGGCCATAATTAAAACATTATTCTTTTCCATAGGAATTTACAAAATGGACTACAGTTACAGATATATAAAAAAGTATCAGTAAAATAATAGCTAATATTGGAAATATTATGCTGTACCTTTCTGAAAGCTTATTCGATTTTGTACCAATTTTTTGGAAACTAGAAATAGTATCAAAGAAAACATCTTCTTCAATTTTCTTTTCTTCAAGTACTCTTAATTCGGTTCTTAATTTTAATTGTTGATTTAACAATTCGTATTCTTTGGTGTTTGATTTTTCCTGTTTCATTGGATATCCACCATCAAAATTTATGTTGCCATTGCCAGATTTAGCCTCTTCATTAAGCACATTAACATATATTTGCTGTAAAGAATCTAAGTCTTGAATGGACGCTAAAATATTCTCTTTTTGAATGATAATTAAAGAATCTCTTTTCTTCATCTTCTTTAAAGAATACTCATTCGTAAAGGATGAGTTTAATCCTTTTTCTAAAGAACTAAAAATATCTTTTTTATAAGACTCCACATTAATTTCATAAAAATCACCAGAAAAGATACTTCTGTTTTCAACAAAATCTTCAAATTCAATTTCAGAAGCTCTTAAGCTATCTATTGATTTAACAAACTTATCATATTGTATAATTCTATCATTCTCGGTTTCTGGACCAGGAGCAATTTCAAACTTTTTAATCTGTTTTACAGACTCTTCATCTAAATGGAAAATAGTGGATAAAGTACCATAATCATTATTCCCTATTAAAGCGTTAAAATAATCTATATTAGTAACTAACTGGAATTTGGAATCAAAATAAGGTTTAACCAACATACTTGAACCGTAAGTTGCTGGTTTAAATTTTTCAACAACATATCCTAATACACCGGAAATAACTACAGCTATTATAATAATTTTAAAATTCTTAATTACTACTCTAAGAATAGAAACGATAAAATCTAATATTCCTCTAAAAATAGATTTTATAAAATTATAAAACCCTTCAAAAAGTTTACCTATTGCATTAATAAGTTGCCCTAAATCAATTTCATCTGAAGCACTTGTTTCTAGTTTTTTATCACTCATAATGGTTAGTTAAATATTTGTTGTAAAATTTTTCTTGTTATTAAATATGTTGGTTTAACGCCAGAAGTTCCTAAACCTCCAGAAGCTAAAGTCCCTCCTGTTTCTAAAGGATTATCACTTGCGTAATAAGCATAACGTACCTTAACATCTTCATTTATACTCCCTCTTACTTTGGATGCTGCTTGAATTGCTTTTTGATAATGCGCTCCTTCCATTTCTAGACCAATTACATTCCATGTAGAACTATGAAAGAATTTTAAAATGTCTTTGTTTTGCAAGGATGTACCTAAAACAGTTATCATAGCACCTTCAAAGATTTTTAATCCTTGACCTTCTAAATCTGCGGTACACAATTCGTTTTTAAAAGGATAATTATCTGCAGTACCTTCAAAAATATGTGCAGAAGGTATCATGATATCTCCTTTTCCTCCTTCTAAAATCCCTGCTTTACCCATAATAGAAATAGAGTCTACATATAAATGTGTTTTCTTTCCGTTAGGTTTATAAGGTTTTAAAAGCTCATCTATAGTTTCGTAAGCTTGTTCACCAAAAGCATAATCCATTACAATAATAATTGGCTTTTCTGCTTTTAATTTTTCTTGATCAACGTCTATATCTACTTTAGAAAAATCAATTTTTTCAGTATCAAATACCTGCACATTAATATTAGTTCCTGAAGTATCTTCAATATAAAGCATTCCTTTTTGCAACGCTTCTTTTGTTACTTTATCACGTAAATCTTTATTGTCTTTATGACTTATTGCTTCATAAACTTCAAAAATATCGTTTTTAGAAGCTAAAGATTTTAATGCATTTGGCGCAAATAGAGTATTCATTACACTATGCATATTTGCACTAATTACATGAATTGGTCTTTCAAGCAATTCGTTTTTATACAAAACATCTTTAATGTTATTAGCCCAAATTTCTCCATGAATATGATGTCCTAAACGTTCTCTTAAAACAGGACTAAAAGTAACGGTTCTTTTATTGTTATTTACAACCTCTTCTAAGGCTAATTTACCTAACCAATAGACAATATGTAATAAACGCTCTGGTTGTGTTGGTATAGCAAAATCATCATAAACTTCTAATAACTCATTAAAAGTTCTGCCTAAAATATTAGCAGTATGTGTTAATGCTATTTCTCTTTCTTTTTGTGTAAGTTTCTTTTTGGTAGTAACTGCTTTTTCAAGCTTAATCCAATCTCTTGTTGTAGCTCCGTTTTCATCAATTAAAACACGTTTGCTAATTTTATGCGACTCCACAAAAAGAAAAGTAAGGTGTGTAAGAATGTCATAAATTTCTGAGCGACCGCGAGTAATCTCGATGTTCATTTGCTCATCATCTATTCTATAACAATTACGTCTTCTTTTGGGTGGAATAATAACTTTGAAATGCGAATTGGCATACCCTTCATCACTCGTCAAGTTTATAAAGGTGCATTCTTCTATTCCTTCTGGCAACCTATCTACTACATAAAGTAGTCCTTCTAGCTCTGCTTTTTCTTCTCCAATAGAACCATAAATTTCTGGTCTTAATAATAATAACGCTTCTCGTAATGTTTCTCCAGAAACTCCCATTGGTTTATAAAAACCGCGATTAAACAGGTGTCTCATGGTAATATACATACGCTCAATAGCATTTGAGCTCTCTTGAGCTCTCGTTCTTGCATGATGTTTCTTGTTACTCATATACTGTATTTAACCTGCAAATATAGTATTATTTCGTGAGATTTAATGTTTCTAAATCATCAACTAATTTTCTGTCGTTAGATAAACGAGGTAATTTGTTTTGTCCTCCAAGTTTACCTATAGATTTCATATAGTCTTGAAAACCACCTTTTTTAACCAATGTAATTTTTAATGGTTGCAATACTTTACCTTCAATTAAATCGAAATAATAACTATTTTGTTTTTGTAACGATGCGTCTATTTTTTGCGCTAAAGCGGAAAGATTTTCTGGTTCTTTTTCAAATTCTATAAACCATTCATGATATGGTAAGCCTTGCTTTGGGGCAATTTGAGGTGCTACCGAAAACTCGGAAACTTCCGAATTTTCATGGACTAAAGCATCTTGAATAGCTTGTTCTACTTCTTTACCAATTACGTGTTCTCCAAAAGCAGAAATAAAATGTTTTATTCTACCAGAAACAATAACTCTATATGGTTTTGTAGAAGTAAACTGTACAGTATCCCCAATATTATACGCCCAAAGTCCGGCGTTTGTAGAAATAAGCATCACGTAGTTTACATCAACTTCTACATCTTTAATGGTAATTCGTTTTGGATTTTCGTTAAAAAAATCGTCCGCCTTAATAAACTCGTAAAAAATTCCAGAATTTAATTGAAGAAGCATTCCTTTTTCGTTTTGCTTGTCTTGGTACGCAAAGAAACCTTCACTTGCTGGATACAATTCTATACTATCTACTTTTCTTCCTATTAAGCTTTCAAATTTTGCTCTGTAAGGCTCGTAATTTACACCTCCAAAAATAAATAAGTTGAAGTTTTTAAAAATATCACCAACCTTTTTTCCGGTTTTTTCCTGAAGCTTTTCAAAATACATTTGTACCCAAGAAGGAATACCCGAAATGATAGTCATATTTTCAGGAAGCGTTTCTTCTACAATAGCATTTACTTTGGTTTCCCAATCTTCAATGCAATTCGTCTCTAGAGAAGGCATTCTATTTTTTTGAAGGTATTTTGGTACATAATGCGCTACAATTCCTGAAAGTCTTCCTAATTGTATGCCATTTTGCGTTTCTAGAATTGGAGAACCTTGAAGAAAAATCATTTTACCATCTACAAACTTAGCATTTCCAGTTTCATGAATATACATTAAGATGGCGTTTCTAGCAGCTTCTACATGTGTTGGCATGCTTTCTTTGGTTATAGGAATGTATTTCGCTCCTGAGGTTGTACCTGATGTTTTTGCAAAATAAAGAGGTTTCCCTTTCCAAAGTATATCTTCTTCTCCTGCAACCACTCGATCTACATAAGGTTTTAAAGCTTCGTAATCTCTAACAGGAACTCGTTTAATAAAGTCTTCATGATTATTAATACTAACAAAATCATGGTCTTTACCAAATTGTGTTGCTGTAGCATCACTAATTAGTTTTTGAAACACTTTACTTTGTGTTTCTACAGGATTATTCGCCCATTTTTGAATAGACTTATATACTCGTTTTGCAAATGGTTTTGCTATGACTGCTTTTAATGATAACATTTATTCAAAATCTATAAAGTTGGTTGGATTAATTGGATAGCCATCGCTCCAAAGTTCAAAATGCAAATGTGGTCCAGTGGTTAATTCTCCAGTATTTCCAGACATTGCAATCACTTCTCCTGCTTTAACTAAATCCCCTTGTTCTTTGTTTAAAGATGCATTGTGTTTGTAAACAGAGATTAGTCCATGACTATGCTCTACAATGATTACAAACCCTGTTTTTGTTGTCCATTCTGCAAAAATAACAATACCATCTGCTGTTGCTTTTATTGGTGTGTTTTTAGCAACCACAATATCGACAGCGAAATGTTTTTCTTTTGCGTTATAATTTTCTGTAATAGTTCCGTTTACCGGAGGAAACAAAACAAAGCTAGCATTAGATGTTGCAGACTCAAAAAGATTGTATTTATCTTCTTTATCTACTTTTTGGCGTAGTAAAGAATCTGCTTTAATTGGAGTAAGATCTATTTCGCTTACATCTAATTTAGCAGCTTCAATAATGGAGTCTCTATTAAAATCTACACTGCTTAATTCGCCATGTAAGACTTTTTTTATAGAAGTAAAATAACGTTCGTTTACAGCAATTACTTTTTCTAATGAATCTGTTTTATGATTTAAAATAGTCGCTTTCTTTTTTAAAGCTGTGGAAGAATAACCAGGAATATATTCCTTTAATGGCGTAAAAGCTATTAAAAAAGTGGTTGCAGTAATTAGTAATATAGTAGAAATTGCAAGCAATACAAAAACGTTAAGCCTTGTAAGTTTAAACGATAAACGCTCTTCAAAAGTATCTTCATTAAGTATAACAAGCCTATACTTATGGAGTAATTTTTTTGCTATTTTCTTTTCTTTTTTCTTTTTTGATTTCATGTTAAAACAAAAGTATATAAAAATTACAAAGCCTTAGTTTAATAATATACTAAAGTTAGCCTTAAAACGATAATATTAAACTTTAATTATTAACTTTGCTTTAAATTTAAAGATTATGATTCTAAATATGATACCTCTTTTTATAGGTTGGCCTCAAGTAGTGTTAATTGCTGTTGTTATTTTACTAATTTTTGGTGGTAAAAAAATACCAGAACTTATGCGTGGTCTTGGTAGTGGAATTAAAGAATTTAAAGACGCTACTAAAGAAGAGGAAGAGGAAAACAAAAAAGAATAGTCACCTTCTTTTTTATACAAAACAAAAAAACCAACGCAATGCGTTGGTTTTTTTGTTTTTATATTTAATTACATCTACTCCATTTTAATAGACTTAACAATAGCTTCTAACTCAAACATGTAATCCCGTTTTGCAACAGAAGGAGCAAAAGCAAAGCCTTCTAAAACCACATAGCGTTGGTTTACTTTATCGTCTATCATATAATTTACAAATGGTCCAGACATAAATGCATTTTCCATATCCCAAATCCCTTTTGTTTCTATAGTTGGTTTGTTATCTATTATTGTTTCTGAAAGAAATGGCGCATACGCATCTTCGGTTACCATATAGGCATCATCTGTTGGTCCAGGAATGTAAATTTTATTAATAGAATCTCTGATTTTAATAATCTGATTTATCAAACTATCATTTTTCTTAATAGCACTATATGGCAATGTGTATAACATTAAATTAGTTGTTCCTGTATTAATATCTTTTCTAATCCAAAACACATTATTTTCTTCTTTTGCTATTCTATATGCGGTAGGAAAATTTATAGAGAACCCTAATTTTTCTTTAATACTATTGTTTTTATTTAAAGATAAATTTATTCTTCGTTGCTTTTCTTTTAATTCTTCTCCTTTAAAAGCAGCAACTATTTTAGCAGCATTATCTTTAATTTGTTTTATAATATCTGCGTTTGTTTTTCCGGTAATTAAAACTACTTTTTGAGGTTTAGCAAACACGTCACTCGCAATTTTAACAGCAGCTTCTTCGGACCCTTTTTCAATTTTTAAAACCGTTCTGTTTTTGGTTACAAAGCCAGAAAATACTTGTGGTGGTATTTGTGCCATTGTAAAAATGGGCTCGTCTTGTGGTAAACCATAAATTGGAGCTGCAAGCACATCTCTAATAGATTCTCCTACTTTACCTTCCCAAAGTTCGTTATCTACAACAACAGAAATATTATTAAGTGTTCCCGAAGATGCTGAAACAATTCTTTTGTTTGATTTTTCGTCATCATTACAAGATGTAAACAATAGCATTACCATTGCAATACAAAGAAAATTACGCATAATTGTTAGTTTTTATAGAAGTATTAGCCTTTAGATACTATAAGCTTCATTCCTGGTTTTAAATTGTTACCACTAATATCGTTCCAATCTCTAATATTTTGAACGGTAATTTCTGGAAATTTTTGAGAAATACTCCAAAGAGAGTCTCCACTTTTAACGGTATATGTTTTAGCGTTAGGAGAAACAACAGTTTTAGACTTCTTTTTAGAAGTGCTTTGTGTTGTTGCTGCCGTATTTCTTGGGTAAATAGTTAAGCGTTGCCCTATTTTAAGATTATTGCTTCGTAAGCCGTTCCATTGTTTTAACTGACTAACACGAACACCAAATTTTCTTGCAATTTTTCCTAGGTAATCCCCACTTCTTACGCTGTACCTTATTTTACTTTCCGAATTAAATAATTGAGGTAATGGTTTTTCTCGTTTATCCATTTCAGCTTTAGCCGAAGCATAGAAAGCTTCTTCATTATTCACAAAGGCACCAACCACATCTCTTGGTAATCTTAACGTATAATTTTTTCCTTTTACAACCGGAATAATATCTAGTTTATACGAAGGATTTAAAAACTGTAATTTCTCAATTTGCACTCCTGTTGCCTCACCAACTTGGTCTAGCGTAATCATGTGTTTCACATGCACCGTATCTGTTTCTATATATTGAAACTCTGGTTTTACAGGTTTAAAACCATGTTCTTCAGCAAATTCAAAAATATACATGGTTGCTAAAAATGCAGGAACATAACCCGCTGTTTCACGTGGAAGATTATGACGAATATTCCAATAATTTTCATAACCACCAGAGCGTCTTATTGCTTTACTTACGTTTCCTGGACCAGAATTATATGCTGCAAGCGCAAGATCCCAATCTCCAAAAATCTCATAAAGTTTAGCTAGATATTTAGAAGCTGCTTCAGTCGATTTTATTGGATCGCTACGTTCATCTACATAAGAACTTACATCTAATCCATATTGTTTTCCTGTTGCAAACATAAATTGCCACAAACCTGTTGCACCAACTCTAGATCGTGCTCTTGGTTTTAATGCCGATTCTACAATGGCTAGATATTTCATTTCTAACGGAATATTGTAATTATCTAATTCGCGCTCAAACATTGGAAAATAATAGTGACCAAGTCCCATTAGTTTTTCAAATGATTTTCTTCTATGCTTTAAAAAAGATTTTATTACACTTTCCAACGAAGTGTTATATTCTACATTAAAAGGTGTTCTTGCGTTTAACTCTGCAAGTCTAGATTTTAATAGTTCTGTAGACAGTTCCGGATAATCAACATCTTTATAATCTAAGGTTTCAACGGTTTTATAAATAGTATCAAACAGCGAATTGCTGTATAATTCTTGAAGCCATTTTTCATCAATTTCGGCAGCGTGAGCATTGTCTAACAACTCTTTTTCAAGATCTAGTTGCTCTACTACTTTAATTTCTTTTTTATATAAAGCTTGCCCATCAATTATAGTGTCTATAATATAATTTTTTCCTGCCTCTAGTTGTTGTTCTGTAAGTGGTGGATTCTCTACGGCAACTTGTAAACTGTCCTGAGCCTGTATGGCAGCAAAACTTAAAAAAGAAATAAAGAAAAATAGTTTTTGTAATTGCATAATAATGTGATTAGCGTCTTCTTTAAACGTATAAGATACTAATTTCGTGTTTTTATTAAAAAAGTTAGGTTGTTATTTGCTTAAACTATTCTAAAATAGCCGCAATTCCTGGAAGTGTTTTACCTTCTAAGCTTTCTAACATTGCTCCTCCACCAGTACTTACGTAGCTCACTTTCTTTTCAAAACCAAACTGTTTTACTGCTGCTACAGAATCTCCACCACCAACTAATGAAAATGCACCATTTTTAGTTGCTTCTGCAATAGAATTTCCTAAAGCAATGGTTCCGCTAGCAAAATTTTCCATTTCAAAAACACCTAAGGGGCCATTCCAAAGTATGGTTTTACATTGTAAAACGACATCATTAAAAATTTCTCTCGATTTTGGTCCGCAATCTAAACCTTGCCAACCATCAGGTATTTTATTGATATCGCAAACTTGCGTATCTGCATCGTTGCTAAAAGCGTTAGCTGCCACCACGTCTACAGGAATATGAATTTGAACCCCTTTTTCTTTTGCTAGTTTTAAAATTTCTAAAGCTAGTGGCATTTTATCGTCTTCACAAATAGAATCTCCTACTTGTCCGCCTTGCGCTTTAACAAAAGTGAAGCTCATTCCTCCACCAATTATTAAATGATCTACTTTATCTAAAATATTTTCTATAATGGTAATTTTTGAAGACACTTTTGCTCCACCTAAAATAGCAAGAACAGGTTTTTCTCCTGTTTCCATCACTTTTTTAATGCTTTCTATTTCTTTTGCTAATAAAAACCCAAAACATTTTCTTCCTGGAAAAAATTGAGCAATAACGGTTGTTGAAGCATGCGCACGATGGGCTGTACCAAAAGCATCATTCACATAAATGTCTCCTAGTCTAGAAAGTTTTTCTGCAAAGTCTTTATCTCCTGCAGTTTCTTCTTCATGAAAACGTAAATTTTCTAATAACAGAATTTCACCTGGTTTTAAGTTTTTTGCTGCCTCTTCTGCCTCTTTACCAACACAATCGGAAACAAATATAGTTTCAACTCCTATTATTTCTTCAATTTTATTTGCAATATGACGTAAAGAAAATTCGTCTTGAACACCTTTTGGCCTTCCCAAATGCGTCATTAAAATACAGCTTCCACCATCTTCTAAAACTTTGATAATTGTTGGTTTTGCAGAACGTATTCTGGTAGCATCTGTTACTTGAAATTTTTCGTTTAATGGTACATTAAAATCTACTCTAATTAATGCTTTTTTGTCTTTAAAATTGAAGTCGTTAAGTGTTTTCATTTCTGTTATATATAAAAATTACGCATATTATTTTAAACGCTAAAGGTCTTCAAAATAAATAATATGCGCAATTTTATTATTGCTATTAGTGTTTTAAGTGGTTTACTCTTCATCTTCCATATTACCAACAACAGGTTTTGCTTCTTTTAAAACATCTACAGCAGCCAATAAGTCATTGTTTTCTAGATAACATGTTTCACTAATATCTGTCTTAAAGGCAGTAAAAAACATATAAAATCGATCTGCTTTTGTAAAGACTTTAAAATCTAATTCGTTCTGATTGTTAGCTAATAAACTATTGTTTGCATTTGGTATGTTTAATGTAACTAAATCAAATCCTAAGGTATTTTCACTTTTTGGAAGCCTCGCTGTTACATATTCTTCATTACTCGTAATTTTACTATTAAAGAAATTGGTTTCTGGTCGTAACTCAGAACTCATCGTAATAAACCGATCCTCTTTCTTGCTAAAAATAGAACATTTATCTGTTTTTAGTTTTGCATCTCCTTCAATTGCAGCCATGGTAATACTAGCATTAATTTCACCAAATGCTGTGGTATTGAAATTATTAAAATGCATATCTAAGGGTTTCTTATTTAATAACGATAAGCCATGATATGTTCTTATGTATTTAGGAGTAACATCTTCTTGTTCATAGACCACATACAAAACCCAACCAGCAGAACTTCCTCCTGTAATTACTCCCTCTGTTGCTCTTACATTTGCAACCGTATAATTACCATTTGTAGTATTATTTTGCAGTATAGAAGTGACATCTGCGTAACAAACATAAGGCGAATTTGCAGCAAAGAATTTTTTATCATGACCATCAAAAACTACTTCTCCTTTTATGCTTTTGTATTCTTGATTTGGAGTTTTAAATTTTATAACATTAAAAGTGGTATCTCTTTCTCCTTTTCCTTTAATCAACATTTTATTGTTCACCACTTTGTATTGCCCTTTTTGAAAACCATAGGTTGCACTCCAATATAAAGCCGCAAATTTTACCTTTTTAGCATTTTGAGGTAATTGTAATGCAGCAGCACTGGAACTAAATGTAGCATTATCCCCATCAATATCTACATATTTCATCTCTACTCGATCATTAATCAAGCCAATTTCATTATAGTCTTTTTGGGCGTGTTCACTCAAAATATTATTACCAATAACAATAGCATCTCCTTGAATATAAAATTCTTTTTGCGTGCTTAAGGGACTTTCTTGAATAGGTTCTAATGTTTCTAACTTTTGTGCATTTGTAGAAAACACAATAAGTACAGCAAGGCTATATTTAAGTAGGTTTTTCATTTTAGGTAGGCATTTGGGATTACAAACATAAGATTTAAAAAGCACTTAATCTATGTTTTATGCTTTTAGTCGTTGTTTTGATCCATTTTCGGAAACGTATTCCATATATAGTGTCACCATTTTCTTTAAAATTCAAGTTTGGTTTTGCGTTTATTTTTACGGATAAAAACTATATTTGCCTTATGCTTTTTAGTGATATTTTAGGACAAGAACATATAAAAAACCATTTAACACAAAGTGTTGATAACGGTAGAATTGCACATGCCCAATTGTTTGTAGGCCCAGAAGGGTCTGGTACTTTACCAATGGCAATTGCTTATGCACAATACGTTTTATGTGGTAATACCAATAAGGAAAACACAGGTGGAAATGCCGCTTGTAACCTTAAATTTAATAACGTTTCGCATCCGGATCTTCATTTTGCTTTTCCTGTTACCACAAGTGATAAAGTAAAAAGCAAACCGGTTTCTAGTTATTACTTAGAAGAATGGAGACAATTATTAAAAGAGCAACCTTATGGTAATCTGTTTGATTGGTACAAACTACTTGGTGTAGATAATAAACAAGGGCAAATTGGTGTAGAAGAGGCACTACAAGTGGTAAAATCTCTTGCATTAAAATCTTATGAAGGTGGTTATAAAATCATGATCATTTGGATGGCAGAAAAAATGAATACTGCTGCTGCCAACAAGCTTTTAAAACTGATTGAAGAACCACCAAGCAAGACTATTTTTATTCTTATAGCTGAAGATGAAGAGCAAATAATTAACACCATTAAATCACGTTGTCAGATTTTACACTTTCCTCCTTTGGCTGAAAATGATGTAAAAAAAGGACTAATACAACAATATAATTTAGAAGATTCTGTAGCCACAAAAATTGCGCATCAAGCAAACGGGAACTATAACAAAGCTTGCGATTTAGTCTATCAAGATAGTGAAGATATACAATTTGAAACTTGGTTTATTTTCTGGATTAGAAGTGCTTTTAAAGCAAAGGGAAACAAAGCAGCCATTCATGATTTAATTTCTTGGAGTGAAGACATAGCCAAAACAGGAAGAGAAACTCAAAAACAATTTCTTCAGTTTTGTATTGACTTTTTCAGACAAGCATTACTATTAAATTATAACGCCAAAGAACTAGTATATTTTGAGCCTAAAACCGAAAAATTCAAACTAGAAAACTTTGCTCCTTTTATACATGGCAACAATATTTTAGAAATATCTAATGAGCTACAAGATGCCATTTACCATATAGAGCGTAACGGGAATTCTAAAATTATCCTTACCGATTTATCTATAAAACTAACCAGGTTATTGCATAAAAAAAGCCAAGCGTAAGCTTGACTTTTAAAACAATAATTAGTGTTATCTTATTTTGTATACGAAGCATTTAATGCTTCCGTTACTACTTTCGTAATATCGTTAGCTTCACTACCATACATTACACTTCCTGCTTCATTTTTCCCTAGAATATATGTGTAACCATTTTTCTTTCCGTAATCTGTTACAAATTCTTGAACTTTAACAAGAGCAGAATCAATTTCTACTTGAAATTCTTGTTGCATGGTTTGTTGTTGCATTTGCACTTGTCTTTGTAAACCTTGTTGCTTTTGCATTAACTGTTGGTATTTTTCTTGCTGCTTACTTTGAGACATTTTTGCTGCTGCAAGTTCAAAAGCTTTTGCTTCTATTTGAAAACCGCTAGCTAAACTATCTGTATTCTTTTTAAAAGCTTCATCTTTAATTTTATATTTTGCTTCAATGTCTTTTTTACCTTGATATTCATTTATCAATTCTCCATTATCTATAAAAGCAATTTTTTGTTGCTCACAAGAAGTAAAAACTAAAACGGTTACAAGTGCTAAAATTATTTTTTTCATTTTTCGATATTTATTTTAAATCTTCGCAAATGTAAAAAAAGGAAAGGAAATTACTTGTATAAAATATTTTTATACAAATTATCAATATAATAATAAAAACTTATCAAAACCAACCTCAAATAAGACGATTTAAGCGGTTTTTGTAAAAAACAGGTGTTTCTTATCGTTTTCAAATCCAAAAATCGATTAACGCTGTTTAAAATGGAAATTAACTGTTTTTAATCACATAAATTAAGGAAGAATACTCTCCGGAACGCTTTCCTTTTATATTAGAAAGAAATCCGAACCAAAAAGCTTTCACCGGATTCATAAATCCAGATTTGTATTTTTCAGAAAGTAAGCTTACATAATACGCATCAAATTTCATAGGAAGCGTTTTTACCACCTTCATGTTTTCTTTAGCAAAAAGTTTAGAAATAGATTCTTGATTAAAATGCCAAAGATGTCTTGGCACATCTAAAGCAGCCCAAAAGTCTTTATAATGGTTTGCATCATAACTTTTATAATTAGGTACCGCAATAATTAAAGTGCCGTTTTCTTTTAATAAGCTTTTAAAAACCGAAACCTGATCTTCTAAGTTTGGCAAATGTTCTAACACATGCCAAAGCGTAATAACATCAAAACTATGCTTTTTAAATTCTTGTAATTGCGCTGTAGTATAAACCGCATTATTCGTTTTTCTATTTGCAATATCTCTTGCTTCTGGGTTTGGTTCTATTCCAGAAACCTGCCAATTATTTTGTTGTGCTACTTGTAAAAAATCTCCTGTACCACAACCAATATCTAAAAGATTTTTTTCTGTAGCGGAAAATGAATTAATAAGTTTTAATTTTCGTTTTAAAGAAATACTTCTAACCACATGATATACTTTTTCAAGTATGTTTCTTTTAGAATCTGTGTGCGAAATATAATCTTCGGTTTTATAATATTCAGAAAGTTTATCTGCTTTTGGCTGCGGAGTCGTTTCTAAAAAACCATACGTTTTGTTTTCTATTAATTCGAATGCTTCACCAGAAACAGAATGATCTTTTACTTTTAAAGGCATGTTATTTTCTTTCATTTGGAATACATACGGAAACAAGTTCCTTCGGAGAAATAAATATATTTTTGTAGATTATTTTAATTTTCAAAAATATCAATACGTGTTAAAACCCATTCGGATATCGTCTAAATATTTTGCAACAATATATCTGTAAAAGGAATCTGTACTTAATGCATCTTCTCCATTTTCATCATTTACTACCATATAAATAAACTCTTTCTTTTTACCTTTCTTTACTAATTCTGGGTCTTTTTTTTCAAAAATAATATCCGTAAAGTCTAAATATTGATTTGTTTCTTGCTTACTTAAAACACGAATTGTAAATGGCACATCTTCTATTTCTACAATAAAATTGGATGGAGAAAATCCAGGAGTATCTTTAAAACGTTCTTCCAAATATCTATCAAAAACACGTTTGTTTTTATAAATTTGAAAACTAAAAACATTTTGTTTTTTAAAATTTTTACCTGCCTTTTTATTTCCTTCTATGATATGATAACCGTTTATATCTTGAACCGATTTAATAGGAATACAAGACACAAACAAAACAATAAATAGAACTACTAATACCTGTAATTTCATCGCTTATTTTTAAAATAATTTACTTCAGAATTTAATCTAAAAACAAAACTGTTCCACGTGGAACAGTTTAAATTTATCTTCCCATATACACTAACAAAACAGAAATATCACTTGGAGATACACCACTTATTCTGGATGCTTGAGATATGGTTACGGGTTGTATTTTCTTTAATTTTTCACGAGCTTCTAAACTCATAGATTGCAATTTAGAATAATCAAAACCACTAGGTATTTTTATATTCTCTAACCTATTTAACTTATCGGCATTCTGTTTTTCCTTCGCTATATAACCAGCATATTTGACTTGAATTTCTGCTTGCTGAATAACCTCTTCATCTAAATTATGCTCTTGAATATATCCTTCTACAGATTCCATTTTACGCATATCATCGATAGTAATATTTGGTCTAGCAAATAACTTATGCATCTTTCCTTGTTGCTTAATTGGAGCAGAATCTTTAGCTTCTAAAACCGGATTTGCCTCACTAGTAGTTACACTGGTATCTTTAAAAAATTGAACAAATTTATCGGAAGCACTAAACTTCTCCTCCATTCTAATCAATCGTTTTTCACTCGCTAAACCTAATGCATGTCCTTTAGGTGTTAAACGAATATCTGCATTATCTTGTCTTAATAGCGTTCTATATTCTGCACGAGAAGTAAACATTCTATATGGTTCTTCTGTACCTTTTGTAATCAAATCATCTATTAAAACGCCGATATACGCTTCATCTCTTTGTAAGGTAAAAGGATCTTTTTCACTCACTTTTAAACTTGCATTTATTCCTGCCATTAAACCTTGAGAAGCCGCTTCTTCATATCCTGTGGTTCCATTAATTTGGCCAGCAAAATACAAACCAGAAACTAACTTAGTTTCTAAAGTATGCTTTAATTGTGTTGGCGGAAAATAATCATATTCGATAGCATAACCTGGTCTAAAAAACTTCACGTTTTCAAAACCAACTACAGAACGTAATGCTTTAAATTGAACATCTTCTGGCAACGAAGTAGAGAATCCATTTATATAATATTCAACCGTATTCCATCCTTCTGGTTCTACAAAAAGTTGGTGTCTATCTTTATCTGCAAAACGATTTATCTTATCTTCAATCGACGGACAATATCTTGGTCCGAGACTTTGAATTCTACCATTAAACATTGGTGAACGATCAAAGCCTTCACGAAGTAAATCATGCACCTTTTCACTTGTGTAAGACATGTGACAAGAACGCTGTTTTGTCAACGGTTTTGTACTATCTAAATACGAGAACTTTTCCGGATTTACATCTCCAGGCTGTTCTACCATTTTAGAAAAATCTAAAGATCGACCATCCACTCTTGGAGGTGTTCCTGTTTTCATTCTTCCCGATTCAAAACCTAAAGTAATAAGCTGTTCTGTAATTCCAGTCGCTGCTCTTTCTCCTGCTCTTCCTCCTCCAAAATTCTTATCTCCAATATGGATTAATCCATTTAAAAAAGTTCCGTTAGTTAAGACCACAGACTTTCCTCTTACTTCTACACCAAGCGAAGTTTTTACACCTACTACTTTATGGTTTTCTACAATTAAACTAGAAACCATTTCTTGATAGAAATCTAAGTTCTTGGTTCCTTCTAACATTAATCGCCAGTCTTCTGCAAAACGCATTCTATCGCTTTGCACTCTAGGACTCCACATTGCAGGTCCTTTAGATTTGTTCAGCATTTTAAACTGGATGGCAGACGTATCACTTACAATACCACTATATCCACCAAGCGCATCTATTTCTCGAACAATTTGTCCTTTAGCAATTCCTCCCATAGCAGGATTACAAGACATCTGCGCAATGTTCTGTAGGTTCATGGTAATAAGCAATGTTTTGCTTCCCATGTTTGCTGCTGCTGCTGCTGCTTCACTTCCTGCGTGACCAGCTCCAACAACGATAACATCATATACTTCGTTAAACATCTAATTATAACTTTAAATATGTTTTTGTTTTGTTTTCTTGATAAGGAAAACAGATTGTTCCACGTGGAACACTTTTAATTTTTAATTCAAAAAACTTGCAAAGATACATCGAAAACCCTAATCTTCTACTAATTGTTTTATGTAGAAATTTTCCTTTTCACGCATTAACTTCGCTTCCGATTCACTCTTATCTTTATAACCACAATAATGTAAAATTCCATGTACCAGTACCCGCTGTAATTCTTCCGTAAAGGTTACCTCAAAATCTTTCGCATTATCTATTACTCTTTCCACAGAAATAAAAATATCACCTTGTAGCGTTTTTCCCATAGAGTAATCGAAACTTAAAATATCGGTTAATGTATCATGATTTAGAAATTCTACATTTAATTTATGTAGATATGCATCATCACAAAACACATAATTTATTTCGTCTTCTGTACAACCTTCAGAAACAATTACACCAGATATCCATTTAGTTAATTGTTCTTCGTTGTCTAATTTAAAATCGTTCTCGTAATTAAAACTAATCATTGCTTTGCTTAAAGTATTCTTGTACTTTCTTTTTATAAATTGGTTGCAAAGGTAAGCTTTGTCTATTTAATATTTCTGTAGTGTTAAAATATTGTTTTACTGTAGGTATTTGGTTGTTCGTTTTATTCTCAAATTGTCTTTGATTGGATTCCGATTCTCTCTTTTCTTCCTCACCTTGTTGAAAAGTAGCTTCTTCCAATTTAAGTAATTGATGTTTTAAATTCATCATTTTCTCCATGGTCTGATTAGTAAAACCTTTATTCAAAAGATCCATTTCAATCTCTTCCATTTGTTTCACCAAATTACTACCAATAGCACTTTTTCCATCCTTAGCTAACCTATCTTGTAATGCTTGTCTTATTTGTTGTTGCTGTTGGTAGATTTTATATAACTCGCCATTTAATTCTTCGCTGTCACCTTCTCCTTCTCCATCACCTTCTCCTTCTCCGGATTTCCCTTCACCTTCTCCGTTTTCACCAGATTTACCTTCACCGTTTTCTTTACCTTTATCTCCCTCTTTACCCTTTCCTTCTTCCCCTTCTTTACCTTTCTCACCTTTACCCATCTTGCCTTCCATTTCTTTAGCAAGTTGTTCTTGACTTTTAATAATATCTGGTAGTCCGCCTTCTCCACCTTCTCCAGCTCCTGGTTTTGGTTTTCCCTTACCACCTTGACCTTGACCACTCATCTGCATCTGCATATTATCTAAAGAATTACTTAGAAAATCGGCTAAATTATTGGCAGAAGTTATGGTGTATTGCTGACTAGAAACCCCTTTATCTATTTGATTTTCAGATAATACCGTTAAAGACTTATCCATATTATAGAAAACATCGACGATTTCTTTATTTACTTTTTCTGAAATTTTTGGTTGACGAAGCGATAACGCAAACAAACTATCATCAATATGCGAAAAATGCTCTCTTAAGTCATGTTGTTTACGCAAATACGAAGCATATTTATTATGATTAATCTCTATGCTTTCAAACTGATTCATTAGCTTTTCTTGGTCGAAAGAAAAAAGCAATAAGTTATCCAAAATCTGACGAAGCATTTCTGCATCTTCTGCCATTTGTTCTCCTCCTGAAGCAGACATTGCAGCTTGCATTTGTTCACTCATTTGTTTCATTTTCTGAGCTGCTTGCTTTTGTTTTTGCTGTGCCTTTTTCTGACTATCTTGTTTTTGACCCTCTTCCTGACTTTGTTCTTTTTCTTCTAATTTATCGGAAGCTTCTTGCTGATCTTCTTTTACATTCTCTTCTTCATTTTTATTTCTATCTATTTCTTCCGGACGTTTTAATTCTTGATTTTCTTTTTCTAAGGCGTCCATTTCTTCTTGAAACTTTTCAAACTCCTTGTTAATTTCGTCTTGTTTTTCTTTGGTATTATTTTCTGGAGTTTCTTCCGATAGCTTTTCTTGCTTCTCTGCAAGTTTTGCTAATTCCTGTTGCAACTCTTCTAACTTTTTACCTATGTAATATTTTTTGGTAAGTTCTAATAATTGTTCTAAACTTCGTTCTTGCTTTTTATTTTGCTTTGCAAGCTTTTCTAATTTATCACTTAACTCCTCTTTATCTAATTTGTCAATTTTTTCTTTCAATTTCTCTAACTCGTCCAGCAGTTTCTCATCTTTTTTAAGCTGCTCTTCATTTTCTTCTAAACGCTTCTTTAAATCGTCTTTAAATGGGTCATCACTCTTTTCTTTCTGAAATTCCTCTAAATTCTCCTTCAGCTTTTTATTAAAGCTTTTCATCATATCTTCTTGTTCCTTTTGGCGCTTTAGGAAATTATTTAATTTTCGTTTATCATTAAAATTTAATTCTCTTTTTTCTTTTTGCGTTTTAGAAAGTTCTTGTAACTCTTTTTCGCGTTCTTCAAATTTTTCTAAAGATTTGTTTAAATCTTGAATCGTTTCCTTTTGATCTTGCAATTGCTTTTCCTCTTCTTCGTCTTTGGTTAATTTTCTATAAAAGAAGATTTCACTTTTGGTACGTTTATATTTATGAATGGCATCATTATCAAAAACCTGAAAATATAACTCATAACTTATACCTTCCGTAATCTCTAAATCATTTGGAAAAGCACTAAAAAAGTCTGCTACATTCGATTTATTAATAGGAATATTAACCACGGTTTGTTCCGTATCTTTTTCCGAAGGATAATACACCAACTGCAATTTATTTAATCCGTAATCATCACTAACTTGTCCGTAGAAATAAAGACTCTGATTATCTAAGCTATCCACTTGCATTTTAATGTTTAACTCTGGATATTCGTCTTTAATTACATCTATGTTAAATTCTAAATTTTCGTAATCCTTAAGCTTCGCATTACTTGTAGTTAGATTGTATTTTAAATCATTATAAACACGTTTAGACGCCTCAAAAATACCAGGTTTACTAGTGTTAAACTCCAAAGTATCTTTCGCATACAAACGTACTTGCTCTGTAGCTTTCGTATTTAATTTCCAGGTAATATTCGTTCCTTGTGGTACTACAGCATTTCCAGTACTTTTAAGGATTTCATCTCGTTTTTTGGTATGACTAGGATAATCTAAAATCATATCAAAACTCAATAAAGTTGGAGCAGCAATAACCTGAAGTGTATACGGTTTTGACGTTACGGAATTTGCCGAAAGTTGAAAAGTAATATTCTCCTTTGGCTTTGGTAAAACGTATTCAAAACTACCAACTGCTTTTTGCTGTAAAAAATAGGTTTCATTATTATAGGTGATTTGTACATTTTCTGGCTGTACCTCTCCTGCTGTTTTTACAAACAGTTTAAAGTCCTTATTTTCTGTGGCTTGTAAATTGTCATTTACAACAAAAAACTGAAAAGGTGCTGGTGGTTCATAGGCAGTTTTGTAATTCACTACACGTTCATAACTATCACTAAACCAGTTTAAATGTCCGGAAACCGAAGCTAAGAGTAAAATTAAAACAGGAATTGCAGCGTATTTTAAATACTTGGTGTTCTTTTTAAAATTTACAGCAAGTTTAAACGGAATGGGTTGCAACGTTTCCGATTTCTGTTCGATGCTTGCAAGAAGTAATTCCGATTGATCTGTAGTTTGTTTTAACTGAAGCACATTAAGTAACTTGTCATTTACTTCCGGAAAATGGGTACCAATAATTTTCGATGCATCTTGATAATCAATCCCTTTTTGAAGCTTTAATAGCTTGGCTAATGGAAGCGCAATAAATTTAGCAAACAAAACACCTTCCACCACAACAAAAAGCCAAAACAAAACCGTTCTACCTATAGAACTTAGCCATAAAAAATGTTCAATAAGTAAGGTTAGTAAGAAATAAAGTAAGCCAATACTAAAAAATAGTATGGTTCCTTTTATAAGTTCATTAGTGTAGTATTTTCTAATAAACGCTTCAAGTTTTGCTTGTATGTTTTTAAAGTTGCTCAATATAATACTATAGATTTCAGCCTTTTTTAGAAGGCTTTTTTACGAATTTATCTTCGTGAAAGCAAAGATAGTCTAGCTTAAAGTACTAAACTACAATTTTATTTTAAAGAGTATTTATAATTATGTGTTAATTGTATCTTTGCACTCGAGTTCCCGAAACTAGTTTGGGATTACCGTTTTAATTGATTTTTATATTCACAATGACCAAAAACGTTAGAGTGCGTTTTGCACCAAGTCCGACAGGACCTTTACATATAGGAGGAGTTCGTACTGCTTTATTCAACTATTTATTTGCTAAAAAACACAACGGAACTTTTGTGTTACGTATTGAAGATACCGACCAAAACCGTTATGTAGAAGGTGCTGAAAAATATATAGTAGACGCCTTAAACTGGTGTAATATTCCTTTTGATGAAGGACCAGGAAAGAATGAAAAATTTGGACCATACAGACAAAGTGAACGTAAGCATTTATACAAACAATATGCAGAACAGTTAATTGCTTCTGGCAATGCCTATTATGCTTTTGATACTGCGGAAGCTTTAGATGCGGCTAGAAAAGAACACGAAGCAAATAAGGAAACCTTTATCTATAATTGGCACAACCGTTTGCAACTAAATAATTCTTTATCGCTTAGCGCGGAAGAAACACAAACCAAGTTAGATGCTGGTGATGCTTATGTAATTCGTTTTAAATCCCCACAAAACGAAACATTACATCTTACCGATATTATTAGAGGAAATGTAACCATTGACACGAACGTATTAGACGATAAGGTTTTGTTTAAAAGTGATGGTATGCCAACCTATCATTTAGCGAATATTGTAGACGACCATTTAATGGAAATCACACATGTTATTCGTGGAGAAGAATGGTTACCAAGTTTAGCATTACACTACCAATTATACAAAGCTTTTGGATGGGAATCTCCAGAATTTGCCCATTTACCGCTTATTTTAAAACCAACAGGAAAAGGAAAATTAAGCAAGCGTGATGGTGATAAATTAGGATTTCCAGTGTTTCCATTAGAATGGAAATCTCCAGAAGGAGAAATTTCTAGAGGATATAAAGAAGATGGTTATTTTGCAAATGCCATGGTTAACTTTCTTGCCTTTTTAGGATGGAATCCAGGAACAGAACAAGAGATTTTTAAGCTAGATGAATTGGTTGCTGCTTTCGATTTAGATCGCGTAAATAAATCTGGAGCACGTTTTGATCCAGACAAAATAAAATGGTTTAATCACCATTATATGCAAGAGCAAGATAACGATGACTTAGCTTTAGCTTTTCAACAAAAACACAAAGAATTAAAAGATATCGATGTTAATTATATTGCTATGGTTGTTGGTTTAATAAAAGAACGAGCAACTTTTGTAAATGACTTTTGGGATTTAAGTGCTTTCTTTTTTGTTAGTCCGAAAACCTACGATGAAAAAGCCTACAAAAAAGCAATGAAAGAAGACACTCGTGAATTAATGAGCGAACTTTCTATGTTAATAAATACGGTGGAAGACTTTGAAGTTGAAAACCTAACCACTACTATTAAAACATGGATTACCAATAAAGAAATTGGTTTTGGTAAAGTAATGATGCCTTTGCGTTTAGCATTGGTTGGTGCATTACAAGGACCTGATGTTTTTGATATTATGTATATGATTGGTAAAAACCAAACGGTAGAAAGAATAGAAAATTTAGCGACTACTATTTAACTATTGACTTACATATAAAATAAAAAAAGCGAGCTTAACGGCTCGCTTTTTTATTTTAAGATTCTGAAACAAATTCAGAATAACAATAAGGTAATTTTATAAGGTAATCATAAGTGTAAAGGCAAGCATAGATTGATTTCCTTTAAACTTACTTTCACTATTTCCTAGCGTATCTAAATCGTTCTTATTTAGTTTTCCTAACATATTAGTAAAGCCATAAATGTATTGTACTTTAATTCTAAAATGGCTAATTCCGGCAGATAAACCAATAGCGCCATCCACGTTAAATTTAGAAATATCACTAATATCTTTTGCTTGTAGATTGGTATAATTACTTATAAAATAATTTTCGTATTTATCATCTTTCAGCTCCAATTCACTATTGTATTGTAACATTGGTCCAACGTCTAGCGTTAAAAAGCTTTCCACAATTTTAATATGTGCTTGTAAAGAAATCTGTGCGGTAAAAAGTTTATAATCGATATATTCTTCCGAAGTAATTAAAGGGATTGGACGTGCAGCAATACCAACAGTGTTTTCAGAAAGTTGAATACTATAACTCATATTATAAAACTTATGTGGTAAATCTACTGTTGCAGATCCTCCTGCAATCCATCCATTACCAGCTTTAGTATCAAAATTATCAGTCATAATATCAAACTGCGTCAGTCCTCCTAGAATTCCTACTCCGTTTTTTATTGGCACTGTTCTATGTTGCGCATAATTAATTGTAACAAAACCTATAGAAAGTGCTACTAATAAGATGTATTGTTTAAATTTCATAATTCTTTGGTGTAGTTTGAACAAATATAGTTTAATTTTAAAGTCATATTATTTTAACCATCAAAAAAACAAATTATGGGAAACTTTCTTTTTATACCAATTCTTTTTTTCGGACTAATCATTTTGATTTCCGCCTTCTTTGTAGTAAAACAACAAACATCCGCAATTATTGAACGCTTTGGTAAATTTCATAAAATAAGTCCGTCTGGATTACACATGAAAATTCCATTAGTAGATAAAATTGCAGGTCGTTTAAGTTTAAAAATTCAACAATTAGATGTTATTGTAGAAACTAAAACGAAAGATGATGTATTTGTTCGTCTAAAAGTATCTGTACAATATCGTGTAATTACTCAAAAAGTATATGATGCTTTTTACAAACTAGATTATCCGCATGATCAAATTACGTCTTATGTATTTGATGTCGTTCGTGCAGAAGTACCAAAAATGATTTTAGATGATGTGTTTTTACGTAAAGATGATGTTGCTATTGCGGTAAAGACAGAACTTAACGATGCGATGCTAGACTATGGTTTTGATATTATTAAAACCTTAGTAACGGATATTGATCCAGATGCGCAAGTAAAAGAAGCAATGAACCGTATTAATGCTGCAGATAGAGAAAAAACTGCTGCACAATATGAAGGAGATGCACAACGTATTTTAATTGTTGAAAAAGCAAAAGCCGAAGCAGAAAGTAAGCGTTTACAAGGACAAGGTATTGCAGACCAACGTCGTGAAATTGCTAGAGGTTTAGAAGAATCTGTAGAAGTGCTTAATAAAGTAGGTATTAACAGTCAAGAAGCATCTGCTTTAATTGTAGTAACACAACATTATGATACGTTACAAGCTATTGGTAGCGAAACAAATAGTAATTTAATTTTATTACCAAATTCGCCACAAGCAGGAAGTAATATGCTAAACGATATGGTTGCTAGTTTTGCAGCAAGTAACGAAATAGGTGAAGCGATGAAAGAAGCGAAACTTAATAAGAAAAACAAGTAAATTAAAATCTTTTACTTTTAATAAAAAACCTCAAGTTAGCTTGAGGTTTTTTTTATGATTTTTATTATATCTTTTTAGAATCTCCTTAAGGCTAATTAAATAATCTTCGAGTGAATTAGCATCCACTTTAGGCTGTTCTAAAGTAGGTATTGTAATAGGGTTTTCATCTAAAAGTACATACAATTCATTATGATTTGCTTTTATATCTAGTAAAATATTTGAAATTTTGACTAATATTTTTTGTGTTTTTTTCATGGCACTTAAATTCTTACAAAAGTTAATGATATATAACTAATAATCAAAGTGTTAATCGTTAAATATTGGTTAAGTTTTTTACTTAAAAGGATGTCGTTCTTGCCATTCTCTAATGGGATTCATATACTTCACAATTAGCTTTAAAACCGTGTTAGCAATAATATTATTGGTATGTTTTAAATACAAATACATCTTGTGTGGTTTTGCACCAATAGAACTTTTAATTTCCATTGCTGTTCTTGCAAACACAATGGTTTCAAAATTGTTTTCAATACCAAAATTAGCCATGTTATATAACATGTTTAAATACATTTGATGTTCGTGTTGCAGCTCTGGCTTATAACCTAAAAAGTAGGTTTCCAACTTCTTGTTATTTAAAATTAAAGAATAAAAACCAACGAGTTCGTTATTTAAAAAATAGCCGAAGATTTTAAAGTCTTCTTTTAAATGTTCCTTTAAACTATAAAAATGATTATTAGCTAGTTTAAAAGAGTTTACTCCTGCATTATCTGATACACACCCATACAGCTCAAAAAGTCTGTTAGCGTGTTTATTTATGTCTTCTAAATCTAATTCTCTTAGTTCTAGAGAAGCACCTTTTTTTCTTGCCCTCTTAAAACGATCTCTATATTTTTTAGTAAATGCAGCAATGTAATCTTCTTTGGTATGCCATTCTTTCGGAATAGCAAATAACATATTGGGTTGTACTTGTACTTTATATAGATTTTCTTTTTTAAAAAAAGCATGGTTTTCATGAATGCTATCGGTTTCAAAATAATCTTTAAAAGCGATGATTCGTATCTTTTTTCGGAATTTCTTTTTTATGATTTTCTGTAATTCTTTAATAGCTTCACTTATCTGATTCAGGTAATCTTCTTCCGAAATTTCTTCCTTTAAAAAAAACAAACCATGTTGTCCGGTATGCATTACGTTTCCAACAATGATTCCATTTCCTCTTACAATTTTTGCAATTGCCTTTTTTGCACAAACTTTAAAAATATTGGTAGATGTTTTCCTAAAGATATCTTCTGCATACATTTCTATACGCTGCAAAATGGCTATTCCAATTAGTTTTTCGGCTTTAAAAATTGCTAAATAATACGAGGTAATGTTACTTGGTGAAGATTGTTCTAATGCTTTTAGAAAAGACGTTTTTAGGAAAATATCTTGTGTTGGTAGGCGGTTCCAGGATTCTGGAAGGTCTTCAATAGTATTAAAAAGTTTAAAGTGTATCAAATAAATAAAATAAAAAAGACTGAAAGTTCTTATTTTCAGTCTTTAAATCTGTTAAATCATTACAAAATTATAATCCACAAATTAATGCTCCCATTACTCCTAGCGTAACAATCCAATACCCTGCGTTTATAAAAATATACTTAGCACTTTTACGCTCAAATAAAGCGATAGTTCCAATTATTGGTAATGCACCAAGAATACCAAACATGGTTCCGTGTAATGCGCCATGTTTAAAGGTTCTAAAAGCGTTTCCGTAGTCGGCCATAAAAGCTTCAAAGGATGGTAAAGCTGTTTCTGGTCTTCCTCCTATCATTCCTATTGCTCCCCATTGATGGTTTGTATAATTCATTAATAATCCAGCCAACATTGCTGCAAAAACTAAAGACAAACCAAATATTTTTAGCATGTTAGCACCTTTCATTTTCTCTTCTGTCATACCAGATTCTCGCATCCAGACGTTACCAAAGACTTTTGGGTTATACCAAATTGCACCAATTACTAAAGCAGCAACAGCGGCTACTGGTATTGACCAAGGGTTAATAAGTTGTTCCATTTTTAATAGTATTAGTTAGTTGTTTTCAATGTACAAAAAAACCTTGGTTATATAACCAAGGTCATTTTATATGTACTTGTTTATTAAAGCTTTGCTGCTTCTGCAACTAACAATTCATTTTTATCTTCTAAAGCTTTTTCAATAAAGTCGTTTATCGCTTCATTTTTCTTTAAACCTTTTTCTAATAAAACACCTAAAGTTAGCATCGCTCCTATTCTAGTACCTGCTTTTTTAACTGCGGTTCCAAAAAGAGGTTCTAATTCTTCATAAGAAACTTCTTTAGCGAGTTCTAGTATTTCTGCTCTAACTTTCGCTTGTTTTTCTTCCGGAAGATTAGTGTATTTTTTTCCAAATTGTTGGATCACACTAATTGCTTTTCGTTGGTTTTGTTGTTGTGGTTTTTGTTGGTTTGGATTGGTGTTTTCTTTTGGCTTTGCTTTTGCCCAAGAATCCCGTAAACCAACCGTTTTATTAAATACTAATTTGCCTTCTGAAGCATCCTCATCTACATTAAAATATCCCAAACGTTGAAACTGAAACTGCTCTCCTACTTTCGCTTCGGCCAAACTTGGTTCTACGAAAGCTTCAATTATTTTTAAAGAATTCGGATTAATAAATTCCATAAAATCTTTACTTTCGTGGCTATCTGGAGCTTCGTCAATAAACAATCTATCGTATTCTCTAACTTCAGCTTGCACCGCATGTTTTACAGAAACCCAATGTAAGGTTCCTTTTACTTTTTTGGTGGTATCTTCCGTATAGGTAGCGTGTATTTCTGTAATGTTTCCATTTCCATCTTTTACAACTTCTTCCGCTTTAATAATGTATGCGTTTTTCAGTCTAACCTCACCTCCTAGTTTTAATCGAAAAAACTTAGTACTAGCTTCTTCTTTAAAGTCTTCTTTTTCAATATAGATTTCATTAGAAAAAGGCACTTTTCGACTTCCTGCAGCAGCATCTTCCGGATTATTTTCTGCTTCCAACCACTCTTCTTTATCTGTTGGATAATTTGTGATTACCACTTTTATAGGATCTAAAACAGCCATAACTCTTGGTGCTGTTTTATTTAAATCTTCACGAATGCAAAATTCTAAAAGCGAAACATCAATAACGTTTTCACGTTTTGCAACGCCTACTTTTTCTATAAACTTACGAATAGAATTTGGTGTATACCCTCTTCTTCGTAAACCAGAAATAGTTGGCATTCTTGGGTCGTTCCAACCAGAAACAACACCTTCTTCTACCAATTTAAGCAGCTTACGCTTACTCATAATGGTATAACTTAAATTTAGGCGTGCAAATTCTCTTTGTTTCGGAATTAAAGGATATTGCTCAGCGCTTAAAGGATATACTTGTTCTTTAAACCAATCGTATAATTTACGGTGTGGTTTAAATTCTAAAGAACATAAGGAATGCGAAACCTGTTCTATATAATCACTTTCCCCATGCGTCCAATCGTACATTGGATAAATACACCAATTGTTTCCTGTTCTGTGGTGATGTGCATGCATAACGCGATACATGATAGGATCACGCATCAACATATTTGGATCTTCCATGTCTATTTTAGCACGAAGAATGTGAGCTCCATTTGGAAATTCACCATCTTTCATACGTTGAAATAAATCTAGATTTTCTGCTACACTTCTATTTCTATACGGACTATTCGTTCCTACTTCTGTTGGTGTTCCTTTTTGAATACGCATTTCTTCAGAAGACTGCGAATCGACATAGGCTTTTCCGTTTTTAATTAACTGCACTGCCCAATCATATAGTTGTTGAAAGTAATCTGACGAATACAATTCATTAGCCCAAGTATAGCCTAACCAAGTAATATCGCGCTTAATAGCATCCACATATTCTTGTTCTTCTTTTGCAGGATTGGTATCATCAAACCTTAGGTTTACAGGTGCATTGTATCTTTCTCCCAAACCAAAACTAATACCAATTGCTTTGGTATGCCCAATGTGCAAATAGCCATTTGGTTCTGGTGGAAAACGAAACCGTAAATCCTCTTTAGACATTCCGTTTTGTAAATCTTCCTCTACAATATGCTCAATAAAATGGAGCGCTTTAGTTTCTTCAGACATAATTATATTACTTTCTAAACTGAAATACAAAACTAGACAAATTTATAGTAACTACATATTTGCACAAGCGTATAAATTTTGTAACTTTTTTAAAGATTATTAGACACATAAATTAAACAATACAAATTATGAAAAACATTAACTATCATTGTCCGAAATGTAATAACGATTCCTATACCGTAGGACAAATGCAAGCTACAGGTGGCACTTTTTCTAAAATTTTTGATGTACAATCGCAAAAATTCACCTCTCTAACTTGTAATAAATGTACGTATACAGAGTTTTACAAAGCAAAAACCAGTGCATTGAGCAATATTTTTGATTTATTTACAAACTAGTTTTTTATATAAAATTCTTTACTAATTTTAGTAGAACTGACTTTGGTTACACTACTTTTGCGCCATGGGAATAATTAAAGTAGAAAACATTCGTGTATTTGCAAATCATGGTTGCTTAACCGAAGAGACAAAAATTGGAAGTGATTATCGCGTAGATATCAAAGTGAAAGCCGATTTACAAAAAAGTGCAAGTACAGATGATTTAAAAGACACTGTAGATTATGTGTTTTTAAATAAAGTAGTTCGTGAAGAAATGGCGATACCTTCGCATTTATTAGAAAGCGTTGCAAAACGTATTTTAAGACGTGTGTTAAAGGAATCTAGATTAGTTAGCATAGCTACAGTTACGGTAAGTAAAATAAACCCTCCAATTGGTGGAGATGTGGAAATGGTAACCATTGAAATTACTGAAAAAAGAAAAAAGTAAAACTAACTAGCGTTAAAAGGGAAATATTTTTATATTTGCCTTCTCGTTAGAAATAATGAGATTCTTATTTAAATAAGAATTTAGGGTGTCGTGGCCGAGCGGCTAGGCAGTGGTCTGCAACACCATCTACAGCGGTTCGAATCCGCTCGACACCTCAAAAGAGTTACTAATTTTAGTAGCTCTTTTTTTGTTTTAAATTTTAGGTAAATTTATAGAAAGATGGTACAGCGGTTCGAATCTTTGATTATAACACCTCAAGAAACCTGGAACATAAATTAGAGTTTTTTTTATTCTTAATTTTTAGGAAAAATTATTTAAAACAGAAACACCATCTACAGCGGTTCGATAGTAGGAATCGGCACCTAAACAAACCTCGAACGTAATTTGTAGGTTTATTTTATTCTAAATTTTTAAGAAAAATTATTTAAAGCAGGAACACCATCTAAAGCTTGTATGATTTTTATCAACACTCCAATAGAATTACTGATTTTAGTAGCTTTTTTATGTTTTAAATTTTACAGAAATTTATAGTAAAATGGTATAGCGGTTCGAAAAAAAGCTGTTTGCATACTACCTTAAAAGAATTATATTTACGGGATAAGAGTAATAATATCAAACGTTAACCACAATTTAAATAAATGAAGATTCGATTTTTAATTGCAATATTTATTTTAGCATTAACATACTCAACGAATGCTCAATCTGATTCTTTAAATAAAAAAGAAACCATAGGCAATTTCACATATTATGAACCAATATTTATACATCATAAGCCAAATAAACCGAATATTATATATCAACGGTTTGAAGAAATTTCTGTAATTGCTCTAGATTCAGTTTTTAAAGGAAAAAAATATAAAATAAATGAAAAATACAATTTGAGTTTAACTAATGAGGTCAAAAATGAACTAATACCATTTTTTAATACAGGTAAAAAAAATAAGGAAATTATTGAATTTACTCCTAATATAAAATTAGTTAGTGAAACTACTAATGACCATTATGGTCTTTTTTTGCTAATTAAAACAAAAAGTAGTCTATCTATAGGAACAGCACCTATTAGTAAAATACAATTAGAAATTATTGTTATGGATTTCTCCCTAAATAAAGTCATATTTCACGAAAAATCTAAAAATTTATCTCCAAGTAACAATGGAGGTTATGCTTTCACTTTAATAAAAAATTTAGATTATATATATAAAGAAATGAGGAAACAGTAATTAACAACGTGTAAAAAACATTGCTTATTTTAATCAAATCAAAGAATTTGAAGGGATTTGGATTTCGGATGAAAATGAAATGATTTTATTTTTATCCGAAATAGATAAAAAAGCCGAATTAATTGAAACTGAAGAAAAATAACTACAGATAGCACAGTGTATTATTAATGGCTATTTCTCGCCTACTGACAAAAATCCTCAACAAAAAAAACCATTACTAATACTAATTTTAAAAAAGAATACTAGTTATCTTTACTACTGAATAATATCAAAATGATTATAGACCAAGAGCAAAAATTTAAAGAAGTACTTTCTAAAATAGAAGGCAAAATTAATGAACAAAGTTTTTTTAGCAAGTTCTTAGAATTGTATCCAGAAGTATGGAAAAAACACAAGAGTACGTTTTCAAAATTTAATAGAAGTAAACAATTCGGACAAACAATTCCGTTACCAAAACCAGAAGTTTCTTTGCGAAAAGAAATTAGAATATGGTTACGTAAACAATAAAAAAATGATTTGAATACATAAATTAAATATTAATTCTGTGTAAAAAATATAACTATTATTTAATTATGAAAATAACATAAATACTATATGAAAAGTAATAAATAGCATTTAAGATTTCTTTCTATTTATTTAGTAATTACGCAACAAAAGAATCTTATAATGGGTTAATTTGTTCTAATTTATCTTTAATCAATTCTTTTTCTTTTGGAAAAAATGCTTGTACTAAAAGTAAAACACCAAAGCCTAAAATAACAAGAGCTACAATCTTTTTAGTTTTAAAAATGCGTCTTGGAGTCAACTTATTTTTAAGTGTTTTTGCTGCTACAATTTTTAATAGATCTACTAAAAAGTAAACCAATAAAATGGTTCCTAAAAAGATATGAAGTTCTTTTGTGCTTTCTGTTAAAGAGCTACCTATTACAATAAAACCAAGCCAACCAAGTAGCACACCAATATTAATAAAGTTTAATAAAAAGCCTTTAATAAATAGTTTACCATAGTTCTTTTTAAATTCTACTTTATGGTATTCTCTAACAATTTCACGAAAGGATTTTGAAGTTTTTATAAAAGAAATTAATCCATAAGCGGTTAATAAAACGCCTCCAAAAATGAGAAAACTAGGATCGTCTTTCATTTTTTCTAAAAGCATACTGGTGCTATAAAAAGCAACAATAATAAATAAGATATCTGCTAGAATTACTCCGAAATCAAAAATTAGTGCACTCTTAAAACCTTTTGTTGCACTAGTTTCTAATAGCACAAAAAAAACAGGTCCAATTGTGAACGATAATATAATACCAAAAGGGATTGCTTTTAAAATAGCATCTAGCATGAGAGATTCTTTCTTACAAATTTAAGAAAAATGCTAGTATTATTCTTTAATAATAATTTTTCCTCCTAAAATAGTATTTTCATCTACTATTTCTGGGTTTCCATAAATATAAATACTTCCTCCTGCTCTCACTTTAGCAATCACTTTTTTGGTAGTATTTGTGAATGCTGTCCCTGCTGCTTTTATAGTAACGGTTGTGTTTTCTGCAACTAAATCTTTTCCTTTATAAGATCCTCCGGTGTTAATATCTATAGTTTGATTTACAGCTGTTCCAGTTATTTTAATACTTGCTCCAGTAATAGCTTTAATATCTAAATAATTAAGTCCTTTTACGTTTAAGCTAACGTTTCCTCCTTCTTGTGCCTTAACCTTTAGGTCAAACTGTTCTATTTCATCATTAGAACCTATAAAAGTGCCTTCATTTGCATCTATAACATCTAATGTGGTATAATAAACTTGTACTGTGGTATCCTCGCCATTAAATGCTTTTTGTAGTGTCATTCTAATTTTAAGAATGTCGCCTTTATGAACAATAACAACATCTTTAGTGTTTTTACCAGAAACTACTACTTTATTTTCATCTGCTTTAATAAGTGCTACTTCTATTCGATCATAGACTTTTATTTCACTGAAAGCACCAATAACATTTTCTTGAGATTCTTGTGCAAAGCTTGTTATAGTAATACATGCAAATAGTACGTATAGTAAATTTTTCATAATATGTTTTATAAAATTATAGAACAAATTTATAAAATTAAGAATGTAATAAATTGATTTTTAGGCAACTTTAACAGCTGTTCCTGTTATAGAAACCATAAGAATTCCTGAAGTTGCAAACGTTTCTACGTCTACGGTGATACCTACAACAGCATTTGCTTTTACTGCAATAGCATTTTGTCTTAGTTTTTGAAATGCTTCTTCTTTTACATCATTAATATTTAGTTCTAAAGAATCATAATACTTTTTCATACTAAAAGACATTCCGGTTTGTTTTCTATTGATAGCTACTCCTGTGATAACGCCTAAATAATCGTGAATTTTATGTCCTTCAATAGTGTTTGTTGTGGTTAAAATCATGGTTTTTGTTTTTAGTATGGTTAATAATTTGTGCTGAATAGCATTCTCTTCCTTCGAAAGTTTCGAAGGAAGAATACTTTTTATTAGTTGTTGATTTTGGTAAAATGTTACTTGTTAAAAATAAAAAATGCTATTCTCGTAAAAAAACAAGAATAGCATTAGTTAAACTATTTTGGTATTCATTTTATCCTTCAGATTTTCCAATTAATTCGAAATCTAAATGACGTTTAATTAAATCTGCTTGTTTTACTTTCACAATAATCTCATCACCAAGTTGGTACATGGTTTTTGTATCGCGACCAACTAGTGCAAATTGTTCTTGATCAAATTCATAGTAATCGCCTTTAATATCGCGAGTTCTAATCATTCCTTCACATTTATTATCGATAATTTCTACATAAATTCCCCAATCGGTAACACCAGAAATAACCCCTTTAAATGGTTCGTCTAAATGATCTTGCATAAAACGAATTTGCATGTATTTAATAGAATCTCTTTCGGCTTTTGTAGCTAAGTATTCCATATTACTACAATGTTTACAGCGTTCTTCGTAAACCTCTGCATTTGCAGATTTTCCACCATCTAAATAGCGTTGTAATAAACGATGTGCCATAACATCTGGATACCTACGAATTGGTGACGTAAAGTGACTGTAATAATCGAATGCTAAACCATAATGTCCAATATTTTTAGTCGTATATTCTGCTTTAGACATGGTTCTAATAGCTAGAGTATCTACCAGGTTTTGTTCTTTTTTACCTTGTACATCGCTTAATAACTTATTTAAAGAAGATGCTATACCTTCTTTACTATTGAAGTTAAGCTTATGTCCGAATTTAGATACAATGCCTTGTAAAGCCATTAATTTCTCTTCATTTGGCTCATCATGCACTCTGTACACAAATGTTTTTTCTGGTTTTTGTTTTCCTACAAACTCTGAAACCTTTCGGTTTGCTAATAACATAAATTCTTCAATTAGTTTATTAGCATCTTTACTAGTTTTAAAGAAAACGCCAACAGGATTTGAATCCTTATCTAATTCGAATTTTACTTCTACTTTATCAAAACTAATTGCTCCAGATCGCATACGTTGTCCGCGCATAATTTTTGCAAGTTCGTCCATTTTTAAAACAGCGTCTGCAATTGCTTGGTCTGTTTTATATTCTTTTCCTGTTAATGAAACTTCCGCTGGAATTACATTTGTTTTACTTTCAATAATAGCTTGTGCTTCTTCATAAGCAAAACGCGCATCAGAATAGGTAACCGTTCTTCCAAACCATTCGTTTTTAATTTCGGCTTTATTATTTAATTCAAATACTGCTGAAAAGGTATATTTTTCTTCATGTGGTCTAAGAGAACATGCGCCATTACTCAATACTTCTGGAAGCATTGGTACTACTCTATCTACTAAATACACAGAGGTTGCACGTTCATAAGCTTCATCGTCTAAAACAGTTCCTTCTTGCAAATAATGCGAAACATCTGCAATATGAATTCCTATTTCGTAATTACCATTTTCTAAAACAGTAAACGATAAGGCATCATCAAAATCTTTTGCATCTTTTGGATCAATGGTAAAGGTTAAATCTTTACGCATGTCACGACGTTTGGCAATTTCTTCTGGCTTAATTTGTAAATCAATATTATTTGCAAAGTCTTCTACTTCATTTGGAAACTCATATGGCAAACCATAATCTGCAAGAATTGCGTGGATTTCGGTATTATGTTCACCAGCTTTACCAAGAACTTTAATGACGCGTCCGTTAGGAGAATCTGCTCTATCTGGCCAATCTTCCATAGTGACTAATACTTTGTCACCATCTTGGGCATTCATTGTTTTATTGATTGGTACAAAAATGTCTGTTTTCATTTTGTTACCATCGACTACTACAAAAGCAAAATTCTTTTTAGCGTGAATTTGAATAATACCAACATAATCCGTTTTTGCACGTTTAATAATATTGGTGATTTCACCTTCAAGTTTACCACGTTTTCTACGTTTGTACACATAAAGTTCTACTTGATCTCCGTTTAATGCTTTATTAACATTATTGGAAGCTATGTAAATATCGTCTTCAAAGTCATCGCAAATAACGTAACCGTTACCACGTTGTGCAGCATCAAAA